>JAMCWA010000012.1 GCA_023475165.1 Bacillota bacterium | reverse complement strand
CCAACGACACCGAAGCTCACCAGATGCCTGGCCGTCAGTTCCCCCATTTTCCCGGCCCCAACGATGAGAACCTTCCTTCCCTCCAGGTTGTCAAATATCTTCTTGGCCAGTTCCACCGCCGCATAACTGACCGACACGGCGTTGTCGCTGATGGAGGTCTCGCTGTGGGCGCGCTTTCCCACACGAAGGGCCTGGTTGAAGAGGTTATGGAGGGTCTTCCCAACGGCCTGGCTCTTGGCCGCAGCCAGATAGGCCTCCTTCACCTGTCCCAGGATTTGAGTCTCCCCGACAACCAGCGAGTCCAAACCGCAGGCTACCCGAAAAAGGTGCTCCACGGCCTCCCGCCCTTGAAATACGTAAAAGTGGGCCGCCAAATCCTCTTCCGTCAAGGATTTTTCCCGGGAAATAAAACCGGCCAGGTCGAAGCGCCCTTCCTTTAGATTCTCCACCGCCGCGTAGATTTCTGTGCGGTTACAGGTGGACAGGATGACGACCTCCTGAAGGTGGGAAAAGGACAAAAGCCGATCCAACCCCTCTTCCAGCGTTGAACCGGAGAAGGCCATTTTCTCCCGTAATTCCACCGGGGCGGTCTTATGGTTCATCCCCATAGTCAGAATAGGCATGGTCGACTCCTTAAGTCATGGCGGACCTTCACGGGTTATCGACCTTAGACACTCGGATTATAGCCAGCCCGCGTTCCCAGGACCGTGATTCAACCGACAACCTCATTCTCCACTACTGTACTTTCTTTCCAGAGCACGGATCTTTTCCAGCCGTCGGGCGTGCCGTCCCCCTTCAAAGCGGCTGGACAGCCAGGCTTTGACAATCGCACCGGCCAGGGCGGGGCCGATCACCCGTCCGCCCATGGTGAGGATATTGGCATCATTATGCTGGCGAGTAGCTTGCGCCGAATAAACGTCGTGAACCAGGGCGGCGCGGACCCCAGGGACCTTATTGGCAGCTATCTCCATCCCGATCCCCGTTCCGCAGATGAGGATCCCCCGCTCAAAGTTCCCAGCCGCCACCTCTTCGGCCACCTTTTGGGCATAGTCAGGATAGTCGACAGAGTCTTCGGAGAACGTACCGAAATCGTGAAACTCAACACTATCTTCAGCGAGGACCTTCTTGACGTATTCTTTCAAAGCGTAACCACCGTGATCGGCACCAAGGGCAACTTTCATCCAGACCTATGTCTCCCTTCCCTAAGAGGCCTCTGAAAAACCCCCCGTCAGCATGGCGCAAGCTGTCTCCTAATTATCTATTCGTGACGAATTTATCTTTTCCTGCCGCCTGCGAAATTTCTTAGCTGGAGCCGAAAGCCTTCTGATCCCAGAAAACATTTTAGCACATCTTGACCGGCCCGGCGAGCCTAAAAGAAAAACGCTTGAAATAGTATTCGGACTCCCAACGGTTAGGGAGTCCGCGAGATTAACATGATCGGCCGGGCGACTGCGGCCACCGAACCGGCGGGGAGGATTACTTCGGGGCCGTTTCCTGGGGGTTGACGGGAGAATGGCGAAGAATGACGATATCCACTCGACGGTTCTTGGCCCGGTTCGCTTCGGTGTCGTTGGGGTAGAGTGGGCGGTACTCACCATACCCGACGGCCATGAACCGTTTGGGATTCATGCCGTCCCGCTCAATGAAGAATCGCACCACGTTGGTGGCCCGTCGGGTGGATAGCTCCCAATTTGTGGGAAATTCCGTGGTATTAATGGGAAGGTCATCCGTAGAACCCTCGACGCTGACATAATTGGGGACCTGGGATAAAGACCGGGCGATTTCCGATAAGATCTTCTCGGCATCCTTCTTGATGCCGGCCTCTCCCAGATCAAAGAGCGCCGCCCCCACCAGGCTGATGGTAAGACCACGCTCATCGACGGTGATTTTGAGCATGTCTTTCAACTTGGGATCAATCTTGATGAGGGAAGTGGAAAGCTCAGCCCCGAGCTCCTGCAGAGTCGGACCCCCACCCTCGCCAGCGGAGCCCCCAGGCGGGACATATCCGGTGGCCGGGAGACTCACCAGGGAGTTCCCGGCGAAGAAGGCCGTCTTCAAGGAGTTGGCCAACAGGGCGTACTTCTGGGAATCCACCTTGGACATGGCAAAGAGGATAATGAAGAAGGCCATGAGCAGGGTGATCAAATCGGCGTAGGTTAGGAGCCAGCGCATGGAACCCCCGCCGTCATGTCCTCCACCGCCCCCACCCTCGTGCTCTTCCTGGCGACGAGGCATAGGTCCTCACCTCCTGACCAAGAGCCACTTTAAACGCAGTTCGTCAGAACGCTCCTAGGCCTCCGCTCTCTCCACCCGCGCCTTTTCCTCCTGCCGCATTTGCAGTTTGGGCGGCAGGAATACCTCCAATTTTTCTCTGACAATCCGTGGGTTCTCTCCCGCTTGAATGGAGAGGATTCCTTCCAAGGTGATTTCCTTCAACAGCATTTCCTCCCGGCTCCTCTCCTTCAACTTGTTAGCCATGGGTAACCAGAAGATATTGGCCGTGGAAATACCATAGAAGGTGGCCAGAAAGGCTACCGCGATGGCCGGTCCCAATTTGGACGTATCCTCAAGGTTGCCCAGGACATGCACCAGGCCCATAACCGTCCCGATGATGCCCATAGTAGGGGCATATCCCCCGGCCGCCTCCAGGATGGCCGCCCCGCGCTTATGCCTTTTTTCGGTAAAGGCCAGGTCGGTTTCCATAATCGTTTTCACCATCTCCGGGTCGGCGCCGTCAATAACCAGATTCAGACCACGCAGCAGAAATTTGTCTGTTATGTTTTTGGCATCCTCCTGCAAGATCAAAAGCCCCTCCCGGCGCGCCTTTTCCGCCAGGGATACCACTCGATCAATAGCCTCCTTGGCATCCGCCTTCTTGCTAAAGAAGACCAACATGAGGATCTTGGGGAGATTCGCCACCTCTTCCATAGGAAAGGAAATGATGGTTGCCCCTAAGGTCCCGCCCATGATTAGGAGGAGAGCCGAAGGACTGACCAGGGACGAGAGTTTCCCACCATCCATGAGGATTGAAATCACCAGGGCCCCCAGCGCGAGGGTTAGGCCCAGAATCGTTGCCATATCCATAGTGATACCGTTCCTTTCATCCTAGACACCGGTTAGGCAGGTATAAAGTTCCGCTAAATTCGCTAGTTTCATCTTCGGATACGTAAATCAGTAACTTCTCATCGGGGCAACTGCTTACAAACTGCCGTTTCAGCGGTCTCCTCGAAACGATGCTTCAAGGCGACTTTTCCAGACCTCCTCACGCCCCCAAGGGGCATCAGCTTCGGCCTGAACAGACCACAACAGACGCAGGCCTCCCTCGGGCAGAAGACAACTAATGGTTTTATCGATACCGGGATTCATTTCTTTAGGACCGAATCGTAAGAAGAGAGTCAGGTAGGGCCAGAAATCTCCTTGCGGCTTAGGAGATCGGGGACAGGCATCATCACCTAGGAGACCGCTGAAAAACCCCATTTGGGTGGCGCCAACTGCGGAAATAGAAAGTTAGAAGCGGTAAGTTGGCAGTGGGAGGCTAGGATAAGCTGGCCCCCAAATCGTAGTTCGGCAATATGGTGCCGTCGTAGTCGGCGCGGCAATCTGGCGAGTCTACGGAAGCTCCACCGTCCGCGTAAAACCTTTTCTTGTCCAACGCGACAATAACCGGCGCAAGTGCTCTTCAATCTCCTGCGCCGTGGCCAGATAACGCTCGAGGGAATCCCCGTAAGGGTCAGAGACGTCCAGTCCCTCCCTATCTGGATCAGACCGTTTCCCGCCGGGGGAGTCCGCAGAAGCAGCGATGTCATTCCCGGCCCCTGAGGTGAACTCTTTCAAGGTAAAGGTCTTTGCCGCCACCCAGGGGTACTTTCCTATGAGGTACTCCTTTTGCCCGCGAGTCATGGTCAAGAGGAGGTCGGCCTGACGCAGGAGATCTTCCTCCAGCGGCCTGGCTTTATGGCCGTTAAGGTCCAGGCCCCTCCTGGCCATGGCCTCCACCGCCTGCGGGCTGGCTTGATCTCCAGAGAAGGCCGCGGTACCAGCCGATGAAATCACCAGCTCCCCTTCCGGAATCGTCGCACTGGCCAAATCGCGCATCATGACCTCGGCCATGGGACTCCGGCAAGTGTTACCGGTGCAGACAAAGAGAAGGTTAAAGGGCATTGACCTACCCCCTGGTAAGAACCATACGTCCCTAACTTGCCTTCACGAAAGGCCGTCGGCCACATTGACCGCTGGAAGATCTTCCTACTGCCCTTGGCCGGGCCATAACCGGTTGAAGCAGCGTAGCGAGGAGCGGGCATGGCCGGCCAAGCGATTTCACCAAGTGGTTGAAAACCCGCGGAGTGGTAACGCCAAAGCGGCACCCTGGAAGTAGCCGGTTGTTGCAGGGTAGTGGTTAACCCTCCCACAGGAAACCGCTGGAAAACAACCCATCTGCGGTGTGGCGTAATCTGCAAGAAAGAACCTTTTTATTAAAGGGGTGTTGCTATTGCAGATTGTCGCTCCGGCGGCTCCTCGCTCAATGTACCACCTGGCACGCCTCGCCTCGGAGCCTTGTCGCCATGGCATCTGGGCTGATTTGAGGTCTTGGCCTAACGATTGGGCTAAAGCCGCCAGAAGTACGATCACCATCGAGCGCAGTACAAACTATGGCGGCTTTTCCCAGGCGGGTTATCCGCTCAAAACGCAGCTCGTCAGCGGTCTCTCACAGTACCCTGCCCTCCGCCGCCCGGCTTAGACGGTTCATGATGGCAGCACCGACGCCCTCCGCCGGGTAAGCCTCGGCAATGATGACGTCGACCCCAGTTTCATCGAAGGCCCGCAGGAGGGCAAAGAGACGCGCCGCCACTTCCGGCAACCGTCGACGGCTCCCAGCCACCAGGATGGTAAAGCCGTAGCCGGCGTAGGCGGGCGCATTCTCAACACTGCTTAGAATGCCCACCTTTTTCCCAATCAATTGCTGTTCCCGGGCCAGTTGCAGTACCTTAGCGGCCAATGGATCCGGCCGAGATTCCCCCTGATCCTCCCTCGTCCCGGCGACCGCTCCGAACCTGAGGTCCGGCTCGGCAGCTGGCAAGCTTTCCTTCCCTCCCATTGGGCCTTCCCTGGGACCAGCGGGAATGCTGATCGCAGAGTCTCCCGCCACCAAGAAGAGAGGTGCCCGCGGGGCATAGTGCCGGTACTTTAATCCGGGAGAGCGGGCCGGGCCTTCCCCCTGATGGATATGGTTCCCGCCAGCCATCGCCGTTTCCCGCCCAGTTCTTTTCTCTCCACCTTCCGGCAACATCCCGACCTCTCCCAGAACCGGCTGGAGTTCTTCCAAGGTTACTGCTCCGGGTCGCAGGATGGTTGGTGGCGTGACGGTGAGGTCAAGGACGGTCGACTCCAAGCCTACGGCAGTACCTCCCCCGTCCAAGATGATGGTAACGGCATCGCCCAGATCTGCTTGCACATGGGCCGCACTGGTAGGGCTGGGCCGCCCGGAGAGATTGGCGCTGGGGGCCGCGATGGGCACCCCGCTGGCCCGGATGAGGGCTAGGGCTACGGGATGAGCCGGCATCCGAACGGCCACGGTTGCCAAACCGGCGGTGATGATGTCGGGGACGCTTGGGGAGCGAGGTAAGACCAGGGTAAGCGGGCCGGGCCAGAAGAGATCCATCAAGCGGCGGGCCTCCTGTCCCGCTTCCTCCACCCAAGGGAGGACTTCCCCTGGCGAAGCCACGTGCAGGATGAGAGGATTATCTTGTGGGCGTCCCTTGGCCCGAAAGATTCGAGCCGCGGCCTGCGGATTGGTGCCGTCGGCCCCCAATCCATAGACAGTCTCCGTCGGGAAAGCCACCAGCTCACCGCGCCGGATGGCCCGGGCAGCTTCAGTGATGGCGCTGGTTTCTGGTTCCATTGGATCAACTGGGATCACTCGAACTGGCAAGGCCTTCTCCCCTAAGACTTTTTCGAAGTGGCATCCGGGCCAGGACCACTCGGTCATGCCCGGCGTAATCCTTTCTGACTTGCAGGTCCTCGAAACCAGCCGTACGCAGGAGACTGGTCACGGCCTCGGCCTGCCCACTGCCTATCTCCAAGGCCAATCCACCACCAGGCTTCAGCAAGCTCCGTGAGCCCCGGGCAAGGCGGCGGTAGAATTCCAATCCGTGCGCCCCCCCATCCAGGGCCAAGGCAGGCTCGTACCTGGCTATCTCGGGCGGCAATAGGGCCATCTCTGTCTCATCAATATAGGGAGGGTTACTAACCAACAGGTCAATTTTATTGGCCCACCCAGCATCAAAGAGAGGCTCCAGCAGATCTCCCGCCAGGAAGAGAATTCTTTCCCCCACCCCGGTTCGCCGGGCGTTTTCCCCGGCCAAATCCAGAGCCTCCTGGGAGATATCGGTGGCCAGAACAAAACAGTGGCGGCAGTAATGGGCCAAAGCGACGGCGATGGCCCCGCTGCCGGTACCAACATCGGCCACCGCCCACCAGCGCTCTCCCCGGCCTGTCCCGGAGTCAGGAGCCAAAGGATCCGTCCTGGCCACTCTGTCCTGAACCAGGACGTTGGCCTGGCTGATCTCTTCTCGGGCGGCAGGAGTTAAAGGGCTGGCTTTGGACGTGATGAGCTCCAGGACGGCCTCCACCAGCAGTTCCGTCTCCGGACGCGGGATCAAGGCTCGCTGATCTACCTTGAATCTGATCCCCATGAACTCCCGCCAACCGGTTATGTATGACGCCGGCCAGCGTTGTCTCCGGAGCCGGATGACCCTCTGAAAGGCCTTGAGGATTTCCGGGGCAGCGGGATCTGGTAGGCGAAGGTACAATCCACCCCCATCGGTACCCAGCAGGAAGGAGAGGAGGTAGACCACGTCCCCCTGGGGCTCTGGCAGGCCGGAACGCCGGAGGACCTCTATTCCCCACCGGAGGACTTGTCCGAGAGTTAGTTGGTTCTCCATAGCGCCAGGTCCCTTCCAGGGTAGTCCCCCCCGCCGCCCGCGGCCCCACAAGGGATGAAAACGCCGCTTCGGCGAGGGTCTGGGCCGATGTCGTGTGAGCCGATTTTGACCAAGGCCAACACCGCTCCAGACTTTTTCATACTGGTGCCCGGGGACTACGCAACGGCACAATAAGAAGCCCTGCGTCTCTAAATCAGATCCGTTGGCCGCCGCGCGGTGGATAGCAGCGGAACGCCACCCTTCTTAAGCTTCCGTCTCTGTAGCCTTCAACCTCTCAGCCTGATCGTTGGTAATGAGGGCAGTAACGATCTCATCCAGGTCTCCATCCAGAATCATGTCCAGACGGTAGAGGGTGAGGCCGATGCGGTGATCGGTCACTCGCGATTGAGGGAAGTTATATGTTCGGATCCGTTCGCTCCGGTCCCCGGTTCCCACTTGGGACCGCCGGGCCGCCGCGATTTCGTTCTGTTGGGCCTGCTGGGCCTGCTCCAAAAGACGCGCCCGCAGGATCCGCAAAGCCTTATCTCGATTCTTGAGCTGTGATTTCTCGTCCTGGATGGCCACTACCAGGCCGGTAGGCAGGTGGGTAACGCGGACGGCGGAATAGGTGGTGTTGACGCTCTGTCCACCGTGACCACTGGCGCAGAAGGTGTCCACCCGGAGATCCTCCGGTTTGATCTCCACCTCCACCTCTTCCGCCTCGGGGAGCACGGCCACCGTAGCCGCCGAGGTATGGATGCGCCCGCCCGATTCGGTGGTGGGAATGCGCTGCACCCGGTGGACGCCGCTTTCGTACTTCAGGCGGCTGTAGGCGCCTCTCCCTTCCACCACAAAGATGATCTCCTTGAAACCGCCAATGTCGGTGGGACTGGCATCCATAAGTTCTGTTCGCCAACCTTGCCGTTCCGCGAAACGGCTGTACATCCGGAAAAGATCCCCGGCAAAAAGGCCAGCCTCTTCTCCCCCCGTTCCGGCGCGGATCTCCATGATGACGTTCTTCTCATCATTGGGATCCTTAGGGAGAAGGAGGACCTTCAGTTGCCTCTCAGCGGAGTCACGCTTTGCCTCCAGATCTGCCACTTCCTGCCGGGCCAGTTCCAAGAGCTCCGGGTCGCTTTCCTCCGCTAAAAGGGTCCGGGTTTCCTCCAGGGTCTGCTGGATCCCTTTGTACTCCTGAAACTTCTCCACTAACGGTGTCAGCCGGGCATGTTCCTTCATATATTTTTGCCACTGGGTCATGGAGGCAATTACGGCCGGATCGGCGATCAGTTGACCCAGTTCTTCGTAGCGCCTTTGCAGGCCTTCCAACTTCTCTATCATATCACACCTTCTTTCCCTGGGAGACCCCATGCCGCCTTTTGGCGGCGCCCAAGAGTAATGAAACGGCTGCGGCGCCCTGGAAATAGCTGGTTTGTTTCAGGGTAGACCGCTGAAAAAACCCCATCTGCGGTGTGGCGCAATCTGCAAGAAAGAACCTTTTTATTAAAGGGGCGTTACTATTGCATATTGTCGCTCTGGCGCTCCTCGCTCAACGTACCCTCTAATATGCCTCGCTTCGGAGCCTTGTCTCCTTCGCATCTGGGGCTTTTTGAACGGTCTCGCCCTGGCCGTCTCTTTGGCGCTTAAACCACTCAAAATGTAGTTCGTCAGTGGTCTCCCAGACCCCGTTCTTCCGTCAGCACCGCCTGCAGAGCGGCCGTGGCCACCTCTAACTGGGAGTCGTCCGGCTCCCGGGTGGTAAAGTTTTGCAGCCACAGGCCGGGCAGGACCATCAGTTTCACCAGTGGGTGTTGGCTGCGTCCCGCCAGGCGGATGGCCTCATAGGAGATGCCGGCTACCACAGGCAGCAGGACCAGGCGGAGGGCTATCCGCAGCAGGAGATTGGGCCAACCGAAAAAGGAAAAGACAATGACGCTTACCAGGACCACAAAGAGGAGAAAACTGGTCCCGCAACGGGGGTGCTTACGGGGGCGTAATCTGGCGGCCTCCACCGTTAACTCCGCGCCCGCCTCATAGGCGTAAATCGCCTTGTGCTCCGCTCCATGGTACTCCAAGACACGCTGAACATCCTTCATGCGCGCAATGGACCAGATGTAAAGCACCAGGATGGACATCCGGATTAAGCCTTCCGTTAAGTTGAGCGCCAGGGGATGGGAGCCGATCTGGGGTTTGAGGAGATTAATCAGCCAGGTCGGCAGGACAAAGAACACCAGTAGGGCCAGGATGATAGATCCCGTTACGGTCAAAGCCCATTCCTTTTGGCCGATCTTCTCCTCCTCGGCCAGCGACTCATTGGCCGAAAGGAGAAGGGCCTTAATACCCAGGGTCATAGCCTCCACCAGGGCCAGGATACCTCGGAAGAAGGGCCAGCGTAGGAAGGGCCATTGGCTCAGTAGAGCCGGTATCTCCTCTTCCATGACGGTGATTCCCCCGTCCGGCCGGCGGACGGCAATGGCCAGCTTCCTCGGTCCGCGCATCATGACCCCCTCGATGACCGCCTGGCCGCCATAATTAAACCTCTTCGGCAAAGGTTTCACCTTCTTTTCCAAAGGCAAAAAAGCAGAGCCAGGCTCTGCTGTTTTCTGATCTAGTGATTAAAGACAGTGGAAGAACATTAAAGACCATATTTCTTCTTGAATCGGTCAACCCGGCCACCGGTATCAACAATCCGGTGCTGACCCGTAAAGAAGGGGTGGCAATGAGAGCAAATCTCGACCTTCAAATTCTTCTTGGTTGAGGCCACATGGTAAACGGCGCCGCAAGCGCAGGTGATGGTGGTCATTTCATAGCGGGGATGTATATTTTCCTTCACTTTTGTAATTCACCTCTTGATCAAAGTCACTTAGTGATTATACCACAACAGGGCTTCTCTGACAACACGAAGTTTTCTCAAGTCGATGCCTCTCGTCCTTCTTATTTGGGCCCAACCCCCAAGAAAACTCTAGACTCTTTTTTCTCAAGCTGTCGCCTCGAGGTAGTGGCCCGCCGACCACTCAAAACGAAATTTCTCAACAGTCTCCTGCCTTAAGATCGGATCGGAGGAGACATCTCCTTCTGGATTAAATGGATGAAGTCACGGTTGGAACGGGTCTTTTTCAGGCGGTCCAGGATCAGTTCTGTAGCCTCGGCCGTTCCCAGGACGTTGGTGGCCCGTCGCAACATCCAGACCGTCTCCAGTTCCTCAGCCGAGAGGAGGAGTTCTTCTTTTCGGGTTCCCGAACGCTTTATGTCGATGGACGGGAAGATACGTCGTTCAGAAAGCTTGCGATCCAGGTGCAACTCCATGTTGCCCGTACCCTTGAATTCCTCATAGATGAGATCGTCCATGCGGCTGCCAGTTTCCACCAGGGCCGTGGCAATGATCGTCAGGCTGCCACCCTCCTCGATGTTACGTGCCCCGCCGAAAAAGTGTTTGGGTTTGTGCAGGGCGCTGGGATCCATCCCACCCGAGAGGGTTCGCCCGCTGGGCGGCTCCACCAGGTTATAGGCCCGGGCCAGCCTGGTGATGCTGTCCAGCAAGATGACCACATCCCGTTTGTGTTCAACCAAACGCTTGGCCCGCTCCAAAACCAATTCTGCCACCCGGATATGGTTTTCGGGGACCTCATCAAAGGTCGAACTGATGACGTCACCCTTGACCGACCGCTCCATATCGGTAACCTCTTCTGGACGCTCATCAATGAGGAGAACCATGAGGACCAGATCGGGATGATTGGCAGTGAGTCCATTGGCGATCCGCTTCAAAAGGATGGTCTTACCGGCCTTGGGTGGAGCTACAATTAGACCGCGTTGCCCCCGACCGATGGGGGAGAGGAGATCAATGAGGCGGGCGGAAAGATCCTCTGGCTGACTTTCCAAAGTTAGCCTCTTGTCCGGGAAGATAGGGGTCAAACCATCAAAATAGAGGCGTTGCCGGGCTGTCTCAGGGTTTTCCCCATTGACC
Organism: Bacillota bacterium; assembly: GCA_023475165.1. Classification (GTDB taxonomy): domain Bacteria; phylum Bacillota; class Sulfobacillia; order JAMCWA01; family JAMCWA01; genus JAMCWA01. The sequence goes on along the minus strand of JAMCWA010000012.1, from coordinate 2,241 downwards.
AGTTCCACCTTCAACAGGGCGAAATACCTTTCCATATCCTTGGGCGGGCGAACCTGCCCGGAGACCAGGTCACCCGTCCGCAAGTCGAAACGACGAATTTGGGAGGGAGAGATATAGATGTCTTCATTGGTAGGATGGTAATAGGAAGGTCGCAGAAAACCGAAGCCTTCCGACATTATTTCCAGAATCCCTTGGGCAAAGAGCAGCCCGTCCTTTTCCGCCCTGGCCCGCAGGATGGCATAGATCAGCTCCTTCTTGCGCATGGTACTGTAGCCGCTAATCTCCAGTTCCCGGGCCAACTGGTAAAGATCGGCCATAGTCAATGATTCCAGATCGTCTATACTCATAGCTTTCACCCCGTTATGTATTTCGTCCCACAGGAAATTTGCGTGACAGTGAAAAGGAGAAGGATTTGTGCAGGCGTAGCTGATGTCGCTAGCGTGAAAAGCCGCAACAGGAGTGAGTCTGAGAGACTTTTTAGAACGGCTTTTGGGCAGGCTGCCACGACGCAGTCAAAGGTGACGGCAGCTTTATCCTGGTGGCCGAGGACAGGCCCCGGTGAACCACTGATAACCGCAGTGCGTCAGTAGTCGCCTGGGATGTTACGGTGCCGTTTGGGATGTAATAACGTCGACACACGGAGAGTTCATGTTGTCAGGATGGTGAACAGGGTTTTGTCGGAGTGTCAAAGCACCAATTTCTTTGAACAGGTTTTCCATCATGGGGGTAAAACATGCATATACGGATTTGATTTAATTCTGTCCGAAAAAGGGCTTCTTGTCAAGGTGATGCAGGGCGTCGATGAAGCGGACGGTGCCAGTCTTGGACCGCATCACCACGGAATGCGTGCGGGCCCCCCGGCTAAAGTACCGCACTCCGCGCAAGAGGTCTCCGTCGGTTATCCCGGTAGCAGCAAAGATTACGTCATCACCCTTTACCAGGTCTTCCATGGTCAAAACCTCGTCGGGGTCGGAAAGGCCCATCTCCCTGGCCCTCCTCATCTCAAGGGGATGCCGGGGCCGCAAACGAGCCTGCATGTCGCCCCCCAGACACTTGAGCGCCGCCGCCGTAATCACCCCTTCCGGCGCCCCACCGGTGCCAAGCAGTATGTCGACGCCGCTCTCCCCGAAAGCAGCTGCTACCGCCGGTGCTACATCCCCGTCGCTGATGAGCTTAATCCGGGCACCCGCCTGCCGGACCTCCTTGATCAGGTCGGCATGCCTTTCCCGATCCAGGATCACCACCGTCAGATCTCGGATTTCCTTTTGCAGCGCCTCGGCCACCGCCATCAGATTCTCCGTCGCCGATCGGAGGAGGGAAATCCGGCCCCGCGCTTTCGGCCCTACAGCGATCTTATCCATGTACATGTCGGGGGCGTGCAACAGGCAACCCCTGGGGGCGATGGCCAGCACCGAGATGGAATTGGGGAGACCTTTGGCCACGAGGTTGGTTCCCTCCAGGGGATCCACAGCCACATCCACTTCCGGTCCGCCCAGCCCCACCCGCTCCCCAATGTAGAGCATGGGGGCCTCGTCCATCTCCCCTTCGCCAATGACTACCTGCCCGCTGATGGCTACGGAGTCAAAGAGGTGCCGCATCGCCGCCACCGCTGCCCCGTCAGCCGCCATCTTATCTCCCAAACCCATGACCCGGGCCGCGGCCAGGGCGGCAGCCTCGGTGACGCGCACGAATTCCAGGGCTAGCTCTCGTTCCAAGCTCCCGCCCCCTCCAGGAATAGATTCTGTGAGCTAAACATCCCAACCACAATACCGCAGTATTCTTCAGACTAGAACTGGACCTTCCTCCAGTCGGCCAGGAAGCGTTCGATCCCCTGATCGGTCATCGGATGGCGGATCATCTGCAGAAGGACGCCGTAGGGAATTGTGGCGATGTGGGCTCCGGCACGGGCGGCCTCAAAGACGTGGAGGGGATGGCGAATGCTGGCGGCAATGATCTCACTTTTCAAACCTTGCGCCTTGAAGACGGCGGCGATGTCCCGGACTACCTGGAGGCCATCCTGGTTAATGTCATCCAACCGTCCGACGAAGGGGCTGACGTAAGCGGCTCCGGCCAACGAGGCCAAAAGGGCCTGGTTGGCGGAAAAAATCAGGGTGACGTTGGCCTTTATCCCTTCCCCAGCCAGAGCGCGGGTAGCCTTAAGCCCTTCCCTGGTCATGGGAACCTTAACGACCACATTGGGGGCCAGGCTGGCCAGAACCCGGGCCTCCTTGATCATGCCCT
>JAMCWA010000004.1 GCA_023475165.1 Bacillota bacterium | reverse complement strand
ATATGGATTACGCCGAGGAAAAAAGCGTCTATTATTGGCTGCAGAAGGGGGGATTTGCCGGAATCAGGGGCTTCCGGGAGGCCGTCTTGCGGGGTGAATATCAGGTCAATACCTTTGAATATACCCCTCGGCCGTCCGAGGATCTGGTTTTGAAGGAAACACTGAACCATGCCCCCGGCCTGCGGCTGGTGCCTCTGATTAAGGAAATCAACCGGCAGGGCGAGGTCGTCCTCTCGCGCGAGGGTATCCTGATCTTTTGGCCAGGGGCTTACCGCAAGGATGCCCTGGCCTTTCGTTGTCCGACCGCCAATTACTCCCCCTGGTTCTGGGAAGAAGATCTCCTGATCCTCAGCCCCGGGGTATCCCTCACCGACGGGTCCTTCGTTTTGACAGGGGCACGGCAGGAAGCCAGACTGGCCCGTTTCTTCTTTAAAGATCCCCCCTCTGGGGAATCTATCCCTGGGGCGGCCGAAGTTTCCCCCTCCGACGTCCTCCTCCTGCATCCGGTTTCCGGACAGGTTCTCTCCCCACAACCTTTCACTATCCTGGGACGGGTAGTTAAACTTTTTCGCGATTTCGTCTGACCTGGGTTTTCTGGAAGGAAAAACCCCCCTCCTTGGCGAATATCACCCCCTGTTGGAATTCCGGCTGCGGGGGTGGACGATAAATGGAGGTCGGGGATCTCTCTCGGGATCGGCTGCTGGAACTGCTCCAGGACATGGCCAAGCGCTGGCTGGCCCACGACGGTCTGTGGTTTCAAGCTGTGGAAAGGGCCCACGGCATGGACGAGGCCATCCGGGCCGATAGCGAGGCCTGGCGCCATTTTACCGTCATTGAAGCGGAACGCATCAAGAGATTCCTTAATCTCCCGCCAGCCGGTGGCCTGGCGGCCTTGGCCGAGGCCCTCAACTTCCGCCTCTACGCCCTGGTCAACCGTCAGGAAGCCATCCGCGTTGATGAGAAAACCTTACTTTTCCGTATGAACGCCTGCCGGGTCCAGGAGGCCCGCCGGCGCAAGGGTCTGCCCGATTTCCCCTGTAAATCGGTGGGTCTGGTGGAGTATTCCTGGTTTGCCAGGACCATCGACCCCCGGATCGAGACCCGGGTCCTCACCTGCCCACCTGACGAACACCCCCCAGAATATTATTGTGCCTGGGAGTTCACCCTGAAGGATGAGGCGGCAACAACGACACGGAGGGATGAACATTGACCGAGGAACAGAATTTAAGGGAGAAAGGGCAACGGCGCATCGAATGGGCGAAAAGCCGGATGCCGGTGTTATCGTCCATCGCCCAACGTTGGCGGTCCGAGACACCCCTACAGGGTATCCGCATCGCCGCCTGCCTCCACGTCACAACGGAAACGGCCAACCTGGTTTTGACCTTAAAGGATGGCGGAGCCGAGGTGGTCCTCACCGCCTCTAACCCCTTGAGTACTCAGGACGACGTGGTGGCTGCCCTAAACCAGGTGTATGGGGTCAAGACCTACGCCCGTCGGGGTGTCGATAGCCAGACCTATTATGGGCACATCCGTCACGCCCTGGAGATGCAGCCTCAGATCACCATGGACGATGGCGCCGACCTCGTCAACCTCCTGCATAGCGAAAGGCGGGACCTGATTCCAGGCGTCCTGGCCGGGACTGAAGAGACCACGACGGGGGTCATCCGCTTGAAAGCCATGGAGAAAGACGGGGTTCTGGCCTATCCCATCATCGCCGTCAATGACGCCCTGACCAAGCATATGTTTGACAATCGCTATGGCACCGGGCAGTCTACCATCGATGGGATCCTGCGCGCCACCAACCAACTCATCGCCGGAAGCGTCTTCGTCGTGGCCGGGTACGGTTGGTGCGGGCGGGGCGTGGCCCAGCGCGCCCGAGGGATGGGGGCCAACGTCATCGTGGTCGAGACTGATCCTTTGCGCGCCCTGGAGGCCGTCATGGACGGTTACCGGGTTACCGCCATGCCGGAAGCGGCCCGGGAAGGCGATATCTTTGTCACGGTCACCGGTAACATCAATGTCATTGATCGCCAACACCTGCTATTGATGAAGGACGGGGCCATCCTGGCTAATGCCGGGCATTTCAACGTGGAAATCAACATCAAAGCCCTGGCCGAAATGGCCTCCTCTCGCCAAACAGTGCGGGAAAACGTTGAAGAATTCCGGCTTGGAGACGGTCAGCGTCTCTATGTGATTGGGGAAGGACGTCTGGTGAACCTGGCGGCGGCGGAGGGGCATCCGGCCCACGTCATGGATATGAGTTTTGCCAACCAGGCCTTGACCTGCGAATGGCTGATCCGAGGGAAGCCGTCCCTGGAAAAGAAGGTTTACCCCGTTCCGGCCGAGATCGACGCCCTGGTGGCCCGTCTCAAGCTGGAAAGTATGGGAATCAAGCTTCAGGAGCTGACGCCAGAACAGAAGGATTACCTGGCTTCTTATAGCCTCGGGACAGAGTGAAAGCTGCGTTTTTCATTGAATTGAGTGGGCTCTCTGGCGGGGCCTAAGCCTCTTCGGATGCGAGGAGTGAGAGCTGCGCTCTTTGTTGAATTGAGTCAGTCTGAGGTGGAATAGGTTTGGTTAAGCAAGACCTCCCGGTCGGTCCCCTGGCCAAGGTAATTTCTTATTTCTTGGAAGGAGCCGACGAGGGCGATACTTTGTTGGCTCTGCTAGAGGAGGGCATGGCGGCATGCGGAGCCTCCCTGGGTGCCCTCCTGGTTCTGACCCGGGATGGGCTGAGCGGGGAACCTGTCGTCCGCACGGCCTATCTTTTGGGTACTGACCTAGACCCTTATCTTGATATTACCGAAAAGGCCCTGGTGGATTATGTCTTTCGCACCGGTCAACCCCTGGTCGTCAACGATCTTGCCCAAGCCACACCGGTACCCGGGCTACCACCCTGGTGGTTCCCGCGCCTGAAGAAATTCCTGGCCATCCCCCTCTCCTACCGGGGCGAGAATCTGGGTCAACTAATCTTCGGGGGCGAAGAGGGTTTCTTCCACAAGGCACAGGTCAAACAGGCCGCCCGGGTAGCGGCGCTATCTTCCATTGTCCTGGGTACCTCCATACTCCTGGGCCAGTTAAGGGGACGAAGTCAGGAGCTGGAGGCTTTAAACCAGGTCGGTGCCGTCGTCAACCGTTCCCTGGACGTTGCCGATGCCTTTCCCCTGGTCACGGAACGGGTCCGGGAAGTTCTGGCATTTGACGGGGCCGCCCTTTACCTGGCGCAAGCGTCGCTTCCTCCCCACCGGCCGGCCCGGGCATCATCTCAGTCCGGCGGAGCCCTCCGGTGGCAGCTTTCCCCAGTTACCTTCCAGGGTTTTAGACCCGAACTGATCTCCCTCCTCAAGTTGCAGCCAGGCTGGATCGACCTATTGGAACAGGTTCTGCAGAAGGGAGCACCTCTTTTTCTGGCCGATCTGCTGGATAGTCCGTTGGCCGCCGTGGCCGAGTTTCTCCGCGCTGGGGTAAGGTCCCTGGCGCTGGTCCCTCTTTCCACCAAGGGGCAGCCCCTTGGGGTCCTGGTTTTCTCCCGTCGCGAGGTCCGTCCCTTCTCGCAAACCGATCGCAGCTTCCTCACCGCCACCGCCGAGGCCATCGCCATCGGGGTCTACAATGCCCAATTGGTTCAGCAACTGAAGAAGGCCTTCGGTGAAGCTGTCTCCCTCCTTTCCAGCGCTGTAGACGCCCGCGACCGCTGGACGGCCAACCACTCCCGGAAGGTGGCCGAATACGCTGAGCTCATCGCCCAAGAGATGGGATTGGCTGCCGCCGAGGTGACCACCATCAAGACCGCCGCCCTCCTTCATGATATTGGCAAGATCGGAATCCCTGATGACATCTTGCGTAAACCGGGGGAGTTGAATACCGCCGAAAAGGCCATCATCATGTCTCATCCTGAAATCGGTGCCAGCATCCTTTCCAAGGCCGGTGAGACCTTTCAGCACATCGCCCCGCTGGTCCGCCACCACCATGAATGGTACAACGGTGACGGCTACCCGGATGGATTGTCGGGTCCGGAGGCCCCTCTGGGGGCCGCCATCCTGGCCGTGGCCGACGCTTTTGAGGCCATGACCGCTCAACGCCCCTACCGTCCCTCCCTCTCGGCGGCTGCTGCCTGGCAGGAACTCCGGCGGGGTCAGGGGAGTCAGTTTCACCCCGAGGTGGTACAGGCCTTTCACCAGCTTTGGCAGAAGGGGAAGGTCAAGCTGCCTGCTCCAGACAACTTACCGGCACCGGCATTATTGCGCATGGAAGGGGCCTTGCGGGCCTGGGAAGTCACCGCCGTCTTGGGGATAGCCCAAGAACTCACCCGGGTTGAGGATACCCCCGAATTGCTGCGGAGCATCACCCGCTTTTACCAGGAGAAACTGGCCTTTCGGCGTTGCGGTGTGGTGGTTCTGAATTCGGAAGGCCAGGTCACAGCCCTGGCCGAAAACGGGCGGGTCTGGCGGGGAACATTAGGGCGCCGGCCGGAGGATGAGCTCTCCTGGTCTCACTGTCCCTTCAGCCCGGCCCTCCTGGCCGCCCTGGGGACGGAACCGCGGTTCTACGAGAACCAGGGGGAGAAAGGTGTGGCTGTGGCCCTGATGGGCAAAGGGGGCCGGCTCGGGTGTCTCTATTTCTCCCTTTCGCAAGACAAATCCTTCGGCCCGGGTGATCTTGACCTGATCTCGGTGATCGCAGCCTACCTTGGGGCCGTCCTGGAAACCTCTCTCCTCCTGGAAAGGCTCCTTTCCGCCTCGGAGACCGACCCGTTAACGGGCCTCTATAACCGGCGTCATTTCGGCAAGAGGCTCCTGGAGGAAACGGGGCGCGCCGCGCGGAGTCACAGCCCCTTCTCCCTGGCTTTCTTCGACGTCGATGACATGAAGGAGATCAATGACACCTATGGTCACCCCGCCGGGGATGGGGTGATCCAATGGATAGCCAGTTTCCTATCCCAAAACAGTCGTTTCGGGGATATCCTCTGCCGCTACGGTGGAGATGAATTCGTAGCCATTCTGCCCCACACCGGTAAGGAGCAAGCCCTGTCTTTCTGCCAGCGCTTAGCCCGCCGGCTGGCCGACCAGAAAATCCCTGTGCACCCCGGCCTGACCGTCACTCGTATGCTCTCCTACGGGGTATCCACTTACCCCGAAGACGCCACCAGCAGCGAAGAATTGCTGAAGATCTCCGACGCCTGGATGTACGCCCGCAAGGAGAAAGCCAGGCTGCAAAAGGCGGATGGTAACTAGAGGTTTCGCGGGCCAAGCAGTGGGGGCGAGTTTTCTTCATTCCATGGGAGGATTTCTGTCCGGCCGTGTAGAATTAGGAGTAGATCGCAAGGTAGCAGTTCGGGAAAAGAAGCGAACCTTCCCCCAAATGATCCTTCCGCAAGGCAGGCATGATCGTGGCAGGCAAGAAAACCCTCCTCCGGGCTGGCACGAGTCAAGAACGATCTCAGCAGAAGCCTTATCTTTATATAAATCTGCGTTTTCTTCTCTTGCCGGCGGTCTATCTTCTGCTCTTTTTGCCGCCCTACCTGAAAGGGCTCTTTTTTGCCCCAGACCTGCTCCCTGCCCACATGGTCACGGGGGTCCTCTTTGCCCTCCTCTGGTATGACCGGATTAACCGCCGGCAACTGGGGTTCCTCCAGGAGCCCATGGATTTGGCCGTCCTCGCTGTGCCCCTGGCCTATCTCCTCTCCTTATTGGTGGCCGCGGACCGGCGGGCGGCCCTGGGGGAGTTCTTAAAGTACCTCAACTACTTTATGGTCTATTGGCTGGTCTATGGGCTGGCCAGCCCCCCGGCTAAGAAGACCGGCACCAATCCGGCTTCTTCGCCGGGAAGAACCCCGGCCCGTAGCGACACACCCCAAGAGACTATAGAAACGGGCCTGCTGTCGCCGTTAAGGTTGGCGGGGAACCAGAAAACCAGCCTGGGCGGGCCGGTCGAAGGACTCTCCGACGAGGGAAAGCCAGCCAGGGAAACCACCGTCCACCTGGTCCGGCGGGGCCAGGCGAACGCTTTTGCGGCTCAGCTGCCTTTTCTCCGTCGTTTCCTGCAGGTCATCTTCCTCTCCGCCCTGGGTGTGGCCGCCATCGGGCTGGGGGCCGCCGCCGGCTACGTGCGTTTTCCCGCCGCCTATGAAGCTGGGCGGATCATGTCCACCCTGCAGTACCCCAATACCCTGGCCGCCTTCCTGATGGTGGCCAGCCTCCTTGGGCTGGCCCTCTGGGCCGAGGCCAGCGGTCTTTTCTGGCCCTCCCTCTACGCCGCCGGTCTTTACCTTTTCATTCTGAGCATCCTGGGGACCCTTTCCCGGGGCGGCTGGGTCATTTTCCCTTTAGCCCTTCTGGCACTCCTGGTGGGGCTGCCGCCTCATTCCTTTTGGCGAAGCGTCTATAACCTCCTGGCCACGGCCGGGATCGCCATCGTCGTGGGCCGTGCCTTCCTGCCCAGGGTGACGGCGGGCCAGGGAGCGGGGGCAGCCAAATGGGTCTTGCTGGGGCTGGTCCTGGCTATAGCCTCCGAATACCTTTACCGTTTGTTACACTGGGTCGTGAACCGGTATTTGCGCAATCCCCTCTACCGCAATGTCTTTGTCGGAGGCCTCATCCTCTATGCCTTGCTCCTGGCCTCCCTCTACGCCCTTTACCTGGGTTCCGCCACCCCCTCCCTGGCCGATGAATTCCTGCCGGCAAGAGTCGTGGATCGGGCCGAAACCATTGGTACCCAGGATACCAGCCTCCAGGGACGTTTAATCTACACCCTGGATGCCTTCCGGATCGTTCGCCGCTACCCCCTCCTCGGAGTGGGTGGGGGTGGCTGGAATGCCCTTTACCACCAGTATCAATCGGCCCTCTACTGGACCACAGAGGTCCACAACCATTTCGCCCAAATCCTGGTCGAGACGGGCCTCGTTGGCCTCATCGCCTATCTGTTGCTCTGGGGTGGTTTCCTGAGGCGCCTTCACCTGCTCTGGCAACAGTGGGGGCCGGCGGGGCTGTCGCGGGGAACTTCCGGCGAGGGGTTTGCCGCCTACTGGAGCCTGCTCTGGGGGGCAGGAGTCGCTACCATCGCCCTGGGGGTTCATTCCGCCATTGATTTTGACCTCTCCCTCCCCGCCTTGAGCTTTATCCTCTGGGGGCTCTTCGGGCTGCTGCGCGGCCAACCCCTGCCCGCCCGTTACCTGACCCTCCTGTCAAGAAGGGGGGAGGCGGCCGCTCGAGAGCCGGAGACCTTCGTCTATCCATCCCCGGAAGGGAGTCACCCCTCTTTTGCCCCTTCCCACAGGGCTTTGCCCCTGGCAGTGGCCTTTGTGCTTTCCAGCCTGACTTCCGCCACCCTCTTTTACCCGGCTTACCGGCTCAATCAGGCCGGGTTGGCCGGAGCCGAGGGAGCAAAAGCCCTGGAAGCCAGGATGGCCGCCAAAGCCGAGGGTTACCTGCTTTGGGCCCACCAGTTGGATCCCTTCAGTTCCAGCTATCTGGCCGACCTGTCCCAGCTCTATACCGCCGTGGGTCGGCAAACGGGCGAGAAACAATACCTGGAGAAGGGTAATTCCCTGGCCCAGCAGGCTGCCGGTCTCCAACCCCACAACCTCCCGGTTCAGCAATTCCTGGTGAACTTATACCTGCTCCAGGGCCGGACCGAGGAGATGGTGGCCCAGGCCGAACTGGTGACCCGGCTAGTACCACTGGATCCCCGCGTCTATGAGGGACTGGCCCGCGCCTACCTCCTGGCGGCCCAGGCGGCCATCAGCCAGCACCACCAGGAGATCTCCGGGGAGTACTTGAAAAAGGTCCTGGCTTTACCTCAGCAGATGAATGACCGGTTTACCTACCTGCGACGGCAAAGGTTCTTCCGGGAGGTATACCGGCCGCCAGCCAACAGCGGGGCCTTACAGCTGGCCCAGGGTCAGGCCTCCCTCCTCCTGGGCGACGCCCCGCGGGCGTTGCCATATCTCGAGGTGGCCGCCCGAACCGGTGAACTGCGTCCTCAGGCCCAGCTCTGGCAGGCCCTGGCCTTGGAGCGCCTGGGAGATCGGAAGCGGGCTTCGCTCCTGCTGGAACAGGCCTTGAAGGCCAGGCCCGAGTTGCGTGAGGAGTATCAACGGGTGAAAAGCTTACTGCCGTAAGTTGGCCCGTTACCCGCGCCATGAAGCAACCAGGAGACCGAAAGCGAGGACGGTTACGCCCGAGCGCCGCCCCGGAAGTAGCTGCTTTATTTCCGGGTGGGCGCCGGCGGCAGTCCCGTTCTGTTCCGGCAGCCGCGACCACGGTGATGGGGATTTTGGAAATCCTGGTGCTCTCCAGGGAGGACTTCCGGCTCCAGTGTCGAAATGAGATGAATGGGCCTTAGAGCCCCAGGAGGGATCAGTTTGCCGGAGAAAGAGTTGCTGCAAGAAGAAACCATCGACCTCAAGGAGTATTTACGGGTTCTCAAGAAGTGGCGCTGGGTGATCATCCTCATCACCTTCCTTGCCATGTTGACCAGCGCTTTCTTCAGCTACTTCGTGCTGCCGCCGGTCTACGAGGCCAGGACGGTTCTCATGGTTACCCAGGCCGCTTCCCAGCAGCAGACCTACCGCCAGCAGGGTGAGGGTCTGCAGGGAGTGGTTGATATCCTCTCGCGGCTTCCCCAGATGACCATGAACACCTATGTCGGCCAGATCACCAGCGACTCCCTCCTGGACAAGGTGATTGATTCTCTCAAGCTGGATCGCAGCCTCTATACGGCCAGCAGCCTGGCTAAGATGATCGATGCCCGAAACATCAAAGATACCAATCTCATCGAGGTCAAGGTCTCCCATACCAACCCCCGTTTGGCTACCGATATCGCCAATACCTTGAACCGGGAATTCCTGAACTTTCTCTCCGAGAATAACAAGGAACAGATGTCTAAGTCCGTGGAATTCCTGGTGCAGCAAAGCGATAACGTCAAAAAGGACCTGGAAAAGGCCCAGGCGGAACTGAAGAAATTCGAGGCCCAACCCCGCGGGGTGGGCCTCCTGGAGCAGGAGCTGGCCGCCAAGTCCAGTGACCTTTTGAAATATCAGTCCAACTTGTCGCAAACCCAGATGCAGGTGGATTTGTTCCAGGCCGGCATCGCCGAGTTAAGCGCCCGGCTGAAGAATACCCCCAAGACCATTACCTATGAGGACAATACCGGGACCAAGCCGGGTAAGCGCGAGGAATCCAATCCCCTTTACGTTAACCTGGAGCAGTTGCTTTCGCAAAAGCTGGTTTCCCTGGCCGAAAGTCAGGCCCAGTTGAACAGTTTGGCCAAGGCCATCGCCGCCCAGGAGAAGGCGGTGGGCGCCCTCCAGGCCGATATCGCCGACAAGCGGGCCACCCAGGACCGGCTGCAGCAAGATGTGGATCGCCTGGAGAAGACCTACACGCTTTTGACCCAAAAGATCACCGAGACCCAGATCGCCCGGTCGGTGAACTATGGTGATACCAGCGTCCTGGTGGTATCACCGGCCACCCAGCCCCGTACCCCGGTGAAGCCCAATAAGAAGCTGAATGTGGCCATCGCTGGCGTTTTGGGGATCATGGTTTCCGTTTTCCTGGCCTTTATCCTGGAGTACTTTGACAGCACCATCAAGACCCCGGAGGATGTCCGCCGGCACCTGGAACTGCCGGTGCTGGGAAGCATCCCGGTCATGACGGGACTGGATTACCAGCGCAAGTAGGAAGCCCGATCTATTCGAAGCGGATCGCTGATTACGATTTGGCTCTCCGGTAGCGAGGAGCGCCCTGGGAAGGACTGATCTCGTTCAATGCTGGCAAGTAAAAACGGCTTCAATCGACAGCTGATCACCCGCCTGCATCCAAAATCCCCGGTTTCGGAGGCCTACCGGACCGTACGGACCAACATCCACTTCTCTAACCCGGAATTGGACCAGAGGATCATTCTGGTCACCAGCTCTGGTCCGGAAGAGGGTAAGTCCACCACCCTGGCCAATGTGGCGGTGACCATGGCCCAGGCCGGGAAAAAAGTCCTGATCATTGACGCCGACCTCAGGAAACCGGTTCAACACAAGATTTTTGAGCTTTCCAACGGTCGTGGAACCACCAGCGTCCTGGTAGGGGACTTCAGTTTGGAAGAAGCCCTCCAACCCACCCCCGTGGCCGGATTACAGCTCCTCACCAGCGGGCCAATTCCCCCGAATCCCTCTGAATTGCTGGATTCCACCGCCATGAAGAGCCTGCTCTCCAAGAGCAGACAAGGTTTCGATATGGTCCTGGTGGACTCCCCGCCGGCCATGGCTGTAACCGACGCCCTCATCCTCTGTTCCCTGGTGGATGGGGTCATCCTGGTCATTAAATCTGGACAAACCCGCATTGACATCGTCAAGGACACCAAGGCCCTCCTGGAAAAGGGCCAGGCGCGCTTCCTAGGGGTCATCCTGAACGAGGTCAAATACTCCGGCGACGACTACCGGTACTACTATTACTATGGCGGTCATAAGAGTGAAGAGGAAGCCGGAGACGGTGCCGGCCAGACCGGGGCAGGCCAGTGAGCGGATTGCGCCACACAGATGGGTGTTTTTCAGCGGGCTTGTAGGGTTCTGTCAAAGTTACTTTTCAAGCCAGGTGCTGCCCGGGTGGTTTCACGCGGGGCGATTTAGCCGGGCGAAAACCACGTTTGGCAAAACGAGGCCTAAAGTCGGCGGCGGTAGGGATGCCGCCGGGCAGCGTCTAGTCCAGCCATTTGGCCCAACAAGGGCTGTTTTTATCTGAGGCGATGGCCATGTTTGTCGACTTTCACACCCACCTCCTCCCCGGCCTGGACGATGGGGTACAGGGCTGGGATGAGGCTTTGGTTCTCTTGCGCCAAGCCGAAGCGGACGGAACCACCCAGCTTGTGCTTACCCCTCATTTCTGGCCCGGCGTCTATCAACCGACCCCCGCGCTCATTGACCAGCGCCTGCGGGACTTGGCGGAACGGGTTCAACTGGCGGGACTAACCCTGCAACTTTACGCCGGAGTGGAAGCCTATCTCACCCCGGATCTGCCCCAACTGGTCAAGAGCGGCGCCGTGCGTCCACTGGGCACCACTATCTCTTCCCCGTCTCCGACAACCGAGGCCACCGAAATCTCGCCGGTGTCACCTTCAGGGGGGAGGGCCATAGCAGGGGGCACTACAGTAGGCGGCGCCACGCCGCCTGGATCCTCCCCGGGGGCAAGGCCTCTCCAATATCTCCTGGTGGAATTGCCGGCCCATGACTACCCCGACTACGCGGAACACGTTCTCTTCCGCTTACAGACCCAGGGGGTCATCCCCATCCTCGCCCATCCGGAGAGAAACTCTTACCTATCCGAGGTCCCAGAAAGGTCCGTGGGCCTGGCCGAGAGGGGCGTCCTTTTTCAGTTGAATTCCGGTAGTCTGACGGGTCATTTTGGCCATAGGACCAAACGGGCCGCCGTCTTCTTGCTGAGTGCCGGGCTGGTCCATTTCTTGGGGAGCGATGCCCATTCCAGCCATCGCCCGCCCCTTCTCAGTTCCGCCAGCCAAACCGTGGCCGAGGTGGCGGGCTCAGCCAACGCCCGGCTCATCACCTGGGATAACCCCCTGGCTGCCCTGGCCGGCCGCCCCGTCGTCAACCCGGCCCCGGCGGCACATAAGGAGGCCCTCTCCGGCATCGCCGCCGCTCAAGCCGCCGAGCCCCGCCAGCCCTGGTGGAGAGGGCTGCTTGGTGGCCGGAGGAGGTGACACGCGACCGTCTCGGCCGGCCCGGTGCGTCTCCTTGCTCTTAGCGGGCCATCCAGGGCAGGTTCCGGTGGCAGGGTTGTTTCCTGGTTTCCGGCCGGGTATAATGTTTGTAGTCTGAGCCCGTGGTCATCAGCAAAGGCAATGCTGAAGGCCAGGTCGGGCACTTATGTCACATTTCGGGTGGGTTCATGCGGCTCTGGTTCAAATTGTCCTTCCTTATCCTGACCCTTGTCCTCCTGGTTATTATAGTCCCGGAAATCGCTGTTCAAAGCGGGCTTTTCCCTATGGTACCCGTTTTGGTTTATCATGCCGTCATCCCCACTTCCCTTGGGCCCCTGCCGGAAGACGGTTATACCATGAGCCAGGAGCGCTTCGCGGAACAGATGCGCTACCTCTGGTCCCATGGTTATCATGCCATCTCTCTCCCGCAATTGAAAGACTATCTCCTCAAGCGCTCTCCCTTGCCCAGTAAACCGGTGGTCATAACCTTCGATGACGGTTATGAGAATAACTACCTTTATGCCTTTCCCATTTTGCGGCAATATGGCTTCAAAGCTACTATCAATATCATCGTGGGCAGGATCGGCTCTCAGGCGGGCAAGGATTCGGCCATTCTAGCCTTTCTGAATTGGGACCAACTCCGGGAAATGGCCCAAAGCGGTCTCGTGGATGTCCAATCCCACACCTACAACAGCCATGACCCCGTGGCCATCGATGCCCTTGGCAACCCGGGCTACCCCCTTCTCGGCCCAGTCTATCTCTGGGGCGCCGCTCGTCTGGAGACAGAGGACGAGTACCAAAAACGGGTGTTGCAGGATCTTCGGCTGGCCAGGGCCACGATAGAAAGGGAAATTGGCCGGCCCTGCATCACCTTCACCTATCCTTATGGCCGGGAGACCCCGCTCCTGCGCCGCCTGGTGCGACAGGCCGGATACACCCTGGCCCTCACCAGCCACCGGGGCTTGAACTACTACCCCAGCGATCCTATGTCCATCAAGCGCATCCCGGTCATGCAGAGGGATGACCTCTGCCGCTTTATCCTCAAGCTGCGTCCCGCCGGTTACCTCTTTTCCCGCTTGCGAGAGGCGCGATGAGCTTGCAGCACCTTCTCACTTCCCCCTTCCAACTTCGGGCTTCTAACAGCCCATTCTGTAGTTAGCGACAAGATTTGTACGGAGGTTGGCCCGCCTTCGTAATTAGCGGAGGGCGGGTGCCCGGCTTTGAGCCAAAGCACCCGCCCTCTCCTCTTTCCTCCAAGTCGTTGCTAAGAGCTTTCTTGTCAGAACTCAGCCCCTCAGGGCCATTGGGCATTCTGATGAACGCCCTATAGCTCACCCAGATAGCTGAGTACCCGCTTCAGCATGGTGACGCCTTCGGCTCGGGTAGCATTGGTCTTGGGCGCGAACTCGGCAGCGCTGCGACCCCGGATGATCCCGGCCTTGATGGCGATGGCCGCGTTGGCCTTGGCCCAGGACTGGATATCCTTGGCGTCGCCGAAACGGGCCAGGAGGTCAGCGACCTCGCTGTCCGTAAGGGCGTTCATCAG
>JAMCWA010000114.1:10383-13282 GCA_023475165.1 Bacillota bacterium | reverse complement strand
GGGCTGTTTCACCCACCTTTTCCTCCTGGATGAGAAAGACTGCGCCGCCTAGACCCCGCCGTGATAAGGTTGGCAGGAGCAGGGACAAGTCATGGTCCAGGCGGGGGGTGACGATGGCCAGGGTTTGTTGCCTTTGCAGAAGCCCCTTTTCCTGGGTCAAGATGCGGGCCAGGGGGGTTACCCCCTGGGGATGGGCTTCTACCATACTTCGCAGTAAGAGTGGGAAATTCCGGGAAGCCTTATCTACCGGTAAGCGGTAGGTCGTATTGCCCGCCGCAAAAAAGCCAAAATCCTGACGATTTAGGAGAGCGTACTGGGCGATGGCCACAGCCACCTCTACAGCGATGTCTTCCAACAGCGAAACGCTGTTTGGCCCATTTCCTCTGCCGTCCTGACCCGAACCTGGCCGGGTCTCTGCAGACGGCAAAGACTGATCGGAATAGGAACCGGCGTAAAGGTCCAGAAGGATCATTAGACTGGGTGAGGAGGTCAAATCGAACTCTCGGACATAGAGTTGCCCCAGGCGGGCACTGGTCGGCCAGTGGACCCTTTTGGGGTTGTCCCCCGGATGGAAGGGGTGAAGATCCCTCAGACTGGAGGGATCTTCCCAGGCCAGGCCGTTTCTACGTTGACGGCCAAAAGGGCGGCCGTTTTCCAGAGGGAGATAGGCTGGGGAAAGCACACGGGGGAAGACCACCACCTCTTGAGCTCCCCGCAAGGTCAGATAACCCCGGTAAAGTCCCCAGGGATCGCCCAGAGCTACCTGGAAAGGACCCAGGGGATAGAG
This sequence comes from Bacillota bacterium, assembly GCA_023475165.1. Taxonomy (GTDB): domain Bacteria; phylum Bacillota; class Sulfobacillia; order JAMCWA01; family JAMCWA01; genus JAMCWA01. Next base: position 12,495 of record JAMCWA010000114.1, on the reverse strand, counting down.
ACCGCGGCGCAGCGGCGGAGTTTCAATGACGGCAACCCGAGAGGTCAGGGGTCCCAGGGAGAAAACCCCGGGGAAGCCCCTGGGAAAGGCCTGGGAGCCGGCTATAATCTCGGGTACCATCGTCGTCTTGACCCAGGGAACAGGCCAAAAACCCTCGTTGTAGAGCCTCAGCTTGATTTTCAAGGTTTGCCTGGCCGTCAGAGTGCGGCGGCTGGTCTCGACCGCTCCGGTCAAGCCACGCAAAATCCCTCTGATCCAGATGAGGGAAAGAACCTCCAGGCTCAGGAGGAAATACAGGAGCAAATAGGGTATTTTCCCGCCCTGGAGGAGGGCAAACGAAAGGACGAGGACCAGAAAAAGGGGGAAGCGGTAGTCCCGGAAACGGAGCCATCTTTCCTCTTCCGCAGGATTTGCAGGCAGCGGGGCGGACCTTGACAATACCGGGCTCACAACATCACCGCCTACCTCGGGCATGAAAAGCCCCAGTTGCTACCAGCCTAGTGGGGCTGGGTCGATGAGATCGAAGCTCCTCAATGACCTGCGCCCACCGCACCGCGGTAGAGCTGCGGCCCTCCGGCCGGTACCGCGCAAATTCGTCGTCCCTAGGGGGCGAGCGCAGCTGGGTGTTTTTCAGCGGTCTCCTAGACCACCGGCACCGGTGTATTCTTCAAGATCTCACTCACGATCTCCTCGCCGCCGGTCCCCTTCATAAGTCCCTCGGGGCTGGGGATGATACGATGGGAGAGGACGGCCCCGGCCATATCTTTGACGTCATCGGGCAGTACATAATCCCTGCCGGAGAGGTAGGCCAGAGCCTTGGCCGCCCGTTCCAAAGCCAGGGTGGCTCGCGGGCTGGCCCCCAGATAAACCTCTGGGTGACTGCGGGTTCGGGTGGTCAAGGAAATAATATAATCGGCCACCAGATCGCAAAGGTGAACCGCTCGGATTTCTTTTTGGGCCTGGAGCAGTTCGGCGGCAGTCGCCACTGGCCGGACTTCGTCCAGAGGGCGACTCTTTTCCTGACGGCGCAGGATTTCCCTCTCTTCGGCGAAGGTGGGGTAACCCAGGACGATTCTCAGCATAAAACGATCCAGTTGCGCCTCGGGGAGGGAAAAGGTACCCTCGTATTCGATGGGGTTTTGGGTAGCCATGACTGCAAAGGGTTCCGGCAGGGGGTAGGTGGTACCTTCCACTGTGACCTGCCTTTCCTCCATGGCTTCCAGCAAACTGGATTGGGTTTTCGGTGAGGCCCGGTTGATCTCATCAGCCAGGACGACCTGCCCGAAGATGGGCCCGGGCCGGAAGCGAAAAGACCCCGTGCTGCCCTCCAGAACATGTACGCCCGTTATATCTGAGGGGAGAAGGTCCGGCGTAAACTGGATCCGCCGGAACTGGCAACCCAGGGACTGAGCCACGGCCCGGACCAGGGTGGTCTTACCCAAACCGGGGCGATCCTCGATGAGGGTATGCCCCTGGGCCAGGAGAGCCACGAAGGCTGCTTTTACAGCCCGAGGTTTCCCAACGATGGCCTTCTGGACCTCGTGCAGCGCCTGCCGGATCGCTTCCCTGGCGGCCGGGCTGGGTGACGCCGTGTCTTGAGCCGTGGTTGCCGCGGGGGATGCTGCGGAGGTTTGCGGCCCGGCGCGGCGCTCCTTTGGGGAAGAGGTCAACCCGTCCGCCGCGAAGGAAACGCCCTGCAGGGGTGAGGCCGGTGATAGCCGGTTCTTGTCGCCGGGTTGGGAAAGGGCCTTCACGTTTGTTCTCACCTCTAGTGGGGATACAGTAAGTAAATGCCAACTAACATTATACAGAAACTGTGAAGTCTCGTCTATATCCAGCCGACTCATCTTTCTCGGGAGGGGGGCCTTGCTAACTATGCAGGGAGGAATCGGAAGCCTGAGTTGGAAGAACCTCTTTTCCAAGAATCTTAGACTTCTTAACTCGTCTAAAGTTCCCTCAAGACACGACTACTTCCGGGGAGTCTCCCGGGCGTTGCCGTCCCCTGGTGTCATTCTTTCCGCCCTGACTATGGGAGGAGATGGCCTCATGATGTCGAAATTCATAATATGCGATTTGATGAGACCGAACAGGCCAAAACGCCTCTATTGACGG
>JAMCWA010000114.1:967-10373 GCA_023475165.1 Bacillota bacterium | reverse complement strand
CATTGGTGGCTTCCGGGGTCATCTTTTCGGCCTCTTCCAACAGGTAGACCCGGTACCGGCCATGCAGGTGCTGAAAACCGGTCTCGCGGCGCAGCCTCCTCCCCTGGTGTCATTCTTTCCGCCCTGACTATGGGAGGAGATGGCCTCATGATGTCGAAATTCATAATATGCGATTTGATGAGACCGAACAGGCCAAAACGCCTCTATTGACGGCTCTTTTGGAACACGTTCAAAGGGGACTGCTTCCTTTCCACATGCCGGCCCACAAGGCCGGGCGGGGAACGGCTGCCCTCTTGACTCAAGCGCTGGGCGCCGGAACGCTGCCGTTAGATCTGACGGAGGTCCCTGGGTTGGATGACCTGCACCGACCCGCTGGCGCCATTGCCCAGGCGCAGGCGCTGGCAGCGAACGCCTTTGGCAGTGAGGAAAGTTTTTTCCTGGTGAACGGGAGCACCGGCGGGCTCCAGGCCGCCCTCCTGGCGTGCCTGCAGCCCGGGGATGCCGTGCTTTTGCCCCGGGACGCGCATCGTTCGGTTCTGGGCGGGCTCATTCTGGCGGGTGCCCGTCCCGTGTTCATGCCGCCGCGGTACGAGTCCTTTTGGGGCTTTCCCCTGGGAGTGACGGCGGCGGAAGTGGCCCGGGGACTGGCGGCCAATCCGCGACTGCGAGCCATTCTCCTGCTCTCACCCAACTACCATGGTGTGGTCCCGGACATCAAGGAGATCGTGGCCCTGGCGCACCAGTACGGCCTTCCTGTCATTGTGGACGAAGCCCACGGGGCGCACTTTCCTTTCCACCCCGAACTACCGATGTCAGCCGTGGCGGCAGGGGCTGATGTGGTGGTACACGGCCTGCACAAGGTGGGGGGTTCCCTTACCCAGAGTGCCCTACTGCATCGCCAGGGCCAGTTGGTCGACCCGGACAGGCTGAAAAGGACCCTGACGTTACTGCAGAGCACTAGCCCCTCATATCTTCTGATGGTCTCCCTGGATGCGGCGCGGATGTTTTTGGCCACCGAAGGACGGGCCAGATGGGGCCAGGCCATCCACCTGGCCGAAGGGATAAGGGAGAGGTTGGCAAGCCTAAAGGGGTTGAGCTGTCTCACCCCCGGGGAGGTCAGGTCCCAAGGTCCCTTCCAGCTTGATCCAACCAGGCTGACCATTACGGGGCGAGAGCTGGGACTGACGGGCCTGGAACTGGCCGATCGCCTGCGGCGAGGATTTGGCATAGAAGTGGAGATGTCCGATTCCTACAACCTGGTGGCCTTGGTCACCCCCGGGGATGATGAAAGCACGATGGGACGGCTGACCGGTGCCTTGGAGGCAATCGCCGGGGAGCGAAGGGGAATGGATTTACCGCAGTCCGGTTTTTCAGGCGAGCCGCCGGCCAACTTTTCAGAGACGACCTTTTCGCTGGCTGAACTGGCAGATCCTCCGGTAGCCATGACCCCCAGAGAGGCCCATTTCTCTCCAAGCCGGAAAGTACCGTTGCCGGAGGCCCCGGGCCGGATCGCGGCCGGATTTATCGCCCCCTATCCCCCGGGGATCCCCCTCATCTACCCGGGTGAGGTTTTTACCCAAAAGCTGGTGGACTTCCTGACAGCGGTTCGGGGCCAGGGTTTGCGGTATCATGGCATGTATGGGGAAGAGGAGGGACAGGTAGAGATCTTGGGAGACCGCTGAAAAACACCCATCTGCGTGTCAGGCGGGCTGACTCAAAACGCAGTTTGTCAGCAGTCTCCTGGCGGAGGGTTTTTGAAGCATCTATGACAAGAAAAAGGAGGTAAGAGGCATGAAGCTGATCATCACAGTGGTTCAGGACAAGGATTCAGGGAAATTGCTGGAAGCCTTGATGACCACGGGATACCGGGCGACAAAGCTGGCCAGCACTGGTGGGTTCCTCAGGGAAGGCAACACTACGCTGCTCATAGGTGTTGAATCCGACCGGGTGGAAGAGGTGGTGGGAATCATCAAGAAGGTGTGTAAGTCGCGTGAGCAACTGGTGACCCCGATCTCCCCCGTAGGCAGTCCCACCGACTCTTACGTGCCTTACCCCGTGGAAGTGCTGGTGGGCGGGGCGACGATTTTCGTCCTGGATGTGGAGCGGCACGAAAAGGTATAGCGCGGTGGGTGGATCCGTCGCCCGCCGGATCATAAAGACTGCCTGCGGGTTTAGTAGTCAGCCCGGCCGAGAAAACCTTTCACGCTCCATTTAATAACGAGCTTCTGTCTGGCAGATTGTGCCGGAGCAGATGGGGGTTTTTCAGCCGTCTCATCATAGGAAGGACTCATTTATGGCCTTGCGAGATCTGGTAGGACAAGATCGCGTCGTGGACTTCCTTTTGCGGAGTAAGCTAAGCGGCCGAGTGGCTCACGCCTATCTTTTCTATGGACCGGGCGGAGTTGGCAAGGGACTGGCGGCCGTCAATTTCGCTAAGGCTCTCAACTGCCAGGAAACTGGTCCGGATGCCTGCGATTCCTGTGACAGTTGCCGGCGCATTGAGGACGGGACGCATCCAGGGGTGGAACGGGTAGCTCCGAGCGGGGCGCACATAAGAATCGACCAGGTGAGGAGGCTGCGCCGCGAGACCGGTTTTCAGCACCTGCATGGCCGGTACCGGGTCTACCTGTTGGAAGAGGCCGAAAAGATGACCCCGGAAGCCACCAATGCCCTTTTGAAGACTTTGGAGGAACCACCACCCAATATGGTTTTCCTCTTGGTTACTGAGGCTCCCTGGAGTATCCCGCCCACAGTAGTTTCTCGTTGCCAGCCGGTACCCTTTCGAACCATGGCCCCCCGGGAGTTGGAGGAAGTCCTGAAGGGACAATGGCAAGTCGACTCAGCCAGGGCCAGAATCATTAGCCTACTGGCGGGGGGACGCCTGGGGCGGGCCCTGGAACTGAAGGACTCGCCGGCGCTGTTACAGGTGAGGACTGCGGCCGAGGATTTCATCCGGAAGATGATGGCCCAAGACGCCTTGGCGGCCTTAGAGACAGCCGCTGCTCTGGAAAAAAAAGGGGCGGTTGAGTTCCTGGAGGCGCTCTCCTCTCTTTACCGTGACCTCCTGGTTTGGAGAGTCACCGGGGAAGCGAGCCTCCTTGAGAATATTGATCGGTTAGGGTTTTTTGAGGAGATGGGCGGTGGACGCCCTCAAGTTTGCTTGGACGAAGATATCCAGGCAATCGAAAGAACGCTGCGTTTCCTGGCGAGGAACATCAATCGCCGCCTGGCGCTGGAGGTTCTCTTTCTCGGCCTGCGGAACCGGACGGGTTATGGGCTTTTACCTTAACCGCCGATTGACTACGTATATTCCCCACCCTTGCGAACGATCCACCTGAAAGATATAATTGGCCTAATCAAGGTTGTTCTGGTCACGTTCATTCTGGTCACCAGTTTTGCGAGCTTAGAGGTGATAACCTTTGCCGGTAGTTGTTGGCGTTAGGTTCAAGAAGGCGGGGAAAGTCTACTATTTTGATCCCGGAGAGGAGAGCCTGGCCTCCGGGGAAAAGGTAATCGTGGAAACGGCTCGCGGCATAGAGTTTGGGGAGATAGTCAGGGCTCCGCGGGAAGTAGCCGAGGGTGAAGTGGTAGCCCCACTCAAACGGGTCATCCGCAAGGCTACCCAGGAAGATGTCGCCCAGGTGGAGTCCAACGAAGGAAAGGAAAGGGATGCTGGGAGGATATTCCAGGAGAAGGTGAGCGCCCACGGCTTGGAGATGCACCTGGTAGATGTAGAATACACCTTTGACGGGAGTAAGATCCTCTTTTATTTCACTGCCGACGGACGGGTCGACTTCCGCGAATTGGTACGTGATTTGGCGTCAGTCTTCAAGACCCGGATTGAGCTCAGGCAGATCGGGGTCAGGGATCAGGCCAAACTCCTGGGAGGCATCGGGTCCTGCGGACGAACCCTGTGTTGTGCTACTTTCTTGGGTGACTTTGAGCCGGTTTCCATCCGAATGGCTAAAGAGCAAAACCTTTCCCTAAACCCAACTAAAATCTCTGGCCTGTGCGGGCGTCTAATGTGTTGTCTCCGTTACGAGAGCGAACACTATGAGGATGCCCGAGCTACCCTGCCTGAAATGGGCTCCCAGGTCCTTACCATAGAAGGAGAAGGGCGGGTAATCTCACAGAACCCCTTACGCAATACGGTAAATGTGGAACTGGAGAACAAGCGGCAAATTGAACTGCCCGCCGAAGAAGTGGAGTTAAAGCGGTAATCAGCGGACTCATGGGGAAGTGATCAGGTTGCCGGGCGACAGTGAGGGGGGTCTTCTTTATATCTGTGCGACCCCCATCGGTAATTTGGAGGATATCACCTTGCGGGTCCTCCGGGTCCTCCAGGAAGTGGATCTGATTGCCGCCGAAGATACCAGGGAGACCCGAAAAATCCTTTCCCACTATAGCATCAAGACCCGTCTGACCAGCTATCATGAACATAACAAGGCTCGCAAGAGCGCTGAAATCCTGAACCAGGTGGCGGCCGGAGCCAAAATAGCCCTGGTCAGCGATGCCGGTCTGCCCGGAATCTCCGATCCCGGGACCGAGCTGGTTCAAGCGGCCATTGCCCGCGGTTTGGCTGTGACAGTGCTTCCAGGACCCGTGGCTTTTGCCACCGCCTTGGTTCTGTCAGGTCTCCCTACGGAGGCCTTCGCTTTTGAGGGCTTCCTGCCGCGGCAAAAGAGCCAAAGACGGGAGGCCCTGGAACGACTGGCTCAGGAACCGCGGACTGTTATCCTTTATGAAGCCCCCCACCGGCTGCGCGAGACTCTGCATGATCTGGAACAGGCTTTAGGGGAGCGCCAGGCGGCCGTGCTGCGGGAGATGACCAAGATTCATGAGGAGGTCCGGCGGGGGACGCTGGCCAGCTTGAGCGAGCATTTTCAGCGGGAAGAACCCAGGGGGGAGATAACCCTGGTTATTGGCGGCAGGACGCGTCGGAGGGAAAGGGCTCCTGTTCAGCCAGAAGACCTGGTCAGGATGGTGCGAGGGAAAGAGGCGGAGGGCCTACCCCGCAAGGAGGCCATCCGCCTGGTATCTCGGGATATGGCTTTGCCCCGTCGCCAGGTCTATCAGGCCATGCTGCGGGAAGAAGGGAAAACCTGAGAGATGAGCTCGGTCATGTCAGGTTGAACCGCTCAGTCTGGTCCGATTCGGGAAGCGAGCGCCGCCTGAAGCGGCGGAAGGAGGAGAACTGGAAATGTTCGATCTTCTCATCAAGGGTGGACGATTGGTGGACGGAACAGGGAACCCCTGGGTGACGGGTGACCTGGGGATCAAAGCGGGGCGGATTGCGGCCTTGGGACGGCTGGAAAAGGCTCCTGCCGCTCGGGTAATAGACGCCAGTGAGCTGGTGGTGTCTCCGGGATTTATCGATATCCACTCTCATTCCGATACCGAACTCCTGGTTAACCCCCGGGCTGAGAGCAAGATTCGGCAGGGAGTGACCACGGAAGTTACCGGGAATTGCGGTTTCTCTCTGGCCCCTTTGGGCCCTGAGGGCCTGGAGCGGGTCCGGGCTGAGTTGGAGGGCTATGGCCTGGAGTTGACCTGGGAGACCATGGGAGGATATCTGGCCGCCTTGGAGCAGAGAGGGATCGCTTTGAACGTGGCGGCCCTCCTTGGCCATGGAACAGTGCGGCGTTCTGTCATGGGTTACGAACGCCGCCGGCCGACCACGGTCGAAAGGCAGAGAATGCAAGAAATGGTGGCTCAGGCTATGGCTGAAGGGGCTTTTGGGATCAGTACCGGACTCATCTATCCTCCGGGTTCCTTTTCCGAGACGGAGGAACTGGTGGAATTGAGCCGGGTGGTGGCTGAAAAGGGGGGTTTTTATGCCAGCCATCTCCGGGACGAAGGGGATCGGCTGCTGGAGGCCGTGACGGAAGCCCTTGAAATCGGTCGCCGCGCCGGGATTCCGGTGGAGCTCTCGCACCATAAGGCCGTGGGTCAGGCCAACTGGGGAAAGGTCAAAGATAGCCTCAGGATGATTGATGAGGCCAGGGCCGGGGGCCTGGATGTCACCGCCGACCAGTATCCCTATGTAGCAACGGCCACCGGCTTGGGCTCCATTGTTCCGGATTGGGCCCACGAGGGGGGAGGCAAGAGACTTCTGGAGCGTCTGCAACATGAGGACACCAGGCGGCGACTGGCGGCGGAGGTAGAGGCGGTACAGGTCAGAAAAGGGGGATGGGACAAGATCCTCGTCCCCTCGGTCAAGACGGAGAAGAACCGCCGTTTTATCGGATTGGATTTGGCGGAGATCGCCCGCCGCCGCGGCCAGGTTCCCGTGGAGGCCGCCTTTGATCTGCTGATGGAGGAAGAGTTGGAAGTAGGGATGATCCGCTTTGGGATGAGTGAAGAGGACGTCAAGGAGGTCCTGAGTCACCCGGCGGTAGCCGTGGGGAGCGATGGCAGCGCCCTCGCCCCATACGGCCGGTTAGGGGAAGGAAAACCGCATCCTCGAAACTATGGGACTTTTCCACGGGTCTTGGGCAAGTATGTTCGCGAGGAAGGGGTAATCAGCCTGGAAGAGGCTGTGCGCAAGATGACCTCCCTGCCGGCTCGCCGCTTGGGGCTTTGGGAACGGGGCCTCCTGCGTCCGGGATTCTGGGCCGACATTACCCTCTTTGAACCTGGCGCTGTAGCCGACCGGGCCACCTTTGCCGATCCCCACCAGTATCCGGCGGGAATTCCCTACGTCCTGGTTAACGGGGAAGTCGTCATTGAAAAAGGGGAGCATACCGGAGCCCTGCCGGGTCGGGCCCTCAGGCATTGATGGTTCCGAGACTTTGAGACTGATTGAATTCGGTGCTGAAAGTGGCGAAGGCCGGGGGTGATCACCGCTTTTTCGCCTGACCGCACGGCAAGCCGGGAGGCCGCTGTCGAACTGCGAAGGGTGTTTTTCAGCGGTCTCCCAGGATTGGGCGCGATAGGCCAGCGCATCTTACTTGTGGCCGGCGGGCCTGATGCGCCAAAAGAAAGAACGGGCTCTGGTGGCCCGTTTCTGCTTAAATCATCGGCAAAGGTGGAGCCTGTCCTAACTGTGGACCGGCCAAGATGTCCGGGGAAAACGCTGCTTACGAGATAGCGGCCTTCTTGCTCATCTGGCTGATGCAGTCCCGGCAAACCAACTTCCCTTTGAAGTACTCTACATTCGTGGCGCTGCCACAGAAAACGCAGGCCGGTTCGTACTTCTTGAGAATAATCTTGTCACCGTCTACGTAGATCTCCAGAGAGTCTTTCTCCTCGATATCCAAGGTACGTCGGAGTTCAATGGGGATAACTACCCGGCCAAGCTCATCGACCTTGCGCACAATACCCGTTGACTTCATCACTTAGAGGCACCCCCTTTTCCGTCAAAATTCGACAACCAGCCCTCAGGAAAAAATATACCAGAAATGCCAGGGCTAGTCAAGGTATTTTTATGCCTTTATTTATGAATTTTTTTTGAAGCCCTTCTCCTGCTTGGCTGGAGGGGTTGTACACTACTGGGGCATGTGGAAATCAGTACCGGAAACAACAGGGAACCCGGGGTTAACAATTAAGACGGGCCACTTAGGGACAGCGAGAAAGTATGCGGTCCGCGGGTAATACGGAAGACCTTGAGTTCCCTTAGAGAAGGGCGACCGGGCGGTGTGGGTTACGCTGGTATAATCAGAAGCTATCTCATCTGTCGAAAGCCTTTTCTTCCGACAGGAGTTGAAAAGAAGCGTATGGAGCGGGAGAATCAGAAGCTATCTCATCTGTCGAAATCTTTTTCTTCCGGCAGGAGTCGGGCCGATGCTCCCGCGAATATTACGTTGATAGCAAAGGAGGCTCAATTCTTGCACGCTCTGGAAAAGATCCTGGCCCGGGCGGCCGGACGCAGCGCAGTGGCTTCCGGGGACATGGTGACGGCTCAAGTTGATCTGGCCGAGGTTAACGATCTCTATCTACAGGTCTTGAAGTCCTTTGCCGAGATGGGCGGCGGGCCGGTTTGGGATTCGGAGCGCATCGTCTTTGTCTTTGACCACTATTCCCCAGCGCCCACGATACGGTCGGCGGAGATTCACCGGCAGATGCGCGAATTTGTGCGGGCCAAGGGGGTCAGACATCTCTTTGACGTAAACAGGGGTGTTTGTCATCAGGTTATGCCGGAGGCAGGCCTGATTTGCCCGGGGATGCTCCTGGTGGCCACCGATTCCCATACCACCACCCATGGAGCCTTTGGGGCCTTCGGGACAGGGGTTGGGGCCACGGACATGGCGGCCGTCTTGAAGACCGGGAAGATCTGGCTGCAGGTCCCGGAAGTGATCAAGATTGACCTTACGGGAGAGCTATCCCCAGGGGTGATGGCCAAGGATATTGTTCTGAGGATTCTGGGAGAACTGGGGACGGATTTTGCCGCCTATCAGGCGGTGGAGTATGCTGGCAAGACTGTGGAGAGGCTTCCTCTGGCCGAAAGAATGGTTCTCTGCAATATGGCGGTGGAGATGGGTGCCAAGGCAGCTTACATCCAGCCCAACGACGAGGTCCTGCGCTATGTGGGCGAGAGGCTGGCCCGGTCTGGTGAACCGCTTGCCGCCAAGGGCTTTGGGCGGGGTGATGGCGGGGACATAGAGGATCTTTATACAGATCCCGATTACCACTATGCTGCCACATACAGCTTTGAAGTTACTGGTCTGAGACCGCAGGTGGCCCTTCCGCACCGGGTAGACCAAGTGATGGCGGTGAAGGAGAAGGAGGGCATCTCCATTGATCAGGCCTTCGTGGGGACCTGCACCGGCGGCCGTCTGGAGGATATTGCCGTGGTGGCACGGATCCTGGCCGGTCATCACATCGCCCCCAACATCAGGTTGGTGGTGACCCCGGCATCGAGCGATGTGCTGCAAAGGGCCATAGACGAGGGTTATGTACAGGAACTCCTGGAAGCTGGAGCCACCTTTGGGACCCCCGGGTGCGGGCCTTGTTTGGGGGCGCACGGTGGGGTCCTGGCGCCTGGCGAAAGATGTGTCACCACCTCCAGCCGTAATTTTCCCGGGCGGATGGGTAGCCCGGAAGGGGAGGTCTACGTGGTTTCACCGGCGACAGCGGCCTGGACGGCCCTCCGCGGGTGGCTCAGCAACGGAGAGGAATAGGGTCCAGGAGACCGCTCAAAACGCCCCTAGGAGAGTGCTGACGAACTGCGTTTTGAGTGGTTTACCCGACAGTGGAACCGCGAGGGCGAGACCGCTCAAGAATGCCCGGACGCTAGGAGCGACAAGGCTCCGAAGCGAGGCGTACTAAGTGGTACGTTTAGCGAGGTGCCGCCGGAGCGACAATCTGCAATAGTAACGCCCCTTTAATAGGAAGGTTCTTTCTTGCAGATTGTGCCACACCGCAGTGGGTGTTTTCCAGCGGTTTCCTAGAGGACGCCGGCGCCACC
>JAMCWA010000114.1:0-957 GCA_023475165.1 Bacillota bacterium | reverse complement strand
TTAGTTCCGCTGGGTTTTGAGGAGCGAGGTGTCAACCTTGGAGAAGGTCATTACAGGTCCGGTCATAAAATATGGTGATGACATTGATACCGACCAGATCTATCCGGGACGGTACTTGGAACTGGTAGAGCCGGCGGAGATAGCGGCCCACGTCATGGAAGGGATAGATCCGGATTTCCCGCGCCGTTTTTCACCGGGGGGCCTCCTGGTGGCCGGAAAGAACTTTGGGTGTGGTTCCAGCCGCGAGCACGCCCCACGGGCCTTAAAGCAGGCCGGGGTAAGGGCGATTGTGGCGGAGTCATTTGCCCGTATTTTTTACCGTAATGCCATCAACGTCGGCCTCCCAGCGGTCATCTGCCGGGGTGCCAGCAGCCTTTTCCGGGATGGCGAACTGGGGCGAGTGGATCTGGAGAAGGGCATGGTTGCTAACCTGTCGAGCGGGCTGACCCTCAGGGCGAACCCCCTCTCGGGTTATGTGCTTGATATTCTGGCCGCCGGGGGTTTAGTAGAGCTGATGAAGGTTACCGCGGCCGAGGAATCTGACGGGAAAACCTGAGTGTAATGGTAAGACCTGCCGAGAAAGTCCCGGGACGAGAGCGTAGCAACGGGGGGTCGGGAGGGGGTCTCTGCCTTGCCGCTAATTGAACTTCGCTATGGGGAGGGGACTGTCCCACTGGAGGTCCCGGCGTCCAACCTGCACGGCATCCTTCTGCCCCAGGAAGCGGCCGGCGTGCCGGATGAGATGGCCGAGATCCGGCGGGCCTTGGCCAATCCCATCGGGTCGCCGCGCTTGCGGGACATGGACTTGGCCGGCAAGCGGTTGGCGATCATGGTTAGTGACATCACCCGGCCTTCGCCCAGTTCTAAGCTCTTGCCGCCCTTGCTTCAGGAGCTAGAGGCGGCCGGGGTAAGGGACCAGCAGATTCTCATTGTCTTCGGGATGGGAATCCACCGGCC
>JAMCWA010000098.1 GCA_023475165.1 Bacillota bacterium | reverse complement strand
GGATGACTGGGCCCGGCAAAAGATGGTCGTTTGTTAGGACTACCCGGAAACAGACCGGTTACTTCCAGGGCGCCGCTCGGGCGTTACCGTCCTCGCTTTCCGTCACCTGCGCCGACCGCAGCGCGGCTCGCTGAAAGCGCTCTGCTGGCAACCGCCCGCCCGTTTCACAGTGCGGCTGTTTCATCCCTTTAGGGCACCGCTCGGGCGGCGTGAGGGACTACCCCTTCCCAGGCGACTGTTTTAACTTGACCGCTTGGCCCCAGTTCAGGAATTTATCGTCATGGGACAACAGTAAGATCTGTCTTTCTTGCGCCAGCCTCCCCAGACTGAAGCGAATCCTCTCCAGACGGTCGGAATCGCAGTTGTGAAAGGGGTCATCAAAGAGGAAAGGCAAAGCCACTTCACCCCCAACCATGTCTCCGATGGCCAATCGCGCGGCCAAATAGAGCTGATCCAGGGTCCCCCGGCTAATCTGGGCTAAAGACACGGCCGAAGCGTCCTCCACTATCCCCAGAGAAAAATCCTCCTCCAAGGTCACGCGGCGGTTCGGGCGTCCGGTGAAGTCCTGAAAATAGCGCGTCGTTGCTTCCATCAGGGTCTGGCGATAGGTTGAGCTAAACTCCTGGGCAGCAGCTTCCAATTCCCGGTAGGCCAAACCCAGAGCCTCAGCCTCTAATTTTATTCGCCTTACCTCGGCTTCTTTCCTGGCCAGGAGGTCCTCACCCACCGCAACGTTCAAAGGCTGGCTCCCCTCCAGTTGGGCCCGGCGTAAAATTAGTTCCTGGAGCCGGACGGACAGGGTATCAGCCTGCCCCTTCAACCCGGCCACTTCCTCCTTCAGGTCCCGGAAGTGCCGTTCGATGGCTTCCGAATTGTCCTGGTTGCCGGGGGAAGGGAGGCCGGGGTGATCTCTTACCAACGCCTGCCATTCCTGCCAGATGGCCAGCGCCTGGTTGCCGGCATCAATGGCCTCGTTCTCCAGGTCGGCCAGAGCCCGCCCCCCCAAAGCCCCTGATAACTGGCTCTTCAACTTCCCAGTTTCCTCTTGCCGGAAACGCCAATCTCTTAGCCGCTCGTGCGCCCTTGCCAAATCCCCGCCCCCAGCCCCAAGGATGCGAGACAATCTCCCACTCCGAGATTGGACCTCCTGTTCTATGGTTTCCTTTGCGTCCCGAAGGTCTTTGACCTGGTTCGACGCCAAATTGAGGGTTCCGTCAAGCTCGGTCAGACGGCGTTGGACCTCACCAGCCTCCTCCAGGAGTGGCCGCAGGCTCTCCAGGGGCGTTTCCTCATTGAAGGGGGCTACTTTCCCACGTAGGTGATTGATTCCCCTCTCCAAACGGAGCAAGACCGTCTCCCCCGTGTCGCCCCCTTGCAGCAGGGAGCGGCGCCGATCCTCTAGCCGCTGCAGAGTGGATACGCTATCCTCCCAACGGGCGGCCTCCTGTTCCAACCCTTGCCACACAAAATCGTCCATTTTCTGCAACCAGTCCAGGATCTGACCCGTAGCAGCACCTTCTGCCCCGCGGATCTCAGCCAGGACTCTTAATTCTCTCCACGGGCTGGTGAGCCCGTCCACCGGGGCCGTTGCCGCCCCCTCCGGAGACGTTCCGGTTTCCTGCCGGGCAAATCTGATGACCTCCTGGCGAAGCTCTTCCGCCGTGACCAGGAGATCCTGATAACGGCGATAGGCCTCCGCCACATCCGCAAATCGGGCGCGGACAGTGGCAGTGGCCGCCCGGAAGGAATCCAGGCGTTGCCCGGCCGCTTTTCGGGCTTCCCGGACCTCTGATTCCTCAGTTTCCGTGGGCCGGGAAGCTTCCACCTGGTCTAACTCCTGGCGACGGTGCTCCCGTTCCCAGAGCCTGTAGCTCAATTCGTCCAACTTCTCCAACGGTTCCCGCGACCAGAGCCCCAGCAGGGCATTCGCCTGCTGCAATTCCTTTCGCCAGTCGTCCAAGCGGGCGGCGAGGTGGCTTCTGATCGGGGCGTGCTGGTGTTGGCTGATGATTCCACCTATCCCCCAGCCCAAGAGCCCGAGAAGTGCTCCCCCGCCCAAAGCCAGGAGGAGATTATGGGCAAGGATCCCAGCCAGCAAGCCCGATAAGGCCAAGAGCAGCGCTGTCAGAGAACGCGTCTGGAGACCCCGTTTCTCTAAAAGGGTTCTTTCCCTTTCTCCTTCCCTCAGCTGCTGTTCCAACCGTTGCTTCTCCCGGACGGCTTGCCTGGCCTCCGGGACGAGGTCAAGCAAGTCCCCAAAGTCACGTTCAAAAGCCCCTTTGGTCTGGAGGTAATTCTCCTGCCTCTCCACCAGTTGCTTTTCCGCCGCAATCGCCTTTTCCAGTTCCCCCTCCAGACGGAGTTTACTGGCTTCGTAGTCGGCGCAAAAGGACAATCCTTCCGGTGTCAGGTCGCCAAAGACGGCCAGATTCCCCTGAAGTTCCTGTTCCATCGCTTGCCAGCGGGCCAATTTCACCTGAAATTCCCGCCAGTCCGCCAGGAGACGCTGTCCGGCCACCCTGAGCCCGGAAGGATTGTCCTTTTGCGCCAA
>JAMCWA010000056.1 GCA_023475165.1 Bacillota bacterium | reverse complement strand
ATTGCCCAGCAAGGAAGAGAATTGCTCCAGCTTGGGTTTGAGTTCAGCCAGGCGGTGATCGAAGGGACGGCGTTGGAACGACTTGGAAGAAATATCCCCCAAGATGGGCATGGGTTCAATACCCCCTGCAGATCCTGGTATCGGCGAGATCGCTGACCTCTGAGATCATCAGGCCGCCTTTGGCGGCGACCTAAAGTAATGAAACCCCGGCAAAGTGGCGACGGGGACGCGATGGCCGCGGGTGGCTTGCAGCGAGCCGGGCACCGCTTTCGGCGAAAGCAGCCCCGAGAGCCGCGCTGGCTGGGTTCCCTCCGCGCCACATAATATAATATGTCGGGCCCCGGGTTTTGGCGGCGGCCGGTCTTTGATGTAAACGTCCAGCTCACGCAAGGATTTAGCTTATTGTTGTCGTTCTGGAAAGATGGTAAAATAAAGGCACTCTCTGGCGGGTGAAAATGCCCATGCCGGAAGACAAAGAAAAGCCGCAACCTTCCGGGCCGGCTGGGCGGAGCTAAAGCCATGAAACAAGATACCTTTAAAATTGCCACGGAGAATCGCAAGGCCAGGCATGACTATCATATTGAGGAAACCATGGAGGCCGGGCTGGTCTTGACCGGGACAGAGGTTAAGTCCCTGCGGCTCGGCCGAGCCAACCTGCGGGACAGCTACGCGGAAGTGAAAAAGGGCGAGGTCTTTTTGTTGAACAGCCACATCAGCCCTTACGAACAGGGTAACCGCTTTAACCATGATCCCCTGCGCCCCCGTAAGCTCCTCTTGCATCGGTCCGAGATCCGGCGTTTGATCGGGAAGGTCAGGGAGAAGGGCTACACCCTGGTGCCTTTGAAGATTTACTTCAAGAAGGGAAAGGCCAAAGTGGAATTGGCCCTGGCCCGGGGCAAGAAACTCTATGATAAGCGCGAGGATATGCTGGAACGGGACGCCCGGCGGGAGATGGAGCGGGCTTTTCGGGAACGGCAAAAGGGATGAGAGCCGAGCCCGGCACCGGCAAAGGCGTTTTTCTACGGAAATGTCTCGCTCCCACTTTGTTAAAGCGCATAACGGACATTTTATTCGCTGCTTGTGCCTCGCAGAGCCGTGAACCTTTCATAGTTAACGCAGAGGCTTTTGGATCGGGGAGCTGCTTAATGTCGAGGCGAACATTCTTTCTCTTGGGTTGAATCTGGTTTTGTGTTACTATATATGTGGTCAAAAAAAGAATGTGGGGGCGAATCAGTTTCGACGGGGGTAGCTGGGGCGCCAGTTGCAGGCCGAGCGTCCACATCTCGTAAATCCGTGGAAAAGGCTTAACTGCCAACGAGAATTACGCACTAGCCGCCTAATCGCGGCTACGTCCGCCCGGGTCCTTCCTGTGGAGCCGGTAACGGGCGTCACCAAAGCAGGATACCCTACCGATAGTGTCTCGGGTCGGCAGGGGAAACCTAGGGACTAACCAACTGCGGACCCTGCCCTTGGGGGCCAAGGAAGGCGAAAAGGCAAAACAGGGGATATGCCTGTAGAGATTGACGTCATGGTGCTTTCGGACCGGGGTGCAACTCCCCGCGCCTCCACCAAATCTTAGAATGAGAGGCAGACCCGAGAAGGGGTCTTTTTTTTCTGGTTAAGATCTCAGTTATCCCTTTGGCGACTGTACATACACTGTCCAGCTCCTGTCATCAAAGTAGACCACCTGCCCCAAGGCCTCCGCCACGTCGCGCAGGGGGGCAACGGTTTTCCCGTCCTTGATGAAAGCCGGGACGGAAGGCTTCAATTCCTTGTTATTAATGACGATCCGTACTTCTCCATTGGGGAGAGGGGCATAGGCAGGATTGACCTGAATACCGTAAAGGCGCCGCACCAGGTTTTCCCGGAGAGCTGGGAGCCGATCATAGATGTGATCACCCGGGCAATCGGTGACGTTAAGATCCCGGTGCCCCTTGATCTGGTGGATGGGGATATCATATTTATAACTGAGCCAGGCCAGGAGCTCCTCCAGGACTTGTTGCTGACCGGGAGAAAGATCTTCCTGGTCATAGTTTCCCAGCACGGCGACCCCGATGTTGCCGGTATTGTGCCCCGCCACGTGGGCGCCAAGACTAAGGCCGCCGTCGGATTGGGGCTTTCTTCCCTGATAGATGTCTCGGCCATCAATATTCTCGGCCCGGTCAATGACATAATGATAGCCGATGTCGCTGAAAGGCTCCGGCTCTTTTGTGATATGGTAAAGCTGGATATCCTTTATCTCCACCAGGGGGTCCTTTCGGGTGCTGACGGTATGGTGTACCGTAACCCGGGTGACCGGACCCAAGGGCGGCAAGTTGGTGGTTGGTTCCATGGCCCCCCAAGTGCGGCGATCCCAGATGAAAGGCTGCGATTGCGGAAAATATCCTGGCATCCTGTTTTCTCCCTTTCTATAAGAATCACTGTGATATACTATTAGAGGCTCAGGATGGTTGACACTGATAGGGTTGGTGAGGGGTGGGCGGCGGGAAGGGCCATTAAGATAGCTGTAAGCATGGCCGGAAAATACTTTGGACCGATTGGCAAGGCAGGATTATTTGCCCATCAGCATCCGAACCGTAGCCAGGGAG
>JAMCWA010000105.1 GCA_023475165.1 Bacillota bacterium | reverse complement strand
CAGCGGCCTTTTGCCCCACTTCTGGGTTGGCCCCCGCCCCCAAACCCTTGGTTAGCTTTTGGCCGATTTGCACTTTGAAAGTGGCGTTGGAAAGGGTCAGGGCCTGGGCATCGGTGTTGATCGAGATGAAGTCCACCCCCCTGAGGCCCATCTCGATCATTCGGTTGACCGCGTTATTTCCGCCTCCACCAACTCCAACCACCTTTATTACCGCCAGATTCCCGACCTCGATATCAAAGTCCAACACCCTGCATACCCCCACCCTATAATGTCACTCGAGCCGCCACTGACTCAAAACATCTCGCGAAAGAAGCCCTTCAGACGGGCTAGCCATCCCCCCAGAACCCTTTCTCGGGTCCGGGACCCTGGCGAGCCGGCCCGGCCCCGGGTGGCGTAAATCAGTAAACCCACGGCCGTCGAGTGATCTGGTCCTCCCACCACATCCGTCAGAGCCCCCAAGCCGGCAGGTAAACCAACCCTGGCCGGCATGTCCAGCTCACTTGCCGCCAGTTCCACCAAGCTCCGCAGACGAGCCGTGCCGCCGGTAAGAACCAGTCCGCCCGTCACCGCCCCACTATGACCGGAGCGCTTGATTTCACGACCGATTAGCTGTAACATTTCCTGGGCCCGCGCCTCAATGATGGAGGCGACTACCTTTTCCGAAATCTGCCGACCTCCCGAACCACTCATCTTCGGGATTTCCAGAAAGATCTGATCTTCGGTGTCCTCAACCCGCGCCCAACCATGCTCCACCTTCACCTTTTCCGCCTGGGCCACGGGGGTACGCAAACCTACGGCCAGGTCGTTGCTAATGTGTTCGCCCCCTATGGGAAGAACGCTGGCGTAAAGCAAGCTGCCCCTCTCAAAGATAGCCAGGTCAGTGGTGCCACCTCCGATATCAGCTACCGCTACCCCCAATTCCTTTTCCGCGGGCGTCAAGACCGCCTCGCCCGAAGCCAGGGACGCCAGAACAACCTCGTCTACCTCCAGACCAGCCTTGTAAACGCTGCGCAATAGATTTTGCAGCGAGGTGGTGACACAAGTGATGATCTGGGTCTCGACCTCGAGACGGACCCCCACCATCCCCACCGGATCTTTTATCCCGTCATAACCGTCGACTATGAATTCCCGGGGCAAGAGGTGGATGATCTCCCGGTCGGCCGGAATCGAGATGACCCTGGCCGCCTCCATCACCCGGTGAACATCCTCGGCGCTGATCTCCCGGTCCTCGCGGGATACCGCAACCACACCGCGATTGGTGGCGGAGGCCACATGGGATCCAGTCAGACCGAGGTAGACGGATTTGATCTCGCTTCCCGACATCCGCCTGGCCTTCTCCACCGCCTCGTCGATGGCCCGGACCGTCCCGTCAATATCCACCACCACTCCCCGCCGTAACCCGGCGGAGGAACTGTGACCCACCCCCGTAATGCTGATGTTGCCGCCCTCACGGATTTCGCCGGTAACAACGGTTACCTTGGTAGTCCCGATGTCCAGCCCGGCGATAACTTCGTGCCTCGGCACACTTCCACCCCCTGGGGGAATCTATACGAAAGTTCCGCTCCCTTTATCTAATGCTCTGAAGCTGTCTAACTATCTAACAAACTAATTCCACATTAATGCTCTTTTCCCTTTCGTCGCAAGAATTTTTCTCGCGGTCGCAGACTGATTTCGTCGGGGATGGCCCAGTTCAGGCGCTTCAAAAGGTGTCGCCGGATGATTCCCAAATTCTGGAATATCCTGACGCCGAAGGCAAACAAGGCGGCGTAGTAAAGCTCCACCCCCAACCGGTCTCCCAAATAGGTTAGGAAGGCAGCCAGGAGCATGTTATTAAAAAAGCCGGTTATGAAAACGGTGGTATTGAAACTACCTTCCAGGCTGGCCCGGATCCCACCGAAGGACGAGTCCAGGGCAGCCAGAAAGGCGACAGAGAAGTAACGAGCGTAGATAAGCGGGATGGAAACGGGCAAGAGGAAGCCCATAACCAACCCGATGACCAGACCCAGTAATGGCAAGACCAATCCCTTCACCTCCTTCTACAAAAACAAGTCTCTTCTTTCTCTGCCGTTCGGGGCGCCGGCCCTGCTCTCAGGAGGGGCGTGATCGGTTCCCTGACTTACTCCTCCGGCCGGAGGGCCCTACTTCGGTACCGGTTTGGCGTACTGGAAGTCAAGACTCCCATGATAAGCCGGTATCGTGACCTCGTTTTCCTTTTTCACCTTGACCTCGATCCCCCACAGGGCCAGGCTCTCCATGACGCCACCCCGCATCTTCAGGGCGCTTTCCAGAGTTGCCGGATCACCGATGGCCACAATGGTCAGGGGTGGGGCGGTCATAGCCCGGTTAATGGAGATGGTCGGCCCGGCACAGCGAATCTCGGTATTAGAAACCAACCGCTGCCCATTTATAGCCACCGCTTCCGCTCCGGCCGCCAGGAGTTCGTTAATCACCTTCAAGACATCGTCGTCGTGAATCAAGAAGGCGTTGGGGTCTTCCCCCTTCTGACGCGGGCGCTTGCTGTCGTCCATGGTCACGGTAACCCCCGGTCCCTGCACCTCGCTCAGGCCAGCCAAAATCCTCAGCCGTTCCATCTCACGGGCC
>JAMCWA010000036.1 GCA_023475165.1 Bacillota bacterium | reverse complement strand
ACCCAGTGACCAGCCACCAGAGCCCCCAAGAAAGCCGGGAAGATCAGGAGGATGAGCCAAAGAGGGGTTCTCCGCCGGGAAGGCGGGGTGACCGGAGGCGTAACGGTTTCTTGGAGGAAGAGGGCCATTATTTAATCACCTTTCCAGATTTCCATGCCGCCTGAGGAGCTCCTGAGGACCTCCCGTGGAGGGAATGAGGGCATTGTCTAATCACCTTTTGAGGGGAATGAGGGGAAAACGCGCTCTTCCGCCATAGCCAGGAGTTCCACAGTATGCAGGACCCGAACGCGAGATTGGGCCTGGGACAGGCCACTCTCCAACTGCATCAGACAGGAGGGGCAGCCAGTGGCGACGACATCAGCGCCCGTGGCCAGGATATCATCCACTTTACGCTTGAGGATCGCCTCTGAGATTGGCTGGTGAAAAAAGGCAAAGGTCCCGGCCCCACCGCAACAGCGGGCCGCTTCCTTCCCCTCCACCAGTTCCACTCCGGGGAGCGAGGCAATGACCTGGCGGGGCTCCTGACCGATCCCCTGGCCGCGGTTGAGGTGGCAGGGGTCATGATAAGTGACCTTCAGATGGCGGGCGGTACGGTTGAGGTCCAGTTTATCTTGAACGGGACCTCGGAACCCACCCCGTCGCTGTGAAAGTGACCGGGGCGCAGGATCAGCCCAGTGACCGCTGCCACCGCCGGGTTGCTGGTATTCTGACAATGCCCGCGCGGAGTCAGCCCGGTAGACAGTCATGTCCCCAAATTGCTGCTGTTTTGATGCTGCCCCAACTGAAGCCGCCAGGCCGTTTTCTTCGATCGCAGTTTTCCCCCCCCGGCGAAAACCGGAGCTGCCCAGGGAACTGTCCACTGACGAAGCAACCGTTCCTCCCGTTGGAGCCGGCTTCGTTCCCCCAGCGGATATGGCTGCGTCGACCTGGACCAGGTACTCGGAAATGTCAAAAACCCTTTGCCCCAATGCCCGTGCGGCCTCTGCCTCCTCGCCTTCCAGCAGGTCGGCGTACTCCTTCTTTAGCATCAGACCTCCCGAAGCGCAGGCAGTGACTATCGCCTCCGCCCCGCTCTGGATCAGGACGGCCAGGTTTTTTCTGGCTAGGGTGACGGCCTTGGCCCGGTCCCCGGCAAAATGGGCCGGCGCCCCGCAACAGACCAACCCCTGGGGAATGATGACCTCGCGCTCCCTTCTCTCCAAAGCTTTTTGGACAGCCGTCCCGATTTCAGGGTAGAAGCTTTCAATGGCGCAGCCCGGGAAAAAAGCCACGCGTGGGTGGTGGGGGAAGATTTGGGCGCCTTCATCATCCGCGGTTCGTCCAAGGCGGGACGACCGCCCCCGGTTGAAGGCAGCCCCTGGTGCTATCCCAATAGGCCTGGGGTCAGCCTGGCTCCCGATCAGGCCTGGCTCATCAGTCTTGCTGGCGGCCCGAGGGGGTTCTGAGGAAACCCCGGCTCTCCTTTCCTCCAGGAGCTGAAAAGAGCCGGAGGAAGCTTGCGTCCCTCCGATCAACGGGTAGAGCCGGTCCGGGAGCCCGATGAGAGAGAAACGCGGCCGCCCCCCCCCTGTGGTTTTCTGATCTTTTCAACCAAAGGCTTTGCCAGAGACGGCCTAAAGAAAAGAGGGTCCCGTGCCACCAGCCCCTCCCGGTCAGGAGTTGCAGGGCCACCCTCTTTAGCAGCGGCAGTCCTCTCTCTCCGGCCACCGCCTGCCGGCCCAGGACCACCAATTCGTCCACTTTGACCCCGGCCGGGCAGATCGCGGCGCAGGCTTTACACATCAGGCAAGAATCCAACTTGCCTTGCAGGTTCGCCGTCGGCGATAGCTGTCCATCCAGGAGACCCAGGAGGAGGCTCATCTTCCCCCTGGCCACAGAGCCCTCCAGGCCGGTTTCCTTGTACAAAGGGCAAACGCTCTGACACAGGCCACAGCGGACGCAATGTTCAATTTCCCTTCTGAAGGGCGTCAATCTCTCCAGAGCCTGATTGTTCCTCCGGGGAGACGGATCAATGAACAGGTTCCCCATAATCTCGCTTCTCCTAGACGATCTTGCCGGGATTTAAAAGACAGTCCGGATCCAGGGCCGTCTTGATGGCCCGCATGACGGACAGGGTTTCTTCGGAAAAAGCCAGGGGCATAAAGCGCTTCTTGGCCAGACTGATGCCGTGCTCGCCGGAAAGGGTTCCCCCCAGGCGCAAGGCAGTCTGAAAGAGTTCCTCAATCGCCTTTTCCACCCGGGCCATCTCCGCGGGGTTATTCTTATCCGCATTGATGGTGGGATGGAGGTTGCCGTCGCCGGCATGCCCCAGGGTGGACATGGTGACGGAATATTTTCTGGCGATTTCCCCGATGGCTCGCATCATGTCCGGAACCCGGCTGCGGGGAACAGTGGCATCCTCAGTGATGATGGTTGAGCTGAGCCGCGCCAGGGCGCCATAGGAGTTACGCCGGGCGTTCCAGATCTGGATCTTCTCCTCCTCGGTCCGAGCCACCTTGTAGTCAACGGCCCCTTCCTGCCGGGCGATCTCCAGGACGCGGACCAACTGCCTCTCCACCGTTTCTTCGGCCCCGTCCACTTCCACCAGGAGCATGGCGTCCGCCTCCCGCGGCAATCCGACATGGGCGAAATCCTCCACCACCTGGATGGTCAGGCGGTCCATGATCTCCAGGGTGGCCGGGATGACCCGCTGCCGCAGGACCTCGGAGACGGTCCGGGCGGCCTTGTCAACGTCATCATAGATGAGCTGCAGGCTCCGTCGCGCCTCCGGTATGGGGATGAGTTTCAGAATGATCTCGGTGATCACCGCCAGGGTCCCTTCCGAGCCCACCAGCAGCCGGGTTAGGTCGTAGCCGGTAACGTTCTTGAAGGTCCGGCCCCCGGTGCGGATCCTCTTGCCACCCATGAGAACGGCCTCAAGACCCATGACGTAGTCCCGAGTGACGCCGTATTTCAGCCCCCGCAACCCCCCGGCCGAGGTGGCCACGTTCCCTCCCAGAGTGGAGATGGTCATGCTCCCCGGGTCAGGGGGGTAAAAAAGCCCCCGGGCTTCCACGGCCTGGTGGAACTCGGCCGTGACTACGCCAGGTTGAACCACCGCCTGCATATTGTCTTCATCGATCTCCCGGATAGTCTTCATCCGATTCAGGCTGAGCACCAGGCCACCCTGGATGGGCATGGCCCCTCCCGCCAGGCCGGTACCGGCGCCCCGGGGAACCACG
This sequence comes from Bacillota bacterium, assembly GCA_023475165.1. Lineage (GTDB taxonomy): Bacteria > Bacillota > Sulfobacillia > JAMCWA01 > JAMCWA01 > JAMCWA01. Next base: position 10,936 of record JAMCWA010000036.1, on the reverse strand, counting down.
GAAAGCTTCTCCTTCTGCGCCAGGCGGAGGACCTCGACAACCTCTTCCGTGCAACCAGGCCTGACCACCGCCTGGGGCCAGACGGCGGGCACTCCCAACAGGCTGTCGTAGGAGTAAAGGAGGAGGTCGTCCGGTTCGCGATAGACGTTCTCCCGCCCCACTATCTCGACCAGGCGGCGGTAGGGAGCCTCCGGTAGGGGCTCGAGAAGTCGAGGAGGTGACTGGGTTGGGGATTGGTATTGAGCTGCCACGCCAAGGACCTCTCTCTCCAAAATACTGAAGGCCTTAACTTTACTTCTTCGCCCACAAAAAGAAAAATCCTTCCGGGAGTTTGCACCAGCTTCAGCCGGTTCCGGAAGGTCGGAAAAGGTTAGAATCTAAAATACCCGTAAACCTGCTCCGGCCCCGGTGACAATGGCCACCTTCCCATCCAGCCGGTTATGCTCGCCGGCTGCGTTGCCGATAAAACGATACCTTGTTGTTATGCCGGATATTTTCGTACTTGTGCCCCTCCAAGGCGCCGTGGAAGTAGATGGCGTCGTTCATAAATACGAAGCTTAATGGTACTCCGTAGGCATAGCCATCAGCACCAGTCGTGGACAAAACGCCGTAGTCTCCTTTATTTAGCAGCGCAATGACTCCCGCCATATCCATTTCTCGGTCGCTTCTTCTGAGCTGTCTAAACATCTCGCTCTTCCTTTTCATTGAACTTGTCTTGGTTGCGCCCCTAATGAGGCCTTTCCACGGGCAACCAGGGCGTTTTCCGTAGCGGTGTTGGAGTAAATGGGTGTTTTTGAGCGGTCTCGCCTTTACGATTTCCCGGGCGGGTTAACCACCCAAAACGCCGTTCGTCAGCACTCTCCTAGTTCGTGCACAGTCTGATCTCGTTAATCCCGAAACTGTGGTAAGTGCCCCTTCCCCTGCTCCAGGATCTCGTCCAGGAGGCCCTGGGCGGTCAGGGCACCGGGGACCAGGGGATGGTTCAGGAGGGCCAGGTAGGCGGCTTGCCGGTCGCCATGCACGGCGGCCTGGACAGTCAGCTCCTCATAGGTTTTGACCTGCTGGACCAGGCCGCGGACAGAGAGGGGCAGCGGGCCCACCGGCAAGGGATGGGCACCCCGGGCGTCGATGACGGCGTTGACCTCGATGACGGACTCTGGCGGCAGATCGGGGATGGTCGGACCGTTCCGGACGTCGACGATGTGGTTTTCCCCAAGGTCGTTGACGATGGAGTTGATGACGGAGAGGGCCACCGCCGAGTACCAGGCGCCCCCGCGCTTCTCCAGGAGTTTGGGTTTTTCCTTAAGCTCGGACTGGCGGTAGAGTTGAAAGAGGTCCCTTTCCACGGCCATGACCTGCTCGGCTCGCGTGCCCTTGCCTTTGGCGACAGCCGCCAGTTCCTCCGCCAGCATCTCCTGATGGAAGTAGTAGTAGCGAAGATACGGAGAGGGTACCATTCCCAGGCTCCGCAGGAGCTCAGGGGGCCAGTGGCGGGGAGGGACGTTCACCGGTCCCATGCCTTTGGCCGGTCCAACGGCTCCTCCTCCCCCCTCCGCGGCCACCAGATCTCGCTGTCCGGATTCTCCGTCACCCACACCGCGGTGACCCATAACGGCTCCCTTAGCCAACGCCTGCCGCGCCTCCCCCTCCCCGTCCTCAATCAGGGCTTCGATCGCTTTGGGCGTGATGTCGCGCCCGTCAAAGGTAATCTTCCTCGCCCAGCTCAGGTGGTTTAAGCCGACGAACTCGGTGTAGATCCGTTCGGGTTCCACCCCCATCCGGGCAGCGATGCCTCGTTGGATGCTGATCGGTACATTGCATAGGCCAATGGCCCGCACCCCCCCGTGGCGCAGCAAGGCTTCGGTGACGATGCCGGAGGGATTGGTGAAGTTGATGAGCCAGGCCGCGGGGCATAGCTCCTGCATGTCTTGGGCCACGTCCAGGGCCACCGGGATAGTCCGGAGGGCTTTGGCGAACCCCCCGGGGCCGGTGGTCTCCTGCCCGATGACGTTGTAGGCCAAGGGGATGCGTTCGTCCATGGCTCGGGCGCTCATACCCCCCACCCGGAACTGGGTAATGACGAAATCGGCCCCGGCCAGGACCTGGCGCCGGTCTAGGCTGAGCGTCACCCTGGTGGCAAGACCAGCCCGGTCCAGCATCCTCTGGGTTAATCCGCCGATGATGGTCAACTTCTCCTCTCCGGCCGGCACATCCACCAGGGCCAGTTCTCGCAGCGGCAGCTCCGCGCGCCGCCTGATCAGCCCATCCACCAGTTCTGGCGTGTAGCTGGAACCCCCACCGATGACAACAAACTTGAGACCATCCTTCATTGGTCATCCCTCCCCCTAGGAGACTGCTGACGAACTGCGGTTTGAGTGGTTAACCCGCCCGAGACACCGTCAGGGCGAGACCGCTCAAAAATGTCCAGATGCTAGGAGCGACAAGGCTCCGAAGCAAGGCGTACTAAGTAGTACGTTGAGCGAGGAGCCGCCGGAGCGACAATCTGCAATAGTGACGCCCCTTTAATGAAAAGGTTCTTTCTTGCAGATTGCGCCACACTGCAGATGGGTGTTTTTCAGCGGTCTCCTAGGAAATCTTCTTTCAGTGTAAACCTCCGGTCCAGGAAAGACCAAAACACGCCTATTCCCGATAATCCACCCGCTCCAGGAACAGTCCCTGGGCTGGAACCGTGGCGCCAGCCCGGCTCCGGTCCCGGGACTGGAGGATGTCCTCCATATCCTCGGGCTGAAGCCGCCCCCGTCCCACGTCTAATAGAGTCCCGACGACAATGCGAACCATGTTATACAGGAAACCATCGGCCCGGACGATAAAGTGGAGAAGCTGCGGAATAGGGGCTATGCTTAAGGCTGGAGAAGTCGTCTCAGCCAACCCGGCATCATCCGAAACGGCAGGACTGTGTACCGGAGCGCTTGAGTAGGTTTGGCCGCACGGCTCCTCGTTACCCACTCGCTTATCGCAATCATCCAGCTTCTTTTGACCCGGCGGCTCCTCGTGACCGTCCGGGTCCCCGTGACCCGCCGGTCTGACGGCCGGGAACCGTGCTTCGTTCCACGGATAACCTGCCCATGGTCCAGCCTCCCGCGGTAATGGTTGGGCCAACACCTCCAGGCCCCAGATGGTGCGCTCCGAGGTCTTGACGCTGGAGCCGGCGGCGCGGAAGGCGGCAAAATCGTGCCGCCCCACCAGACGTCTGGCCGCTTCCTGCATCGCGGCCAGACTCAAGGCTTCCTTGACGTGATGACTGTAACGCCCCCAGAAAACAGAAGGAAGAGTCCAGTTGTAGACGAGGTAACGATAGGTCTTGCTGCGGGCGCTCTTGCGAGCATGGAAGTCGGGCGGGACCTCGGCAGCCTCCAGCATGACGATATCAGGAGGAAGAAGCGAGTTCAAAGCCGGGGGCAACCGGTCCGTGGGAATGCGACTGGCTGTTCGGAAGCTCACCACCTGGCCCAGAGCATGGACCCCGGCATCGGTCCGTCCCGCTCCGACCAGACGGATTCTCTCTGAGGCAATGATCTCCAGGGCCCGCTCCAGTTCCGATTGAATGGTGGGCAGGGGGTCCTGGCGCTGAAAGCCGTGATAGGCGGTCCCATCATACTGCAGAACCAGTTTTATGTATCGCAAAGACCTTCTGCCCCCATCCCAAGGTTTAGCAAGGTCGCGGGATCCTCACATTCCTTTCCCCAGGCCGCGCCCGGCCCCGAGGAGGGGTCTTCCCAAAGTCCGGCAAGTTTGCGAGATCCTCAGATGACCCTGAGATTACACGAACCGCAGTCCAATCACCCCAGCCGTCACCAACCCCGTGAGCAAAAACGCCAGATAGTCGGCCAAGCCAAAGGCCAGTTCCCGCATCCTGGTCCGATTCTCCCCACCCCGGTAGCAGCGGGCCTCCATGGCCGTCGCCAGCTCATCGGCCCGGCGAAAAGCGCTGACAAAGAGAGGGACCAGGATCGGCACCAGCGCGCGAGCCCGTTGCAGCATGTTGCCACTCTCAAAGTCCGCCCCGCGAGCCATCTGGGCCTTCATAATCTTTTCCGTCTCCTCCAGGAGGGTCGGGACAAAGCGCAGGGCGATGGTCATCATCATGGCCAGTTCGTGCGCCGGTATGCCGATCCGGCGAAAGGGTTTCAGCAAAGCCTCCAGCCCATCCGTCAAAAGGATGGGTGAGGTGGTCAGGGTGAGAAGGGAAGAGAGAATGATGAGCAGGATCAGCCGTACCGACATGCTGAGTCCTAGATTGAGACCCTGACGGGTAATGGTCAGGGGACCGAGGGTAGTCAGGACATCCCCCGGGGTCAGGAAAAGGTTCAGGAGAAAGGTGATAAAGAGGATATAGAGGATGGACTTGAGGCCCCGGAAAACCACGGCAAAAGGGATGCGGGCCAGGGCCACCGCCCACAGGGTGAAAAGACCAAACCCGAGATAGCCATAAAAGTTGTTGACCATGAAAAGGATGATCATGAAGACGAAGGTCATTACGATCTTGGTCCTGGGATCCAGGCGGTGGAGTATGGAATTCCCGGGATAGAATTGACCAAGAATGATGTTACGGAACATCTATGTCACCTCCGGCCTGGGAGACCTTTTCTCGGGCGGGTTAACTACTCAGACCGCAGTTCGTCAGCGCTTCCTAAGAGAACGCCAGCAGTCTCCTGGTTGCCAACATCCCGCTGGCTGTATTGCCCCAGAATCTCCTCCGCCGCTTCCGTGACCGTCAGGACATCGGTCCGAACCCTTCTCCCACGTTCCTTTAGCAGGTGCATGAGCCGGGTAACGTGGGGAACCCCCAGACCTATGGACTGGAGCAGGTCGACCTGCCGGAATGCCTCCCGGGTTGTCCCGGCAAAGACCAATCTTCCCCGGTGCATCACCGCCACCTTGTTGGCCAGGCGAGCTATGTCTTCCATTCTGTGCGAGACCAGGACCACGGTCAATCCTTCCTCTTGGTGCAAACGCCGGATTTGCCCCAGGATCTCCTCCCGGCCTCCCGGGTCAAGGCCGGCCGTGGGCTCGTCCAGGATCAGAATTCGTGGTTCCATGGCCAAGACGCCGGCAATGGCCACCCGACGCATCTGACCCCCGCTCAGTTCGAAGGGGGAACGCGGCAGGATGGATTCCGGTAGACCCACCAGGTCGATCGCCCGGCGCACCCGTGCCCGGATTTCCTCGCGCGGCAGCTTCTGGTTTGATGGTCCAAAACCGACATCGGCTTCAACCGTTTCTTCGAAGAGCTGGTGCTCCGGGTATTGAAAAACCAGGCCGACCTTTTTTCTAACATCCCGCGAGTAGCCCTTCCGGGCCCAGAGGTCCTCCCCGTCAACCAGAAGGCGGCCACGCGTGGGCTTCAGAAGACCATTAAAATGCTGGATCAGTGTGGACTTACCGGAACCGGTGGGTCCGATGATCCCCCAAAACTCGCCCTCGGCGATTTCCAGGTTAATATCTTCGATGGCCGTTACCGGAAAGGGGCCTCCCCCGTCGTAGACGTGGGTTAGCCCCTCAGTCTTGATGCCCATCCTGGTACCCTCTTCCCGGCTTGCATTCGCACTAAGCTTCTTTACGTTCCAGAACCCTCCAGAGCCTGGACCATTTCCTCGACGGTGATTACACCGGGAGGAATCTCCAAGCCGCGTCGCCGGAGGTGATCAGCCAGTTCCACCATCTGGGGCACATCCAGACCGGCCCGTTTTAACTGCTGCTCCTGGGCAAAGACTTGGCGGGGTGAGCCCATGAGAACTATTCGCCCAGCCTCCATGACCACTACCCGGTCGGCCTTCACCGCCTCCTCCATGTGGTGGGTGATGTGGAGGATGGTGATGCCCTCGCGGCTCAGCCGGTCCAGGGTCGTCATTACCTCCGCCCGTCCCTCGGGGTCCAGCATAGCCGTGGCCTCATCCAGGATCAGGCAGGCCGGACGCATGGCCAGGACCCCGGCGATGGCCACCCTTTGCTTTTGGCCCCCGGAAAGAAGATGCGGAGCCCAGGAGCGGTAATCCTGCATCCCCACTGTGGTCAGGGCTTCTTCCACCCTTTGCCGGATTTCTCCCGGCGGGATCCCCAGGTTCTCCGGCCCGAAGGCCACGTCTTCTTCTACTACCGTTGCCACCAACTGGTTATCCGGGTTTTGGAAAACCATGCCCACGGTTCTTCGAATTTCCCAGAGGCTGGCGGAGTCCCTGGTGTTCATCCCCTTAACCCAAACGTCCCCCCTATCAGGCAAGAGGAGGGCGTTTAAGTGCTTGGCCAGGGTCGATTTGCCGGATCCATTCCGCCCCACCAGGGCTACAAATTCGCCCGGCCCAAGAGTCAAACCAACGTCCTCCAGGGCGTTGATCAGCCCCTGCGGGGTTCTGAAGTAGTGATAGAGGCCCTCGACCCGAATCAGAGCCTCCCGCTTCTCTTCCGGCGGAGGCTGGCTTCCCGCTTTCACACCAGCTCAATCCGGGACATGGGAGCAGCGTCTCCACGCCGGGGCGACAGAAGCAGAATTCTCGTATAGCCCCCATTTTTGTCGGCATAGCGAGGGCCGATGGTCTCGAAAAGCTTCTTGACGACACCCTCGTTCAAAATCACCGCCAGGGCCCGACGGCGCGCATGCAGGGTATTCTCTTTGGCCAGGGTGATCATGTGTTCGGCCAGCTGTTGTACTTCCATCGCCCTGGTTTCGGTGGTCTCCAGTTTCTCTTTATCCAAGAAGGATGTCACCAGGTTTCTCAACATGGCTTCCCTCTGGTCGGTGGGCCTTCCCAGCCTTGAGCGGGGCATTCCCTTCCCTCCTTGTCACACTCAGGGAGGCCTTCGCCCCCCTTGGCATTCAATAGTAGCCTTCCGTATCAAAGACCATTACTCTTCCGGCTGGCGAAGGCTTAAACCCATACCCGCCAGCTTCAGTTTGACTTCCTCCAGGGATTTTTTCCCGAGGTTTCTGACCTTCATCATTTCTTCTTCCGTTTTCTCCGCAATGTCCCCCACCGTATTGAGACCGGCACGTTTCAGACAATTATAAGAGCGAACGGAGAGTTCCATTTCCTCAATGGTCATTTCCAGCAGTTTATCCTTTTGGATCTCGCTTCTTTGCACCATGGTGTCCACAGAGGCCACGTTGTCTGCCAGACCGACGAAGAGATCCAGATGATCGTTGAGGACTTTGGCCGCCAGGCTAACGGCTTCATCCGGACGTAAGGCCTTGTTGGTCCAGACCTCCAGGCTCAGGCGATCATAATCAGTGACCTGACCGACCCGGGTGTCCCCGACAGTATAGTTCACCTTTTTCACCGGAGCAAAGAGGGCGTCGATCGGAATGACGCCGATGCCCTGGTCCGGTCTCTTATTTTTCTCGGCCGCGGCGTAACCCCGCCCCACTTCCACCGTCATCTCCGCAAAGAGGCGACCACCTTTATCCAGGGTAGCGATATGATGGTCAGGGTTAAGGATTTCGATGTCGGCATCGCCGATGATATCCCCGGCCGTGACCTCGCCTTCCCCTTCCTTCTCCAGGCGCAAGAGCTTGGGTTCTGTGGAATAGTGCTTCAAAGCCACCCCCTTGAGGTTCAGGATGATGTCGGTGACATCCTCGAGGACGCCCGGAATGGTGGAGAGCTCGTGCAGGACACCCTCAATTTTGACAGAGGTGATCGCCGCTCCCGGTAGGGAGGAGAGCAGCACCCGTCGGAGGGAGTTTCCCAGGGTGGTCCCATAGCCTCTCTCCAGGGGCTCTACCAAGAACTTGCCATAGGAGCCATCCTCGCTACGAGCCACGACCTCTATGCGCGGTCTCTCAATCTCGATCATCCACTCTAACCCTCCCTGATGAACGGGTAGAAAGATAACCAGAATCTGGCGAGATCAACGGGAATAAAGCTCAATAATCAGGTGCTCCTGCAATGGTACGTCGATCTCTTCTCGCCGTGGCAGATGAGTCACGCGGGCCCGCAGGTTTTCCAGATCCATCTCCAGCCAGCCCGGTACGACCCGGCCTCGGGCGGCTTCCGCCATGACCTTGATCTGATCGAGGCCACGACTCTTTTCGGTGACGGTGATGACATCGCCTTCCTTGACGGAAAAGGACGGGATGCTGACCCGGCGACCGTTAACGGCGAAGTGACCGTGTCGTACCAATTGACGCGCCTGGGCCCGCGAGGCCCCCAGGCCCATGCGGAAGACGACGTTATCCAGTCGCCGCTCCAAAAGCCCGAGCAGGGCCTCCCCAGTAATGCCGCGCGCCCGTTCGGCCTCCGCAAAATAACGCCGGAACTGGGCCTCCAGGATACCGTAAAAGCGACGAGCCCTTTGCTTTTCCCGCAACTGCAGGCCATACTCAGAAATCTTCTTCTTGGTTTGGCCATGCTGTCCAGGAGCATAGGAACGGCGATCTACAGGGCACTTTTTGGTATAGCACCTTTCTCCCTTGAGAAAAAGTTTAATTCCCTCCCGCCGGCAGAGACGGCAGACGGGTCCAGTATATCTGGCCATAACGCACCTCCTAAACCCTTCTCCGTTTTGGTGGCCGGCATCCATTGTGCGGAATGGGGGTCACATCCTTAATCATACTGACCTCGAGGCCGGCGGCCTGCAGGGAGCGTATCGCTGCCTCTCGACCGGAACCGGGACCCTTGACGAAAACCTCCACTTCCCGCATACCGTGATCAATGGCTTCCTTGGCCGCCGATTCCGCCGCCAATTGGGCGGCAAAGGGTGTACTCTTGCGTGATCCCTTGAATCCCATGTGCCCGGCGGTGGCCCAAGAAATGGTGTTTCCGGCCGTATCGGTGATGGTGATGATAGTATTGTTAAAGGAAGAGCGGATATGGGCGACGCCGCGATCTACCAGCTTTTTCTCTTTCTTCTTAACCCTGACCGTACGTTTGGGCATTTCATCCCCTCCTCTTATTTCTTCCTCCGGACGCCCACCGTCTTACGCGGGCCCTTCCTGGTCCGGGCATTGGTCTTGGTTCTTTGCCCGCGGGTGGGGAGGCCGCGACGGTGCCTGAGGCCCCGATAGGAACCAATATCAATGAGCCGCTTGATGTTCATCTGAACTTCGCGCTGCAGGTCACCTTCCACCTTGTACTCGCGGTCGATGTTTTCTCGCAGCCGACCGACCTCATCTTCGGTCAAATCCTTGACGCGAGTGTCGGGATTGACCCCGGAATCCCCCAAGATTTTCCTCGCCCGCGAGAGACCAATACCATAAATATAGGTCAGGGCTATCTCAACCCGCTTTTCCCGCGGTAAATCTACTCCAGCTATTCTTGCCATCGCTCCAAGGCACCTCCCATCCTAACCCTGTCTCTGCTTATGCTTGGGATTCTCGCAGATAACCATGACCCGGCCCTTTCGTTTGATTACCTTACATTTCTCACACATGGGCTTGACCGACGGTCGCACCTTCACCTACGTCACCCCCAATGGCAAACTTTCGGCTTCCCTTTACTTATAACGATAAACGATCCGCCCCCGGGTCAGGTCATAGGGAGAAAGCTCGACCATGACCTTATCCCCTGGGAGGATTCGGATGAAGTTCATCCTGATCTTCCCCGAGACGTGGGCCAGCACCTTATGACCGTTGGCCAGTTCCACGCGGAACATGGCGTTGGGCAGGGGCTCCACCACCGTCCCCTCGACTTCGATCACGTCCTCTTTCGCCATAGGCTCTCCTCAACCTCCCTCTTGCCCTGCTTCCTGCAAACGCCGCCTCAGTTCGGCGTTGTTCAAGCGGATCCCTTTGGACAATTTTCCCTCCAACTCCCAAATGATCCGGGGGGTAACCCGGAGATGTCGCACGTTCTTCCGCTTGGGCTTCTCCACTTTGCGCCGTACTCCGTCGGCCACAAGAACGAAGCCCCCGCTTTCCCACCCCAGAACTACAAAGACCTCCCCTTCATCCCGTCCAGCCTTGGAGACAACCACCTGTCCCAGTCTGAGCCCTGGCTGCACCCAAGTCACCCCCTGGCAGGAAATACCCCAACTTCTCTAGATTATTCCCGTTCTCTTGGAAACTTATTCCTTACCCTTCGGCGACAATGATCCTTGACCCCTGGAAGCAAAGGCAACCGGGATGGCTACGCCTGCTTCATTGCCCCTGATAAGTCCTTTCACAGTTTCGTGAGAATCTCCGGGCCATCCTCCACAATGGCGAGGGTCTCCTCGAAGTGAGCGGAAAGACTGCCATCGTCGGTGACGACGGTCCAATTGTCTTTCTCCGTATGCACCTGGTACCCGCCCTGGTTCACCATGGGTTCAATGGCCAGGGTCATGCCCGGGCGAAGGACAGGTCCCATTCCCGGCGGTCCGAAATTGGGGACTTGGGGGTCTTCATGCAATTTCCGGCCGATCCCGTGCCCCACGTAATCTCGAACTACGGAAAAACCATGCTCTTCCACCCAGGACTGAATGTTAAAAGAGATATCGGAGAGGTGATTCCCGGGATAGGCCGCCTGAATCGCCCTCTCGAGAGACTCCCTGGTCACCCGCATTAGCCTCGCGGCCTCCTCTGTCACCTTGCCCACGGGGAAGGTGGCCGCCGCATCGCTATAGTACCCATTCAGGATGGCCCCAAAGTCGATGCTGAGAATGTCGCCTTCCTGGAGCCGCCGCGGCCCTGGTATCCCGTGGACAACCTGACCGTTGATTGAGGTGCAGAGGGTGGCCGGAAAGTCATTGTACCCTAGGAAGGCCGGCGTAGCCCCCTGTTTGCGGATGAACTCTTCCGCCATTTGATCCAGATCCCTGGTGCGAACACCTGGCGCCACGGCCTTCTCCAGTTCGGCTCGGGTCCTGGCCACTACCCGGCCGGCCTCCCGCATATACTGGATCTCTCTCTCTGACTTAAGAATGATCATTACCTGACACTCCTAGGAGGGTGCTGACGAACTGCGTTTTGAGTGGTTAACCCGCCCGAGAAAAGAGCGACACA
>JAMCWA010000121.1 GCA_023475165.1 Bacillota bacterium | reverse complement strand
TGGACAACACTACACTTGGGGCGTAAGGCCCAGAAAGGGTGGGGTCCATGCCGAAGAGTCGTCCCCCATATCCTGGTGACGTTGGCGGTGTAGTTCTGCACCTGCTCCAGGAAGAAGGTATCAGGAAGAAGCCGCCCTGAAAGGCCATGCTGGAGATGAAGGTAGCAATCCCGGGAAGGAGGAAGTCGCTCTTGCGAATCACCTGGAGGTCCATCACGGGTGGGCCGCTCGCTGCTCGACAACAATAAACAAGAGAGAGAAAAGGAGGGCGGCTGCCGCCAGCACCAGGGTTGGGAGGGAGAGCCACCCCCAAGGAACGGCCATGGTTCAGCACCACCAGGGTGCTGCCCGTTCAAGCGAAAAGGAGGCTGGAACCGAGAACTTCGAATGGTTCTGCGGCCCTCCTTTTTTTTTCGGTGACGACCACCCAGACCACCAGGATGGCGCCGAGGCCCAAGATGACACTGAAGAAGTAGATGGCTCTCCAGCCGGATGCGTCCATTATATACCCGCCAAAGGTGGGGCCGAGGGCGGGGCCGGAGGCGTTCACCATCCCTCACAGTCCCAGGGCCCGTCCGTATTCCTCGCGGGGGAAGTTCTCACTGACGAAGGCCATTCCCACGGGTATCACCGCGGCGGCCCCGACCACCTGCATGAACCTTGCGGCGGCCATCAGCCAGAAGGAGGGGCTCAATCCACATACCAGCGCGCCCGTGGTGAACGTCACCAGACCAAGGATGACGTTCGGTCGGGGGTCCCTTCCTCTAACTCCACGTTCTTTTCCAGATAACCCTTCTCCTCGAGCCGCCTGAGCATGGGATAGAGAGATCCGTAGCTCACCTTCCACATGTGCCATAACATTCTTTCAGGGATTGCTTTAACTCGTATCCGTGCCGGGGCTTCTCTTGTAATAGCCCCAGAATGGGCAGTTCCACCCGCATAACCTGCACCTCCAGACCGTTGGGGAACCTTTGTGGGTCCCGAAATCCTCTTGCTATTTGACCAGAGGAACCCTTGCCCGGGCGGAAACGCCCAGGGGCACGGGGTGTCCCGGGTTCTTGAACGCTATCTTCACCGGGATCTTCTGGACGCTCTTGCCAGACCCCCCAGACTGTCGGTAGGGAAGGGGCTGAACGTGGCGGATGTGGCAAGGCACACTTCCTGCACCTCTCTCAAAAGGGTCTCGTCCGCGTCGGTCGCCACCCACACGTCCGCCGACTGGCCTACCCGTATCTTCTCCAGGTGATTCTCCTCAACGCTGGCCTCGACCAGGGGTCTCGTCAGGTCGGCCATGACGAGGATCGGTTGTCCTGCCCCAACTACCTCACCCGGGTGGAAGTTAACGCGGACAACCGTCCCCTCCCGCGGAGCCAGGACCTTGAGGCAGCCGTGGTCTGTTATACCATAGTCAAGCGATAGTCAGGGAGTGTCAAAGGCGGTGGATCAATCGACGCAGGCGACTTCTTTCTCCCTAAGCCGAAGCAGACCACCCCTTTGGGTGGTCTGCTGGTGGTCTCCTTGGGTATACTGCCTGAATCCTCACTTTCTAATATCCGCCGAGGATTTCCTCGTATTCCCGACCTTTGTTGGCTCTTACCCGGTCGAATGCGGAGTCGTTGTCAATGTTTCCCCATTGGTTGGCGTCCCGTTTGAGCGTCTCGCCAATGTACTTCAGCGCCAGCCGGTTTTCCCCTTGTTGGGCGTAAATGCGCGCCAGGTCGTTAAGGAGGCTCCGGTCGCCCCGGGAAAAGCTCCCTGGCCCTAAAAAAGGACTCGATGGCTTCCTGGGTTCTTCCAATTACCCAATATTCGTAGCCAAGGGTGATGTAGCCGTTGAGCCGGAGAGGGCATAGGCGGTGACAGGGTGGCGATGGCGCTCACGGCGGCCAGGATGTACGACATTTGAGCTAGAGTCATTCGGGCACCTTCCCCGGTCATCAAAACCTGGCTCATCTTTCGTTGAGGCCGGAAGAAAATCCTGCCAGGTGTAACCGCCCCAGATAAATCCAAGGCCAGCATATTTTTCATTGCCGTGGGCAGAATGGGAGGTGAACAGGACCTAAGGGGGTAGAGGTTATGAGTCTGCTGGCCCGGTTGGAGGAGTATCGCCAGGAGGAAGAGCGACTGGCCTGGGAAGGAACCTTCGGAGATTATTTTGAGCTCGTTCGGACCAACCCCCACCTGGTGCAACACTCCCACTCCCGGATCTACAATATGATTCGTTCCACCGGAACGGAGGAGGCCGGAGGGTCGAGACGCTACCACTTTTTCTCCAAAGAACTCTTCGGGCTGGACGAGGCCCTGCAGCGCCTGGTGGAGGAGTATTTTCACTCCGCCGCCCGCCGCCTGGACGTGCGCAAGCGGATTCGGCTCTTGATGGGCCCCGTCAGCGGGGGCAAGTCGACCATCGTTACCCTGTTGAAGCGTGGGCTGGAAGGGTATTCCCGCACCTGGGAGGGGGCCTTGTTCGCCATCAAGGACTGCCCGATGCACGAGGAACCGCTTCACCTTGTTCCCAGCGAGCTGCGGGAAGAGGTGGAGAAGGAATACGGCCTACGCATCGAAGGAAGCCTGTGCCCGTCCTGCCGGCTGCGCCTGCAGGAGGAGTATGGGGGGGTAATCGAGCGGGTTCGGGCCAGGCGCATCTTCCT
>JAMCWA010000116.1 GCA_023475165.1 Bacillota bacterium | reverse complement strand
CGCACAAAGCTTCGCTGCAAGATGTAGATCACCAGCGCCCCCAGAAGGGTGAAGCCCACCGCCATGCCCAGGCCCCGCGCCACCCCCGAGATGAAGTTCAGGTAGAGGAGACGGGGAACGTTCCCCAGGAGTTCAACGTACTCGGCCAGCTTCATCTTTTCCATGTAGATGGCCAGTTCCTCGATCTTTTTTGTCAGTTGTTGCGCGGCTTTGCTGTCATAATGCTGCTCCACCTGCACCCCCCCATAAGGACATTCTGTCCAAAGAGCAGAAAAATAAAAAGCCGTCCCGGAAAGGGGACGACTCGCAGCTCAGAACCCTAAGGTACATTTCTGAAGGCGCTCGGTTTTCAGATACGGCGGGAAGAATTCGCCTGCCCCTGCCTCCGCCCTATTTGCACCCTGGGGCCGGCCAGAGACTGCCTGCCTCCCGTACGGCGGCCAGAGCCAAGATCTCGGTGGCGTCGATGACAGGTGCCGGCAGGTCTCCCTCGTGCAGAACCAGGGGCACCTCGGTGCAACCGGCGACCACCGCCTGCGCCCCGGCGGTGAGGAGGGCCCGTGCCACCCCCAGCATGAGCCGGCGAGGGGCTTCGTGTTGCCCGGCCTTAATTCCTTCCCCGCCATAGATGGCCTGCATGACCAAGGCTTGATCACTGGGAGAAGGGACTATCACCTCGCGCCCCCGGTCGGCCAGGGCTTGATGGTAGAGCCCTGTCCGCAGCGTCCCGTCGGTGGCCAAAAGCCCCACCCGTTTTATCTCCGGCCACTTCCGGACGGTATATTCGACCGTCTCCCGCATCATGTGGAGGAGGGGAATGCGTATGGCCTCCTGGATCTGGCGGTGGAAGTAATGGGCCGTATTGCAGGGCATTACCAGGAAATCGGCCCCGGCCAGTTCCAGGTTCCGAGCCGTCTCCCGCAAGGCCGGGACCGGGTCCTCCCCCTGACCGAAGATGGCTGCCGTCCGGTCCGGGATAGCCGGGTTGGAATCAATGATGACCCGGAAGTGATCCTGGTCTCGACTGACCGGTGTGGATCGGATGATCTTGAGGTAAAGATCAGCGGTGGCCTCCGGCCCCATCCCACCCAGAATACCTATAGTACGTTTCACCGGCACACCTCCAGAGGCTTCACCGTACGCGGATCAAAGAGCCTTTCGTTCTTCCGGAGAGGTCTCTCCCGCCGAATCCTGGTATTCCAGCATCACCTGGGCGCAACGAGGGCAAAGATCCGGGAATCGCTCCTCTTTGCCCACATCAACGCTGTAGTTCCAGCAGCGCGGGCACTTTTCCCCCGGCGCACGGTAAACCCGGACCATGAGGCCATCGATCCCCTGCGCCGCTTCGGTACCTTCCGGTCTGGCCGCAGCGGGCCCGTAGAGGTCGACCCGCGAGGTGATGAAAATGGTGGGCAAGTCCTTCAGGTACCGGCGCAAGAGGTTACCCAATTCACCTCCGGCGTATAGCTCCACCGCGGCCTCCTGAGAAGAGCCAATCACCTTTTCAGCCCTAAACTTCTCCAGAACCCGGTAGACCTCAGCGCGGATTTCTAGAAGCTTCCCCCAACGGCTACCCAACTCTTCATCCAAGTATTCCTCTTTCACCTGGGGCCAGTCGGTCAATTGAACGCTCCGGGGATGGCCGGGGATCTTGGGGAGGTACTGCCACATCTCCTCGGCCGTGTGGCTCAAGACCGGCGTGATCATCCTGACCAGGGTCCCGGCGATTTCAAAAAGCGCCGTCTGGGCTGACCGCCGGCGGCGATCGACCGCCACGAAGGTGTAAAGGCGGTCCTTGAGGATATCCAGATAAAAAGCGCTCAAGTCCACGGTGCAGAAGTTGTGCAGGGCGTGGAACAAGACATGATATTCATAGGAACGGTAGGCTCGGGTGACCCGGTCCAAGACCTTTTGCAGGTTGTGCAGGGCCCAGCGGTCGATTTCCTCCATTTCCTCATAAGGCACCCTGTCTTTGCTCGGATCAAAATCGGACAGGTTACCCAGGAGAAAACGGACGGTATTCCTGATCTTACGGTAGACCTCGGACAACTGTTTCAGAATATCCGGAGCAAGCCGGATGTCGTCACGATAGTCGGAAGAGGCCACCCACAGGCGCAGGATATCGGCCCCGTATTGCCGGGTGATCTCCTCGGGGCCGATAGCGTTGCCGGCCGATTTATGCATGGCCCGTCCCTGTCCATCCAGGACGAAACCATGGGTGAGAACGGCCCGGTAGGGTGGTCGGCCGCGGCTGGCCACCGCCGTCAGTAAGGACGACTGGAACCAACCCCGGTGCTGATCGCTTCCCTCCAGGTACAGGTCCGCCGGCCATGATAACTCAGGCCGGGTCTCCAGGACCGCCGCATGGCTGGAACCTGAGTCGAACCAAACATCCATGATGTCGCTTTCCTTGCGGAAGGTCTCACCGCCGCAATGGGGGCAACGGAAGCCCTCCGGCAGGATCTGGGCCGCTTCATGGGTAAACCAGGCATCGGAGCCCTCCCGGGCAAAAAGATCGCGCACCGCGGCGATGGTCTCTTCGGTGATAATTTCCTTGCCGCAGGTCTGGCAGTAAAAGGCAGGAATCGGCACTCCCCAGACGCGCTGCCGGGAGATGCACCAATCGGCCCGGTCGGCGACCATGTTACGGATCCTCTCCTCGCCCCAGGCCGGGATCCACTCGACCTCTCCGATGGCCTGCAAGGCCTCCTCCCGAAAGCCTTCCACCGAAGCGAACCACTGGGTGGTGGCCCGGAAGAGAACTGGTTCTTTGCAGCGCCAGCAATGGGCATACTGGTGATCGATAACGCCGGCCGCCAAAAGGGCTCCTTTTTCTTGTAGCAAGCGAATGATTTCCTGATTGGCCTTTTCGTAATACATCCCGGCGAAAGGTCCACCATCGGCCGTGAAGTAGCCTTGATCGTTGATGGGATTCAATACCGGCAGACCATACTGCTGGCCGACAAGAAAGTCTTCTTCACCATGGCCAGGGGCGGTATGAACGCACCCTGTGCCCTGGTCCAGAGTGACATGCTCACCCAAAATGACCGGCGAATCGCGATCGAAGAAGGGGTGCCTGGCCAGGACTCCTTCCAGGTCGCGACCGCGGACGACTTTGATGATGCCCTGGGATGTCAATTTCATCTCGCTCAGGGCCTTTTCCATAAGCTCCCGAGCCAAAAGGAGGTTCCCCCGTTCAGTGGCCACCAGGGCATAGTCCACCTCGCCATTCAAGGCAATGGCCAGATTGGCCGGGATCGTCCAGGGGGTAGTGGTCCAGATGACGATGAAAGTGTTCCCTTCCGGCAAGATCCCCCGGCCGTCCCTAATGGGAAAGGCCACATATATGGAAGCCGACCGGTGGTCATGGTATTCGATCTCCAACTCAGCCAGGGCCGTCTCGCAGGAGGGGCACCAGTAGACCGGCTTAAGGCCCTTATAAATGAAACCGCGTTTGGCCATTTCCCCGAATATTTCAATCTGTTTAGCTTCAAACTCGGGCTGCAGGGTGAGATAGGGGTGTTCCCAGTCCCCCCGCACTCCCAGGCGTCGGAACTGCTTCTTTTGGACGTCCTTGTACTTCAAGGCGTAATCCCGGCACCTTTGCCGCAGTTCCACCGGGCTGATCTCCTTGCGGTTGATTTTCATCGCCTTAATGGCCCGTAACTCAATGGGCAGACCATGGGTATCCCAGCCGGGGACATAGGGGGCATAGTAGCCGTCCATGGTGGCGAACTTCACCACAATGTCCTTGAGGATCTTATTCAGGGATGTCCCCATATGGATTTCATCGTTGGCGTAAGGCGGACCGTCGTGCAGGATAAAGCTGGGTCGCCCCCGGCGAAGTTCCAGTGACTTTCCGTAGAGGTCTATCTCATCCCAGAAGCCCTGGATCTCCGGCTCCCGCTGGGGGAGATTGGCACGCATGGGAAAGTCCGTTTTAGGTAGATTCAGGGTCTGACTGTAGTCCAACTACCATCCCTCCGGGTTTGAAATCACATCTATTATTCCCTTTGAAGAAATAGTTGTTAGTAGTATAACATAGATATTCCCCAGAGGGAATTGTCTTCCACAAAAACAGAAGGCGGTGGGCGCCCGGACAACTCGGCCGCTCACCGCTTCTTCGCCAGTCTCTCTCCCACCAGGCCCAAACGCTCCAAAAGCTCCTCTCGGCGCAAACCAACGACCCGGACCTTTTTTTCCCGGGAAGAACGTCCACTAACCAAAGAAACCCGCCCCCTGGCGATCCGCAAGGTTTCTGCCAGGAAGCGGAGCAACAGTTCATTCGCCGCCCCTTCCGCCGGTGGTGCCGTCAGGCGCACCTTGACGGCATCACCATGCAGACCAACTACCTCATTCTTGGCGGCCCGCGGTTGGACATGCACGGCAAAGGTGACGCCCTCCCCATCATCCCCGCTGGACCAGGTCACATCCCCCGCCTGTCCGCCTTTTTGCCCCGTCAACGGATGGCCACCCTAGTGGCGTCGTCGTTTTCCGGTTCTTCCTCTTCCAGGAGGTTGAGATAGGCCTGGGTGAGACCACGGACCTTAGACCGGAAAACCTGAAACTGCTTCTTAATTTCCTCGTACTCCTCCTGGACTCTCCTGACCCGCGCCTGTGCCTCCTCAAGGCTCTTTTGCGCCTTGAGTTCCCCTTCCCGGATGATAATGTCCGCCTCTTTCCGAGCGCTGGCCTTCAACTCCTCTGCCGTGCTTTGGGCCACGATCAAGGTATTGTTCAGGGTCTCCTCGATGGACTTGAAATGAGCCAGCCTCTCCTCTACCTCTTCCAGGTGTGATTTCAGCTCGGCGTTCTCCCGGATTAATGTTTCGAAGTCCCGGACCACTTCATCCAAGAACTCGTCTACCTCGGTCTCCGAGTAACCTCGGAACCCCTTACGAAACTCCTTGTTATGGATATCCAGCGGCGTCAGTATTCCTGCCACCCCCCTGTGGATGTTGACCAGTTTCTTATTGACCTTTTTCGACAAATTGAGAGGAAATACCTTCTTTTTTTTCGTCGCTTCTGGTTTATAGACCGAAAAAAACCCTTTGTAGCAGGCTAATCAGGATGACGGCCACCACCGGAGAAAGGTCAACCCCAAAAGAGGAAGGGAGAAATCGCCGAATCGGCCCCAGAACTGGCTCCGTCCATTTGACCAGAATCCTCTCCAACTGGTAGTAGGTTCGGTTATAGCGGGGCGGGCGAAACCAGGAAAAGAGGGCCCGCAAGATGATCACCCACATGTATAGCTCCAGCGTCCAGAAAATGAAGAAGCCCATATGCGCCCTCCCTCGCTGTTCTTGTCTCTACGGCGAGCCTAGTCGAGGAGACCGCTGAAAAATACCACTCAGAAACGCAGTTTTTCAGCAGTCTCCCAGTCCCCGGCCCCGTTCAAGATTGGAAAATGGCCTCGCGTCGACCTGTCCAATCACCTGACTCTGGCCCAGAGGTCTCCTTCCTTCTCGACAGAACCTGCCCCGGTGGACACCTCCACATTGTTGGGGGTCAGAAGGAAGATCCAGTTCCCTATTTTTTGCATTTGACCGTTCAAGGCGTAGACAACCCCGCTCATGAAAGTCAGGATCCTTGGGGCCACTTCCTTGTCGGCCTTTTCCAGGTTCAAGATTACCGGTCGCCGGTTTTTTAGCTGATTGGCGATGTCCTGGGACTCCTCAAAGCGAGAAGGGCTGACCACCGCCACCTTCATCTGGGCGGAACCGGGCAGAGGTACCAGACGGCGCCGCCCCCGCGGAAGGAACGTCTCCTCCTCCGGAGCTTCCTCTGGCGGTGCCTGGACAGCCCTTTCCTCCAGATTATCATCACCGAAGCCCAGTAACCGGATGGTTTTCTCCCAGAGATTATTTCCCATTTTCCTAATCACCCTCTTTGGCCAAAAATGGCGGTCCCGATCCGGACGATGTTGGCCCCCTCTTCGATGGCCACCTCGAAGTCATTGGACATACCCATGGAGAGATAACCCATCGTCACCCTGGGAAAAGCCGCTTCCCTGGCCCTCTCCGCCAGTTCCCTGAGCCCCCGGAAGACGGGTCTGGTGGCTTCAGGGTCTGCCGCCAGTGGAGCCATGGTCATCAAACCCTGGACCGAAACGTTTTTCAGCGCGGCGGCCCTCTCCAGAAAGGGGAAAAGGGCCGCCGGAGCCAGTCCCGACTTGCTCTCCTCACCGGAGATATTAAGCTCAATCAGAATTGGGACAACCAGGCCTTTTGGCCCGGCCCGCCGATTGATCTCCTCCAAAAGGCGAACGGAATCCACGGAATGGATGAGATCAAAGACCCCTACCGCGTATTTTACCTTGTTTGTCTGCAGATGTCCAATTAAATGCCAGCGAAGAGCCCGGGTAGACTCCGGGGAAGATCTCACCTCTGCTCTCACCTCAGACTGTTCCGCGGCTCCTGGGTCCGGCCCCGGTAGGCTTTCCCTTTGGCGCCACCAGTCATTAATCAGCAGTGCCTTCTCGCGGCCCTCCTGGATCCGGTTTTCCCCCAGGTCTTGGGCACCGGCCAGAATGACCTCCTTGATCTTTGCCTCCCCCATTTGCTTGGTAACGGCGACTATGGTGATTTCCGCCGGGTCACGCCCGACCCGCTCGGCCGCCCTGGTCACCCTTTCCCGGACTCGCTCCAGGTTTTCCCGAATCAAAGATCTTCCCTCCAGAGGAATGACTTTCCGCAGCGGTTTCCCAGGATACTGCTGACAAGCCGCGTTTTGAGTGGTTAACTCGCCCGAGGAAAGACGCCAAAGTCTGTGCCGCCCTTGCTGGCGATCGCGCTTCTGGCGGCCTTAGTCAAGAGACGCCATAGTCAGGCACCATTTAACGAGAAAGGCTCTCCTGGCGAATTGCGCCACACAGATGTGTTTTTTCAGCCACGTCTCCCAGCTCCTACCTTGCCCGCTGTCCCTCCCTTACCCAAAAGGGGTTGATAACCACCTGTGTCCCCTCCCCCAGTCCTTGCACCGCCACCTCTCTCCCATTGCTCCCGACGACGTTGACCGGGGAAAACCGTATGGTTGTTCTGCCCAATACGTAAACTCCTAACTGTTGATCCTTCCTGACCAGCGCCCCAGAAGGCAGGACTATTCCGTAATATGCCTCTTCCACTAATTCGACCCGGGCCTTCCGCAATCCCATCAAAGGCTGGACATACTGATCCACTTTCAAACGAGCCAGGTCGTACCCCTTTCCTTCGGAAGGTGCCAGGACCACTTGAGCGGGTACCTCCCGTTCAAGAAGGTCCGGCCAACGAACCTTGATGGATTTCCCCCGGGGAAATAGCCCGGCCTCCTCAGGCGGAATGGGGATCGCCAAGGTGAAGGAACCTGGGTCCATTATTTTAGCTACACCCTCCCCGCCCTTGACCATCTGGCCTTCTTCCAGTGTTCGCCTCTGGGGTTCCGCGGTAAAGAGGCGGGAGGCCGTCAGGTCGGTTCGCTCCGGGTCGAAGATGGCCTCCAGACCATCCAGATTGTAACTCAGTATTCCGGCCAGGGGGGAATCCAGGCTGTTGACGGCCAGTTTTAGGAGGGCATTCCGCCTCTCCTTTTCTTTGAGCAGGTCGTCACGGTTTTTTTCCAGATCAGCGACTTTGGCCCTGACCTCCTCCCAGGAACTGACCGCTCGCCTGAATACCTCGGCAGCAGTCTTAAGAGGGGTCATCCCCCCCGACGACAAGCCGCTTTGAAAAAGCCCCTTTTTCAGCTCGGTGAAGGAGGTCAGCACCTCCTTTTCCGTTTTCCCGCGCCGCCCGTACAACTCCTCCAGTTGGCGACCCGGCCCCGCCTCAAAGGCTTTGATTTCCTCGTCTATCTCGGCCACTTCAGCCTGGGCGGCCCGTCGGCTATCTTCATTAACTACTTCCAAAACTGGCCGGCCCACCCTTATCAGCTCTCCCTCCTTGGCCAAGAGGTGAGTTCGGCCCGGGAGCGGCGCCACCAGTACCGTTTCCTGGCGCAAGATAACGGCTTCGCCGCGATAGAGCTTTTCCACGACCCCGCTTTGCGCCGTGGAGACCTTGATCATTATAGAGGCCACCTGATCTCGCAGGGGAAAAAAGATCAGGTTCCGCAAGGGGAAATAGACCAGAAAGGCCCCTACCAGCAAGTACAGGACCCACAGGAGCTTCCTTCTGCCTCCGGATGATGAGGCCTTGCGCCTCCTGGCCCGGGGCAGGGATGGGCGCTGGGTCCGACGCCTCTTTTTCAGCAGGAGACGGTTCATGTCGCCCGCTCCTTCCGTAGCGTCAAGAGCGCCCCGAAACGACCCGTTTGACCTCCCTCCGCCCGGTGGGAGAAGAAGAAATCCTTTTGACAGGAGGTACAGAGGCGGCTGACGGAGATATTGGCGCTGGGAATCCCCGCCTCTTTCAGTTGACGGGCGTTGGCCGTCCAGAGATCAAGATGGGTCCGTCGTCCTGCACCCGGGTCCGCTCCGGCTACAGCGGGTTCCACCAGTTGGCACCAGTAGGGGAGGGCTTCGCTCAGTGGTTGCAGAACTTTGTCGTCCACCTCGTAGCAACAGGGGCCAATGGACGGCCCAAGAGCGGCCCGGCATTTTCCGGGATCGCTACCGAACTCCCGGCTCATAGCGGCCACGGTTTTTTCGGCCACCCGCAGCACAGTCCCGCGCCAGCCGGCATGAGCCAGGCCGATGGCCGGACGAAGGGGATCCAAAAGGAAAATAGGCACACAGTCAGCATACAACGCAAGCAAGACCAGGCCCGGGGTGTCGGTTATCAGGCCATCGGCCCCTCTGACCGCGCTTCCCCGCTCCAGCGCCCCGCGCCCACCGTCTTCCTTCGTCACTCGGACGATCCTATCACCATGCACCTGTTCCGCGGTCACCACCGCCGCCGGATCTAAATCCAGGGCGGCCAAGAAGCGGCGCCGGTTTTCCCTGACCCGTTGCTCCTCGTCCCCTACATGGAAGCCCAGGTTGAGGGAACGGTAGGGCCCCTGACTGACGCCGCCGAAACGATGGCTAACCACCGCTTGGACTAACCCCGTCTCCTCCAGGTCCGCCAGGCGGTGAACCTGGACGCCCCTTCGCTCCGATCTCAAGAACGACATTCCGCCACCTGTCCCCGGAATAGCTCTTACCATATTTTTCGCCATTAGCGTGGTTTTCACCTGCCTGCCCAAAGAAAAAACCCGGCCCGGGCCGGGTCCATTTCAGCTTCCTGCAATACTAGTCAACGGCGATCGTGTTTTAGTTCCGTAAAGTTGGGTACTTCCACCAAAATGACATCCGTCCCGATCTTTTTTATCTTCTCCCAGGGGATGACCAGGTTGTTCTCCCGGGCAAAGAGCCCCCAAAGGCGCGGCGGCCCGGGGACAATGATGGCCGTGATTCGTCCCGTTTCCAGATCTAACTCGACATCGATAATGCTGCCCAGGCGTTTACCGTCAATGACATTGACCACATCCCGTATTCTCAAGTCCGAGGTCTTGACCACTTCTCTGCCCTCCCTTGAATCACTCCGGGCAACCACTAGGAAAATTTTTCCCTACCCGGAATACAATCTCTCCTTTTGAGGAATACTTTTTTTGGGGAGAAGGTTTTTGCGAGCTGACCGGAGGCACTTCATTATGAACAAGGTTGAAATCTGTGGCGTCAATACCTCCAAACTGCCAGTCCTGAGCAATGCCAAGATGCGTGATCTGTTCTTGGCCGTCAAAAGTGGGGACCAGCAGGCCAGGGAAAAGCTGGTCACCGGGAACCTCCGTCTGGTTTTGAGCGTTATTCAGAGGTTCAACAACCGCGGCGAATACGTCGATGACCTTTTCCAAGTAGGTTGTATCGGTCTGATGAAAGCCATCGATAATTTCGATCTCTCCCAAAATGTGAAGTTCTCCACCTACGCTGTGCCCATGATCATTGGGGAGATTCGCCGCTATCTGCGGGACAACAACCCGATTCGTGTCAGCCGTTCCCTGCGTGATATCGCTTACAAAGCCCTCCAGGTCAGAGATGCCATGATCAACCGGTTGGCGCGGGAGCCCTCCCTCAGCGAAATCGCTGAGAATCTGAACATCCCCCGCGACGAGGTCGTTTATGCCTTGGACGCAATTCAGGAGCCCGTTTCACTTTTTGAACCAATCTATCATGATGGCGGAGATCCCATCTTCGTTATGGATCAAATCAGTGATGTCAAGAACCAGGATAGCAACTGGTTAGAAGGAATCTCCATCAAGGAGGCCATGCGTAAACTCAATGAGCGGGAAAAGCTCATCCTGACCCTCCGCTTCTTTGAAGGAAAGACCCAGATGGAGGTGGCCGACGAAATAGGCATTTCCCAAGCCCAGGTTTCCCGTCTGGAAAAGGCGGCCTTGAGCCACCTCCGTAAGTACATGTCCTAGAGGGGGTGCTAGAATTGAGGAAGAAACCACTTCCGAACAGCTTCTTACTACTGCTTTTCGTTGCCCCGCCGCTGATACTGGCCCTGTTGACAGGTCTGGTGGGCCGCCATTATGTCTATCGACCCGGCGCAGCCCTCGCCTACAATCCAGATAACCTGATCCGTCTGCACATCATAGCCAACAGCGATTCCCAACAGGACCAGGAAGTTAAGCTCCAGGTGAGGGACGCCGTGCTGGAGTACCTAACCCCCTACCTCAAAGACGTCAGCAATCGGGAAGAGGCCCGGTCGATCGTCATTGCTCACTATCGACAGATTGAGGAGATAGCCCAAGCCACCCTGCGCCAGGCTGGTTTTCAATATGGAACCCACCTGGAAGTAGGGAGGTTTCCCTTCCCTACCAGAACCTACGGCGACGTAACCCTGCCCGCCGGCGACTATCAGGCCTTGCGAGTTATCCTAGGGTCGGGAACGGGGGCCAACTGGTGGTGTGTCCTGTTCCCCCCCCTCTGCCTTCTGGATCTTACCGGTCCGCGGGAGAGCACAACCGAAAAGGTGGTTCCTCGGGTCAAGGTGGAAAAGGGGGAGGATGAAGTCCTCCTCGCCGCTGATGGAATTACTTCCAAGGAGGTGCCGGTTGAGATCCGGCTGGCGTTGTTTGACCTTTGGCGAAAAAACGGTCCGCTCCTGGCCCAAAAATTCCGCCAACTGGGGTTAGACCGCTTTCAGGTATCCCATTTATTGCAGCTCTGGAACCATATGCCGGTAAAGGGCGGTGGTGATTGAGACGAGTTCTGAAAACTTCTTAATTATGGTATTTGGGATCACCCCCGCTCATTTTGACCGCCGGCAGACTACCTCGGGCGGGCACAATTAGGGGCACTACGCATGCTACTCCATCTTGCGAAACTCCCGCCGGAGGTGTTTGATGATCCTTTTTTCCAGCCGGGAGATATAGGATTGAGAAATCCCCAGGAGGTCGGCCACCTCCTTTTGGGTTCGGTCCACCCCGTCGCGTAATCCAAAACGCAGCTCGATAATCTTCTTTTCTCGCAGGTTCAGTCTGCTGATGGCCTTCTTCAGGAGGAGTCGGTCCACCTCCCCTTCCAAGTTCTTATGAATGATGTCCTTGTCCGTACCCAAAATATCGGAGAGGAGGAGTTCGTTTCCATCCCAGTCGATGTTCAGCGGCTCGTCCAGGGAGATTTCCGCCCGCATCCGGCTATTCCGGCGCATATACATTAAGATTTCATTCTCGATACACTTGGAGGCATAGGTGGCCAGCTTTATTCGCTTTCTTGGGTCAAAGGTATTGACAGCCTTGATCAGACCGATGGCCCCAATGGAGATAAGATCCTCCAGGCCAATGCCGGTATTATCAAATTTCCGGGCGATGTAGACCACCAGGCGTAAATTCCTTTCAATCAGGACCCTTTTGACACCCTGGTCACCCACCTCCAGTTTGCCCAGGAGAAGGACTTCCTCATCACTGGAGAGGGGAGGCGGTAAGGCTTCCGTGCTGCCGATGTAGCGAACCGGCCAAAAAGACCATCCCAGCCAGTTCCACAGACGGAGAAAGGCCAGATAGAGTCCCCATCTTCCCTTGAGCCAGAGCCTCCGCATTAAACCACCCCTTTTGCTTTCAACTGGACGATCTCAGGAAATCAGGCGAGACCAGGGCTTCCCACCCATCCCCCGCAAAGTCGGCCCCATTGGCAATGGCCACTACCCCGTGCACCAATCTGACGCCCTTTCGACCATAAACCCTAATCTGATCAGGTTTGAATCCCCCCAGGATACCTCTATCGTTGATCCCAGCGAAGGGAATGGCCCGAAATCGATCCGCCCAAGGGGACTGAGCAAAGGCCTGCGAGAGGTCGGCCAGTTCGATCCCGTCTTGGAAGCGCCCCCCTGGGTCCATCGCCGCAGTGATTTCCCTGGGCAAGACCCCCCAAACCTGTTGGCCGGATACAATCACCACCGGTTTTCCGAAAAAGGGTTCCCTGAGGCGGTTGCCCGTATCCACCAGCGCCCTCATTCTAACCTCCCTTCCGGCGAAACTTATCCCCAGATCGAGAAGGAAGGAACGTTCTCGGTTTCGGTCACCCAGGTAGATCCATCCCCCCCGGCCGAGGGCGAAGACCATTGTCACCGCCAGCACCAGGAGCCACCAGGGTAGGAGACGGTTCGGTGAAAAGGTTAGAAATCCAGCCAGTCCCAGTCCCGCCCCCGCCACCAGAAAGCCGAAGAAAAGGAAAAGCAAGGTGAAACGGAGGTAAGCCGCTGCCTTTAACGGCCAGGAGGCGATAGCGGTCAAGAGTAGGGTCGCCAATAGCTTGCCCGGCGCACCATAAAGCCTCTCCCAAGGTGAGTAAAACTGCCCTAAAGAATAGGCGGCCCCAAAGAGTGCGGCCACAGCCAAACGCCACAGTGCAGCCCGGTACCCTGTGGCCCGAACTACAGCCAAGAGGATCAGGAAGTTCATCACCAGGTTGACGGCCAGGTAGATGTCAGCATAGAGAACCACCAATCCCGCCCCCCCTCTTTTTTCAGGGGAGTCCCTTATGCCACCGCCGGCGGCGCCACAAAAGGTGAAAAGGGCGCGGCTGCCATGAGCGGCGGGGTGACTTGCTGCTGGCTAAGCGCTTTCACCGAGCTGGGTGTCACATCCGGCGAAGCCAGGTGGGTCTCCCTAATACTTATGCCCGTCCCCGCCGCTTTATGTCCTAGGAGACCGCTGAAAAACACCCGCCTGCGTGTCAGGCGGGCTCTCGCCCGCCTCCGCTGGGGGGCACGCCTTTCTTCGGTGGCACCTGCAGTGCCTGAGCACCCCCTCATGTCTGGGGGAGTCCCTCCCCCAGACCCCCCGGCGGCGCTGCCGCGCCCTCCGGCGGCTCCTCGCTCAACGTACCACTTAAGTACGCCTCGCTTCGGAGCCTTGTCGCTCTTAGCATCTGGGCTGATTTGAGGTCTCGCCCTTGCGATTTCCGGGCGGGTCAACCACTCAAGACGCAGTTCGTCAGCACTCTCCTAGAGAATTATACACCTCGCGCCTTGGGCATTTTGTCGCAACGAGGCCAGCAAAAAAGCCCTCTTTCTGTCGAAAGAGGGCCACTTTCTGCCCCAGTCTGACTTCTACCTTCCGCTTATCTGGCTTCCGTCTTTAGCCGCTGCGCCGCCGGAGGAAGGCTGGGATGTCCAGGTCATCACTGGAAAAAGGCTTGATCTCCAGTTCGTCAGCCAAGGGCTCCTTTTTCTCGGTTTTGGAATCAAAGCCGGTGGCGATGACCGTCACTCTGATCTGATCTTTCATGTTTTCATCAATGACCGCTCCGAAGATGATATTAGCCTCAGGGTCAGCCGCCTGCGAAATAATCTCGGCCGCCTCGTTGACCTCAAAGAGGCCGAGATCCGGCCCACCGGTAATGCTGAGGAGAACGCCCTTGGCCCCCTCGATAGAGGTCTCTAAGAGCGGACTGGAAACGGCCGCCTTGGCCGCTTCGGCAGCGCGATTCTCGCCGTGGCCGACCCCGATCCCCATCAGAGCAGAACCCGTCTCCAGCATGATGGTCTTGACGTCGGCAAAATCCAGGTTAATCAAGCCAGGGACGGCGATTAAGTCGGAAATCCCCTGAACGCCCTGGCGCAGGACGTCGTCGGCGATACGAAAGGCCTCCAGAATTGAGGTTTTGCGCTCAACCACCTGCAGGAGCCTGTCGTTGGGGATGGTGATCAGGGTGTCAACCTTACTGCGCAGGCTGGCGATACCCTTTTCGGCCACGTTCATACGCCGGCGTCCCTCAAAGGTAAAGGGTTTGGTGACGACACCCACGGTTAGCGCTCCTACCTCCTTGGCCGCCTCGGCCACAATGGGTGCCGCTCCGGTACCCGTTCCACCCCCCATCCCGGCGGTAATGAAGACCATGTCCGCTCCCCGCAAGGCGTGCATTATTTCATCCTTGCTCTCCTCAGCG
Organism: Bacillota bacterium; assembly: GCA_023475165.1. Lineage (GTDB taxonomy): Bacteria > Bacillota > Sulfobacillia > JAMCWA01 > JAMCWA01 > JAMCWA01. The sequence goes on along the minus strand of JAMCWA010000116.1, from coordinate 133 downwards.
GCCTTTTGCCCCACTTCTGGGTTGGCCCCCGCCCCCAAACCCTTGGTTAGCTTTTGGCCGATTTGCACTTTGAAAGTGGCGTTGGAAAGGGTCAGGGCCTGGGCATCGGTGTTGATCGAGAAGGAAGGAACGT
>JAMCWA010000076.1 GCA_023475165.1 Bacillota bacterium | reverse complement strand
TCTCTCTCGGTCGGGGCGGGAAAGAAGGCACCCGCCATGCCAACATCTGCCAACGTCTCTCAAGGGACTTCAACCCGGAACAGCGCCAGGGCGGCGAGGCCCGGACCATGGACGTTAATAACCGGGCTGCGCTCCCTGGCCGTGGTCCCCGTGGGCCTCACCCGTCACCGGCAGCGTCTTTATCCCTTGCGCACCTTCACCCGGGAGGAAGCCAGGACTATTGTCCAGCAGGTCGCTGACTGGCAGGAGGAGTTTCGCCAACGCTTCAGTTATACTTTTGTCTTTCTGGCCGATGAGTTTTACCTCCTGGCCGGAGAGGATTTCCCACCCTACGAAACCTATGAAGACTTCCCCCAATGGGAAAATGGGGTGGGAATGGCTGCCGATTTTCTCCGTAACCTGGATGAAGTCTTGGGCTCTCTCTCGGTCGGGGCGGGAAAGAAGGCACCCGCCATGCCAACATCTGCCAACGTCTCTCAAGGGACTTCAACCCGGAACAGCGCCAGGGCGGCGAGGCCCGGACCATGGACGTTAATAACCGGGCGTTCCGCGCAAGACCTGATTAAGAAAATGGCCGAAGGTTTTAACCAGAGGTTTGAGGGTGTTAATCTGGATGTACTGCCGGTCGTTAATGGATTTTTCGGGCCGACGGTTTCTGTAACCGGCCTGCTGACAGGCCAGGATATCTTGGCCGCCGCCAGAAACGTCAGGCCTCGCGGGCTCCTCCTGCCAGAGGTCATGCTCCGAGAGGGCCATTTCCTGGACGACATGACCTTGCCGGAACTCTCGACCCAACTGGGCGTCCCGGTTCAGGCTGTACCATCTAACCCGTCTGGTCTGGCCGGCTTTCTCCTAGGAGACCGCTGAAAAACACCCATCTACTATGTGGCTCCAAAGGAGGTTGGGGATGAAACCAATCGTGGCCATTGTGGGACGTCCCAATGTCGGCAAATCGGAGCTTTTTAACCGGATCCTGCAAAAAAGAGTGGCCATTGTGGAAAACCTCCCCGGTGTCACGCGCGACCGGATCTATGCCGACACCGACTGGCAGGGAAGGGAATTCACCCTGATCGACACGGGAGGTATCCAGTTCGAGAACGCCGCGATGACCGAGGAGATCCGGCGTCAGGCCGAACTAGCCATCCAGCAGTCCGACTTGATCCTCTTCATCACCGATGGTCGTCAGGGGGTCACCCCTTTGGATCGTGAGGTAGCCGAGCAATTGCGGCGCACGAAAAAGCCCGTCCTGTTGGTGGTGAACAAGGTAGACGATCCCGCCCTCCTGCCTAATACCCTCGAGTTTTTCGAGGTAGGTCTTGGCGAACCTGTAGCCATCTCCGCCGCCCATGGTTTGGGAGTGGGAGACCTGCTGGATCGAGTAATTGCGTTTTTGCCAGAAGGCGAGGGAGAAGAAGAGGAAACGGCCCTGCGAGTTGCCGTAATTGGTCGACCCAATGTGGGCAAATCCTCCCTGGTAAATGCCCTGCTGGGAGAAAAGAGGGTCATCGTCAGCGACCAGCCCGGTACAACCCGGGATCCGGTGGACGTTCTGGTGGAAATGGAGGGACAAAGGGTTCTCCTGGTGGACACGGCGGGCATGCGCAAGCGGGGCAGAATCGACCAGCCCGTGGAGCGCTATAGCGTTCTCCGGGCGTTGCGGGCCGTGGACCGGGCCGATGTCGTCCTGCTGGTGGTTGACGGCGTAGAAGGGGTCACCGAACAAGACACCAAGATCGCTGGCTATGCCCATGAAGCAGGCAAAGGGGCTATCGTCGTCATCAATAAGTGGGACCTGGTGGAAAAAGGCGAAGAAACCCTTTCTACATACAGTCGTTGGGTCCGGGAAGCCCTGAGCTTCCTTGATTACGCCCCCCTGATCTTTTTGTCGGCCAAGACCAGACAGAGGGTGGGACGCCTGCCGTCTTTGATCCTCAGGGTGGCGCAAAATCACCGTCAGGAAGTGGCTACGGCCACCCTGAATAATCTGATCCGGGAGGCGATTTCGCTGTCTCCACCTCCCGCGGAAAAAGGGCAAAGCCTGAAGGTTTATTACGGAACGCAGGTGGGCACCAGGCCACCGACCTTCCTGCTATTTGTTAATGACCCGGAACTGGCCCATTTCTCCTACCGGCGCTACTTGGAGAATCGCCTGCGCGAGGCTTTCGGATTTGAGGGGACACCCCTTCGTCTGGTACTACGGGCCAAGACGTGATGGTCTTTGGTGTTTATTTGTTTTGTTGATGGCGACGAGAAAGGAATGGTGAGAACTTTGCTCGTTTTTTCCGCCCTCATTCTCATAGTCTGTTACCTCCTCGGTTCTATCCCCTTTGGCTATCTGGTCGGTCTTATGCGGGGCGTCGATGTCCGAAAGCAGGGGAGTGGCAACATTGGGGCGACTAATGTCCTGCGCCTTCTGGGCCCCCTGGCAGGAGGAACCGTCTTTTTGGCAGATGCCTTAAAGGGAATCGTCGCCGTCTTCCTGGGTCAAGTGTTTCTGCCATTTGACGCCACCTGGGCCGGGGCCCTCTGCGGCCTGGCCGCCATCTTGGGCCACAATTACTCCCTTTACCTGCGCTTCAAAGGAGGTAAGGGGGTGGCGACCAGCTTGGCCACCTTGCTGGCGCTTTCTCCCAGCGTGGCCCTCTTGGCCCTTCTGATCTTTGTCATCACGGTGGCCCTGACCAAGTACGTCTCTTTGGGTTCCATTGTGGGGGCGGGCTCGGCCTGGCTCATCACCCTGGGCACCCGTGAGCCGGCGGCCTACAAGATCTATGTCACCGTAGCCGCCTTGCTCATCATTTACCTGTGCCCCGAGGCT
>JAMCWA010000006.1 GCA_023475165.1 Bacillota bacterium | reverse complement strand
CATCAACCGGCTGAATATGCTGCCCCTCCTGGGTTATGGTCCCTGGACCGTCTGCCGGGGGTCTTTAGAAGCGGCAGCGGCCTTCCTGGGCTTTGAGGTGGTCCTTTTGGCCGGGAGTTTTGTCAATAGGGGGGAATCAGTTGGAAAGGCGGCCACGGTGGTCATAGGCGGGATTACCCTCCTTTATTCCCTAGTGGTTTTGGTGACCACGGGGGTCTTTGGGATCTTTGAGGTAGATAAGTTCCTTTGGCCCACCTTCGAGGCAGTCAAGAACACCCAGGTCCCAGGGTTGGTCCTGGAGCGGCTGGATGTCCTCTTTGTCTCGGTTTGGCTGGTGGCGGTGTTCAGTACCCTTGGCACCTATTTTTTCTTTAGTGTCCAGGGTTTAGCGCGGCTCTTTGGTCTGAAGGAACATAAGGTGCTGGTCTTACCCCTCCTTCCCATAATGTACCGGTTGGGCATGGAACCAGGCAGTTTGTCAGCGGTATTCCGTGCCTTGCGCTGGAGCGGGCTCACCGGGATTGCCCTCTTCGTCCTTGTACCCCTCCTCTTGGCGGGTATCTCTCTGCTGCGGGGGGGAGGGGGAGATTTTACGAAAGAACGGGGAATGGAGCGGGATGGGCAGACGGGGGGAAAATCCCCGCGGGGTGGCCGAGGTGAGCGCCACCAATGAAGGAAATGGACATGAAGATGAAAAAGATCATTATCCTCAGCTTCCTATCTTTGGCCCTTATCATTCTGACGGGGTGCTGGGACCGGGTGGAGATTGAGGAGCGGGCCATGGTCCTGGGTCTGGGAATCGATTCCGGGACGGAACTGCGCCTTACTTACCAGTTCCCTCTGGTGGCCAAGTTACGTCCGGAGGGGCAGGACAAGGGCCCCGGTTTCATGACCAAGAGCTGTCCCGGTAAGACCCTGGGGGAGGCTATGACCCACTTACAGCAGCAGATTGAGGAAGCGGTCTTTCTCGGTCAGATCCGCATAATCGTCTTTTCGGAGGAGGCGGCTACCCGGGGAGTCGGGCAGGAGATTGATTTCCTGCGGCGAGATCCCATGTTGCGACCACAGGTCTTTGTCCTGGTGACCCCGGGATCGGCGGCGGAATTCTTGCAGAGCCAGAGCAGAACGGAGTTGGTTCCCAGCCTGGCCTTGGTCAAACTGATTACGCAGGAAACCCGAAGGGGGCGCTTGCCGAACATTCATCTGGGGGAATTCATGGTCCGGCAGGACTCGCCGGGGGTTGATCCAGTGGCCCCCGTCTTTCATCCGGCAGAGGGGACATTCCACTGGGACGGTCTGGCCGTATTTGGACAAGATAGGATGGTCGGGCGGCTGGACCAGGAGGAATCCCTGATCTTTATGCGTCTACGCGACGGCAAACGTGGCGGGAGTGTAGAGGTGGCCAACCCCATGACCGACGGTACCGTCCTAATCAAATTCTTCCACCTGATGCGCCGGGTTAGGATCGAAGAGGAGGGGGGTCTACCCCACTTTTATGTGACACTTGAGCTGGAGGGGAACGTCGGCGAGTTTACGGGAGAGCAGGGCCGCCTGCCAGCGCCCGGCCGGATCTCCGCCGCCGATGTACGGCTAATCGAGGAAAGAGCTGCCCAGAAGGTCAAGAAGGAGACGGAAGACTTGGTGCGCAAGGTGCAGCGGGAATTCGGGGCCGACATTTTCGGCCTGGGGGAGTGGGTCAGGGCCTATCGCCCCGGTCTTTGGAGAGAAAACTGGCACGAGATCTTTCCCTATATTCGCGTGGATATTGAAGTGAAGCTTCGATTACGGCGCTATGGGATGACGGGCATATGAAGGCCATTGCTATGAGGTGCAAGGGGAAATGCCATATCTACTGATAATGTTAGGTTATTTGAAAACCAAATACACGGGGACAATGTTTATACTGACCGTCCTGGGCGGGCTGGCTATGGTGGTTTTCGACCAGGCTGAAATGAAGAGGATGGGACGCCAGGGAGAGGCTAGGCTCGCGCGTTGCCTGGGCCTGATCTACGTGGTGGCCGGCCTCGGACTGTGGTTCATCCGTCTGCTGGTGACCAGTTTGGGACTAGGAGACCGCTGAAAACCCCCATCGGCGTTGGTGCCATCCGCCAGAGAACTCTTCCTAAAAATGGGACGTGACTAGCACTCTTCTAGGAGATCATCCGGGGAAGGAGTTTGTATTGATCAGAAAGCGCATAATAGTCATAACTGATGGAGACGAGGTGGCGCAACAGGCGGTTCGTTTGGCCGGGAAGAAGCTGGGGCTGCGCGTTATCTCTCGCTCAGGGGGAAATCCCACCCCTTTGGAGGGGGCCGAGATAGCGGCCCTGATCAAGAAGGCCCCCTTCGATCCGGTACTGGTGATGGTGGATGATCGAGGTCGCCGGTATCAGGGGCAGGGCGAACGGGCCCTGGCCTACTTGGCCGCGGATCCTGAGATCGAGATCCTGGGTGTGCTGGCGGTAGCCGCCAACACCGAAGGGGCCCAAGGGACGGCCGTGAGTTTTTCTATTGATAACCGGGGAGAGGTTGTGGCGGGAGCGGTGGATAAGGACGGCCACGAGGTCGGTAACCCAACCCTGAAAGGGGATACCGTGGATGTCCTCAATGAGATCCAGGTTCCCTTGATAGTGGGAATCGGCGATGTAGGCAAAAATGGCGGACGAGATGCCATCCGGCGTGGGGTTCCCATCACCGTGCGGGCGATCCGGGAAATCTTAAGGCACCACCGGGTCTAGGAGAGGGCTGAAAAACACCCATCCGCGGTGTGGCGCAATCGGCAAGAAAGAACCTTTTTATTAAAGGGGCGTTACTATTGCAGATTGTCGCTCCAGCCACAACCT
>JAMCWA010000069.1 GCA_023475165.1 Bacillota bacterium | reverse complement strand
CTCCACCGCCGTACCTAAACGATGGCATTGAAAAGGTACCCCACTCCGATGATGCTTAGTGTCATTATACCAAGAAAGATGGCGATTAATCTAGGCTTTAACACCCGGCGCAGAATTATCATCTCCGGGAAGCTGAGGGCCGTCACCGCCTCCAGCTCGCCTTCCAAGTGCAGCCGACCGGTCATGTATCCGCCGGTAATGGCCACCCCTGGGCCCCCGGCCACGCAAAGGAGGATATCTGATAGTGATCATATTATACTTCGCTTATGTGATTTTGGTAATGATCTTTTTGCCGGCCAATCCGAGGGCAATTGGAAGGAATTTACTGGTTTTCGTCGAACCATTATATGGTAAAAACGTTGGCTATTCTGACCGAAAAAGGCATATCGCTTTTGTCCCTGCCGTCAGACCGCCTTTTCTGCGGCCTCTTGGGGGTGAGAGGTTTGACCCAACCTTTGGTCCCGGTGGCGGTGTCTTTCGCTCTGGGAGTGCTGGCAGCCCGCCAGTGGGGAATCTGGGCCCTGGCCTTTTGGGTTGCCGCCCTGCTGGGCTTCCTTTTGAGTTGGAACATGAGCCGCCGGCACCGTGGGCAATCAGGGGTCAAGGGTCGCACCGCCGCTGACGGAGAACGGGTCAGTGCCGCCATGCCCCAGGTCTTTCTCGCCGAGTCTGAGCCGCCGATCATCGCGCCCTTTACCGATGGCACCCCCGGTTTATCCCCACTGTCAAGAAGCCTAAGGCCAAAAGAGCAGATGGCGGCTCGGGACAAGGCCGTCACCATCTTCCTCCTTCTGGTAATAGCCCTGGTCGGAAGCCTCCGCCTTTATACCTTTGACCTTTTTTCCGCCGGAAATATCGGGCTTTGGGCAAACCAGCCGGTCATCGATCTCACCGTCGTCGTCCTGCAGGTCTCAAACAAGGGGGATCGACTGGTTTACCACGGGCGGGCCACCAGCGTCCTGGTCCAGGGGGAAAAAAGGGCGGCCTGGGGACAGTTACAGTTCCTCTCCGATGGCCTCTTTGCGTATGGCGACCTGGTGCAAATCCGGGGTCGTCTTAAGCCACCCTCCCGCCCCAGGAACCCGGGGGAATTTGATTATGCGGATTATCTGCGTCGGCAGGGCATACACATGGTGATGGAAGTAGATCCGGGGGACGCCAGGCTGGTAGGAAGGGGCTGGGGCAATCCTCTGATCGCTTGGGCTTTCGCGGCCCGGCAACGACTGACCAAAGTGATGGCCTCCACCTTGCCCTCCACCCACGCCGCCCTCCTGACTGGCATTGCCCTAGGTGGTAGTGAGGGCCTGCCCTCCCAAATTGAGGAGGCCTTTCGACGCACCGGCTCTTATCACATTCTGGCCGTTAGTGGCTCCAACGTGGCCTTCGTGGTGGGAGTGGTCCTGGGACTATTGAAGTATCTTTCCGTGCACCGCAAGCCCGCCGCCTTCCTGGCCCTGCTTTCAGTGGTGGGCTACGTCTTTCTGACCGGGGCCGGTCCGTCGGTGGCCCGCGCCGGGGTGATGGCCGCACTCGCCCTCCTCGGTGTCCTGGTAGCGCGCCGCTATGATGTTTTTTCCGCCCTGGCCGCCGCTGCCCTGACCATCCTGGGCTATAACCCTTACGACCTGTGGGATATCGGTTTTCAACTTTCCTTTGCCGCCACCTTGGGGATCGTTACTCTAAGCTTGCCGCCCAACCGGTTGGCCTTGCCCCGCTGGCTAACCGAAATCCTGTCCATAACCCTGGCCGCCCAACTGGCCGTGGCACCCCTCAGCCTTCTTTACTTCCAGCGCCTGTCCGTCGTCGCCCTGGTCGCCAACCTGGTCATCGTCCCGCTGGCTGGAGGTCTGGTGGTAATGGCTTTTCTGCTGGGTTTGGGTGGGCTCCTTTTCCCACCCCTGGCCCTGGTTATCAACCAGGTCGTCTATTTCCCCCTGGAGGCCCTCCTCCGGGTAGTAGCTTGGTTTGCCTCCTTTCCCCTGGCCGAGGTATCCTTCCCTCTGCCCTGGTGGGGGGTGGGCTTGTCTTACCTGGGCTTGATCTTCCTCTTCCGCTACCGGCAGGAGGGAAGGAAGCAACTGGCGTCAACCGCCCCGTTCCCCAGAGGCCGCTTTATCAAGAGTAGCGAGCAAGCAAGGGGAGGAAGGATGGATGGGGCAACGGATGAGGTGCCCGGAAACGTGGACGGCGGTGCCAGTCAGGCTGCCTCCTCCCGCTCAGATTGGCAACCAGGTCAAAGGGCCGCTCCCTCTCGCGGGCGTTTTTTTCCTTCCCCCCGCCCCTCTTTCACCCGTCTCGGGCTGTTCCTCATCCTGATCCTCCTCTTTCTCAACCTGGGGCTTTGGGGCTGGCTGATCGCACCCTGGCGCGGTGATGTCCTTCAGGTCACCTTCTTGGATGTGGGCCAAGGGGATGCCACTTTCCTCCGTTTCCCCGGCGGGCAAACCATGTTGATCGACGCCGGCGGGTGGTCGGAGGCATATCCCAAGGATTACGATCCCGGGGCGCAGGTGATTTTGCCCTTCCTGCAACGGCAAGGGATAAAGAAACTGGACTTCTTGATCCTGAGCCACCCACACGAGGACCACATCGGGGGAATGCCGGCCATCCTGGAGGGGATTGGGGTAGCCGGCTTTTACCAGGCCCCGGAGGAGATCGCCACCTGGCTGGAAGAGGCCCCGTCCGCTGATAGCTCCCTGACCCTGGCCCGCCAAAGTTATGAAAGGGTCCAGGAGTTGCTAAGACAAAAGGGAATTCCCCGTCATATCCTGCAACGGGGTGACCGGCTGGAGGTGACCCCTGAGCTCACTCTCTTTGTGCTCCATCCGGGCCAACTGGCCAATGAGATCAGGGCGAAGGTCAACAACAACTCCCTGGTGCTGAAACTGGTCTATAAGAAGGTCAGTTTTCTTTTTACGGGGGATCTGGAGAAGGAGGGAGAGGATGAGGTCCTGGCCAGATTCCAGGGGCTGCAAAGCAGCTTTCTTAAGGTCGGCCACCATGGCAGCCGCACCTCCAGCCAGGCAAGCTTCCTGAAAGCGGTGCGCCCTCAAGCGGCGATCATCTCCGTGGGGCGAAATTTCTATGGGCATCCCCACCCCGCAACACGGCATAACTTGCAGGAGGCGGGGGCGAAGATCTACCGTACTGACCAGGACGGTGCCGTCACCGTGGAAACAGATGGCCAAAAATGGCTTTTGAAGACCACAAAAAAGTAGGGCCAAAAAGAAAAGGGCCGCCAAGCCCTCTCAACTGCTGGCGGCCTTCGTATCGCTGGTACTTGACGTTTCTGCCTTGTCGTTACCACTGCTGGAAGCCGCACTACTGCTACGATTGTCCGTGACGTAAAAGCCGGATCCCTTGAACACTATATTAACGTTTCGGCTGACTAGGCGTTTCACTTCGCCACCGCACCGGGGGCAGCGGGTGAGGGCCGGTTCAGTAATCCTTTGCTGAAACTCAAAGGACCCGCATCTCTCACAGTAATAATCGTAGGTTGGCATGCTATCACCTCCTGAAAAATGTTTATAGCAAAAGGTATACAACTTTGTCAAGTGACTTTGACGCATCCTTGATCTAACCCGGCTGGCAGCAAGACTTGTCCCTGGCCGGAACATGCTTTATAATTTGGCCTAGGACGTGATCACCATGAACAATTTTTCCAAAAGCGTCTGGTTTACGCTGACCCTGGCTGTCGCCTTTCTCCTCCTGACCTGGTTGTGGGCGTCCCTGGCCCCAAGAGGGATAAGCCCAGAGGCCTCGCGTTATTTCACCCTGGATTTTATCCGCCGCGCCCGCGGCTACCAGGAAACCCGTTACCTGACCTATGGGCTGGCTTTCCTCCTGGAAGTCCTCGTCCTGACCCTGCTCTCCTTTACTCCTCTGGGAAAAGGCCTGGAGAACCTGGTTCAAAGTCTGGCTGGAGGACGGCCCTACCGGGAGGTGTTTTATTTTCTGCTGATCATTTTCGGTGGAGCCGCCCTTTTGTCCCTCCCCCTGTCCTACTACCGTGGCTTTATCCTGGAACACGCCTACGGGTTGTCCAATCAAAGTACCCTGGATTGGCTGAAGGACTACTTCCTCTCCACCGCCATCAGTTTAGCCCTAACCGTGCCGACCTTGGCCGGTTTCTATTTCCTGGTACGAAGATTCCCCCAGAGCTGGCCCTGGCTGGTCGCCGGGATTTACACCGCTGGTATGGCCCTCCTGATAATGCTCAGCCCGCTCCTCATTGACCCTCTTTTCTATCATTTCCGACCGGTGCAGGACCCCCAAATCCGCCAACAGGTCCTCGACCTCGCCGCCAAGGCCGGGATTCCCGTAGAGGAAGTTCTGGAAATGGACGCCAGCCGGCGCACCAACAAGGTCAATGCTTACTTTACCGGGCTTGGCCAGACCAAACGAATCGTCCTCTACGACAACCTCCTGAAGAAATACCCGCCCACCGAGGTAAAACTGGTGGTGGCCCACGAGATGGGGCACTGGCGTTACGCCCATATCTGGAAGGGCCTTTTGCTGGGGGGCCTGGGTACCCTCTTCACCCTCCTCTTGCTTCAGAAGGTCCTCGCCGGAATGAAGGGTTTCCCCTCCCTCCACCCCGTCCTGAGACCCAGTGGACTGCTGCTGATCTTCCTTTTCCTCACCCTTTGGCTCTTTATCAGCCAACCCTTCCAGAACGCTGTCTCCCGTTCCTTTGAACGGCAGGCCGATGCCACTGCCCTGACCCTGACCGGGGACTGGGCCGGACAGATCGCCCTGGAAAAGCGCCTGGCCGAACATAACCTAGCCGACGTCGATCCGCATCCCTTCATCCGGTGGTTGGCCTTCACTCACCCCTCCGCCGTGGAAAGGATCGAAGCCGCCCAGGAGACGGCTGGCCGAAGCTGAGCCCGCAGCGGTCGGCGTGGGTGACCGAAAGCGGGGACGGCAACACCCGAGCGGCAGGGGGGCTCCCCCAGGCCTTAGGGGATGCTCCGGCACCGTAGGTGCCGTCGAAGAGGGGCGTCCCCCCTAGCCGAGGCGGGCGGAAGCCCGCCTGACCAAAGAAAATCAAGGGTTCCGAGCATTTAGTCATCCCAAACCAGCAGGGTGATTGCTCCAGGCGTTCCACCTCCGAGACGCAGATAGGTGTTTTTCAGCGGTCTCCTATGACCCGGCCCTGGCCGCCGCCCAGGATCTGATCAGCGCCCTCCCGGCCTCCCGGGCTCGTTTCCTGGCCTCATCATTTTTTTGGACGGGAACCTTGTCCGTCTCGCACACTAGGAGTTCTTCCTGATAGGCCACCCCGTTCAACCGGAAAAAGACCCGGGCCACGGCTCGGGAGGGTTCAAAGATCTCCGGGCGGAAAGGTAGACCGGCGGTGGAAAGGAAGACCCCAGGACGCTTGGCCGGGTCAGGCATAGGCTGCTTGAGAACATATTTTCTCGCCCAGAAGCTTTGGAATCGGTCAATTGCAGCCTTGGTCTGCGCGCTTAAGCTATAGAAATAGGTCGGCGAAGCCAAGATGAGTCCGTCCAGTATTTCCGCTGCCCGGAAGATCCGATCCATGTCATCATGGTATATACAGTGGCCCGTTTCGGCACATCTATTACATCCCTGGCAAGGTTTAATCTTCATCCGGTTAACTTGATAGACCTCGATCTCCAGTTCTTCTCCTCCCTCGGCGGCGGCCGCCTTCACCTCAGAACCGTCGGGCTCAGCCGGGCCCTCTTGCACCCCGGCCCCACCAGCACCAGGGTAGACCATTTCCCTTATTGGGCCGGACGCAGGAAGACTCGCAAAGGCCTCTTTAGCTCCAGCCAGAACCTCCCGGAGCAGAAGGGCCGTATTTCCCTGGAGGCGCGGACTACCTAAGATAGCTACCAATCTCATGACTATCATCCTTCCATTCTCAAGCTTCGCCGTGCCGTACGATCAAGACCTCTGGCTTCCTTCCCTTATCCGGAATCTTGATGAAGAGGCCGGCCGCTTTGCTGTCATAATACCAGCCACAGGAGCCTGGAGCAAGCCCCGGATTGAAAACAGCCTCCTCTTCCTCCCCAGCGGTGGCCGTGGCTGGGGGCCGCTGGTTGGACCTCATCGGCCGGGTCAACCCTTCTTCCTGGTCGGACCTTTCTCCCTGCCCCGGCCTTTCCGAGATATCTCCCAGCCACCCGGGGGTCAGGCGGGAGCGGTCCACGTCCGGCCAGGGCAGCGGGGGCAAGAGGTCCCCGTCCTGTTCAATGGCCTCCGGTTCCCCGCTCCAACCATGAATCACCAGTCGCCAGGTCCTGCGGCCCGGGTCATAGGTCCCCACCTTTTCCAGAGTTAGTTTAAGGCCACCCGGTTGCTGTCGCATGGTAACGGTGGTCTGGAGAAAATCACCGGCCTGGTAATCGAGGGAATGACCGTCGTCTTCATAGAGGACGAAGCTGGACTCGAAAACCTCGGGCACCGGATAAAGGTGCAGGGTCAAGCCATCGCCGACGGCCTGTTCCTGATCCACATGGCTAATCTCTGGTCCCTCCGGGATGATGGCCCCGCCTCGCACAAAAAGGGGCAAGATGTCCAGAGGAGCCGGTACCAACCGGTAGTCCGGCCCGCGATATCTTTCCCCGGTCCAGCCGTTTATCCAGATCCCCTCGGGCAGGTAAACCTGGCGCTGGGTGACCGCTGGACGATAGACCGGGGCTACCAGCAGGTCCTTTCCCACCAGGAATTCGTCGTCCAGTCCGTAGGTTTCGCTGTCCCCAGGATATTCCAGGAGGAGGGGGCGCATGACGGGGAGTCCCGTCTGGTGTGCCTCATGAAAAAGGCTGTACCAGTACGGAAGGAGTCGATAACGCAGCTTGATGTACCGCCGGGCTATTTCCTCCACCCGCGGTCCGAAGGACCAAGGTTCCTGAGGAGTAGTACCGATGGCGCTATGGGTCCGCACAAAGGGTGTGAACACCCCGAGCTGGATCCAGCGAGCGTAGAGTTCGCCCTGGCCGTCCTCCAAAAAGCCGCCGACGTCGGCACCCGCCAGGGGAACCCCGGAAAGCCCCAGACTGAGGAGCATGGGTATGGCCATGGACAGATGTTCCCACCAACTGGAATTGTCCCCGGTCCAGACGGCGGCATAGCGCTGGATGCCGGCAAAGCCGGCCCTGGTCAAAACAAAGGGTCTTTCTCCTGGCCTTTGTCGCAAGAGGCCCTCGTAGGTGGCTCGGCTCATCAGGTACCCGTAGAGGTTGTGGACCTCTGCATGCGTCAGTTCCCTTCCTTCTTCACCGTGATAGACCGTCAAGTCCATAGTCTTCCCGGAGACGTGGAAGACGGAAGGCTCATTCATGTCATTCCAGATCCCGGCCACCCCGGCCTGCAGCAGGTCCTGGTGCAGGTCCCCCCACCAGCGGCGAACCCGCTCCTGGACAAAATCGGGAAAAAGGGCCGGGCCCGGCCAGACTTCGCCCACAAAGGGTTCGCCATTAGGATAACGGCAAAAGTAGCCTTCGGCCATCCCCTGGTCATGAATCCGATAGCCCGCTTCCTTTTTCACCCCCGGATCGACGATGGTAACGACCTTTAACCCCAGCTCGGATAGCTCCCGTAGCAGTCCGCCCGGGTCAGGGAAGCGTTCTCGGTCCCAGGTGAATACCCGATATTCATCCATGTAATGGATATCCAGGTAAAGGACATCCGCCGGGATATCTCTCTCCCGGAACTGACGGGCTATTGCCCGGACGGCGGAGTCGGGGTAATAGCTATAGCGAGACTGCTGATAGCCCAAGGCCCAGCGCGGCGGCAAAGGCGCCCGCCCCGTCACCTGGCTGTATCTCTCTATGACTTTCTTGGGATGAGGTCCGTAGAAGAAGTAGTAGTCCAGCTCTCCCCCATCGGCGTAGAAGCCATAGCGCGCGGCTGACTCCTTCCCCAGATCAAAGTAGCTCCTCCAGGTATTATTAAAATAGATCCCGTAGGCCTTCCCCTCTCGCAAGGCCAAGAGGAAGGGAATGGACTGATAGAGGGGATCACTGGTGGGGAGGTGAGGCAGGTTATCGGTGTTCCACATTATCACCCTCCGGCCTCGCCGGCCCAGGAACCCCGTCTTTTCCCCCAAGCCGTAGTATTGCTCTTCCGTGGGCAGCTCTTTCCAACAACCCACCCGGCTCCCCCGCCAGAAGATCCCCCCTTCGGGGTCATCGCGTCCGATGAGCTGGCCGGAGGGATCATAAAAGGCCAGGTGAAAGGGGACCAACTGCGCCACCACCGTCATTTCCCCGGTGCCGACTCTGACCTCATTAGGAGCTTCCTCCACTTGCAGGTCAATCTCCGGCCAATCCTCCCTGGTAAGGTTCCAGCCCTGACCGCCGTCCCGGGCCATTAATGAACTCGCCGGCCCAGTTTCCCCGCGACGAAACCGGACTCGGATCAGGTCGGCCGCCAGAAAACTGACTGAAACCGTCCCCACTTTAGCGGAAAAATGCAGGGTATTCCCCGCTCTCCCCCAATCGGTGATCTCGCCTATAGACTGGTATTCGCGCAAGAAGCATCCCCCTTAAAAACAAACTCTTCGACACTAAAGCCATAGTAATATACGGCCTTCACTAAGTGCAAGCGCTTTCATTAGAATTGTGGCAGGAATATTCCTTCGTCTGGCGAATCTAATGAATTCAGCAGGCCAATCTAACCAAAAAGGAGCTAGAATGTCCAGAGACTTTCGCATCCTCATCGCCTATCTTTCCCGGCACCGTCGTCGTTACCTTCTTGGCCTTTTGGCCCTGCTCATTTGCGACCTTGGCAATCTGACCATCCCTCGTCTCATCGGTCGCTTCACCGACGCCCTGAACGGAGGACATCTTAACTCCAGGGGAATCCTGGCCTACGCTGGCTCGGTGGTGAGTCTGGCCCTCATCATCTCCCTTTTTCGCTATGTCTGGCGGATGTACGTCATGGGGACGGCCCGGCAGGTGGAGTTTGACTTGAGAAACGAGCTTTTCCTCCACCTGGAGAAGCTTTCCGCCCGCTTTTATGCTACCCGCAAAACCGGAGACCTCATGGCCCATGCGACCAACGACCTGCAGGCTGTCCGGGCCGCCGCCGGGCAAGGGGTCCTGATGGCCGCCGATTCCTTCTTCATGGGGACCATCACCCTGGGGATGATGCTGAGTATGGTGGACTGGCGCCTAACCCTTTTGGGTCTCATACCCCTCCCTCTTTTGACCATCAGCATCATGATCCTTGGCCGGCTCATCCACGAACGTTTTGGCCGGGTTCAGGCGGCCTTCTCCTCCCTGTCCGACCGGGCGCAGGAGAATATCGCCGGCATTCGGGTGGTCAAGGCCTTCGTCCAGGAAGAGGCCGAGATGGCTCGCTTTCAAGCCGAAAATCGCGATTATGTGGCCCGCTTCATGGGTTTGATCCGCGTCCAGGGCCTCATGGAGCCCTTGATCCAGGTCTTTGCCGGCCTTGGCTTCATCATCGCCCTGGGTTACGGCGGCAACCAGGTCCTGCGGGGGGAAATCACCCTCGGAACTTTCGTCGCCTTCAACAGCTATCTCGGGATGCTGGTCTGGCCCATGATTGCTGTGGGTTGGGTGGTCAACCTGACCCAGCGTGGCGTGGCCTCCATGGGCCGCCTGCAGGAGATCCTGGACCAGAAGCCGGAGGTGACCGATGCCTTTGGCGCCACACTGCCGGAGGCCTGGCGGTTCTCACCTAACCCGCTCACCACATTGGCGGATTCCCCCGCTTCCGGCGCCGAAACCTCGGTAGCCCTCAATTCCCAGCCTCGCCTGGGGAGGATTGAGGCCCGTAACCTGACCTTCCGTTACGCCCCCAACCTTCCCCCCGTGCTGAAAGGGCTTAATCTGGTCCTGCCGGCCGGAAGCACCTTGGGGATAATCGGTAGGACCGGTAGCGGCAAGAGTACCCTGGTGAACCTTCTGGTTCGGGTCTATAATCCACCGCCCGGGCAGCTCTTCATCGACGGAGTCGATGTCAATCTCATCCCTCTACAGGCTCTCCGGGAAACCATCGGTTACGCCCCCCAGGATACCTTCCTCTTTTCGCGAACCATCGCCGACAACCTGGCTTTTGCTCCCGGGGTTTCCCGCGGGGCCGAACTGCTATCGGCGGCCAGAGTGGCCCAGGTCGATACGGACATCCAGGAGTTTCCGAGAGGCTATGAAACCCTGTTGGGGGAAAGGGGGGTGACCCTCTCCGGCGGTCAACGCCAGCGAGTGGGGATGGCCCGGGCCCTTTTGAAGAAACCACCCATTCTGATCCTGGATGACTGCCTGTCGGCCGTGGATACGGCTACCGAGGCGCTGATCCTGGCCGGACTCCAGCCCCTTATGAAGAACCGGACCACCGTCATCATCTCCCACCGCGTCTCCGCCGTGAAAAGCGCCGACCAGATCATCGTCCTGGATCAGGGGCAAATCAGCGAGCAGGGTACCCATGCGCAACTTTTGGCGCTGGAAGGGGAATACTGGCGTCTCTACCGCCGTCAACAAATGGAAGAGGATATTGCCGCGATAGAGTGATCTTCGGAAGATGCTGACGACAAAACCGGTTCATCTATTGGGAGACCTTTAGCAGCAAGCAACAGCGAGCATAGTTCTATATTAGCAAGCATTCTTTCTTGGTCGACGGAAGTCATTAATAAGACTTCTTCAGCTGAGAGGTCACAGGACTGTTTCTATAGAAAGGAAAATATTATGGAAGATTTCCGTGAGGAAGAAGTCTTGGGGAAGGCCTATGACAGGCGAATCATGGCCCGCCTGCTGAAATACGCCCGGCCGTATTGGCGGGTCATTGCCGTATGTGTTATTCTATTGGCCGGGATTTCCTTGGTCGACCTCTTACGCCCATATCTCCTGAAGACGGCCGTCGATGACCACCTCAACGGCTGGACCAAACCCATGCTGGGTTATGCCGTGGGGACAGCGCCCCGGTCGGCAGTCCGTTTCGCCGATCGCGATTTCCTCCGCGTAAACCCGGGTACCCCCAGCCCGGATACCCAAACCACCACGCTCAGGGCCTACCAAATCGTCACCGTCGCTGGCAGCGCCTATCTGGCCGGAGATTGGATCCCCCGGGGGGCCAGGGTCACCCTGGTCTCTAATCCGCCTGCTCCGCCGGCGAGTGAAACTCCGGGCCAACCTGCCATTGCACCAATCCTGGGAATCCTAGAACGGGAAGGTGTTCAACTGGCTATCGACGACGGTCAAAAGGTCTATCGCCTCTTGGCCCTTCCCCTCACTCCCGGGGAGACGGCCCTCTTCCGGTCCCAAGACGGCCCAGCCCTCTGGCGGATCGCCCTTTTCTATTTGCTGGCCATCCTGCTGGGCTTTATCCTCAACTACAGTCAGACCCAACTCCTGCAGTTCACCGGTCAGAGGATCATCTTCCGCATCCGGCAAGACGTCTTCCGCCACCTGCAGGGGCTCTCCGCTTCCTTCTTTGATCGGAACCCGGTGGGCCGTCTGGTCACCCGAGTGGCCAATGATACGGAAGCCTTGAACGAGATGTACACCAGCGTCCTGGTCAACCTCTTCCGCGATGTCTTCATCATCGCCGGCGTCATCATCGTCATGTTCCGGCTGGACTACCGCCTGGCCTTCCTCGCCGTGTCCCTCCTGCCCCTGGTCGGGGTGATCAGCTTCCTTTACGCCGGCCGGGCCCGCGCCGCCTGGCGGGAAGTACGAGTACGCCTGGCCCGCATCAACGCCACCCTGGCCGAGAGCATCTCGGGAATGCGGACCATCCAAGTTTTTGCCCGAGAGGAGGAACAGGCCCGGGAATTCAATGAGATCAACCTCAGTCACTACCAGTCCAGCATGCGGGAACTTTACGTATTTGCCATCTTCCGACCCACCCTGGACTTCTTATCGACCCTCTCCCTGGCTCTCCTACTCTGGTTTGGGGGTGGGAAGGTGCTGCAGGGCAGTCTTTCCTTTGGTATCCTCTTCGCTTTCATCAGCTACATCCAGCAGCTCTTCCGCCCCATCTTGGAACTGGCCGAGAAGTTTAACATCCTGCAGCAGGCCATGGCCTCTTCCGAGCGCATCTTTCAGCTTCTGGACACCCCGCCGGCCGTGCCCGATCCTCCCCCCAACCAAGCCATCCACCTGCCCGCGCGCATCCAAGGCCGGGTGGAATTCCGCAACGTCTGGTTCGCTTATGAGGGAGAAAACTGGGTCCTGCGCGATGTCAGCTTCCGTGTGGAGCCGGGGCAGACGGTGGCCTTCGTCGGCCATACCGGGGCAGGGAAGACCTCTATCTTGAGCCTATTAGGCCGCTTTTACGACATTCAACGGGGCACCATCTGCGTCGATGATATTGACATCAGGTCAATACCGGCGCAAGAACTACGCCGTCACCTGGCCCTGGTGGCCCAAGATGTTTTCCTCTTCACCGGGGACATCAAGAGCAATATCCGACTTAACGCCCCCCTCTCGGACGACACCGTGGTGCGGGCGGCCCAACTGGTCCATGCCGACAATTTCATCCGTTCTCTGCCGCGCGGCTATGACGAACCCGTGGCGGAACGAGGGGTCACCCTCTCCACGGGACAGCGCCAGCTCCTTTCCTTCGCCCGGGCAGTGGCCCATAATCCACCGATTCTGGTTTTGGACGAGGCCACGGCCAACATCGACAGCGAAACCGAGCACCTGATTCAAGGCGCCCTGCAGGGGCTGAGCCAAGGCCGGACCACCCTGATCGTGGCCCACCGCCTCTCCACCATCCAGAAGGCCGATCAAATCATCGTCTTGCACAAGGGGAAGATCCGGGAGCAGGGAAATCATCAGGAGCTTCTGGCCAAACGAGGCCTCTATTACAAGCTGTGGCGGCTGCAGTACGATGAGACGCAGAGCGCGTTGGCTGAGACGGTTTGAGGTCTGAGCGAGCCGTGCTCAAAAAGACGGTGCCGGCCCCGCTGGGGCAATAGCCTTCACGGGACCGGCAGCCGATGCTCAGGGCTTTGACGACGGGAGCCGGCATTTTCGTCTTCCCTCCCTGCGTGGGGAGCGGATGGCCTGCTCCCCAGCAGCGATGATCTTAGCAGTCGCCGGTTATCAGGCCTGTCGCTTCGCCAGCGCGGCTCAAAAACCCTGTCAGGATGCCGTCCTGGCCAGCACGGACTCGATCTTGCGCCGCAGCATCTCCCTGGAAAGGGCGCCGACAGCCCAATCGATGATCTCGCCGTTGTAGAAGAAGAGCATGGTCGGGATGCTCATGATCCCGTAACGGCTGGGGACCTCCTGGCAGTCCTCGGTATCCAGTTTGCCGAATTTCATGCGGCCCTCGTACTCTGCGGCCATCTGTTTGAAGGTCGGGGCCAGAACGCGGCACGGTGCGCACCATTCGGCCCAGAAGTCCACAACCACCGGCACGTCCGAACGGAGAACGTCCGAGGTGAAATTGTCGCAGTCCACATGATACAGATTGGGTCCAAGCTCCCGTGGATCGCCGGGACGGAGGCCATATCTCTGTTCGAGCAGATCGTCTTTGGTCAGGGTGCTGGAAGAAATCTCCGTCTCGGCCTTCTTGAGCTCCTCCATGGTGGCATAATACTTCAATGCTCCGGCCGGGCAGACCTGGGTGCAGGGGGCACTGCAGGCGGTGCACTTGCTGTTGTCAGCGACGATCTTACCCTTGTTACGGTCAAATCTCAATGCCCCTTTGGGGCAAACCCGCACGGCCGAGCAAGCCGGAGAATCGTCGCAGGCGCGGTAGTCAACAAGGATCGGCATCGCGAAAAACTCACCTCTCCAAAAAATGATGGGGTATTCCGCATACCCCCCAGGGTATTTTTTTCGTTATTAATATACCTGCATCCGGCGATCTTGTCAAGAATTATATGCGTCAGGTTATCATCGCCAAAGCGATACCGCTGGTGGCTGTATAATGGCCGAATGCTTTAGGCGAACGCCGGTAGACCTCAGCCGCGCTGTCGGCAATGGCCTGACGGAAGGAGGCGGCAGCGGCGCTCTCCAGGTCAGTCTGGCCACCAGGTCAAGTCAGCAACAGGGCCACCCCGCTCAGGAGAATCAGAACCGCCGTCACCTGCAAGAAGCGCTCCTGGGAAAGGCGGCCCTGGAGACGCTTCCCGGCCGCTCCGCCAAGGACCATGAGAGGAACCAGAACCAGGCCAAAACCCAGGATGGGAACAGTAACCACCCCAAGATGCCAGTACATGGCCATTTTCACCAGGTCGAAAAGCAAGAGGCAAAAGACGATGGAGGCGACAAAGGCCTCCTTTGGGAGAGCCAGGGCGGAGAGATAGATGGCCAAGATAACCCCGCCGGTATGGGAAAAACCGCTGACAGCCCCGGCGGCAAAACCGATGAAACGGCCGGCCCAGGGGGAAAGACGTCTTCCCTTCTGGTCAACCAAACTGCCGTGGCCGGATTGAAGTTCCTCATTGTCTCCCAAGACTGAAAAGAGCAGGTCCGGCCCCGGTGGCCCAGAGGCAGCGGGATCCTTCCCCCCTGAGGGGCGCCACCTCTTCCCCAGAAGTTGATAAAGGGCGTAAGTCAAGGCCACCAGGCCAATGGCCTTGCGGGCATAGAAGGCCGGAACCCGGGCCAGGAAATAGATCCCGAGGAACAAACCCAACAGCCCGCCTTCCAGAAGGGTCCTGGTGTGCAGCGGGTGCCACTTCCTCCACTGGTGGCGCAGGGCCACCAGGTCGGTGATGAGCATCAGGGGGGCCATGGCCCCCACCAGCGCCCGCGGCGGCATGAACAGCACTCCGATGGGCACCAGGAAAACCCCCGCCCCAATCCCGAAAGCCGCTTTGAGGAAGCCCATGAAAAAAGACATGATGGCCAGGAGTATTTGCTCTTTAACCAGACTCCCTCCTCGAATTGCAGACCGTGCTAACCTTTGCTGCCGCTAACCTTATCTGGCTCCCGACCGAAAGAACGGCTTCCATTTCAAGGAGTCCGGACAGCTTGGTAGTTCCTCATGCCACCTGCGGCGGCACCCTGGAGGTAGCTGGTCCGTTTCAGGCTAGACCCCCATGCCGCCAGCGGCACCAGCAAATGATGAAGAAGCCGGCCGCGGAGCGGAGGTGCTGGCAGCTTGTTGGGGGAGGCGGCGTAGCCGCATTGGCCCGAGCTGGTACCGCCCTCCGCAAGGCGCGGCCTGAAGTTCAGTCGGCGGCACGGATGCCGCCGAGCGCGGCTCTCCAGGGATGGAGAATCCGCGCGGTACCGGACGAAAGGCCGCCGCCGAGCGGCTAAGGGCGGTCAGCGTA
>JAMCWA010000077.1 GCA_023475165.1 Bacillota bacterium | reverse complement strand
CCTCGGCGGTCCCCTTCTGGCCACTCTGCAAAATGGCGTTACCCCCCAGGGCGATTACCACGGTCTTGCCCATAGGTCTCTCCTCCGCCTTTAGTTAATGATCACCCAGTGTTTTCTCTTTTCTCTTAGGATGGTCTCTTCCTCGGGATTGCCGGGGTGTTCCCGCTCGGGAATCTCGACGTGCTTGGCCTCGCCGGCCAGGGCCGTGGAGAAGTACCGTAAGCCGTTGTCATTGATCATGGTCACAATCACTTTGGCCTCAGGGAACCGGCGCGCCACCTTCAGGGCGGCCACGACGTTACACCCGGAGGAAATCCCGGCGAAGATCCCCTCCTCACGGGCCAGGCGTTTGGCCATCTCTATGGACTCGTCCGAGGTGGTAGTGACGACACCGTCCAGAACATCCAGATGCAGGTTACCGGGGATGAAGCCATCACCGATACCCTCGATCTGGTGTGAACCCCAGGTTCCGCGGGAGAGGAGGGGACATTCCGCCGGCTCGACGGCCAGGACCTTGATCTTCGGATTCTTTTCCTTCAGGTACTTGCCAATTCCGGTGATGGTCCCTCCGGTCCCCTGGGAGGCCAAAACGATATCCACCTGGCCTTCCGTTTGCTCCCAAATCTCCGGACCAGTGGTCAGGTAGTGGGCCATGACGTTGTCTGGGTTGGCAAACTGGCGCACCTCAAAGTACTTCCCGGGAGCACTGGCCTTGATCTCCTCCACCTTTTGCAGAACAAGGTCGACATCACTTTCGGCCCCTTTGGTGAAGACGATCTGGGCCCCATAGGCACGGATGGTCTTTTTCCGCTCCTCGCTCATGCCGTCGGGCATCACAATGACCACCGGGTAGCCGTAAACGGCCCCGGTCATGGCCGTGGCGATGCCGGTGTTGCCAGTGGTGCCTTCAATGACGGTCATGCCCGGCTTTAGCTCCCCGCGGGCCTCAGCCTGCGCAAAAATGTAAGGAAGGATTCTGTCCTTCAGGCTGCCGCTGGGGTTGAAGTACTCCAACTTACCGTAGATGGTTGCTCCCACCCCTTGGGTTACCCGGTTCAATCTGACCATGGGAGTACCGCCAGACGCCTCCAGGACGTTGTTCACTGGTTTCTTTTTCTTGGCCCAGTCAATCATCAAGAGTCCACCTCTTCCGTTTAAATTGTACTTAATAACTCTACTCGTATTTTACTTCACTTAAATGCTTCCGGCAATAGTTTGAACTTCATTTTGCGCTATCAGCCCCCACTTTCTTGATGACCCCTTCTACCGCCGCCACAATCTGCTGGTATCCCGTACATCGGCAGAGATTACCGGAAAGGGCCGTCTTGATCTCTGACCGGGAAGGTTTGGGGTTTTTCATCAGAAGTGCCTGGGCACTCATGACCATCCCCGGGGTGCAGAAGCCGCAGTGAACGGCCCCGTGGTCAATGAAGGATTGCTGGAGCGGCGAAAGTTCCCCGTCCTCGGCCAGACCCTCAACGGTCAAAACGTCGGCCCCGTTGGCCTGCCCAACCAGCACCAGGCAAGAGTTGACCGCCTGCCCATTCATGATGACGGTACAAGCCCCGCACTCCCCCACCCCGCAGCCTTCCTTGACCCCGGTCAGGCGGAGTTCGTCCCTTAAGAAGTCCAGGAGCCTCTGGTTGGGCTCCACCATCGTCTCGATCGTCTTTCCATTAACCCGCAACCGCAAAGGTGTACTCTTCATTTCCGTTCGCCTCCTTCCTTGGAGACCGTTGAAAAAGTCTATCTGCCTGGCGCAATTACCGGGAGAAATTCTTCCGGGATGCGTCGTAGACTATGGCGATTGTGGCGCTCCGGCGGCCAAGAGGGCCCGCCGAACCAAAGCGAGCAGGACCGGCTCCTTGTAGGGGGTCGACCAGCGCCGTCCGGTAATCTCAACCACTTTCTCTGCCGCCAGTTTTCCGGCCTCCTGGGCCACGTCACGATCCAAAAGGCGCCCTTCAAGGAACTCCTCCACCTCTGGAAGTCGGGCCGCGTTAGCCAGGGCCGCCCCCACAGCAACCCGGGCCTTCCCCACCTGCCCCTCGACCAGGGAAAGAAGGACCGCCACACTCAGACGGGAGATGGAAAGGGCCTTTCTCCGCCCGACCTTTTGAAAGGAGAAGCCTGTCCCCTCCCCTGGGATCTGGAAGTAGACCTCCTTAAGGATCTCCTGGGGTCGCAGACTGGTGCGATAGGGACCGGTGAGCAGTTCAGTTAGGGAAACATCCCTTTCCCCTTCCCGCGAGACCAGCCGGCATCTGGCCTCCAGGGCCAGCAGGGGCGGCAGGGTGTCGGCAGCCGGGGAGGCGTTGATGATGTTACCACCGATGGTACCCCGGTTACGAATCTGAGGCGAACCGACGGAAAAGGCGGCCGCACTCAAGAAGGGCACCTTATCTTTGAGCAGGGGAGATTCGGCCAACTGGGTGTGGGTGGTAAGAGCCCCGATCCTGATCCGGTCACCCTCCCGGCTGATGCCGCGCAGGCAATCCAGCCCGGTGAGGTCCAGAATGTAACCAGGCCCGGGCCAGGACGGGTCGTTTCGCCGGAGGGTGATCATGAGGTCGGTACCACCGGCGATGACCCGCGTGGCCGTGTGGCGGACGGCCAGGAACTCCAGGGCCTCCGAGAGGGTACCCGCTCGGACAAAATCAAACTCCTTCATCGCTCGACACTCCCCCTCTTTGTACGCCGTTCGCGCAGGGAGTGGCCCAAGAGCACCCTTTCCAGGTCCATGGGCAGTTCCCGTAAGCGCTTTCCCGTGGCAAAGGCGATGGCATTGGCTATGGCCGGCGCCCCGATCTCTAGGGTCGGTTCCCCAACGCTCTTTGCCCCGTAAGGCCCAAATTCATCCGGGTTTTCCACAATGATGGCCTGGATATCTGGAACATCCATGGTCGTGGCCACAAAATACTCGTCAAAATTCAGGTTCCTGGTAACCCCCTTGTCCATTTCCACCTCTTCCAAGAGGCCATAACCCAGGGCCATGGCGACCCCCCCATAGATCTGTCCACGGACGTTCTCCGGATTGATGGCCCGGCCCACATCGTGGGCCGCAGTAAAGCGGAGAACCTCCACCTGTCCCGTTTCCGCATCCACCTCAACCTCAGCCACATTGGCGGCATAAACATAAGTAAAGTAGGCGTCTCCCTGACCATGCTCCTCGTCCCAGGAGACTTTGGGTCCCTGGTACCAACCTAGCTCGGTCAGGCGCAGGCCCCGCAGGGCGGTATGACGGACGGCCTCCTCGAAAGTAATCTTTTTCTCCGGGTTGTTGCGGGAATAGATGATCCCCGCTTCGCCCGTCAGGTCGTCTTGGGCTACCTCCAATTTGTCCGCCGCCACCCCGTGGATGGTCAGGCGCAAACGGCCGGCGGCATCCTTCATCGCCGAACCACCCATAATGGTGCTCCGGGAGGCTACGGTGGGGCCGGAATCCAGATTCACCGAGGTGTCAGTGTCCAGAAAGACAATCCGGTCCGCAGAGATCCCCAGCTCCTCAGCGACAATCTGGGTATAGATGGTTCTCAGCCCCTGGCCCATTTCCACCAGACCAGAATGGATGATGACACTGCCATCCTGCTGTACGGAAACATAGGCCCCCGCCGCATCGGTACCTTCTCCCCCCAGGCTGACCCCACGGTAGCTGACGGCTACCCCGATCCCACGTTTCTTTTCTGCATTTGTTTCGTTGAAACGGCGGTATTCTCTCACCTTATCCTGATACTGAACCGCCTCCAAGGCTTGGCTCAAAACCTCTTTGAGGCTGACGCGGTGCCGGTTTAAGACCTGCCCGGTGGCCGTTACCGAACCATCGACGAGGGCATTTTTCATCCGGAACTCGATCGGGTCCATCCCCAATTCCAGGGCGATTTCGTCCATGAAGGATTCATTGGCGAAACAGACCTGGGGAGAACCGAAGCCGCGCATGGCCCCGGTGTAGGTGTTGTTGGTGTAAACCCCATAGATATCCGTTCGAACATGGGGCACCTGATAGGGGCCAGTAGCCTGGACCACCGAGCGCCAGGTAACAAAGGGGGTCATGGAGGCGTAGGCCCCTGCGTCGGCATAGACCTCGATCTTCATGGCGCTGATGGTTCCGTCCTTTTTCACCCCGGCCTGGTAACGCAGGATGTAGGGATGACGTTTATAGCTTTCCAGAATGGACTCCTCGCGGCTATTGACCATCTTTACCGGACGACCCGTGGCCTGAGCCAACAAAGCCGCCCGGCCGGCCATGGCATGCATGACCTCATCTTTACCGCCAAAGGAGCCCCCTAGGGTGGCCTGGACCAACCTGACGCGGTTTAGGGGCAGCGCCAGCACTTTAGCCACGGAACGCCGGATGTTGTAGATGTTTTGGAAGCTGCCATAAATGGTGAGATAATGACCGAAGGGGTGCGTGGGCAAGGCCAGCACCGCTTCCGGCTCGATGTAGGCATGCTCGATGAACTGGGTGCGGTATTCCCTTTCCAATACCAGATCGGCCTCGGCCATCCCCGCCGCCAGATCACCCTTTTGGACATGGTGGTGCACTGCCAGGTTGTCCGGTGCCTCAGCGTGCAGGGTTGGCGCCCCCTTTTCCAAAGCTGCCAGCGGGTCGAAAACCCCCGGCAATTCCTCATATTCCACCTCGATCAAGGCCAGGGCGGCCTGAGCGATAGACTCCGTTTCCGCCGCCACCAGAGCCACACCGTCTCCCAGATAGCGGACCCGGTCATCGGCCAGAAGGTACTGGTTGGGAACAACGATGCCGAAGGTCTTGGCCCCAGGTACATCCTGGGCCGTCAGCACGGCCAGGACTCCGGGAAGGGACCTGGCTTTCTCCGCGTTGATGGACCTGATCCTGGCGTGGGGGTAACGGCTCCGCAGGACCTTCCCCCAAACCATCCCGTCAAAACGGAGGTCGGCCGCGTATTTGGCCCGCCCCGTGACCTTTTCGTAGGCATCCACCCTTCTGACAGGGTGGTTGACCGAACGAAATTGGCTCATGGTCTCTCATCCCTTCCTTTCAAACGATCCCTCTCTTCTTCAGGACCTCTCGCAGCACCTGTATGTCGGGCGGAATCTGCAAGGGTTCCCCGGCGGCCTTGATGCCGTTGGCCACATCCTTTAGCCCATTCCCGGTAATGACCACCCCGAAGGATTGCTCCGGCTCCAAGAGCCCTTCCTCCAAGGCCCGTTTCAGCCCAGCCACCCCGGCCACCCCAGCCGGCTCGCCAAAAATGCCCAAGGTACGCCCCAAAAGGCGCATGGCCGATAGGATCTCTTCATCAGAGACCGTGATCATGAGGCCCTGGGAATCATTAATGGCGCGTAGGGCTTTTTGGGAATTCCTCGGCACCCCTACGGCAATGCTGTCGGCCAGGGTTTTCTCCTCCTCCGGCAAAAGAGGCCCTTTCCCTTTCCAGGCCCGGTAAATGGGGGCACAACCCGCCGCCTGGACCCCCAGCATCCGGGGAAGACGGTCAATCAAGCCAATCTCATAGAGATCGACAAAGCCCCTCCAGGCGCCACCGATGGTACAACCGTCTCCCACGGAGAAAACCACCCAGTCCGGGACCTTCCATCCCAATTGCTCCGCCATCTCCAGGGATACGGTCTTTTTGCCTTCCACCAGATACGGGTTTATGGCGGCATTGCGGTTGTACCAACCCCAGCCGGAGATGGCCTGGCTGGAAAGGCGAAAGGCATCCTGGTAATTCCCCTGGACGCTGACCACGGTGGCTCCGAACATCAAGAGTTGTGCCACTTTCCCGGCCGGGGCCCGTTCCGGGAGAAAGATCACCGTATTTAGACCGACAGAGGCGGCATTACCGGCCAGGGAGGACGCGGCGTTTCCCGTGGAGGCACAGGCCACAGTAGTAGCCCCGGCCTCGAGGGCTTTGGTCACTCCCAGGGCTGAGGCGCGGTCCTTGAGGGAGGCGGTTGGGTTTAGACCGTCGTCTTTAATAAAGAGTTCCCGTACTCCCAATTCTCGTGCCAATCGCTGGCCGCGGTAGGTTGGCGTCCAGCCCACGCGCAGGGCCGATCGCGGGCCCTGCGGAAGGATGGGTAGTAAGGGTGAGTAACGCCAGATGCTGTAGACCTGGTTTTGAGCCAGGGCCTCCCTGGTCAATTCCCTTTTGACTTGAGAATAATCATAAACCACATCCAAGATCCCCTCCACCGGTCCACAAGCCGGGCAGGTGGTGGCCTCAGGGGTGGCAGGATACTCACGGCCACATTTGATACATTTCAGGAAGCTGACGTTATTCAACGACCTTGACACCTCAATCGTTTCGTTGGAAATCATTTTTCTGGAAGCCAGCAGATTGGTGTTTTTCAGGGGTCTGCTAGGAGACTGCTGACTAACTGCGTTTTGCGTGGTTAGCGCCCGAGATACCGTCAGGCCAAGACCTCAAATCAGCCCAGATGCTAAGAGCGACAAGGCTCCGAAGCGAGGCGTACTAACAGGTACGTTGAGCGAGGAGCCACAGGAGCGACAATCGGCAATAGTAACGCCCCTCTAGTAAAAAGGTTCTTTCTTGCGGATTGCTCCACACCGCAGATGGGTGTTTTTCAGCGGTCTGCTAGGCCAACACCCCGCGCCTCTCGGCCACAAGCTCGGCGGCAATACTGATGGCGATCTCCTCGGGGGTCTGGGCCCCGATTTTAAGACCAACGGGTGAGTGAACCCGGGCCAGAAGGTCGCCGGAAACCCCCGCTGTTTCCAGCTGATGGAAGACTTCTTTGACTTTATTCTTACTGGCAATCATGCCAACATATCTGGGTAGTGGGCTCTGCGCCAGGATACCTTCCAGAACATGCCGGTCATAGCCGTGGCCATAGGTCATGATGACGACATAGTCCTCCCGACCCAGGCCAAGCCCAGTGGCCGCCTCGACAAAGGGGCGGCAGAGGACTTCCGCCGCCTCCGGCAAGGCCTGCTGGTTGGCCATCTCCGGTCGATCATCAATCACGGTGACCCTGAAGCCGGCCAGGTGCGCCGCCCGGGTCAGGGCCCGACCCACGTGGCCAGCCCCAAAAATGAAGAGCCGGGGCGTTGACCGGAGGGGTTCAACAAAGACCTTGATCTTTCCGCCACAGAGCATCCCAATCGGCTTCTCCCCGTGGGGATTCAGATCAAAAGAAAGCAGCCGTGCCCGCCCCTCCCGGATAACCTCCTGGGCTTCTTTGATTACTCTGACCTCCAAGATGCCGCCACCCACCGTACCCAGGGTTTTGCCATCAGGGTAAACCACCATTTTGAAATCCATTTTTCCCGGAGTGGACTCCTCCGTTTCCACCACTGTGGCCAGGGCTCCGCCGATGCCTTCCTGCAGGAGACGGACTACCTCCCGGTAGATCTCCAACATTCTCCTTCCCCCTCTCCCGATAGTCAGAAGGTCGGAAACGATGATAGTCCTCCCGGTAATCCAGATCGGCCAGTATACCTCCGTCCTCCACCGGAACCTCCAGGATCTCCTCGGGGTGACGCCGGTTCAGTTCCCGCAGCCCCAGTTCGTCTGGCAACGTCAGAATCTCGCCGAGGAATTTGCGGGAAAATAGGGCCGGATGGCCGCGCCGTCCCTGGTGGGTGGGGATGACGATCCCCTTCTGGCTCCGTACAGACATCTCCGCCAGCTGGCGAACCACTGCAGGGTCAAACGCGGGGTGGTCCCCCGGACAGAGGAAAAACCCTTTACTGGAATCGGTCAGGAGAGAGAGCCCCACCTTGATGGAGGAGAGCATCCCGCGGTGGTAATTATGGTTGAAAACCAGTTGTATCTCCGGCCCTTCCGACGATCCCGGTACCGTTCCCAAGTTCGTAGCGCCGCCCCCGGGGAAATCTCCTCTTTCGCCCGGTGCGGTCCCGGTAGAATTGGGAGGACTCCAGGGACGCCCTGGGCTGGCATGAATAAGCTCCCGGAGAACCCCCTTTTCCAACCGTTCCCGGATTAGTTCCCCCTGGTGCCCGAGTACCACTATCACCTGTCGTACGGGAGGCCGGGCCAATTTGACGATGACCGTCTCGAGGACCGTCTTTCCGCCTGCCCAAGGTAGGAGCTGCTTTAGGGTCACCATCCGCCGGCTCTCTCCCGCCGCCGGGATAATGGCTGCAAGCGGCCCCAGCCCTTCCTCCACCTCCATCAACTCCCTTTTCCGAAGGAGCAATGGGGAAAAGTACACGGCGAACAGTTGATGCAGATGCCACCATGACCATAACGGACAATGTCCCGGCGACTTAACCTCTCACCGACCAGGAACCTGGGTAATACCAGATCGAACATACTCCGTGGCTTCCCCAGGGCCCCGGCGGGTACACCCAAAAGCGGTCTCCCTTCCAACTCTGCCAGGAGGAACATGGCTCCGGGCGAAACGGGGGCTCCATGGGAGATTATTCTGGCTCCCGAAGACCTTATGGCCACAGGGGTCGTGTCGTCGGGAGAAAGACCTCCCGTCACGATCACCATGTCGGCGCCAGCGGCAACGTACTCTTGGATCCGCCGGGCAATTTCCTCTGGGTAGTCCGGGAGGATGCTTCTCCATCCGATTCGCGAGCCGTATTCGGCCAGCCGTTCCTCCACCAGGTCGGTAAAGCGGTCTTGGACCAGCCCGCCGGCCACCTCGTTACCCGTCACGATCAGGCCAATGCTCTGCCGCTGAAATGGCAGTACCCCGATGATACCGGCGGGCCGGGAAGCCTCTTCCACCTGGCGTATCTGATCCTCAGCTACCGTCAAGCCCAGGACCTTGGCCTTCGCCACCAATTCCCCCACCTTAACCGGGGTATTGTTGTGGAGAGTGGTGATCTCCACCTCTCCCAGGCCATTGAACTGCTCCAGAAGGGAAATATCCACCTTCAAGAGCCCCTGGACCTGGGAAGCCAGATCAGCCCAACCTTCCCCAGGCATCCTGATTTCCAGGTTGGCACCCCCAATGGCCTCAACCAGCCGGCGGGCCGCTTCATCCTCGTGCAAAACGCCAGGTTCCAAATCAAAGACCACTACCTCCGCCTTACCGATGGCTCGAAGTTCCGGGAGGTCTTGCGGGGTGATGAGATGCCCGCGGCGGAAAACCGGTCCTTTAAAACCCGGCACTATCTTGGTCAAGTCATAGGCCAAAGGACGTCCAATGGCCTCTTCGATCTTTACCCGCTTCATTTCCATCCGCTTTTGTCTCCCCAGAAAACAAACTTTTTTCACACTGTCAGGAGTCTAGACCTTTAGTTCCAGAGCCCCAAACCGGCAGCGACTAACGCAGAGGCCGCAACCGGCACAAAGATCTAGGTTGATGGCCACTACCTTCTCCACGGTGATGGCGCCGTAAGGGCAAACACGGCAGAGGCCGCAGGCGGTGCACTTTTCTTCGTAAATGGTAGGTGCCACCACGTGGGTACGGAAGCTCCTCTGGGCCGCCCTACGGTGGGCCAGGCCGCGGATCTCTTGCAGGGATTCATAGCCATGGGCATCCAGCCAGTCGTCCATCTCCCGGGCGATTTTTCCGTAGATGGTGGGCCCGTTTAGGATGGCCGCGGTACAAACCTGAACGGCCGCCGCGCCGGCCATGATCATCTCGATGGCATCTCGTCCGGTGGAGATACCTCCCACAGCGAAGATGGGTATCTTGACCACGCTGGCGGCATCGTAGACAAATCGCAGCGTCAGAGGCTTGATGGCGGTTCCGGAAAGCCAACCGTAGCCTTCTTTGCTCCCCATCAAAGGTAATCCAGTCTCAATGTTGATCCCCATTACCGGGCCGAAGGAGTTGATCAGGACCAGACCATCGGCCCCGGCGTCCTCCAGGGCCCTGGCCACCATCTTTATGTCCGGAACGTGGGGGCTCAGTTTCATAAAGACAGGTACATCCACCTCATCTTTGGCCGCCTTGAGGGCCTTAACGATGGGGGAGAGATCGGTCCCGACGTAGTGGGTGGATAGCTCCAGGGCATCGGCGAAGGGCCGCACCTTGCGGGCCAGTTCCCGGATCTCCTCCGGCCGGTAGCCTAGACTGACAATAGTGGTCAGGCCACTTTGGCGGGCGAGGGCATATTCTGTTTCCAGCCATTGCTCCGGGGGCAACTCAGACCAAAGTTCCGTATTGAGAAAGCCGCCGCGGATCTCGGCCATGTTCGGTTTAGGGACATCGGCCGCCACCACGGAAATGGTCTTGGTTACAATCCCTCCGGCGCCGCCCCGGGCGGCGGCTAAAATAGCTGTCGCATCTTTCACCGGCGGTCCGGCCGCCGGCAAAACGGGGTTCTTCAGTTTCAGGCCGGCAAAATCAACCCCAAGATTGGCCATGGTTAGCCTCCCTTTAGCATGATTTAATTTTGTTTATTCTAATTCTACATTCCTTAATAAAATCCTGCAAGTTAAACCTCAATCAAAATTGTTGACCGATATCCAAAAGCATTTAACCCAGGCCCCTCCGAGTATTGCCTCGCGCCAGGTGGATGTAGCCACCAGCCAGGCCGTGGGCAGCCTCATGAATGGTTTCCGCCAGGGTAGGATGGGCATGGATGGTCCTGACGATATCCTGCACCGAAGCCCCCAGCGTTAGGGCCAACGCTCCCTCGTGAATGAGATCGGCGGCGTTTTCTCCAAAGATGTGCAGTCCTAAGAGACGCCCCTTCTGATCAGCTACAATCTTCACCAATCCCTCCGTCTCACCCATGGTGACGGCCTTCCCGCTGGCACTATAAGGGAACTTGGCCACCTGTACCGTCTGTCCCGCTTCCCGAGCCGCTTTCTCGCTTAAGCCCACCGAGGCCACCTCCGGGTATGTAAAAACGGCGCTGGGCACCCGGGTGTAGTCCATTTCCCCATGTCCCAAGAGCATCCTCTCCACCGCCACCATACCCTGCGTGGAGGCCACATGGGCCAGCATGGTTCCCCCCGTAACGTCGCCAATGGCTGCTAGCCCCGGGACCTGGGTGGCCATACTGGAATCTACTTGAATCCCCCTCGCCGAGTAGTTTACCCCCAGTTCAGTCAGGTCAATACCGCCGAAGTCCGGGCGCCGGCCGGTGGCCACCAGAACGTATTCACCGAAAAGACGAATCTCCCCAGCGGGGGTATCGGCTACCACCATCAACTGAGCGCCAATTCTCTCGATGACCTTAACCCGGGCCGAAGTATGGACCTCCATCCCTTGTCTTTTGAAGACCGGTAGGAGCCGGCGGGACAATTCCTCGTCGACCATCGGCAGCAGGTTCGGCAGCATCTCCACCACCGCCACTTGGGAGCCGAAGCTCCGGTAGATCCCGGCGAACTCCAGGCCGATGACCCCTCCCCCGATCACCACCAGGGAGGCCGGAACGTGCTCCAGCTCCAAAGCCTCCTCACTGGTGATGACCCCCCCCAGATCAACCCCGGGGATGGGCGGGAGAACCGGTTGCGACCCGGTGGCCAGGATGACTCTGGCCGCCTCCAACTCTTGCCGCGGGCTGGAGTCCCCTTTGGCCGGTTGCACCACCAGGTGATAGATGCCTTCTCCTTTTCTCTGCAGGGACCCCGTCCCCCGGAAGACATCTATCCCGTTACTTCTCAGCAGCAACTCCACCCCCGCCACCAGGTGCTTCACACTATCGTTCTTGCGCGCCTGTACGGCGGAAAAATCCAATTCAACCTGGCCGATGTTGACCCCGAACGAGGCTGCCTTCCTGGCCAACTGCAGGACGGCGGCGCTTCGCACTAACGCCTTGGTCGGGATGCAGCCACGGTTAAGGCAGGTCCCGCCCAGACGATCCCTCTCGACCAAGGCCACCTTTGCCCCCAGTTGGGCCGCTCGGATGGCTGCCACATAACCGCCCGTGCCTGCCCCGATGATGGCTAGATCATACACTTTCCGTCACCCTTTCGTCGTTTCCTGGCAACCGGGGTTTACCACTCAAAACACAGTTCGTCAGCCGTTACCCAACAGGAATCCAGAAGGCCATAATGGTCGTGCGCCCGGCTTCACCATCAGGCTCTTTCCAGCCACCAATCCGCCGCATACTTCTCCCGGGCTAATTCCTCCGCCAGCTTCTTTTCCTCATCTTGGAGATCCGCGGGGATGAGCTCAATCCCCAAGGCTTTGGCAAAACCCTGGGCCATGGCCTGGCTTACCCTTTCAAAGGTAGCCTCTTTTCCCAAATAATCTCGCAAGGAACCGGCCTTCCCGGCCAAGACCCGCCTGGTCCTGGTCCTTACTGCCGGCGAGGGAAAGGCCAGGACCTCCATCAGGAGGTCAACATCCAGATCGAGGAGGATAGATCCGTGCTGGAGGATGGTCTCCTGTTTGCGAACCTGGGCGCTGCCGACAACCTTCCTCCCTTCCACCAGGAGCTCATACCAGGAAGGGGAGTCAAAACAGGCCGCTCCCGCGGCCCGGCCCGGGAGGCCGTCCCGCAGACGATCCCTTTCCAGAGAGGCCATCTCAGCCTGTACCCCTAGAAAGACAAAGCCGGCCAGAAGCCCCTGGCTTAACTGGCGGTAAGTCTCCAAGATGGAGCCAGGCAAAAGCTCCTGTCGGATAACCACGCTGTAGGTGACCTCGTGGTGATGCAGGACGGCCCGCCCACCGGTAGGCCGTCGTACCACATCTATGCTCAGGCGGCGACAAGCCTCTCTATCGATTTCCTTTTGCCAGCTCTGAAAGTACCCCAAAGAAACGGCGGGCGGCTCCCATTGGTAAAAACGTATAGTGGGGGGGATCTTCCCTTGGGCATGAAGAAGCATCATGGCCTCATCCACGGCCATGTTCCAGGCCCCGGAGCCATGACCTGTGAAAAGCAGGCGCCATTGTCCCCCTCCGCTTCTCATGTTGGCGCTCTCCTCCTATCGAAGGCGGCGCTGCCGGGCCGCCCAACGAGTTCCGCCGCCGCGGGCGACTCCCAGGAGACTGCTGACAAACTTTGGTGTCAGCGGTAAGCCGGCCCGGGAGACCGCTAGGAGGTCCCCTTGCCGCCTCTTGGTGGCAGGGGGATCTCCGCCTAGGCCCTATTTGCCATCGTCTTGCTGCTCATCTCCATCTCCACCAGACAGGCCGTGGCCTCTTCCTGGTTCAGGGGGCGTGGGTAGTTATACATTACCTCCCCGGGCCGTTCATTATAATAGGGACGGTTACAGTCCTTGCATCCGGATGTCCGGAAGGCCTCCCCGCCGGCCAGAAGGTGCCACCATTCTTCTGGCGCAAGACCGAAAGACTTGAGTCGTCCCGAGGTGAAGGTCATAGCTTCAGCCCGATCCCACCCGTTAACGATCAAGTGGAGTGCCGCCTGTACCCGCCGGTAGTTGGATATCGGCGGTGGCAGCTGAGCCTGGAGGGGTGTCCCCCGAACCGGAGTGAAAGCGAAGAGACCAATGGTAACCCCCAGGTCATGAATCCTCTGGATGAGCCGGATCATCTCCTCCTCCGTCTCGCCTAGGCCCACGATGAGATGGGTGCTGATGTGTCCGGGCCAGACCCTGGCCGCCGACTCCAGGAGCCCCAGAGCTCGAGAGAAAGACCCCCCCTTGACCCGGCGATAGATCGCCTCACTGGCGGCGTCCAGGGGCAGGGAGATCCGGTCAACCCCCCAGCCCGCCACCTCTTTTAGTTCCTCCGGCGTCCCCAGGTAAAGGGAAGCGTTGATGGGCAATCCCTCGATCCTTTTCAGGGCGGCCACTGCCTCCCTGGTTTTCTGGTGACTGGCGCCATTGTAAATCACCTGCAGACAAGCCTGCTTTAGCTGTCCTGACCGAAAGGCTTCCTGGAGTCCGGCTCTCACCTTTTCTAGGGGAAACTCCGGCCAGCTCACGCGGGACAGATAGCCTTCCGGAGAAAGGCTCTGGCGGGACTGCGGGCAAAAGCCGCAACCCCGGTCGCACCGCTCCCCCACCATCAAGTAAGCTGTGGTCGGCAAGGCATCAATTTTAATCTTCTTCAAGCCCAGGACGTGCGCCGTCCCGGCCGAGACATGAACCATGGTAAAGAAACCTCCTAAGACGAACCAAAGTCGTCTCTCGTGCCCGCCAGGTGCAACGTTGAGCGAGGAGCCGCCAGAGCGCCACAATAGCCCACAGTCTACATCCCTTTTGGCATGGCAACCTGTTGCGGGCCGATTGCACCACGCTCGCCTATAGTTACGCAGCATTTTCGGAGAACTTCTCCTGGCGATTGCGCTACAATCCGCCACAGTTACGCCCCATTCTCGGGAGGAGTTCTTCGGAGGATGACGTCACAATTCCCTATAGTCACGCACCATTTGACAAGAAAAACCCTCCTGGCGGATTGGCCAAAGCAGATGGGTGTTTTCAGCGATCTCCTAAAGGACACAGCATTCGTCCCCGCCGATCACCGTCAACCCCATGGTCCGAGCCAGATCCGCCAACTCCGGGGCCGGGTTGACGATCTTGTTTACCCCAGCCCTGAGGGCCAGGCCATCCAATTTCAGCCGGTAGGAGCCGCCTGGTCGCAGACACCCCAAAATTACCGGCGTAGCCGGAAACATAATTCTGGCCGTGGCCAAAAGGCTGGCGACCTCCTCTGGAGGGGGTGGAGCCACAAGGGCGTAGCGTGTTCCCGGCGTGGGACGGAAGACAATAAAGACCAGGGTCTGGGCACCTACCTCCCGAAGAGCGGCCAAGGCCCGGTATTCGCCGGCGATTCTTCCCTGGTGCAACCCGACCAAGATATGCGGTGTGACCCGGGTGTATTTCCTTAGAAGCTGGTAGGACCGGAGATAATCCTCTCCAGACCGGTTCAGGCCAAAGACCTCCCGGATACTTTGATCGTCCACCACGAAGTCAAAAGAAACGGTGTCAGCCAGGTCCCCCAGCAGTTTGGCTTCATAATCATCCACCAGACCCACGTGTAGATTAAGGCGCCCCAAGCCCTTCAACCGGCGAATCTCCTCTAAATACTGGTAAAATGGCACCTTTCCTTCTTTGGTGCTACCACCACTGATGAGGAAGCTCGCATTCTCTTTTTCCTGATGCCAGCGCCGGCCCTCCTCTATATTCATCATACCTTCCAGGTAATGATGGCCGCAGTGGGCACAGTTCAGGGAGCACTTCTGACCAGTCACGCTGATTACCGTAGTCTTGTGGGGATGATTCATTTCAATCTCAGGTGGAAAATTGGCCTGGCGCAGAGCCCAGGCCTTTTCCAGCAATTCCGTCAGATCGCCGTCTCCGGCCGATCCTATCGCCCACTCTGGTTTTTGCCCCGTGAGATCCAAAACCTTCCCCTCCTGGATAGCCACGACGAGCGGTGGTTAATCCCCATCTATCCGGACTCAGGCTTTTCTCCACCTCAGATCGGGTTTTCGTGCCGCCAAGGTCTCGTCTAACCGGCCCACCACCGTCGTATGCGGAGCGGTCTTGACCTTTTCTGGCTCCTCTTCCGCCTCCCGGGCAATCTGGGTCATGACATCGGCAAAGTGATCTAGGGCCTCCCGGCTTTCCGTCTCGGTCGGTTCAATCATCATCACCTCTTCCACGATCAGCGGGAAGTAGATGGTGGGAGGATGGAAGCCGTAATCCAGGAGACGTTTGGCGGCACGAAAA
>JAMCWA010000013.1 GCA_023475165.1 Bacillota bacterium | reverse complement strand
GGGGCCGGTGGGGGGCCCAGGGCGGGGGAGCAAACGTTAAGGCCGGAACAGCAATGTTCCTGCCCGCCATTGCGCAAAGGAGGAGGCCAGTATTGGCCTTCTTTTTTCGTCTCAGGGGAGTCCAGGCGGCCTTCGGGGGTCTATTTGCACCATTGGCGCGATGGGCATAGCCAGAGCAAAGAACCAAAAGGGAGGGATTTAGATGGCAAGGTTCATCAGGGTCAACATGAGCAGCCTGGTGGTCAGCGAGGAACCGGTACCGAAGGAATACGAGCTTCTGGGAGGACGGGCTCTGACCTCGCGCCTGGTTTTTGACGAAGTGCCTCCTGCCTGCCACCCCCTATCGGCGGAGAACAAACTGGTTATCGCCCCAGGCTTACTATCGGGGACGACGGCTCCTTCCTCGGGCCGTCTCAGCGTCGGGGCCAAGAGCCCCCTTACCGGTGGGATCAAGGAGTCCAACGCCGGGGGGATTTCCTCCCAGCTCTTGGCCAACCTGGGGATCAACGCGATTGTGGTGGAAGGGAAGCCGGCTCGGAAGGGGTTTTACCTGCTTCACCTGAGCCCGACGGAGGCGGAGCTCTTGGAGGCGGATGACCTGGCCGGGGTTGGCACCTATGAGGTCACGACCAGGCTGCGTCGGAGATACGGTGAAAAGGTGGCCGTGATCACCATCGGCCCGGCGGGAGAGATGCTCATGGCCAGCGCCGGGGTTACAAATAATGACCCCGACGGTAACTCCAGTCGTTACGCCGGTCGCGGCGGTTTGGGGGCAGTCATGGGTTCCAAGGGGCTCAAGGCCATCGTCGTGGATGCGCCCGGTGCCTTTAACGCCCCGGTGAAGGAACCGGAACGGTTCAAAGCGGCGGCGAAGAAGTTTACCGAAATCCTTCTGGCGCACCCGGTGACGGGTCAGGGCCTGCCGGCTTTTGGGACCGATGTTCTCATGAATGTCATCAGCGAGGCGGGGGCGCTTCCTACCAGAAACTTCCAAAGAGGCAGTTTCGAGAAGGCGGCGGATATAGGCGGAGAGAAATTGGCCGAGACGGCCGTGGCCCGCGGTGGAAAGGCCACCCATGCCTGCCATCCGGGGTGTGTCATGCGTTGTTCCAATGTCTATCCCACCAAAGACGGCGAGGTTTGCGCCCCGGTTGAGTATGAAACCGCTTGGGCCCTGGGGGCCCATCTGGAAAACGGCGACCTGGATATAGTGGCCAAATTAAACATCCTTTGCAACGATATCGGTCTTGACACCATCGAGACCGGCGGTACCTTGGGGGTGGCCATGGAGGGCGGGGTTATCCCCTTCGGAGACGGAGCCGGGGCCATCCGTTTGCTGGAGGAAATTCGTCAGGGGACGCCGTTGGGGCGGATCCTGGGTCAGGGGGCCGAATTCACCGGTAAGGCGTTTGGTGTGACCAGGGTGGCCACGGTTAAGGGGCAGCACATGCCGGCCTATGATCCCAGGGCGGCCAAGGGCATCGGGGTCACCTATGCCACCAGTACCATGGGAGCGGACCATACGGCGGGGTACAGTATCACAGCCAATATCCTGGGCGTAGGTGGCAACGTCGATCCCCTGAAGCCGGAAGGTCAGGTGGCCCTCTCTCGCGACCTGCAGGTGGCGACGGCGGCGGTGGATTCCACCGGCCTGTGCCTTTTTGTCGCCTTTGCCCTCCTGGACAATCCGGAGGGTCTACCGACGGTAGTGGAAATGCTCAATGCCAAATACGGGACCGAGCTAACGGTGGGGGACGTGGTGAAGTATGGCCAGGCAGTCCTCAAGGTGGAACGGGAGTTCAATCGGCGGGCCGGGTTTACCTCTGCCCACGACCGACTCCCGACCTGGATGAAGGCAGAAGCCCTGCCGCCCCACCATACCGTCTTTGACGTCAGTGAGGCCGAACTGGACCAGGTTTTCAATTTTGAGACGGCAGAGAAAGCCGCCAGCGGGACATAACCGGAGCATAGGAGACCGCTGACGAACTGCGTTTTGAGTGGTTAACTCGCCCGAGACACCGTCATGACGAGACCTCAAATCAGCCCAGATGCTAGGAGCGACAAGGCTCCGAAGCGGGGGGTACAGGTGGTACGTTGAGCGAGGAGCCGGAGCGACACAGCAGATGGGGATTTTTCAACGGTCTCCTGGCGACAGCGGATGGAGAGATCCCAATGAAGGTAGAGATCAAGCTCTTTGCCACCCTCAGAAGACACCTTCCTGATTTGGCTCCGGGCCAGGGCGGGGTCGTTGATCTGCCAGCCGCCGCCACCGGGCGGGATCTCCTGACTGTGGTCAAGATACCGGAGGAGGAGGCGGCCATCTTTCTGGTCAACGGCCGCCGCCAGGAACTCTCCGTCCCCCTGCACGAGGGAGATAGGGTCTCCATCTTTCCTCCCCTTGGGGGAGGCGGGGCGACTGCTTAAGAACCGCGGTTTCAATGGCCGAGGGTTGTCCTTCTCCGAAGGGCAACCCTCCTGGTTTCTTAATGTTAATTTTAGATTACAATTACCTGAAAAGGAGGAAATCAGGCCGCAACGTCGAATAAAGCAGTACACCGAAGGTTGACATCTGGTCAACATGGGTGGTCTATATGGGGGGGGACTCCCTCTTTATAGAAGGCAAAGTAAGCTAAGAGGAGGTGAAAAAGAGTGAATCCAATCTTTTACCTGGCGGCTGCGGCGGCCAAGAAGCCGGAACCGGCTCTCGGCCTCTTCGTGGAGAAGAATGTAGGGGCCTTCTTCCTCATGCTCTTCATGACGGCGGTGGTCTGGGTCATGATCACCCGGGCGCGGGGAGCTAAGAAGATCCCGGCCATCCGGAAGATCGCCGGCCTGGACGCCATCGACGAGGCCATCGGCCGGGCGACGGAGATGGGACGACCGGTACACTTCAGCCCGGGTCTGGGTGGGGTGGATTATCCTGAGACGTTCGCCTTCTTTGCCACCCTGGGACACGTGGCCAAGCTGGCGGCGCGCTATGACACCCGGCTCATCAACACCCACCGGAACAACTACGTCTATGCCATTGCGGACGAGATTATCCGGCAGGCCTACCTGGAGGCCGGGCGGCCCGACGCCTACAACCCCGATGATGTTCGTTACCTGTCACCTTACCAGTTCGCCTATGCCTCCGGCGTCCTGGGCATCTTCCAGCGCGAGAAGGTAGCGGCCAACATCATGATCGGCTACTTCTACGCCGAGGCCCTCATCTTTGCCGAGGCCGGGTACCAGGCCGGGGCCATTCAGGTGGCAGGCACCACTTCGACGGCCCAGCTCCCCTTCTTTGTGACGGCCTGCGACTACACCCTGATCGGGGAAGAGATCTATGCCGGGAGCGCCTATCTCTCCAAGGACCCGGTGTTAACGGGCTCCGTCGTCGGGCAGGACGTGGCCAAGATCGCCATCTTCGCTCTGATCCTGCTGGGAACCATCGTAGCCAACTTCAATAACTTCGGGGCTAAGACCAACTTCTTGAAGGACCTGCTCCTGAAGTGACCGCTGGCCAGAGAGGAAAGCGGCTTTGATACAAAGCCCTGGTACGGGAGGTCCGGTGGTGGAAGGTTGCCACTCTCCATGCCTGTGGGGCCGGCGATCCTCACAAAGCCAAAGTCTATAAGCCTTGCACCGAAGGAGGTGAGGTAAGTGCGAAAAGAAGTCCCAATGTTCATCACAATTCTCGCCGCGCTGATGATTGTATTTGGGAAGTACTTTTTCTTGGGCGACCAGGTGAAGGTCTTGAACAACATGGATAAGTACTTCAACATCAGCGGGACCTTTGCCCTGTTGATCGGTCTCATCAGTCTGACCATGGTCCACGGCATGAACATCCGCCGGCGCAAGGAGGGCTGGTACAATAGTGTCGTCCTCCTGGTGGTGATGTATGGCTACCTGTTGCTGGGGCTCATCGAAGGCAACAAAGGGACTACCTTCCGGTGGATCTACAACAACGCCTTCCTTAACCTGGACGCGACCATGTTCTCCCTGCTGGCCTTCTATATTGCCTCGGCGGCCTACCGGGCTTTCCGGATCCGGAGCTGGGAAGCCACCGTCCTTCTGATTGCCGCCTTCTGGGTGATGCTAGGGAATATCCCCTTCGGGGAGGCCCTGGGCCCCTGGGTGGTTGACGGGAAGGATTGGATCATGCGGATTCCGAATACGGCGGCCATGCGGGCCATCCAGATCGGTGCCTACGTTGGCGCCTTCGCCGTGGCCATGCGCATCATTCTGGGAATTGAACGGGCCCACATGGGCGGGCGCAGTTAGACCCCTGCCCTAGCCTGGGGCGATTGGATCAGAGACTTTCGCAATTTCCGAGGCTCCCTCTTAGAACGGAGAGAGGAGGTGTTACCATGAACATCTTCGAGAGAATGCAGAAGATCGATCCGCGGGTCATTTACATCATCTTCTTTTTGGTCCTGGCTATCCCGGTGCTTTTCCCCGCGCCTCTTCCCCTGGCTACTACTAAGGAAACCAAGATGGCCTATGACTTTGTCGAGAAGATGCCCGAGGGCTCAGTGCTCTGGATTGGAGCCGATTACGGTCCCAGCACCGTCCCGGAAATGGGGCCGGTCTCCAAGGCCGTACTGCGGCAGGCCTTCAAGAAGAACCTGAAGGTCGTCATCTTCCCGATGTGGCAGGACGGCCAGGCCCTGATGCAGAACTTTGCCGAGGAGATTGGCAAAGAGATGAAGAAGGAATACGGCAAAGACTGGGTTAACCTGGGCTGGCGGAATGAAGCCGTGTCGGTCCTCCGACTGACAACCGATAACATCCTGAGTGCCACCGCTGGAGTCGACTGGGCGGGCAAGAAGCTGGCCGACATGCCCATAATGCAGAACCTGACGGCCCTGAATAAGGACCAGGTGGCCGGGATCTTCGAGTTCATGACCGGCAATCCGGGAGCTGCCCAGTATCTGGAGCGTGTGGTCGAGCCCAAAGGGGTCCCCATGGCTGTGGCCTGCACCGCCGTTTCAGCCCCGGGGGAAATGCCCTTCGTCCGATCCGGCCAGTATAAGGGCCTGGTCAATGGCCTGCGCGGCGCCGCGGAATATGAGAATCTGGTAGGTAAACCGGGTAAGGCCAACGCCGGTATGGGGGCGCAGTCTTATGGCCACCTGGCGATCATGCTCTTCATCATCCTGGGCAACATCGGCTACCTTTTGAAGAGGAGCCGCTAACCCTACTCCGGGATCGGAGTTTCTTTGGCGCATTCTACGTCGGACTTGCCAAGTCCCCGTATTCCCTGGCTCCAGCCAAAGGAGGTGAATTACATGGAATGGGGACCCCTCTTGGGAGGGCTTCTGACCCTGGCCATCCTGAGCTACCTGTGGAAGGAGAACCCGGTCTACCGGCTGGCGGAGCACCTCTTTATCGCCATCGCCACCTCTTTCTCTCTGGTAGTTAACTGGGATACTCTGGTCAAGCCTACCGTCCAGACGGACATTCTCAAAAATGGAAGATGGGATTATGCCCTGGCGGCGATACTGGGCCTTCTGATTTATACCCGCTATTTCCCGAAGGTTGCCTGGATATCCCGGTATCCCTTGTCTTTCTGGGTCGGTTACGGTGCCGGTTACGTCCTTTCCTTCTCTCCGGCGCCTTTGATCAAGCAGATCAACGATAGTTTCATCAAGTTCGCGGCTACGGACAAGGCGGGGGCTCTTCTCGTCGGCTCCACGATCAACAACATCCTCTTCTTCCTGATGTTGATCTCGGCCTTGATGTACTTCTTCTTTACTGTGCGTCGTGAGAACCCGCTAGTGGGTTACGGCGCCTCTTTCGGGCGCTGGGCCATCATGATCGGCCTGGGCGCTGCCTTCGGGAACACCGTCATGGCTCGTATTTCGTTGTTCCTGGGACGGTTACAGTTCCTGTTTGGGGATTGGCTCCACCTGGTCAAGTAAACCAGTCTTCCTAAACTCCGCAAGGGGGGCATGCCCCCTTGCGGAGGCGGGCGGAAGCCCGCCTGACACCGCGGATCGGGGTTTTCCGGCGGTCTACTAGGGGGCAGTACTGCCCCCTTTTTGTTTTGGCCACCCGACGGCCGACTTCAGGGGCCGCCATTAATGCTATTAATAATGTTCCTTGCAAAGGCCGCATGTCTACTGCTGGAGAACCCTCCGCGTTGTGAGCACAAAGAGTGAAACTTTCTTCTTCTTACCAGCAGGAAATTCCTTTTCACCGGCGAATATATAAAGCTTGGAAAACAAAAGGGACAGGGAGGCGGTCACGGACTTACACCCGCCCTCTCGGACGGACCGGGAGAAGGCGGCGAGGAGGTGGTGTAAGCCAGAGGCCTGGTATCGTTAGCGGCGTGGCATTGTTATTCCAGGCAGAGCAAATGTCAAGAGACGGGCCGGACGGAAAGTTATGACAGTTGACAAATAGCGGCATTTCTTGTTATAACGAAATGGACGCTTTATGTCAACTAGGAGAGCGCTGACGAACTGCGTTTTGAGTGTGGCAGTGTCAGGCCCTCTGTCCGCCCGGCTCCGGAAAGCGCCAATTCAATTGAGGGGGGTTTAAAAGGAATGAAGAAGTGGAGTAAGGTCATTGCTCTAACCGTAATGGTCATGCTGGTAGTCAGTTTTGCCCTCGCCGGGTGCGGCACTCCCAAGAAAGAGGAGTCCAAGGAACCGGCACCGCAGCCCAAGCCGCAGGTCCTCAAGATGAACTGGGCCGAAGAACCTCCGGCCCTGGACCCGCAGGTCACCACCGACCAGGTCTCCTTTGAGGTCCTGAATAACGTTATGGAAGGTCTGGTGCGCATCCGTGAGGGTG
Source organism: Bacillota bacterium (assembly GCA_023475165.1). Taxonomy (GTDB): domain Bacteria; phylum Bacillota; class Sulfobacillia; order JAMCWA01; family JAMCWA01; genus JAMCWA01. The sequence goes on along the minus strand of JAMCWA010000013.1, from coordinate 9,053 downwards.
GCAAGATTGAGGCCGGTATCGCCGAAAAGTGGGATATCTCCCCTGACGGTTTGAAGTATACCTTCCATCTCCGTGATGCCAAATGGTCCGACAGCTCGCCAGTGACCGCCAACGATTTCGACTTTGCCTGGAGGCGGGCCATTAACCCGAAGACGACCTCCGAATATGCCTATCAACTCTACTACATCAAGGGCGCGGAGAAGGCCAACTCCATCAACATCAAGGACGCTGACGCCGACAAGAAGATTGAGGACGCCATGAAGAATGTCGGCATCAAGGTCGTCGATCCCAAGACACTGGAAGTCACCCTCGAGACCCCGACCCCGTATTTCCTCGGTCTGACCGCTTTTGGCACCTACATGCCGACCAAGAAAGAGTTCTTCGACAAGATGGGCGATAAGTTCGCCTCCGAAGCCGACAAGATGCTCTACAACGGACCCTTCGTGATTAAGGAATGGGTCCATGAGTCCAAACTGAACCTGGCCAAGAACCCCAACTACTGGAATGCCAAGGCCGTCAAGCTCGACGAGATCCAGGGCGCCATGGTCAAAGATACCAATGCGGCCGTCAACATGTACGAGGCCGGCGAACTCGACATCATGGGCGTCACCGGCGATTTCATCCCCAACTACAAGGACAAGGGTATGAAGACCATGCCCGAAGCCACCACCTGGTGGGTTGAATACAACCTGAAAGATCCCTTCTTCAAGAACCTGAACATCCGGAAGGCCTTCTCTCTGGCCATCGACCGCCAGGCCTTTGTTGACAACGTTCTGAAGAATGGTTCGGTGGTAGCCACCGGCTTTGTCCCGCCGCTCCTCAACGGGCTGAACGACAAGTTCCGTAAGGAATCCGGCGACTACATCCCCAAGACGGCGCAGGTTGACGAAGCCAAGAAGTTGCTGGCCGCCGGTATGAAGGAACTTGGCCTGACCACTGCCCCGAAATTGAAATTCCTGGCCGGGGATAGTGCGCCTGCCAAGAAGTATAGCCAGGGCCTGCAGGAGTTCTGGAAGAAGAACCTGGGCATCGAGGTTGAGCTGGTTAACGTCAACTTCAAGACCCGTCTCCAGATGATGACCAAGAACGACTTCTCCTTCGTGTTCGCCGGCTGGGGCGCCGACTATGACGATCCCATGACCTTCATGGATCTCTATGTCACCGGCGGTACCAACCAGCATTCCTCTTTCAGCAATAAGGAGTACGACAAGCTGATCGAGGAAGCCAAGAAGACCAACGACCAGAAGGTCCGCATGGAAAACATGAAGAAGGCCGAGAAAATCCTCATGGAGCAGCTCCCGATTGCTCCTCTTTACCATCCGGCCTGGAACTACGTCGAAAAACCGTACGTCAAGGGCGTGGAACGGTTCCCGTTGGGCGCTGACCTCCTCTTCCTGGGCGCCTCCGTGGAGGGCAAGAAGTAAAAAGCGTGGTGCCGCGAGACTGTTCGAAAAGTTCCGGATGCAAGGCGTGACGGGGTTTTGAGCGCAGAAGAGTGCCAGCCGGGATCTGGCCGGCTTACCTCTTGATGGCCCGTTCTTAGTGGGCTTTGGCCAAAAGCCGCCGCCGCGATGCAGAAGATGGACTTTTTCAGCGGACTCCCACCTTCCCGGTCCGATGGAGGTATACATGGCTGCAAGGTCGTGTATACCTCCATCTCCGGTCGGAGGCTTTTGCCCAAAGACCGAACACAACTCCTTAACCTTTCAGTCAGAATAATTCTGACAAACTGCATTCGTGGTGGTTAATTGTTCGGCCTGGCCGCATAGATACATTACCGAGAGCGCTGAACCCTTCGGAGGTGTGACCTGATGACCCGCTACATCGTGAAGCGCGCCGGGTACATGATCGCGACTCTCTGGGTCATTATCACCTTGACCTTCGTCCTGATGCACGCTCTCCCGGGCGATCCTTTCCTAAATCCTAAAAAAGTGCCGGAGCCCATTCGCCAGAACATGCTGGCCAAGTACGGCTTGGACAAACCCCTTTACCAGCAATACTTCATTTATCTTGAGAACTTGAGCCGGGGGGAGCTAGGGTATTCGCTCAGGTACACCCAGCGCACCGTCAACGACATGATCCGCGATGGCTTTCCCTATTCCGCCGACCTCGGGGTAAGAGCCCTGATCTTCGCCATCACCACCGGGCTCACCCTCGGCATCATCGCCGCGCTCAACCATAACCGGGGCTGGGACTATACGGCCATGCTGGTGGCCGTGTTCGGCGTCTCCGTTCCCAACTTCGTGGTCGGCACCCTGCTTCAATACCTGATTTCGGTCAAATTGCGGCTTCTGCCGGTGACGGGGTGGGAGGGTTTTAAGTATACCCTCTTGCCCTCCTTCGCCTTAGGACTCTGGACAGTCGCCCTGATGGCCCGGATGATGCGCACCACCATGCTCGAAGTCCTCAACCAGGACTATATCAAGACGGCCAAGGCCAAGGGCCTGTCCTCAAGGGAAATTGTCTGGCGCCATGCCATCAGAAACGCCATCCTGCCCGTGGTCACCATCCTCGGGCCCCTGGTCGTTAACATCATCACCGGTACCCTAGTCATCGAGACCATCTTCGCTATCCCCGGTCTGGGCCGATATTACGTGCAAAGCATCAATAACCTGGACTACCCGCTGATCATGGGGACGACCATCTTCTACGCCGCCCTCCTGATCCTGGCCATATTCCTGGTTGACATCGCCTATAGCTTTATCGATCCCAGAATCCGCCTGGTCGGAGGAAAGGAGTGAAGGAACTTGGAACTTACGCGCGAGCTTTTTGCACCTCAATCGGCGGCGGAAGGTCAGGCCGAAGCTATACATCGCCCATCCCTGACCTACTGGCAGGATGCCTGGCGCCGGCTGAAAAAGAACAAGATGGCCATGGCCGGCCTGGTCGTGTTGACCATTATGAGCCTGATGGCCATCATCGGTCCACACATGACCCCTTATTCTTACTCCGATCAGGATCTGCAGTCCACCGTGCAGCCGCCGTCGGCTAAACACTGGCTGGGCACCGATGACCTGGGCCGCGATCAGTTCACCCGGATCTGGATGGGGGCCAGGGTATCGCTCTTTATCGGCCTCATGGCCGCACTGCTGGACCTCATTATCGGGGCCACCTACGGCGGGATTTCAGGATACCTTGGTGGCCGCGTCGATGATATCATGATGCGGATCGTCGAGGTTCTTTACGCCATTCCCTTCATGATCCTGGTCATCTTACTCATGGTGATTATCGGAGGTGGACTCTTCTCTATCATTCTGGCCATGTCCATCACCGGTTGGGTCGGGATGGCCCGCCTGGTTCGGGGCCAGATGTTGCAGCTTAAGGAGCAGGAATTCGTCCTGGCGGCCAAGACGCTTGGGGCCGATCCGGGGCGAATCATCTTGCGCCACCTGATCCCCAATACCATGGGGCCAATCCTGGTCTCCATGACCATGACCATCCCCGCCGCCATCTTCACCGAAGCCTTCCTCAGCTTCATCGGTCTGGGTGTTCGCATGCCGCTGGCCAGTTGGGGGACCTTGGCCAATGACGGTTACAACCTCATGCGCCTGGCGCCATGGATGCTTCTCTACCCGGCCCTGGCCATTGGCATCACTATGCTGGCCTTCAACATGTTCGGTGATGGCCTGCGCGATGCCCTTGATCCGCGACTACGGAAATAAGGAGGACATCGCCCATGGAAAAGCTGCTTGAGGTTAAGAACCTTGAAGTGTCGTTTTTCACCTATGGCGGTGAGGTGCATGCCGTCCGCGGGGTGAGTTTCGATCTGAACAGGGGAGAGTCCGTCGCCATTGTCGGTGAATCCGGCTGCGGCAAGAGCGTTACTGCTCAGGCGATTATGCGCTTGATTCCGAGCCCTCCGGGGGTGATCAAGTCTGGCTCCATCGTTTTTGACGGGCGGGAGATTACGGCCCTGACGGACCGCCAGATGGAGAAGATTCGTGGGGCAGAGATGGGGATGATCTTTCAGGACCCCATGACCTCTTTGAACCCTACCATGACCGTGGAGCGGCAGATTAGCGAGGGCTTGATCAAACACCAGGGTCTTTCCGCTCGGGAAGCCAGGAGCCGGGCTCTGGAGATGCTTTCTCTGGCCGGTATTCCTCGCCCCGAGGAGAGGATGAGCCAGTTTCCCCACCAGTTCAGCGGCGGGATGCGCCAGAGGGTCATGATCGCCATCGCCCTCGCTTGCAGCCCCAAGCTTTTGATTGCGGATGAACCGACCACAGCTTTGGACGTTACCATCCAGGCGCAAATCATTGATTTAATGAAGGATCTACAAAGTAAGCTAAACACGTCCATTATCCTCATCACCCATGACCTGGGGGTGGTGGCCGGTCTGGCCAACCGGGTGGTCGTGATGTACGCCGGGCAGGTGGTGGAGTCAGGGTCAGCGGAAAGGCTCTTTGCCAACCCCCAGCACCCCTATACCTGGGGTCTCTTACGGGCGGTACCCCGCATGGACCGGGACATCCGAGAGGAACTCCACAACATTCCGGGGACACCGCCTGATCTTTTCGCCCCACCACCGGGCTGCCCCTTTGCCCCGCGTTGTGGTTACGCCATGAAGATCTGTCACCGGGAAAGGCCGGAAGTGACCAGCCTTGGTGATGGACATCAGGTTTCCTGTTGGCTGCAGCATCCCCTGGCCCCGGCCACCCTTTCCCCCGTGAACGGAGGTGCCATTAATGGCGGGAAATGAGATCATCCTTGATGTCCAGAGCCTGAAGAAGTATTTTCACATTCGCAAGGGGGCCATCCTCAAAGCCGTTGATGACGTCTCCTTCCAGATTAAGAAGGGTGAGGTTTATGGGCTGGTGGGAGAAAGTGGCTGCGGCAAATCGACCACTGGGCGGACAATTATTCGTCTTTATGAAGCCACCGGCGGGAAGGTAGTCTTTGAAGGTCAGGACGTCCACCGGTTGAACCCCCGGGAGATGAAGACCTTCAACAGGAAGATGCAAATGATCTTTCAGGATCCCTACGCCTCGCTGAACCCGCGTATGACCGTCGGGGACATCATTGGCGAGGCCATCGATATACACGATCTGGCCCGGGGGCGGCAACGGATGGAAAGGATTTATGAACTCCTGCGCACCGTAGGACTGAATGCCGAGCATGCCAACCGCTTTCCCCATGAGTTCAGCGGGGGGCAAAGGCAGCGGATTGGGGTGGCCCGGGCCCTGGCCGTTGATCCGTCCTTTCTCATTGCGGACGAGCCTATCTCCGCGCTGGACGTCTCCATTCAGGCCCAGGTGGTGAACCTCCTGCGACGGCTACAGCGAGAACGCGGTCTGACCTATCTCTTCATCGCCCACGACCTATCAATGGTCAAGTACCTGAGTGACCGGGTCGGGGTGATGTATCTCGGCAAGTTGATGGAGGAGGCCCCCAGCGGAGAACTCTACCGGAACCCGGCGCATCCCTACACCCGGGCCCTCCTTTCCGCCATCCCCATTCCCGATCCTCAGGTGGAAAAGACCCGGCACCGGATCATGTTGCAGGGTGAAGTACCCAGCCCCGTGAACCCATCGCCGGGTTGCCGTTTCCGGAGCCGTTGCCCAGTGGCACAGAAGTCGTGCGCCGATCAGGAGCCGAAGCTACGGGAGATTGCCCCCGGACACCGGGTGGCCTGCCAGGTGGTTTGACCCCGTGCCTCGACCAGGGGAGTTCTGACGAACTACGTTCTCGTGCCGCGGTGCTGGCTGAATCAGCCTGGTCCTGGCCGCCCCTGCGCAGGGGCGGCCAGGCCTGCCTTTCGGCCAAGTACCCCTGCAAGATTATTGCAAGAGCCTTTCGCCAACCGCATACCAGTCGTGGGCAGGAAAAAGACCCTCGCAGGTGGAATATGTAGTGGTGAGAGGCACCTCAGCCCGGGATGGTTGACCGCCGCGAAAGGAGACTGAGCGTGGGTAAGACCAGGCTGAGCCTGCAGTTGATTCTCAGCATCACAGCGATAATCGTTACCATCATGACCCTCGGTCTCTATGTTGATCTATCCCGCCAGCGTCAGTGGGCGGCGATAGAATTACGAGACAAGGCGGAGGCGGTGACCAGGCAGTTCTTGTCCATCCGCACCTTCATTGCCAGTGAGCAAAACCTGCGACTGACGGGAAGCTCACCCTCGCCTACCCACCACCTGGACACGATGGCGGCAGAGAAGGGGATCCGCGAGATCTTTGGCTCGGGAACCAGTTTCTCCCTGCGCGAGGTCTGGATGATTCGTCCGGAATCGGGACGTACCTCCCCGGTTAGTCCTGAGGATGAGGCCATGCTCAGCCGGTTTACGGCGGAGCCGGGTCTCAAGGAGCTCTGGGAGGTCGAGTCCGAGGGGACAAAGCGCGTCTTTCGTTATATGATTCCCGTTTACATGGAGCAGTCCTGCCTCTCCTGTCATCCGGGTGACCGCGATAATCCCTATCAAGTTGGTCAACTGGTAGGGGGTATCGCCCTCCGCGTCCCGATGGAGGACTTTGAAAAGGCCATTCGCACGGAAGCCATCAGCCGGAGCGTCTTTACCCTTTTACTCATTCTCCTCACTATCATTGCCTTGAGCCTGCTGACCTCCTGGCTGGTCACGATCCCTCTGGCCAGGCTCAGCGCGGCTACCGCCAAAATAGGGGAAGGACGGATGGACGAAGGCATAGAAGATATTAAGGCCATTAACGCGCCAGGGGAAATCAGCCAGTTGGCTCAGGATTTCGCGCGCATGGCGGAGCGGCTGAAGGGCCTGTATGACAACCTGGAAGGAAAAGTGGCCGAGCGGACCCAAGAACTTTACGACGCTTACGAGCAGTTGACGATCAGACAAGAGGAACTAACCAGGATCAACCAGGAACTGGTCAAAGCCAACCGGCTCAAGACGGAGTTTCTAAGTACTGTTACCCATGAGTTGCGAACCCCCCTTTCCGCCGTGATCGCCCTGACCGAGCTCTTGCTGGAGAAGATACCTGGTCCCATCAATCAGAAACAACAGGAACTACTCACCGATATCACGGAGAGCGGTCAGCAACTCTTGCGGCTCATCAACGATCTCCTGGACCTGGCCAAGATTGAAGCGGGCAAGATGGAATTCTATCCGGAAAAGGTGGATATTATTGGCCAGATAAGTGACGTAGAAAAGCGGATGGCCCTTCTAGCGCAAAAGCGGGGGCTCACTTTGACGACGAAGCTGCCGCCGGGGCCGATTTGGGCGCGAGTCGACCGGATCAAGATCGAACAGATCTTGACCAACCTCATCGGGAACGCCATTAAGTTTACACCGGCGGGCGGTTTCATAGAAATTGAACTGCAGGCAGTTCCGGAAGGAATGACAATCCAGGTGCGGGATACTGGTATTGGCATCCGTCCGGAAGACCAGGAACTCATCTTTGAAAAGTTCCGCCAGGTGGATGGGTCAGCCACGCGGGCCCACCGCGGAACGGGCCTGGGGTTGGCTCTGGCCAAACACCTGGTGGAGATGCATGGCGGCCGGATCTGGGTGGAAAGCAGACCGGGTGCGGGGAGCACTTTTAACTTCTTCCTGCCATATGAGGACGAAAAAGACACCTAACAGGCCCTTTGGCGGCAAGCAAATTGGTGGGGAGTCCGAGGATCCAAACTACCCCCATGTAAAACGTTCATGGCTCTGCGAGCCGTAGCCTATGAAAATGTCCTTATACGCTTTAACAACGCGGGAGCGAGGACATCTCCGTAGAAAAACCCGCGGCAGTGAGGTGGAGACATTGGCGGAAACGAAGATCCTGATCGTTGATGACGAACCGAAAATCGTTAAGGCCGTCAGCTATCGCCTCGAGAGTGAGGGCTACCATGTCAGCACGGCCTACGACGGAGAGGAGGCCCTGCGGAAGGCCACCGTCGAGCGCCCGGATCTCATCGTTCTGGACTTGATGCTGCCCCGGATGGACGGCTATGAGGTCTGCCGCAAAGTGCGTAAAACCATGGATACCCCCATCATCATCCTCTCGGCCCGGAGCGATGAACTGGACAAGGTGGCCGGGTTTCAAGCCGGCGTAGATGACTACATGACCAAACCCTTTAGCCCGGCGGAATTGGCCCTGCGGGTTAAAGCGGTACTACGCCGCACTAAGGAACGGCAAGAAGCGGAACGCGCCAACGAGAGCATAAGCCATGGCGATTTGATCATCGACCGGCGTACCCGTACGGTAAAAAGGGCAGAGAAAGGCGTCGATGTCACCGCCAAGGAGTTTGACCTTCTCTGGCTTCTGGCGGTCAATCCCAGCAAGGTTTTTACCCGGGATGAGATTTTGGAGAAGATCTGGTCCTCAGACTACGAGGCCGACTACAAAAACGTCACCGTCCTTGTCAGCCGCCTGCGCGACAAGTTGGAACCTGACCCGGCCAACCCCCGCTATATTAGAACTGTCTGGGGGGTCGGCTACAAGTTTGAGCCTTGAGGACGGTGGGCAGGCGCCAACCACCGGGTGGCCCTAGTAGATCCCGATGCCGCCTTTTGGCGGCGCCCTGGAAGTAGCTGGTTTGTTTCAGGGTAGACTGCTGACAAACTGCGGTTTGAGTGGTTAACCCGCCGGGGAGGCCTCCTGTTCTCCCGGGCTCTCCCTCACTTCCTCCGGCTGGATGTGGTCCTCTTATCGGCCTGGCGGTCAAGAATGCGGCGGTACCCTGCCGGCAGCGACGGCGGGAGAATCGAGTCGTAACGATTCCACACAATGAAACAAAGGGCCGACCTTTTCTTAACTTTTCGTTCACAAAACTGCAATGAAAATGAAACCCTTTTGTGTTAAACTACGACTAATGCATCCTGAGTAAAGGCCGGTGAGCCCAGATGACTCAGGCCAGGCACCTCACAGTAGTCAAGAGCCCCGCTTCTAAAAAGGGGGACCCGCCACGGGGAGGCGGCTTTCGGGCAATCAAATTACACCGCGCGCGGCCGAACCGGCTGATTCTCCTTACGCCGGGTCTCGTCGTGGTGACGGGAGTAGCCTTTCTGGTCTTGCAGACCCTGATGGGCCTGACCAGTCTGGTCCTGCTCCTAACCGGAGGTCTAAAGTTGCTGTTGAGCTAAGGACCCC
>JAMCWA010000047.1:3257-15955 GCA_023475165.1 Bacillota bacterium | reverse complement strand
GGCCGGGGGAGGCTTATGCCACTGTCCCGGGAGCAAACGGACGACAGGTTGAGGACGATCCTAAGCAGGTCGTCTTTCCCGGGGATTGTTCTTCGTGCTATAATTATACCAGGAGTTGGACCATGGTGATAGGCGCCAATCACAGGAGGGATCCCCCCTCGAAGGAAGCAAGATGCGGAAAGGGGACCGGCAGCTCTTTACCTACCACAAGAAAGCGGCGGAATTGCGCTCGCGCATCAATAGCCTGCTGGCGATCCAGGCTCTTGATCTGGTGGTTCTGGCCATATTAGGGATGGCTTTACCTCATCCCTGGAGTGGTATCGTCGTCCTATCTGGCCTGGGACTGGTGGCGCTTGGCTATCTCTGGTTGACTACTATCCTTAGGACCAGGCACGGTCTGGATGACCAGAATCTTTACCTCGCTTATGGTCATTTCCGGTTGAGCATTCCCAAGCTGGCGATAAGCAGTGCCAGTCTTTCGCACGATTCATTGCCACGGGGATTACCGGCCCCCAGCCTTACCCCACTCTACCGTCCAGAGAACGACACCCTTTATTTGCTGGCTAGACCCCTCTCTTCGTTCGCTTACCCCCAGGGGTTGGTAGCCATCACTCTGGATCGGCCGGTGGAGGCCAGAGTGCGGCGGCAAGGGCTGGTTCAATTCACTCGTTTGGTCTTCAACCTCGATGAGCCGCAGCTGTTCCTGGCCAGCTTATCCGGGCCATGGTATGGAAAAGAGCTGGATGAATCCCAGAGCAAACTGCATCCTGGTGCCGCCCTTGATATTAGGTTTTCCGCGTCTAAAAAGGGCCCGGGCGCATCCCGACAAGGCGGGAGAACTGGCGCCAGCGAGCCGCGCCTGGGGAGAGAAGGCGAGTCAGAGGCCGCCAGCCGTGGGACTGAGGCTGAAGGTGCGTCCGGGTTTGCAGAGGATAGCCCCGACTCAGAGGCCGCCATCCGCCTTTGCGGCCTGGAGAAGCGGTACGGTAACTTTACTGCGGTCCAGGGGATCAATCTAACGGTAAGACCTGGTGAGGTTCTGGCCTTCCTGGGTAGTAACGGCGCCGGCAAGACCACCACCATCAAGATGATGGTGGGGCTTTTGCGGCCCAGCGGCGGCCAGGTCTGGATTGCCGGGCACGATGTATGGGCGGAGGGTCCAGCCGCCCGCCGCTTGTTGGGCTATGTGCCAGACGTGCCGATCCTCCATGAGGGTTTGACCGCCCGGGAGTTTCTCTGGCTGGTGGCCGGGCTATACGAACTGCCGGTTCCCGAGGGGCGGCGGCGTACCGAGGAGCTCTTAGCTTTCTTGCAGCTGGAGCGTTGGGGGGATCACCTCATTCGTAACTTCTCCCTGGGAATGAAACGGAAGATGGCCATCGCTGCGGCTCTGGTACACCGGCCCCAGGTTCTGCTCCTGGACGAGGTGACCAATGGCCTTGACCCTCGCGCCGCCCGCGAAATAAAGGATTTCATCACCGCCACAGCCCAGGAGGGAACCGCGGTGTTCCTCACCACCCACATCCTGGAGGTGGCTCAGGAACTGGCCCACCGAATCGCCATTATCGAACGGGGGCAGCTACGGGCCGTGGGCACCTTGGAGGAGCTGCGGCAGCAGGCCGAGCGGCCTGAGGCGGGTCTGGAGGAAGTATTCCTGGCCCTGACCGGTGACGGCCGAGGGTGATGTTGGGACGAGGCCAGGTCTGCCCTGAGCTTCAGGAGGAACCTTTCCCCAAGAGAGAGATGACCACATGCTCCTGGCAACAGAGGCCACTTGGGCTCTAATCCTGGCGGCCTGGCGTGAAGGACGGAACCGGCATTGGCGGTTCAGCCGGGCCAAAGCGGGTCTGTGGTTGCTGCTGGCCCAACTCGGCGCCGCCGCCCTGGCGGCCTGGAGACTGGCCGGCCATACTCACGATGGAAATACGCTTTTGCTTGCCTCGGCGATAAGCTTGCAGGCAGGCGTAGGAAGTTTCTTGGGCGCCTTCCAGCGGGGCAAGGAGCGTCTCTACAGTCACCGCTTCCTACCCCTGGTTCATGTCTCCCCCGTATCTTCAACCAGCGTCATCATGGCTAGCATCGGGGCCGATCTCCCGGGTAAAGCTTGGTCAGCCCTGCTCCTGAGCGCGATCCTGGGGGTCATCCTGTCACCTGGGTCGCGGATGTGGGGGGTACCGCTCCTTTGGACGGCTGGTCTGGTGGCAGGGCTCCTCGGGCAGTTGCTGGGGTTAATGGCGTTGGTATTCTGGGCGCGAGCGGCCCCAGGTACGCTGGGGATGGCTTGGGCCGGATTCCTGGGGCTACAGTTGGGCGTCCTAGGCTACCTGGCTTACCTGCTGGGAACAGGGCTGCCCCTGGAAGCACTGGCTGGGGTCTTGAAGAGCCTGCGCCGCTGGCTGTTCGTGGGAGTGGTCGTGCTGCTTGGCCTCCCCAGGATGGCCATCGCCCTCCGGCTGACCGCCACTCCTCAACGCTATGGGGAAGTTTACCGGGAGGGCTGGCTAAACCTGGCTGAATTGGCGGACGCAGCCTCGGGGCCCCGCCGTTCCCGTTGGCCGACTCTGGCCCCCGGTTCCGCCGGGGCTATTCAGGCCAAGGAGTGGCTTCTGTTGGGTCGAAACAGGCTGAGCCTGATCCGGTTGGCCCTGTGGACTATTGGGTCGGTGGGATTGGTGCTGGCCGGGCCGCTTCTGGGGCAGTTGGCGCCACCCCGCCAGGACCTGGTTATCCTGGGGCTGGCCCTGGCGCTGACCTGGCTATGCTATGGGGAAGTGATGGCGGCGCTCTTTAGCACCGATCGTCCCCATCTTATACTTTACATCGTGGCCGGTGTCCCGTCCGCCCGGTTGCTGGCGGGTAAGCTGCTGGCCATGACCCCCTTTGTTCTTTTCACAGCCCTAAGCACCTGGACGGCCGGCCTAGCCGCCGGAAAGGGAGCGATGGAAGGGCTTTCTTTGGCTCTGGCCGGGGGTGGGCAGGGGCTCGGGATGGCCGTGATCATGGTGGGAATGGCGGCCATTGATGCTGTCCCGCGGAATCAGGCGGAGGAGGCCGATTCAGAGGTATTGACCGTACTGTTCGAACAGATCCCCCGCGGCATTGGCGGATGGTCTGGCCTGGCCCTGTCAGTCGTCTTCGCCATGGTCGGGGCCTGGATAATCAGTGGGGTGGCCAGGGTGGGGCCTCTCGTTACCGCGGCTTTGTTCATCAGCCCGGTTCTTGCGCTGGTGCCCGCATACCTGCGGCTGCGGCAGCTGTTGAATGACGTTGCAGCTGGCCGGGCTAATCACTAAGATCTCAGGTCGTCAGTACTTTCTCAGTTCAATTTTCTACTTCGTAATGTCTTATCGCCTCGGCCGGTTCTTGCTCTTTAAGGGCAAAAGCCGTCCCCCAAGCCAAACCCCGGAGGAGAAGTTCCTATGGCCGGTAAATCCCCACCTGGAGGATGCGCTGGTATTCTTCAATCTCTTGTCTGATCTCCTCCATCCGGCTAAGGCCACGATCCGGAACGTTCCTGAGTAATTCCATATACTTTTTCCCCAGGCCGTCCATGGTCATCAGGATGGTCTCGACGGCCTTGGCTTGGTCGATGTCCTCGCGGAAGCGGGAGGTATCCAGATCTTTTAGAAGTAGGCCGTAGCCCCTTTCGGACAGCATTTGATAGCGTTGGGCGAGAGCGCCTTCCAGATCCTTGGGCCGGTCCAAGAAAGCCAGCATGAGGAATTGGTAGTATAGGGGATTGTCAGCGAACATCTGGAGCTTTTTAAGACCCCAAAAGGTTATCCGGTCGAAAATGTCCCCGGGTGTCTCCAAAGGAGCCGCCAGAAAGCGATCATAAAAATATCCCGAAACGTAATCAACCAGGTAAAGAAAGAGATCCCCCTTGCTGCCGAAATAGTGGAAAAGCAACCCCTTGGAGATCCCGGCTCTCTCCGTCATCCGGTTGGTAGAAGCTTGCTCATAGCCGTGGTTGACGAACTCCTGGATACAGACCTCCCGGATGCGGGTCTGTTTGTCCTCCGGGAGGCTTTCGAATCTGGTGCGCAAGACAGACCTCCTTCTTTCGGTTAGACGGTTATATCCTTCCGGTTATAAAAAAAGTAGGTGGTCGCCACCAGCCCGGCCACGAGCACCAGGGCGATGGCCAGGTACGGAGGCTGCAGGCCTCCCTTTTTGATAACGTCCACCGCGTCGGCGTATTCAAAGGGGCTTATGTAGGTGAGGAACGCCAGTTTAGACGATAGCCTGACCATGATGCTAAAGAAATATGTCCCCAGAACCAGTCCGATGCCCAAGGGGGTCAGGGCCTTGAGTTTGGGGATGAACACAGCCAGGGCCAGACCCAGGGAAGCAAAAACCAGGTGCACCAGGAAAGCCCCGAGGTGCAAAACCAGTAGGGTGGTGACAGTGTAAGGACCCTGTTTGACCCATTCGAAGGACAGGTAGGCGACCAAGAGCTGAACCAGGTTGAAGAGGAGGATGTAAAATAGCACCGCCATCATTTTGCTGGAGACGATCTGGCTACGGCTAACTGGCCGAGACAAAAGGAATTCGATGGTCTTCTCGCTCTCCTCTTTCGCCATTATCCCCCCGGCTAGCAGGATCGCGAACATGCCTCCGAGAAGGAGGACAAATGTATAGCTTTCCGTAGCATAAAAGCCCAGGATGTCAGCCAGGCTCAGCTCATCAAGGTTGAAGGCGGCGAGTAACTCTTTGGGATAGGTGGAGATCAATTGATCGATGCGGGACTGCTCGCTGGCAATCGAGGGGTATACCCACATGGTTATGATTGTCAGTAGGGCCATGGACACGGACCAGATGAGCCAGGAGCGACGGTTGACTTTCAGTTCGCGGAGAAAAAGGTTCATCTGAAGCACCTACCTTTTGGGGCTGCTAGGCAGCAATGTGCGCTCTCAGCGGTGGTCGCAGATGCGGTTTCATCTGAAGCTCCTGCCTTTCGGGGCTTACTGGGCCTCAATGTGGTCCATCATGTCTTTGGTGTCCAGCACTGAGTAATTCACCTCTTGCCATCTATTGGCCATCTTTCCCCTCATAATAATGGAGGAAGACTTCCTCCAGGGACGGTTCTTCGATCCAAAGGTTGAGGATGTCCAGATTGGCCAAAGCCTGAAGGAGGCTCCTGGCTTGATCCTGATAAAGGAACTCCACGGTACGATCAATGATCCGCAGATTCTGCGCGCCGGGAAAGGTAAAGGCGACGGCCTGGGTAGGTGTGGCGAATTCCACCTTCACCTTCCGGTAATGGCTGCTCCTCAGTTTCTCCACTTCCTCCACCTGGATGAGACGCCCCTCCTTAATGATGCCTACCCGGTGGCACAGTCGCTGCACCTCACTTAAGATATGTGAGGAAAAGAAGATGGTGGTGCCGCGACGGTTTTCCTCCTCCAGGACTTCAAAAAAGCGGGCCTGGATTAACGGGTCCAAACCGCTGGTGGGCTCGTCAAGGATGAGTAACCGGGGCCGGTGCTGTAAGGCCTGGATGATCCCGACCTTCTTCCGGTTGCCGAGAGAGAGCGATCCGATCCGCTGGTCAAGTTCGACCTGCAGGAGCACAGCCAATTCCCGGCCTCGCTTTGACTATTGACCAGGTGGTCAAGGTGGAGTTGCCGAGAGATTTGTCCTTGAGATTTTTGCAGAAATGCAGTGGAGGACAGAGCCTATCTTGTCATGAGGCCAAGATAGAAGAGCCTCGGGCTCTTCTTCCCGAGGCAGGACACGATCATAATTCATACCAGCCTTGTTGGCTTGAGAAGTCGCTTGGTCCTATCTTATCCCCAGATACCGAGCGATGTTCGCCTCTTGGTCCAGCTTCACCTCGATCTCCCCGGCCTTGGCCGTCAGGAGGGTGGTTACCCCTGGGCCGTGCCCGGAAAGATGGGAGTCGCAGTGAACGACGACCCCGATCTCGATGGCCCCCCGGCTGTAGTGGCGGCCGTAGAAGGAGGCCCGATCCAGAATGGCCACGATATCCCCGAGGCGGAGCTTCTCCAAGCCGTGGGCGGCCAGTTCGCCCTTATCCTGGGTGGTGATGTCATAGTCGCCGCGTTCGGCCGAAGGGGAACCGATGCCGGAGCCCATGAGATGGGCGGGGACAGTGGCTACTACCGGCACCCGCAAGGTTCCGGAAGCGGTAACCTCAATAGCCATTTTCTCCAGCAGATCCGGATCCAGGTTCATGACCTTTATCTCGGGGAACCCCTCGATCTCCAAGCCGGCCCCACAACCAGCCACCTGGACCTTATCTCCCACGGCCAGCTTCTCTAGAACCTCCGGCGGGAAATCAATGAGGACGTGATCGATGCCCCCGTGTTTCCCGGTGACGACCCCCTTGGCCCCCTTGCCCTCGCCGGAGAGGACGGTGGCCTGGTTCCCGACGCAGGCGTAAAGGTGATAAGCCGCGTTGGAGTCGGCATCTTTGTTCTTAGTACTGGCACCGGGCTCGACGTGGTCACCGGCCCAACCCAGGGCCGGATCCCCAACCCTCACGTTATAGGTGATTCCTCCCGTGCCGGGGACGGCTCGGGCAATGCCGTCGTAACCCACCCGGTATGGTGCCCGTACGGTCGGATGAGATATCTCACCCTGCACCGAAAACTTTACCAGACGATCCCGATTGGTTTTCATAAATGGATACACCTCCACAGGCAAAGAATAGACGGCCGACACTGCGGCCTATAAGAGCTTCGGCGAAGGGGTTTCATTATCCTTCTCAATGGTGCCTCTGATGAAAGACAAGATTCACAGATAAGTTGTGGCAGTGGTAGATTGATCAGGGTAGGGACAATCTATTTTGAACGCCCTGGCCAAGGATTTGGCCGAGAAACCCACCGAAAAAGGAAGTGCTCTTATCTTCCAAAAACGTCTTCTTACGTTATAATCTAAAGTATGTTCTTCTTGGATTACCGAAACAACCTGCCCGCGGAGGTGCCTTTCTTGCTTCAGACCTTGAAAAACGTCCTTATCGGCCAACCGCTGCGAACTTCGCAGTTAGCCCACGAACGTTTGACTAACCTCAAGGCCCTGGCGGTGTTCTCTTCAGATGCCCTTTCCTCGGTGGCTTACGCTACCGAGGAAATTCTCCTGGCTCTGGCCCTGGCCGGTCCAGCCGCCTTGGGGTATTCTTTGACCATCGCCTTTTTCATCGCCATCCTCCTGGTCATTGTGGCCCTGTCCTACCGGCAGACCATCTTTGCCTATCCCAGCGGAGGAGGGGCTTACATTGTGGCCAAAGAAAATCTGGGAACCAACTATGGCCTCGTGGCTGGGGCGGCCCTCCTGGTGGATTACGTCCTGACTGTGGCGGTTTCCATCGCCGCCGGCGTGGCCGCCATCACCTCGGCCTTTCCAATACTTCACCCTTACACCGAGCTTCTGGCCTTGCTGGCCATCGCCTTTATCACCATCGCCAACCTGCGGGGTGTGCGGGAGTCGGGGAGTATTTTTGCCGCTCCCACTTACCTTTTTGTCGGGAGCATGTTCATCCTTATCGCGGTAGGACTGGGCCGTTGGCTATTCTTCGGCGGACTAACCCAGGCCCCCTCGGCTAACCAGGACTTGCCTGTACTTGGCGGGCTGACCCTCTTTTTGCTTCTGCGGGCTTTTGCCTCTGGCTGTGCGGCCCTGACCGGGGTTGAGGCTATCTCCAATGGTATACAGGCGTTCAAGGAACCCGTTTCCCCTAACGCCGCCAAAACCTTGACCTGGATGGCCGGCATTCTGGTCAGCATGTTCCTGGGCATTACCATCCTGGCCCATGTTACCAGCGTTCATCCCTCTGGCAGCGAGACGGTGATTTCGCAAATCGCCCGAACGGTTTTTGGTACCGGTCCCCTGTATTACCTCATTCAGGCGGCCACGGCCATGATCTTGCTTCTGGCGGCTAACACCTCTTACGCCGATTTTCCGCGGTTGGCGTCCCTGGTTGCCAAAGACGGCTTCTTGCCCCGCCAACTGGCCAACCGCGGCGACAAGTTGGTTTTCGCCAACGGAATCATATTGTTAGGAATGCTGTCTTCGCTGTTGATTGTTATTTACAGGGGGGAAACCCATGCCTTGATCCCGTTGTACGCGGTAGGTGTCTTTCTTTCCTTTACCCTGTCCCAGTCCGGGATGGTCCGGCACTGGTTACGAGGAAAACATTCCCACCGGTTCCTTCACGTCCTGATTAACGGTTTGGGTGCCGCCTCTACCGGGATAGTGCTGGTGGTTATTGCCGCCACCAAGTTCATCCACGGGGCCTGGATCGTCGTGCTGCTTATTCCCCTCCTGGTCTGGCTGTTCTGGGTTGTTAAGCGTCACTATATCGACATCGCCGACGAACTGCGGTTGCCAGTGACCGAAAAGCCCAAATCCATCAAGCACACCATTATTGTGCCGGTGGCCGGCGTTAACCAGGCTGTGGCTCAGACTATCAGTTATGCCAAGTGCCTGGCGGCTGATGTGCGTGCAGTTCATATCTCCGTCGAGCCTGAACAGACAGAGAAGTTGAAGGCCAAATGGCAGGCTTGGGACCCGGGCATTCCGCTGATTGTTATCAAGTCGCCTTACCGGTCGGTTCTCAACCCACTCCTGCATTACATCGACCGGATCGAACGGCGTGAGGGTGACGACGTGGTAACGGTCATGTTGGCGGAATTTGTCCCGCGGCGCTGGTGGCAGCTCGCCTTACACAACCAATCGGCCCTGCTGCTGAAAGCGGCCCTGCATTTCCGGCCGCATACCGTGGTGGTCAGCGTGCCCTATCACTTGAAGCATTGACGGGGAGAGGCAGGCTTGACCCAACGGACTGGGAAGATGCTGTAGTGTTCGCATTGCCCTCAACTGCCGATGCTTTTCGTACCGGTTTGGCAGCACTGAAAGGTATGCCAGTCGACGGGTTCGGTTTACCTCAATCGACGGACCCGAGCCGTATGATACCATCTTCGGCTTCCTGCGCCAGACCTTTTGTTGGAACCTCTCGACTACCTGTCCATTACCTGTTCATGGCCTGTAGCTGGCGGCGGTCGACTCGGGTTATCGTATCACTCTTGAGAAATGTTCAGTGTTGAAGGAGAATCCAGAGAGAAGAAAGAAGACTTATCCAGCCAATGGCTTGTCGGAGAAAGAGGCCCGACCAGCGGTGACTGATAAACGCCCCCAGGGCGATTCCCGCTGCGTGGGCCAGCGTAGTCGGTAAGACCAGCGCAGCCGATACCGCGGCATGAGAGAGATAGACCAGGCCGGCTGCGGTGGAGACGATCAGGGAGTTGAACAAGGCCACTCCCACGGCCTGGTGGGCCGGAATCTGGAAAGCGATCAGGACCGGTACCACCAGGAGCGGTCCGCCAACACCGGTAAGGCTTGAACCGGTGCCCGTCACCAGTCCTGTGATGAAGAGGAGCCAGTGATGGGTGGCCGGCCCGGCCTTCGGAGGGGGCTCACCGGCGATTGCCTTCTTGATTGGGCGGGGGCTCCACAAAAGGTACAGGCTGGTGAGTAGGACCATGACGGCCAACATAACTTTCACGCTTTCCTGAGGTAAGGCCAGGTTTAACCTGCTCCCCAGAAGGGCTCCGGGTAAGGTGCCCAGGCTGAGGTAGACGGTCAACCGCCGGTCGATGTGACCATTTCGCCAATAGAAATGAGTGCCAATGATCCCACCGGCAGTGAAGGCGGTAAAACCTACGGCCAAGCTGTCACGGACCGATAGATGAAGGAAGGCCCACAGGATGAAGGGTAGGAGGAAACCGCCGATGCCGGTGGCGCCCACGGAGACGCCGATGATGGCGCTGGATAACCAGACAAAGGGAATAAGGTATTCTGGCAGCAAAAGGGTCGCTCCTTCCGTTGAGAAGACCGTTTTTTGCCCGGAAAAGGAGAGGGCGGGCCACTGTTATTGCGGGGAAGCCAACCACAGGGAATTCTACACTTCGGCTGTTTTCCCCTTCTTTAGTAAGCCTGAGCCGGACGTAAGCATTGAAAGGAGATGGTTGGAGATGTCTTCACCGGTAAGTTACTTTGAGACCCGTCTTCCCAAGATGGTCGACCTCCTGCGTGAACTGGTGGAAAGGGAGTCGCCTTCCACCAATAAGGAGAAGACGGACGAATTCAGCAACTTTCTACGTCAGGTCCTACAGAAGACCGGGGCCAGGGTGGAAACCATCGAGCAGGAGAAGTATGGCAACTTCCTCCGGGCGGTAATCGACCCGGGGGACGCCTATCCCGCGGAGACAAATTTGGCGGACGATTCTGGATTGATCGAAGGGGATCCCAACCACACTGACCGGTTGGGAGAAAACCAGGCCAGCGGCTATGGGGAGCCAACGGAGAACCTGGTTCGGCCCTCGAACAGGTTGGAGGACGGACGCGATCGGGATCTTCCAGGGAAGGACAAAGGCCAGGTTCTCCTCCTGGCCCACATGGATACCGTCTGGGAAGTGGGTGAGATCGCCAAACGTCCCTTCCGTGCGGAGGGGAATCGGGCCTTTGGACCAGGGGCTTATGACATGAAAGGCGGTATCGTCCAGATCGTCTTTGCTTTCCAGGCCTTAAGAGAGCTTGGATTGCGGACCCGCCGGCGAATAGTGGCCCTCTTTAACACCGATGAGGAGATCGGCAGCCCTGGATCCCGGCCTTTCATCGAAGCGGAAGCTCGCCGGAGCGATTACGTTTTGGTATTGGAACCTTCCGTACCCCCGGCGGGGGTTCTGAAGACCTCCCGCAAGGGCGTGGGACGTTTTGACCTCAGGATCACGGGCCGAGCGGCTCATGCCGGCTCCGATCATGAAAAGGGGATCAGCGCCATCCAGGAACTGGCCCACCAAATCCTCCGGCTGCACAGCCTGACCGACTACAGCCGGGGTACCACCGTCAATGTTGGTGTCATCAAAGGAGGGACACGTTCCAATGTGGTAGCGGCCGAGGCTGAGGCGGGCATCGATTTGCGGGTAGTCACCCGGGAGGAAGGGGAGCGGGTAGTCAAAGAGATCCTCAGTCTCAAACCTCATGCTCCCGGCTTGACCTTGCTGGTGGCTGGAGGCCTCAACCGACCGCCGATGGAAAGGAGCGCGGGAACGGTGGCGCTCTTCCAGAGGGCGCTGGCTTTGGGTAAGAAACTGGGCCTGGAAGTACAGGAGGCCAGCAGTGGTGGGGGCAGCGACGGCAATTTTACCGCTGACCTGGGAGTGCCGACACTGGATGGCCTTGGCCCAGTGGGCGATGGGGCGCATGCGGAGGACGAATACCTGCTGGTGGATCAACTGCCCAAACGGACGACCCTCTTGCTAAAGCTGCTGGACGTTTGATTCTATATAAGATTATTGGGCCGGAGTCCTGGGTTTAAGCACCGTCTTCTTCCCGGCAAAGGGACTCTTGATCTCTTTGTCATCAAACCACATGGTCTTATATCGCCCGGTCAGCCAGAGGTCCATCTGATCCTGATAATGCGGACTGGCGGGCTGGCCGGAGGCCCCGATGGCCAGGACATCCTGGCCGTGGTTCAGATCGGCCAGGTCTACGGCGTAACGCCAGGGGCCGGCGGAGGTCACCGCGAAGGGGCTGGACAGGCTGTAAGAAGCCGCTCCGGCCGTGATCTTGCTGCCGCCGTAGGGGAAAGGCCCCCGGTCAAAGATGAGGTTGAGGGGCTTTACCTTCCCCAGGGGATGATCAAAGGTGATGGTATGGAGTTTCCCCCAAGCCCATCCTTCGGGGTCGCTGCCCAGTCTACCGGCGAGATCGGCCACCGCATCTTTGAAGGCCAACCGGATGCTCTCCTCCCTGGTCTCCCGCGCGGGGGTGGTGACGTCGTCAAACCAGGGCGATTCAGGTTTGCCGGTAGCGCCTCCACCTTCTTGGAGCATGGCCTCCAAGATATTCATGGGCGAGCCGTCGGCCAAGAAGCGCTGGTAGAGATTGTCGCCCAGTTCGTCGTGGAAGGTTCGGAAGAGCATCTTCAGGTAGAGGGCGTGGAAGATAGCCGGGCCGGCTGCCTCGGGCCGATCGCGAGGGTCAGCCGCCCAGCGGGCCAGTACCTGCCGGGCCTTCTCTTCAATGGGGGACCACTGGGCTCGCTCCAGGGCCGGTCCAATAACGGGATAAAGAGTCCTGGCCTGCAGGTTTTTCCAATCATTCTGGATGAGTTCCATATGGGCCAGGGTCAATCCCTTCTTGCCCCCCAATTCCTGTCGAATACTCATGGCGCGGTAAGGGAGGGCCCACTGGTGGCTCAGGAAATACGGGTAGTCGTCGCCGACCACCTTATTGTTGGCTGTAACGATGAAGCCCTCCGCTGGATTTACCACCTGCGGCACCTGGTCCCACGGTATATAACCTTTCCATTCGTATTCATCGGTCCAGCCGGGAACCGGCAAGAGCCCGTCACCCTTCTTCCGGATAGGAAATAGACCATTGGCCCGGTAGGCAATGTTACCATCGATATCGGCAAAAACGAAGTTCTGAGCGGGAGCCATGAAATGCTCCAGGGCTTTCTTGAAATCATCCCAGTTCTGCGCCCGCATGAAGCCCAAGATGGCCTCAAACTCTTCTGTCCGGTCATAGGCGGTCCAGCGCAGACTCAACGGCCGGGCTAGACCCTTGACCACGTTGGAGATGATGGGGCCGTGCCGGGTGATGACTACTTCTTTGACCACCGGTTCTTTTTGGCCAACGACATGCACCTGGAGATCAAGGCCCCCTCCATC
>JAMCWA010000047.1:0-3247 GCA_023475165.1 Bacillota bacterium | reverse complement strand
GTTCTTTTTGGCCCTTGACATAGATCCTCTCCGTGATTACCTTGGTGTTTTCCCATTGCCCGTTGTACTCGAATTGGTGAGGGTTGGCCGGATTGGGCTTCTCGATGTAGAGGTCCTGCACATCCGGGCCAACGTTGGTGACTCCCCAGGCGATCCGCTCATTGTGACCGACGATCACACCAGGCAAACCCGGGAATATGACGCCCGTCACGTTCAGGCGTCCTGGCACCAACAGGTGGTTTTGGTACCAGATGGAGGGGGCCTTGATCTCCAGGTGCATGTCGTTGGCCAGGATGGGCCGGCCGGAAGCCGTCATCCGCCCGCTGACCACCCAGTTGTTACTGCCCAGCCCTTCTCCTGGCAGACCCAAGTTGCGCCCCAGGTCGGCCAGTTCCAGGAGGCGAAGCAAGGCCTCTGGGGAACCTATGGGCAGCCGGTCAGTGGCCGGTCCTTCAGGTCTCCGCCTGGCTGACTGGTCTCCTACGGTCAGGGCAGCCTTTGGGATGATAGTCAGGTCCCTGGGGGAAGCCGAGGGAAAGAGGGTACGCGCCTTTTCCAGCCCCAGTTTGTCCACCAGGGCCGAAAGGAAGAGCTCCGTCTGCATGTTACCGCCCAGATCCCAGGCCATGTACTTGCCAATGGCCAGGGAATCGGCGACCGTCCAGGGATCGGGTTGATAGCCAAGGATGGTAAACTCCAACGGGAGATGGCTTCTGTGCTCGGCTATGTAATCATTGATCCCGCGCGCGTAAGCTTCCAAAGTCTGCCTGGCCTCAGGACTCAGGTAGGCTTGGGCCTCTTCGGCCGCCCTCTTAAACCCGATGGTGCGCAAGAAATGGTCGGCGGCCAGGAAATCCTGCCCGAAGATCTCGGCCAGGCGGCCGCTGACGGCCCGACGGGTTAGATCCATCTCCCAAAGACGGTCCTGGGCCATGACATAGCCCTGGGCGTAAAAGACATCCTCCTCTGTTTGGGCAAAGATGTGGGGGATACCGTAGTCATCGCGGTAGATCTCCACCGTCTTCTTGACACCATAGCCCATTCACCGGCCAGGGCCGGAAGACCCCGCCGGTAAATCCACCAGGCGGTGCTGCTACCAGCCACCAGCGACAGGGCCAGTATGATGATTAAGCCCAGCAGGATTTTGCGTTGCATCTCCGTTCCACCCTTCATGCTCCCTAGGAGACCGCCGACAAACCCCCACCAAGGGGGATCCGGTCAGGGGCAAGCTCAGGCCGGGTGCCCTGTCCCCTGGACCAGATGCCGAATCGCCTCTTTGATCCGGTCCTTATCGGGAATGGTGGCATTCTCCAGGACCTTGCTGAACGGGATGGGAACGTCCGGTGCCGCCAGCCGCTGGACGGGGGCCTTCAGCTGGGTGAAGGCTCGCTCGGAGACTAGGGCGGCGATTTCTGCGCCCACCCCGCCGGTGCGGCAGCCCTCTTCCACCACCAGCACTCGCCCGGTCCTGGCCACGGAGGTGAGGATGGCCTCTTGGTCCAGGGGGACCAGGGTACGGGGGTCTAGAACCTCAACATCGATCCCCTCTTCTTCGGCCAACTCTGACGCGGCTTCCAGGGTTAACGGTACCATAGCCAGGATGGCGACCACGGTGGCATCACGGCCTGGCCGCTTAACCTCAGCCACACCAAAGGGCAGGACGTGGTCCCCCGGGGAGATTGGCCCGTCCGTGAAATAGAGGAGCTTATGCTCGAAGAAAAGTACCGGGTTGTTGCTCCGGATGGCCGACTTCATTAAACCCTTGGCATCGGCCGGGGTGGACGGAACCGCCACCAGCAATCCAGGGATATGCATAAAGAGGGCCTCCAGGCTTTGAGAATGCTGAGCGGCAAAGGCCAGGCCCGCTCCCCCCGGGGTCCGGAGCACCAGGGGAACCTGGTATTGTCCTCCCGACATGTAGCGCAGTTTGGCCGCCTGATTGACTACAGGATCGAAACAGGCGGTCAAAAAGTCCTCGAACATGATTTCCGCCACCGGTCTTAAACCGGTCATGGCCGCGCCGACAGCAGACCCGGCGATGGCGTTCTCGCTGATGGGGGTGTCTCTGACCCGTTCTGACCCGAATTCCTCCAGGAGGCCGGTGGTCACCCCGAAGAAACCCATTCCGATGTCCTCACCCAACAAAATCACCCGCGGGTCGCGCTGCATTTCCTCCCGCAGGGCTTCCCGGATGGCCTCACTCATAGTGACCCAGCGCTCTGTGCTGGTCTCTGGCGTGGCCGGTGCAGCGGGTCCGTCGGGATCAGCGGAGAGGGAAGATGCGTTAGAAGAGGATCGGCTGTTGGTGGTCGGTCCCATGACCAGCTCTGGTGGTTCCGGCGCATAGACATCCCGCAGCAATTCAGCCGGATCCGGTTCGGGGCTGGAGCGGGCGAACTGCAGGGCCTCCAGAACCATTGCCCGAGCCTCTTTGGCCATACGCCTGGCTTCCTCATCGGAGATGAGGCCGGCCTCCTTGAGCTCTCGCTCCAGGTTGATGATGGGATCGATGGCGCGCTCGGCCGCCTTCTGCTGGCGGGTTCGATAATCGTCCAGATCGCCTTCGTAGTGGCCGCGCCAGCGATGGGTAATTACCTCCAAGAAAGTGGGGCCCTCCCCGCGACGGGCCAGTTCCACAGCCTCCCGGGCTGCCTGGTAAACGGCCGCGGGATCGTCACCGGCCACGGTCTGGGCGGGCATGGCGTAGGCCTGGACCCGGTCCGCCAGCCGTCTGACCCGGGTATGGCGCTCTTGGGGGGTGCTGACACCGTAGCCGTTGTTTTCACAAACAAAGAGCACCGGCAGTGACCAGAGGGCGGCCAGGTTCATGGCTTCATGGAAAAAACCAATATTGGTGGACGCATCACCCAGGAAGGATACCGAAACCTGGCCACTTTGCCGTATTTTGGCCGACAGGGCCGCCCCAACGGCCAGGAGGTTCTGCGCCCCCACGATGCCGTTGGCCCCGATGATCCCCAGACTGGCGTCCACGACATGTAGCGAGCCCCCCCGCCCGCGACAGAGCCCCGTTTCTTTGCCGAAAATCTCCGCCATCATGGCCCGGGGATCGGCCCCGCGGGCCAGGCAGTGACCGTGCGCCCGGTGGGTTCCGGAGATGAAGTCCCCCGGACGGAGCGCAGCCCCAACCCCGGCGGCCACTCCTTCCTGACCGACGGAGAGGTGGGCCATCCCGGCCACGTTTCCCTCTTCCACTTCCCGGGCCACAGCTTCCTCAAACTGACGGATG
>JAMCWA010000064.1 GCA_023475165.1 Bacillota bacterium | reverse complement strand
AATCGCCCCGGGGCGCCCGATGGGCTGGCTCAGCGGGAAACGCTCTTCTCCAGGCCCATGGCGGAAAAAGCACCGGAGATCAAGCTGGTCCTGGAACCTGATCATCTGGGGAAACTCTCCGTCCGGGTGGCGTTGACTGGTGAGGAGGTGACGGCCAGGCTCCAGGTGGTTAGCGTGCCGGCTAAAGAAGCCCTGGAGGGGGGGCTGCACCACCTGAGAGAAACCTTGCAGCAGCAAGGGATCAGGCTGGGGGAATTCAGTGTGGCCCTAGGACAAAATGGCTTCCGGGGAGATGATACGGCGGCCTGGCCGGGCCAAAAAACCTATCGTCTCCTGGAGACGCCCGGGGAAGGGGTCGGATCAGGAGAAGCTGGACCGGCTCCTAGTACCCGTCGTCACCATGAGGGGCTTTTAGATTACCTGGTCTGAACAACCCTCCCGTCCTATTCCAGGGGATGGTGAGGTGGTGGAAGTCCGAAGGCAGGGTATGGAATGGAGAAGCACAACCAGGATTCTCGTGATCAGGAGGTGAAAGAATGATCAACTCAGCGGCACAGGTGGGGGCATCCTTTTCCGGGCTCAGCCCAAAGGTCGGACAGGCAACGGGACAACTGGGTAAGCAGGATTTTCTTCAGCTCCTGGTGGCGCAGATCCGCCATCAGGATCCCTTAAAGCCTATGGAAGACAAGGAGTTCATTGCTGAACTGGGCCAGTTTTCCTCGTTGGAGGAAACCCAGAAGATAAACGCTAACCTGTCCGCCCTCCTGGTGGGACTGGAAGCCACGGCCAAAGATGCCACCGGCAGGGAAATCACCGGGGTTATCGAAGGGGTTTACCTTAACGGGACTTCTCCTTTGCTGGCAGTGGCGGGCGAGAAGGTGGCAGTGGCGGATCTACTGGAGGTCCGGTTGAACCCCAGGCGTTAGGAGACCGCTCCAAAGGCAGGTGATCCCAGATGGATGAAATTAACCTGTGGCGGACCCTGGATCGGGTTTCCGGCTCACCGCCGGTCAGAACACCACCCCAACCGACCAAGGTAGATCCCGGCCAGTTTGCCCGGATCCTCCAGGAAGAAATGGAGGGCTTGCGGTTTTCTCAACATGCCCAGGTCCGGCTCGCTTCCGGCCAGGTGCAGCTTTCCCCGGAGGACATGGGCAAGATCCAGGCGGCGGTAGATTTGGTGGCGCGCAAGGGTTCCCGCGATTCCCTGATCCTGTATCGCGACTTGGCCTTGGTGGTGAGCGTCAGGAATAAGACGGTCATTACCGCGGTGAGTGGGGAAAGAAGGAAGGAAAACGTCTTTACCAACATTGACAGCACCGTCATTGTGGAGTAGGCCGGACCTCTGGCGGAGGAGGCCTCATCGCGGCGGACTGACGGAAGCGGCGATCGGTGCCCAAAGGTGTTGGAGAGAAGAGGAAAGAGGCCCCCTGGCGCTGCGCTTACCCGGCTAGGAGACTGCACAAATGGGGGGTTTTCGGCGGTCTCCTAGAACAAGACTCTTGGGGCAGAGGTCAGCGTTGAAATGGGGCGGCCAAAAAACAGGCAAAATCCCTTCAAAGGAGGTCAGATTCCGATGATGCGTTCCCTCTTTGCCGGAGTCTCCGGTCTAAGGAATCACCAGATCCGGATGGACGTCATCGGCAACAATATCGCCAACGTCAACACCGTCGGCTTTAAAGCCGGTCGGGTGAATTTTCAGGAAGTCTTCAGCCAGACCATCCGCGGCGCTTCGCGTTCCTCGGGTAACCGGGGAGGTAGTAACCCCATGCAGGTCGGACTGGGGGTGGCGGTGGCCAGCGTTGACACCCTCTTCACTCCCGGGAATCTACAACTGACCAACAAGACCACCGATCTGGCCATCTCGGGCGAGGGTTTCTTTGTCGTCCGCGGTGACAACGGTGACCAGTACACCCGGGCCGGGCTCTTTGACGTCGACTCCGAGGGTTATCTCAGTAACCCGGAGGGCTTGCGAGTGGTGGGCTGGATGGCCGACGAATTCGGCAAGATCAATCCCTCCAGCCAACCCCAGGTCTTACGTATCCGAGGCGGTGAGAAGATTCCCCCGGAGGCCACCAGCCAGCTGGTCTTTGGCGGGCTCTTTGATCGGGCGGCGGGATACACCAGTGCCAGCCCCCTCGATATCCAGATTAACACCTATGATGAAAAGGGAGCCAGCTATCCCTTGACCTTCAGTTTCACCCACACCGCGGGGACCGATACCTGGGACTATACCGTAAAGACCACTTCCGGAGCCAGCCTCAGTGGGGGGACCACGGGTCAGCTGGTATTTGACCCGGCTTCCGGTCAGCTCTCCAGCGTTACGGCTTCTCCCCTGACCGTCGCTCCCAACGGGGTGGCGTCCATGGTCATGACCCCGGACTTCAGCCTGGTCGGACAGGTGGATACGACGACGGCACCGGTTCTGGCGGCTGACGGGAAGACCCCTACGGCGGTGTTGAGCACCAGCGGCGCCCTTTCCGCCAGCTCTTCCATCGTCAACCTGGGACCGGTGACGGTAAATGTAGATAGTACGACGACGGCGGCCCTATCCGTTGCCCTTACCCGTCGTTCCGATGGGGACTGGGACTACAATGTTTCCTCCGGAACGGCCGGGGCCACCCTGGAGAAAAATTTAGGCGTGGTCCGCTTCGATCCCACCACAGGGAAGTTCCTGACCAGTACGGGTGGTCCGCTCAAGGTCACCCTGGGGAGCGCTTCTACCAGCATCAGTCTAAATTGGAGCGCCCTGAGCCGGGTTGGGGCGGCGGTGGTGACCCAGGACGGGCATCCCATTCAGGAGGGAAATGGGGTCATTCCCCCCAAGGCCACCGAAACCATCAAGTTCGCTCAGAACCTGAGCGCTGAGGCCTTAGCTGGTACTCAGGTCCAGAGCTCCACCACCGTTTACGATCACAAGGGTATTGCCCATCCCGTTTTTGTCACCTTTACCCGGGTCGGGTCCACCAACACTTGGCGTTACACCATCACCTCTTCCGATCTCACCATTGAAAACGGGGAGGGTCAGGTGACCTTCACCACTGGTGGTATCTATAACGCTGATCCGCTGCTGACCCAGGTGGGCGATTTCAGCTTTACCCCCGTCGGGGGGAAGAAGGTCGTGGTTACGCCGGACTTTGCCTCCGTTACCCAGCTCTCCGGCGCCTCCACCGTGGAACCGGATGACAGCTTGCCGACGGAGAAGAAGGGTTACCCGGCAGGGTTTTTCAAGAGCTTTTCCCTGGACGCGGCCGGGGTCATCACGGTGGCCTACACCAATGGCCTTACCAAACCTCTGGGACAGATCGCCCTGGCCAACTTTGCCAACCCGGGCGGCCTGCTTCGCTCTGGCAACAACAACTATAGCGATTCCAATAACTCCGGACAACCGGTCCTGGGGGCGCCGGGGAACAATGGACGCGGCATCATCGCCCCCGGCAGCCTGGAGATGTCAAACGTGGATCTCTCCCAGGAGTTCACCAACATGATCGTGACCCAGCGTGGCTTCCAGGCCAACTCCCGTATCATCACCACTTCCGACGAGATGTTGCAGGAACTGGTCAATTTGAAACGTTAACGACCTTAGGGAGAAGGGGGGTAAGATAAAGTACCCCCCTCTCCCATTGACGCTTTCGTGCCTTACCATGGCCGCCTGCCTAGATGAGGCTTTCACACCGGCCTTCCCTTCTGGTGTATCCAAGAGGGCGGTCATCTTTGGGGGTGCGTTCTCATGATCCTGGTCACCCGGCGCAGCGGTCACGAGATTTTCATTAATGCTGAGCTCATCGAAACAGTGGAGGCTACCCCGGATACGGTGATTACCCTGGTGAACCAGAAGAAGTACCTGGTGCGAGAATCACCCGAGGAGATCCTGGCCCGAGTCATCGAGTACAGGCGCCAGATGGGGCGCTGGCCGCAGAAAGCCCCGGCTAAAACCCCAGAAAAATGAAGTTGGAAATAAAGAGCAGTTGATAGGGAGTGTCTAGTTTGAAGAAAACTCTACCAAGGGTCCTCCTCTTCCTAATCATTGGTCTGGTTTTTTTGGGGGGGTCGGCCGGGGTGGCCTTCCTGGTGGTTTCCAAGACCACTGCGGCTCCAGCCAAACCCCCAGTACCGCTGGCCAAGGCTCTCGATCTAGGGCAATTCACGACCAATCTGGCCAACAGTGAGGGGCGGCGCTTCATCCAGACCAAGATTACTGTGGAGGTCGATTCTGACCAGACCATCAAGGTCCTCACCGAGAAAAGCTATGCCGTCCGGGACCTGGTGCTGCGCACCTTGCGGAGTAAGGCCTATGAGGACGTGGCCGGGGATAAGGGGATGCTGTCTTTGGGCCGTGAGATTCAGGAAAAGCTGGGAGGGCTCATCAAGGAGGGGAAGATTCTGAACCTCTACTTTGTTGAGTTTGTGGTCCAGTAGTTACAAACAATCGACCTCAAGATGATATGAGTTTACTGCTGCTCGGTGTGGCGGGCGGGGGAGCGCATTGGGCCAAGCCGATAACCAGCCGGGAGCGACGGGCGGGCGATTGCCGGCCAAGCGATTTGGCCGAGACGCGATGCGGTGGGGCGGGTGACCGAAAGCGAGGAAGGCAGCGCCCGAGCGGCGGCCTGGAAGTAGCTGGTTTATTTCATGGTAGAAGTGCGAGCAGGAAGGGCGGCTCTTCGGCGAAGGGAGAGGGCCGGGCCGGAAAATGACGGGGGTGATAGGCGTGGAAATGTCCCAGTTGGAGATTGACTCCCTGATAAATTCCCTGCTAAAGGAGGAGAGTCCCTCCCGGGAAAGCACAACCAGGGATAACCGTGCCCGGGTCAGGGTTTATGATTTCCGGCGTCCGGACAAATTCTCTAAGGATCAGATGCGTACCTTGCAGATGGTCCATGACAACTACGCCCGTCTGATTACCACCTTTTTTTCCGCCAATTTCCGTACGATGGTGCAGATCGCCGTCAGCTCGGTAGATCAACTTACCTATGAGCAATACCTGAAGGGGGTTGCCTCGCCCGCGGTCCTGGGCATTACCTCCCTGGAGCCGTTACCGGGAAACGCCATCCTGGAGTTGACATCGTCCATTGCCTTCCCCATCATCGACCGGCTCTTTGGGGGTCCGGGGATGTCCATGCCGGCCGTGCGCCCCTTGACGGAGATTGAGCAAATGGCCATGGAACGAGTCTACAGTGGCCTTTTGAGCAACCTGGAGGAGGCCTGGAAGGGCATCTCCGAGTTTAGTCCTCGTCTGGAAATGATTGAGGTGAATCCGCTCTTTGCCCAAATTGTCCCTCCCACGGAGATTGTCGTGATCATCTCCATGGATGTCCGCCTCGGCGAGCATCGTGGCGGTCTTAACCTATGCCTGCCGTATCTTCTTTTGGAGCCGGTGATCCCCAAACTTACCGCCCACCAGTGGTTTGCCGGAAACAGGAGCCAGCAGACCCCCGAGCGGAGTCAGCTGGAGCAGGGCCTTTTGGAGACTGAGGTTGAGGTTGTCGTTCAACTGGGCGGAGCTAGCATCACTGTCCGCGATTTTCTGGGTCTGGAGGTGGGGGACGTGATGGAACTAGACACCAGCATTACCAGTCCTGTGGGGCTTCTGGTAGGCGGTAAGATTAAATTCCTGGGCAAGGTGGGGCGGGCGGGACGCCGCCTGGCCTTCCGAACGGAGTCAGTCTGCTCGGGGAGGGAGGACGATTGATGGAAGAAAAGCTTTCGCAGGAAGAGATCGACGCGCTATTAAATAGCGTTGCGAACGATACGGCGTCCCCGGCCTCCATGTCGTCAACCCGGGAGGTCGTGGTCAGGCCGGTGGAATTCGAGGAATTCAAGGGGGACGAAGGGACGCCCGGCCGCAATGGCAACCTGGACCTGATCCTGGACGTGCCGTTGCAATTGACGGTGGAGCTCGGGCGGGCCAGGAGGCAGGTACGAGAGATCCTGAGTCTTGGGCCTGGGTCAGTGGTGGAATTGAACAAGCTGGCCGGGGAGAACGTAGATGTTCTGGTCAACGGCAAGCTCATTGCCCGGGGGGAAGTCGTGGTCATTGACGAGAATTTCGGGGTACGCGTCACCGAGATCATCAGCCGTACGGAAAGGGTGAAGAATCTAGGCTAGACGCAGGGTGGCCGGATGCTGCGGCGCGGGGCACCCCTGGCGGAAGGTGAAGGACTAGTCTAGGCGCGATGACAAAAAAGGGTGGGAAGCTATGGCGAAAGGAACCTTCTGGCTGGCGGAAAGCGGCCTCGCGGGCAAGAACGGCTTTGGCGAGGTGGGGTCGACCCTCAGCCTTTTTGGTCAGATTCTACAGCTGATCCTGATTTTCGCCCTGGTGGTGGCCCTGGCCTATTTTTCGGCCCGGTTCATGCGACAGCGCGCCCTTGGGGCTGCCTCCAGCCGCTACCTGCGGGCGGTGGAGATGGTTCCCCTGGGGACGGGAGCGCGCCTGGCCGTTGTCGAAGTGGGAGAAAAGAGACTCCTCCTGGGGGTGACCGAACATCATATCGAGCTCTTGGTGGAGCTGGAGGGTGAATTGCCGGACTCCGGGGGGATGGTGAGGCCGGAAGGGGGTTTTCTGGAACAGATGAAAGGTCTTCTGGAGAGAATGAGGGAGCCAAGGGGTCAATAGCCGATGAGCAAAGAAGCCAGCAGCGCAAGTGAGATTACTTCAACAGTTCAGGAAGTGTGGGTCCCGGCCGAGTTCTCGACGATTTCCAAAGGGTACAGATGGGGTATCCCCTGGACCTCCCGCCCTCTGTTAAGAGGTCGCCTCCTGACGGGCGGGGGGGCCGGCCACATGACCTTCTTGAGCATCCTCTTGCTGGCGGGGTTTCTGACCCTCTTCTCTGCCCCGGTCTGGGCGCAGGCCTTGCCCCTGCCTAAGATCACCCTGGGGGTGGATCCAGCCAAGTCGCCGGCGGAGGTTTCCAGCACCCTGCAGATCCTTTTTGGGCTGACCATTCTTTCCCTGGCGCCGTCCATATTGGTCTTGATGACCTCCTTTACTCGGATCATCATCGTCCTTTCGTTTTTGCGCAGCGCCCTGGGAACGCAGCAGATGCCCCCCAACCAGGTACTTATCGGCCTGTCCCTTTTCTTGACCTTCTTTATTATGGCTCCCGTCTTCAACCAGATGAATGTTGACGCCTGGCAGCCCTATCAGGCGGGAGAAATCAGCCAGGCCGAGGCCATCCAGCGGGGGACGTTGCCCTTGCGTGATTTCATGCTGAAGATGACCAGGGAGAAAGACCTGGCCCTCTTTGTCAATCTCTCCGGCCGGGAAGCCCCTCAGGGTCCTCAAGATATACCAACCTACGTCCTGATCCCGGCTTTCGTCATTAGTGAACTGAAGTCGGCCTTTCAGATGGGTTTCATGCTCTATGTCCCTTTCATCGTCATTGACATGGTGATAGCCAGCACGCTCATGTCCATGGGGATGATGATGCTGCCGCCCATGATGCTGTCCTTACCCTTCAAGATCCTTCTCTTTGTCCTGGTGGACGGCTGGCATCTGGTGGTTCAGTCTTTGATCATGAGCTTCCGATAGAAGGGGTTGGGCGAACGGTGAACGAGGAACTTGTCCTAACGGTGGCCAGGGAGGCCCTTCTGGTCACCATCCTGGTTTCGACCCCCATTCTGGGGGCCAGTCTCTTGATCGGCCTCTTGGTCAGTCTCTTTCAGGCCACCACCCAGATCCATGAAATGACCCTAACTTTTGTTCCCAAGATCCTAGCCGTAGGGTTGGTGCTTTTGCTTCTTGGTCCGTGGATGCTTTCCACCTTGCTGGACTTCTCGGCCTCCATTTTGGGGAGATTACCCCAGTTTGTCCGTTAACCGGGGGACTGAGCGACTTTGGACATGGGCTGGCTTTGGGATAATTTCAGCCTTTTCTTGCTGGTGATGGTGCGGGTTTGGGGGGTATTGGCTACTTCGCCAGTTTTTGGGGCTCGCTTTCTTCCGGCTTCCGTACGGGCCTCTCTGGTACTCTTTCTGAGCGTTTTTTTAACCCCCCTGGTACCGAGACCAACCATGCCGGTGACCGATCTTTTTCCCTACTTTTTCTTCCTGATACGGGAACTGGCCCTGGGTTTGGCTATGGGTTATACGGCCAACCTGCTCTTTGTCGGACTGCAACTGGCCGGACAGATCCTGGATACGGAGATGGGTTTCGGTATCACCAATGTCATTGACCCCCTCTTTGGACAGCCGGTTCCCCTGGTGGGGAACTTCCAATACTTGATCGGACTCCTCATCTTCCTGGGGATAAATGGACATCACCTGATACTCTCCGCTCTGGCCGAGAGCTTTCAGGCTCTACCGCCGGCCGGGTGGTATTTTACTGATGGACTGGTTTCTTTTCTGGTGGACCTGGTGGGGGAGGTGTTCCTGGTGGCGGTACAACTGGCGTTGCCGGCGGCGGGCGGGCTCTTTCTCACCACCGTTGCTCTGGGACTATTGTCTCGGGCCGTCCCCCAAATGAACGTTTTTGTGGTGGGTCTCCCCTTGAAGATAATCGTCGGCTCCGTCCTTTTGGCCGTTACGCTTCCCTTGTACACCCACGTCTTGGGGATAATGCTGGAGGGGCTGGCGGGACACCTGGAGAGATTCCTGCTTCTTATCGGTCGGTGAGGTGGCGGCGTGAACCCCAGGGGTAATTGGATCAATTTACAGCTTTTCGCCCAGGAGAAAACGGAGCCGGCTACTCCAAAGAAAAGGCAGGAGGCCAGACGGCGGGGCCAAGCCACTAAGAGCAGCGAGATCACGGCCGTTGCCGTCCTTCTGGCCGTGGCCTTCGTCCTCCGCGGGAATGGGAGCGAGATGTCCAGGCGGGTCGTCGTGGTGGCCACTCAGTACTGGGGTCAACTTTTCCGCCCGGAATTTGGACCCCGGGAGGCCCTGACCATGGGGGGAGAATTGTCTTGGGTGGTGGGGCAAGCCCTGCTGCCGGTGCTGGCTGCGGCTGGGTTGGTGGGACTGGTGGTGGAGATGGCTCAGACCGGCTTCCTATTGACCTTCACTCCGCTGTTTCCCAACTTCTCTCGCCTGGACCCCTTGGGGGGGATGGGCCGGCTTTTCTCCCGGCGGTCCGGGGTGGAACTCCTAAAGGCCATGGGGAAGGCCCTCGTGGTCGGGTTTGTTCTTTATCAAGGGCTGAGCCGGCGCTGGGATAAGATCGCCGGTCTGGTCCTGGCTGACCCCCGGGCCGGGATGGCCGCCGTGGGCGAGACGGCCCTGCAGTTGCTCTTTAACGCCGGGCTGGCCATGGTAGTTCTGGCTTTGGCCGATTATTATTTTCAGAGGGTGGACCTGGAGGGTCAGCTCCGGATGACCAAGCAAGAAGTCAAGGATGAAGTCAGAGAGACTGAAACAAACCCCCAGATGAAGGCCAAGATCAGGGAACGGCAGCGTCGCCTGGGTCGGATGATCCGGGCTGTGGCCAAGGCCGACGTAGTGGTAACCAACCCTACCCACTATGCGGTGGCCCTGCGTTATGATCCGAAAGCCGACGCCGCCCCCGTTGTGGTGGCCAAAGGGAAGGACCTTCTGGCGCAGCGGATCAAGGAGGAAGCCAGAAAACACCAGGTGACAATGGTGGAAAACCCGGTCCTGGCCCAGGCCCTTTACGCTTCGGTTGAGATCGGTCAAATCATTCCGGAAAAACTCTATCAGGCCGTGGCTGAGGTTTTGGCCTACGTGTGGCGGGTCAAGCGGAAAGCTCTTTAGTCAAAGCGGCCGCTACCGCCCGGCCGCGCTCGGCTCTTTGTCCTGGAAAGACTCGGTTTTGCACGTGCCGTCGCAAAGGAGGGTAAGGGAACA
The DNA here is from genome assembly GCA_023475165.1 of Bacillota bacterium. GTDB lineage: Bacteria > Bacillota > Sulfobacillia > JAMCWA01 > JAMCWA01 > JAMCWA01. The sequence goes on along the minus strand of JAMCWA010000064.1, from coordinate 6,319 downwards.
TTGCAGAGATACAGCGATCTGTTGGTAGCCCTGGCCATCGTTTTGGTTGTGATCATGATGGTGGTTCCTTTGCCCACCTGGCTTCTGGATGTTCTCTTGACGGTGAATCTTTCTTTAGCCCTGGTCATCCTGCTGGTTACCATGTATACGAGAGAACCCCTGGAGTTTTCCATTTTTCCCTCCCTCCTTTTGATTACTACCCTCTTTCGCCTTTCTCTGAACGTCTCCTCCACCAGGCTCATCCTGCTCCACGGAAACGCCGGTGAAGTTATCCAGCGTTTCGGCGAGTTTGTGGTGGGCGGCAGCCCGGTGGTGGGTTTCATTGTCTTTTTGATTTTGGTGGTAATTCAGTTTATCGTCATTACCCGCGGGGCCGAACGAGTGGCGGAGGTGGCGGCTCGCTTCACCTTGGACGCTATGCCGGGGAAACAGATGAGCATCGACGCCGATTTGAACGCCGGATTGCTGACCGAGGTTGAGGCCAGGCGACGCCGTCAGGAGATCCAGCAACAGGCCGATTTTTACGGGGCCATGGACGGAGCCAGCAAGTTCGTCAAGGGTGATGCCATCGCCGCCATCATTATTACGGTCATAAACCTCCTGGGTGGCTTCCTTATCGGCCTGGTCTTGGGGGGGCTCAGCCTGCCAGAGGCCATGCAAAAATACTCCCTCCTCACCGTGGGTGAGGGTTTGGTCACACAGATTCCCGCCCTGCTCATCTCCACCGCTACCGGTATCGTAGTAACCAGAGCCGCCTCCGATGCGAATTTGGGCGATGATGTGGTACAGCAGCTCACCCGTCAGCCTCGCGTCCTCTGGATAACCGGCGGACTTCTCGGGTTCCTGGCCCTTGTCCCTGGGCTCCCCAAGCTACCATTTCTGGTTTTGGCTGCGGTTTTGGGTGGGGCGGCCTACGGTTTGGAGGGCTCAGCGCGACGAAAAGAGACCCTGGAGATCAAAAGGGATGCTGGTAAGGAGAGGACGCCAGAGTCAGTCCTCTCCCTGATACAAGTGGATCCGGTGGAAATCGAGTTGGGCTATGGCCTTTTGCCCCTGGCCGACAGCCAGCAAGGGGGCGATCTCCTGGAGCGGGTGGTACTCATCCGACGCCAGCTGGCCCTGGAACTGGGACTGGTGGTGCCACCCATCCGTATTAGGGATAACATTACCCAGGTCAGTCCCAATAACTATGTCATCAAGTTTAAGGGGGTAGAGGTGGCCACGGGAGAGATACTGCCCGATCACTTTCTGGCCTTGAATCCCGGAACGGCAGAAGAGGGACTGGAGGGGATCCCTACCACGGAACCGACCTATGGCATGCCAGCCCTGTGGGTGACGGCGGCAGGACGGGAGAGGGCGGAGCTTTTGGGATATACGGTGGTGGATCCTTCCTCGGTCCTGGCCACGCACTTGACCGAGGTGCTGCGCAACCAGGGTTACGAATTGCTGGGCCGGCAGGAGGTAAAGGGAATCCTTGATGCGATAAAGGAGACCCACCCCGCCGTGGTGGAGGAACTGATCCCCTCGCTGTTGACTTTGGGCGAGGTGCAGAAGGTTCTGCAGAACCTCCTCAAGGAGGGGATTTCCATCCGCGATCTGGTGACGATCCTGGAGACCCTGGCCGATCACGCCCCCACCACCAGGGATCCCGATCAGCTGACGGAATATGTTCGGCAGGCCCTGGCCCGCTTCCTGGCCCGCCAGTTCTCCCTGGACCGGGGGCGAGCCAAGGTCTTGACCTTAGAGCCAGCCCTGGAGAGAAAGATTGCGGAAGGCATTCAGCGCACTGAACGGGGGTCCTACCTGACCCTGGAGCCAGAGGTGGTGCAGTCTCTCTTGGAAACGGCCCGGAGTGAGGCCGGCCGCCTGATAACCCAGGGCCAGCAGCCCATTATCCTGTGTTCCTCCAGTATTCGACCCCACTTGCGGCGTCTCCTGGAGCGGCTCTTGCCCCGGCTGTTGGTCCTGTCCTACAACGAATTGGCACCCAACGTCCAGATAGAAGTGGTGGGAACCATTGGTTAGGAGATCGCTGTCAAACAGCGTTTTGAGTGGTTGACGCGTCGAGATTTCACGAGGGGGACGGTGATAGGCCCGATGAGGATCAGACGCTTTTATGGTCATGATCTACCGGAGATAATGGCGGTGGTACGAAAGGAGCTGGGGCGGGAGGCCGTCATCCTGGAGGTCAAGAAAAGGAGGATGGGTCTTTGGGGTCTCTTTGGCCGGACCCAGGTTGAGGTTCTGGCGGCGGCGGAGGAAAAGACGTCGCCGGAGGTCTTGAGCCACATTGGGTCGCTCTTTTCGCCCCCGGTAACGGCGAGCCCGTCTCCCAAGGAACCCGCGATCGCCCCCCGCGAGCTGGAAGGGAGCCTCTCCTCAACAAAACCGGCCGAGTCGGGGCAACGGGCCTGGGAAAGGCTCGAGACGGAATTAGAGGGATGGAAGGTTGAGGTTTCCGATAACCTGGGGAGCCTGCAATCGGAGGTAGCCGGCCTGAAAGGCAGCTTGATCCAGCTGACGCGACAACTGGGCCCCCAGGACGCCTTTTTGGCCCTGTTTCCGGAGGCACGGGAATTACCGGCCCCCTGGCTAACCATTTTTCGCCATCTGGTAGAGGGCGACGCCGACCCTCGGGTGGCCCGAAGCATACTGTTGCGGGCCTTGGAGCAATTGAATGGAACCGCCCGGTCTACGGATCCTGTGACCCAGGTAGAGATCCAGATTCGTCAGGCGGTACGGGGGACTATCAAGGCTGAATTGGGCCTGGCTTCCCCTGTTCAGCCCAAACCGGACCGGCCCACGGTGGTAGCCTTCACCGGTCCAACGGGAGTGGGTAAGACAACCACCATTGCCAAGCTGGCGGCCGCCTTTGCCCTGGCCGAGCAGAAAGAGGTCCGCCTCATCACTGTCGACACCTATCGCATTGCGGCGTTAGAGCAATTGAAAACCTTTGGGGAGATTATCGGCATTCCGGTGGAAGTAGCCTTTACCCCGAAAGAGTTGCACCAGTTGCTGGCGAAAAGACGTCTACAAGCCGAGTTGATCTTGATCGATACCGCCGGTCGCAGTCATAACCGGGGAGAGCAGATGCATGAATTGGGAGAGTTCCTGGCTGCGGCCTCTCCCGATGAAACCCATCTGGTCTTGAGCCTGGTGACCAAGCGCCGGGATCTGGAAGAGGTACTACAGACCTATGACGGTCTTTATAATCGTCTCCTCTTTACCAAAGCCGATGAAACCAGGAGCTACGGGGGAATCTTGAATGCCATCTCCTCCACCCGCCGACCCATCTCCTATCTTACGGTCGGGCAAAATGTCCCTGCCGATATCGAGGTGGCCGACCCAGACAGGTTAACCAGGTTGTTGCTGGGGGAGGAATCGCGATGAAGGATCAGGCGGAAGAACTGAGGAACCTCGTCCGGACGGCCCAAGAGGCTAGACCCCAACGTCGCTCTCGGGTTACCACCACCCGGGTCCTGGCCGTGACCAGCGGCAAGGGAGGGGTCGGCAAGACTAATATAACGGCCAACCTGGCCCTGGCCCTGGCTCGTTTGGGGAAAGGGGTAATAATCTTTGATGCCGACGTGGGCTTGGCCAACAGCGACGTCATTTTGGGAATGAACCTCACCTATGACCTGAGTCACCTGGTGCGGGGGGAAAGGGAGATCGACGAAATCCTCAGCGAGGGCCCATTGGGAGTCAAGTTGGTGGGTGGTGGTTCCGGGCTGGAAGACCTCGTGGGTCTGGGAGAAAGAGAAATCAACCTCCTGGTGGAGAAGATGGGGCGGCTGGATGGTCTGACCGACATCATGCTGGTGGATACGGGAGCGGGACTCTCCCGCCCGGTGGTGGCTTTTTTGACCTCGGTCTCTGAGGTCCTGGTGGTGGCCACACCGGAGCCGACCTCCCTTCTGGACGCCTATGCCACCATGAAACTGGTCAGCCAAAAGAACCCCGCCGCCGCCTTGTATCTCGTGATCAACCGAGCCAGGTCGGCGGAGGAGGCTAGCTTTTCGGCCGGGCGGCTTGCCCTTCTGGGACAGCGATTCTTGGGCCGGGAGATCACCCGGCTTGGCCATTTGCCAGATGACGAGCACGTCCAGAGGGCGGTCCGTGCCCAAACCCCTTTTCTTCTGGCCTATCCTTCTGCCCCAGCCTCGCGGGCCGTTCTCCAACTGGCAGCTCGTCTGACGGCGGCGGAGAAAGAGGAGGCGGCGACAGCGGGGGTCAGAGGGTTTCTGGCCCGGCTGGGACGTTTCTTAGCAACATGAGACAAAAGGCTTCAGGAGTGGGTCGACTAAGCGTCTTGTTCCGCCGCCACAGCGCTGCCGGAGGGCTTCTCCGAGCAGTCTACCGGGAAACAAGCCAGGCGCCGCCGCCTGGGGATCTCATAGGTCACAATGTACCGGGGTGATGGATGTGTTGAAGGTCAACCTCCGGGTGGAAATTGAAGTCCTCCGTGGTTCGTACCGGGGCAAGTATCCCAGCCAGGTCGAGGAGATATTGCCTGATCGTTTTTCTGTTTCGATGCCTATCTTTCGCGGCTATTATGTGCCTATCCCCAGGGGCACTAGGATCTGGGTCAGCTATGTTAAGGACCGGGCCGTCTATTACCTGGAAACGGAGGTTTTGGAAAGGCACTCGGGAACGGTCCCCCACCTGGTTCTCGCCCTGCCCGACAAGGTGGAGAGGGTTCAGCGGCGCCATTTCGTTCGCTTTGAGGTCTCTCTCCCGGCGGCCTATCAGGTCCTGCCGGAAGAAGGGAAGGCGGCTCAGCCAGGAGAACCGGTGGTAGCCAGGACGGCTGATATCAGTGGGGGCGGCTTGCTCCTGGTCACCCGGGAGAATCTCTCCCCGGGGACCCGCCTGGCGTTGATTATCTCCTTACCCAGGGTTAAGATCAAAGCGGAAGGAAAAGTGGCTCGCCTGGTGCAGACCCAGGAACGACGGGGTGTGACCGAGTATTTTCTGGGGGTAGGATTCACTACCATAACTGATTGGGATCAGGACAAAATTATCGGCTATATCTTTGAGGAACAGCGCAAGTTGCGCTGGAAAGGTCTTTACCATTAGGAGACTGCTGACAAGCTGCACGGACCGGAGAAGGGGGAAAGGGATATGGCCTTAAGTCGGGAAGACGTCTTTGCCTCCTATCGGGCCAACCGCGACCCGGGGCTCAGGGAAAACTTGGTCCTGAAATACGCGCCCCTGGTCCGGTACATGGCCGGGCGTATCGCCATCGGTCTGCCGCCGCAAGTGGAAGTTGATGATCTCATTAGTTACGGGATTTTTGGCCTGATGGACGCCCTGGAGAAGTTTGACTCGTCACGGGGGATAAAGTTTGAGACCTATGCCCTGGCCCGGATCAGGGGAGCAATGCTGGATGGGCTGCGGGCCATGGATTGGGTGCCGACCTCGCTTCGCCAAAAGGCCAAGGGTCTGGAGAGGGCTTTTGAAGCGGTAGAGAACCGTTTGGGTCGCTCGGCCAGTGACGCCGAGGTGGCGGCCTACCTTCAGATCGACGTGGAGGAATTAGAAAAGCGCTTGCTGGAGGTGGCCGCCATCTCCCTGATCTCTCTGGACGATGTCTGGGATCGGGAGGAGAAGAGTTCCAGGCGAGTCATCGACGCCCTCCCTGATACCAGGGCCGAGAACCCGGAAGAGAATCTGCATCTCAATGAGGTCAGGCGGCTCCTCGCTTCAGCTGTAGAGGGGTTACCGGAGAAGGAGCGCCTGGTCGTTACCCTCTATTATTACGAGGGATTAACGGCCAAGGAGATCGCGAAGGTCCTGGGGGTTTCCCAGTCCAGGATCTCGCAACTGCACAGTAAAGCCATCCTCCGCCTCAGGGGTAAGCTGGCGAGGGCCAAAAAGAGCCTGTTTTAGGAGACTGCTGAAAAAATCATCCGTCCGGGGAGGGTGAGATAATGTCCATTAAACCTATGGATTTACAGAACGCTTTACCGCGCGCCGCGGAGGTGAATCGCCCTCGTGAGGTTCAGCAGCAGGCCGGTCAGAGCTTCCAGAGCCTTCAGTCGGCGGAGTTGAGTCGCCAGGCGGAGTTGCGCCAGAAGAAGGTGACCGACCCGAAAGAGGCCGAGTCGCGCCGGGTAGAACGAGAGGGTGACCGAGGAGGGCGTCAACGGGGCGGAGAGAAAAAGTCTGGCGAAGGGAGCCAGGATAAACTGAAGGAAGGGGAAAAGGGGAAGTTTCTGGATGTGACGCTTTGAGCCCGGAAGGAAAGGAGAATTGGTTTGCCCACTTTGTTCTTCATTCTAGGGGCCGTTCTGATCTTTCTAGGACTCTGGGGGAAGGA
>JAMCWA010000061.1 GCA_023475165.1 Bacillota bacterium | reverse complement strand
TGGCTCCATCGGCCAAAATGTCGTTTCGGTGGAGATGGTAACGCCGTCGGGTGAAATCAGGACGGTGAGTGGGGATGAACTGCGTTTCGTCAACGGTCTGGAAGGGATAACGGGCTTCATCACCCGGGTTACTCTAGCTATCCGGCGGGCTGAGGAGGACGTTCTGACCCTGGGAGCATTTGGAAGCTTGGAGGATGTTACCCGCACGATGGAGGTTCTGGGGCAGAGTGACCTTCCCGTCTGGCACGTCAGTGTCTCCACCAAGGAGTTCGTTGAAAAAACGAGACAAGCTGAGGAAAGACTGGGTAGTGGCGACCAGGAGGTTCCCGCTGGAAAATCATTGCTCCTGATGGTGTATCCCCGCTCCCGGGAGGGGCGGGTGAGACCGGCCTTGGAGAGGACGATCAGGGAGTGCGGCGGTGAGGTCATGGGTCCGGAATTGGCTCGTCATGAATGGGAGCACCGCTTTGACCCCATGCGTCTGAAGCGTCTGGGTCCCTCCTTGGTTCCGGCCGAGGCCATCATCCCGGCAGGCTCCTTTGCCCAGACGGTGAGCGAGGTGGCTAGAGAGGTCAAGGGTATCGCCATTGAGGGCACGGTCATCGGTCGCCGGGAGGTTACCCTCCTGGGTTTTCTTTTGTCTGACGAACGGACCCTGGCCTTTAATCTAGATTACACCAAATCCCTTCTGATTCTGGACATCGCGCAAAGATTCGGCGGACGTCCCTATTCGGTGGGTTATTACTTTGTTGATTCCGCCGAGAGGGTTTATGGAAAGCAACGCCTGGAGGAGATCAGGGCCTATAAAGAGAAGGTGGACCCCAACTGGCTCTTTAATCCCGAGAAGATCATCGCTCGGGAACCCAATCCCCTGGCTCCCATGATGAAAGCGGCCCGGGTAGGGCAGCCCCTGGTAAGACTGGCGGAGAATCTGGCCAGTCGACGGCCGAAGCTGGCGCGGAAATTCCCGGAGATCTTAGGTTTTGAGGCCTTCGCCTGCACCCAATGTGGATATTGTCGAGATGTCTGCACACTTTATGGCGGGCGCGGCTGGGAGAGCGCTTCTCCCCGGGGTAAGTGGTATTTTCTGCGGGAATACCTTAAGGGCAACGTCGACTTCAATCAGGAAGTGGTGGAAACCTTCCTCCTTTGCACCACCTGCAAACGCTGCGATGAGGTCTGCCAGGTCAATATCCCCATTCAGGGGCTTTGGGATGAAATGCGGGGTGAGCTGATCCAGAAACGCGGTTTTCCCACCTTCCCGGCCTTCGAGATGATGGGGGCCTCCTTTCATTCCGACCTCAATATCTGGGCGGAACATCGGGAGAACCGGGACGCCTGGGTCCCCAACGACGTTACCTATCTGCAAAAAGGTGAGACTGGCTATTGGGCCGGTTGTACCGCTTCCTTCGTGGAAAAGGATATTGCTCAAAATGCGGTACACATCCTGAAGGAAGGCGGGATTCCCTTCACCTACCTAGGGAAGGATGAGGCCTGCTGCGGGGTACCGATGCTGGTTTCCGGGAAATGGGACGTCTGGGAGGAAGCCGTCCGGCACAACGTGGCCGAGATCAACAAACGCGGCATCAAGACCATGGTGGTCTCGTGCCCGGGCTGTTGGGTGGCCCTGGAACATTTCTATCCGGTCTGGGCCAAGAAACTGGGCCTGGAATGGGACGTCCACATCAGGCACATCACCGAGGTGGCGGCGGAACTGATTCGCGATGGGAAGCTCCACTTCAAAAAGCCCGTCGACCTGAAGCTAACCTACCATGACCCTTGCCATATCGGCCGGCACGGTGGGATCTATGATGCCCCGCGCGAAGCCCTGCAGGCCATCCCCGGGGTCGAGTTTGTGGAAATGGAGCACATCCGGGAGAACGGCCTTTGCTGCGGCAGTGTCCTGACCAGGATTGGTGACCCCGTGGCTTCTGACCGGATTGGGGGTAAGCGGATCGCCGAGGCCGAGGCGGTGGGGGCGGATCAACTGGTTACCACCTGTCCGTGCTGCGAGTTTCAGTTGCGGGTTAGCGCCCGGAGTGCCGGTTCAAACCTGCCGGTGCGGGATTTTGCCTCTCTGGTGGCGGAGGCCTTGGGTTACGTCACCGAGGATCCGACGGACCACGTTCATCAGATTTGGGATGTCTTCAAAGCGGCCATCTATGAAATGTCGGTGCCTGGCATGGTGGAAATGATGGAAAACCTTTTGCCCCAAATGATGGAGATGATGCCAGACTCCATGAAAGGGGCCATGGGAGTGGTCAAGAAACTACCAGGCGGGGTACAGGACGTCATGTTCGGGATGATGGAATCGGTCATGCCCATGATGATGCCGAAGATGATGGACCAAATGCTACCAAAGATGCTCCCGGTCATCAACCAATATATGAAGGAGAAGATCCCCAACATGCCGGCGGCCATGGAGGAGATTCTCCCCAAGATCATGCCGGAGGTCATGGCCCGGTTGATGCCTTCCATGCTGCCCAAGGTTTTACCGCAAGTGCAGCCAAAAATGATGGAGGTTATGCGGGGAAAGAAGGCGGCCAGTTAGGAGACCCCCTGCCGCCTGCGTCGCCTGTGAGTAGTTAGTCTGTTTGGGGGTAGTTGGATAGATCGTCGGTTGGCAAAAAAAATCACGGATACCGACAGGAGAAAATAGCAGGTTTGTAGAATACTCCTCTTCGGGCTCTAAGAAACGTCTTTACTCCCAGGCCTATCGGAAGTATAATGATGACGATAATAACAATCATGGAGATTGTTAAGGCGCTCGACTTCGCCGGTAGGCTGGTTTGTTCCCGGAACGTAACGACAAGGAGTCGGGGAGTGGGTAGCTGTGTCCCTTGCGGTTAAGACCAGTAGGTCGCATAACGGGGCTGGATCTTCACGATCCAGCCCCTTATCTGTTTTATCTACTGAAATTTCACTAAATTGGGGCGAGAACCTGAACCTTAGCTCCCAAACTCCTTAGAGCTCACCGGGAGATGGGCCTTTCGCCAAGTTGCGCCGGAATTAGTACAATTTAGATGAGATAGAGAAAAGGGTTTTAGGGATCGCTCGGCGAAAGCACTATAGTTGTAGTTGACATAATGGCTAAACCGGGAAGACCAAAGAGGGCAGACGATCCCTTGAAGAGGGGTGGAACGGAGTCGGTAAACCGAACTGATTTTGATCTAGATAGTTTAAAGAGAAGAAAAGAGCAGGAGGGAGAGAAATGCCGAGATTCAGAGAAACAAAGGTTGGCGAGATCCTGAATCAGGCCGTGGCCAGGAAGAAGATTCTGGACAAGGTTAGAACGGCAGATGCTGCTGGTAAGTGGGTGCTTGAGAACGCTTCCGACGGTATCATCACGTCCTATGATCGTTATCTGGCCCAGCAACCCCAATGTTCCTTTGGCCTGACCGGTGTTTGTTGCCGGAACTGTGTGCAGGGACCCTGCCGGATCATGCCCACAGGGGAGGCCAAGAGCCGCGGCATTTGTGGGGCTACGGCCTACACCATTGTGGCCAGGGGGTTGGCTCGAGGCATTGCCGGGGGTGCTTCTTCCCACAGCGATCACGGCCGGCACATGGCGAAAACCCTTCTGGAAGTGGCCGAAGGCCGGGCCCCTGACTACAAGGTCTCCGATCCCGCCAAGCTCCGGCGGGTCGCCCTGAAGGTTGGGATCAATCCCGAAGGTAAAAGCGACCGTGAGCTGGCCAAAGAGGTGGCTTTAAAAGCCCTCAATGACTATTATCGCTTTGACGAAAAACCGCTAACCTGGTTGGACAGTTACATCACCCCTGGACGCAGAGCTAAGTTTAAGCACACCAACATCATCCCGACGAACTTAATGCAGGCTATTACTGAGGTTATTAGCCAAACTGTCATGGGGATGGATGCCGACCCCGTCAACATCATTTTTGGCGGTTTGAAGACGGCGCTGGCCGATTTTACCGGTATGCATGTTGCCACTGACATGTCCGACATCCTCTTTGGCACGCCGGAACCAGTGGCCACGGAGGCCAACCTGGGTGTCTTGGAAGAGGAGTATATTAACGTCGCTACCCACGGGCATAACCCCACCCTCAGCGACATGATCGTGGAAGCGGCCCTTCAGTTGGAGCCGGAGGCCATCAAGGCTGGAGCCAAAGGGATCAAGATCGTCGGCGTTTGCTGCACCGGTAATGAGCTTTTGATGCGCAAGGGCATTCCTTTGGCGGCGAACCAGGCCTCGCAGGAGCTGGCGATCATGACGGGAGCCGTTGACGCCATGGTTGTCGACGTCCAGTGCTTCCTGCCGTCTCTCAAAGTTTTGAGCGATAATTACCACACTCGCCTGGTAACTACCGCTATTAACGCCAAGATTCCGACGGCTACCCACATTGACTTTAACGAAGAAGAGGCCTTGGAACTGGCCAAAGACATCGTCCGTCAGGCCATTGAGGCCTACAAACGCCGCAACAAGGACAAGATCAGGATTCCCAAAGAGAAGACCAAGGCCCTGGCCGGCTTCAGCACCGAAGCCATCGAGAGCCTGCTGGCTGCTGTCAATCCAGAACAACCATGGAAGGTTCTCACCGACGCCATTGAATCGGGCGAACTGGCCGGTGTCGCCCTCTTTGCCGGCTGCAACAACCAAAAGGTGGCGCAGGACGAGGGTCACCTGACTGTAGCCAAGTATCTGGCCAAGAACAACGTTTTGCTGCTGGCCACCGGCTGCGCTGCCGGCGCTCTTGCCAAAGCCGGTCTGACCACGCCGGGAGCCGTAGAGGCCTACGCCGGCGACGGACTGAAGAGCTTCCTCAAGCGTATCGAAGAAGCGGCCAAACCACAATATGGTCTCCCCCTGGTTTTCCATCAGGGATCCTGCGTTGACAACGTCCGAGGTCTTGATCTGGCGGTCAAAATGGCCGAAACCTGGGGCATCGATCTGCCCAGGGTTCCTTTTGTGGTGACGGCCCCGGAGGACATGCATGAGAAGGCCCTCTCCATCGGGAGCTGGTTTGTCACCATGGGCTTTCCGGTTCACGTCGGCGTCATGCCACCCATTGAAGGGAGCGAACTGGTTTACAGCGTGGGCACCCAAATCGCCTATGACGTCTTTGGCGGCAGCTTCATCTTTGATACGGATCCCGAATCAGGGGCCAAGAAACTGGTGGATGCCCTGGACTACCGGACCTGGAAGCTGCGTATCCACCGGGCGGCGGCGGAGAAGTACAACACCGCTCTGGCCTCGGGCTATTGATTGAGGAGGGAGGAAGGTTAATGCACTACGAATTGGGTGAATGGGAACCCAGGATTACCGAGTTCGATAAGATTTTCGAAGGTGCTATCAAGGACCCGGCCAAAGCGCCGCGGGGACTCTTCCGCAAGGCTATGGAAGGGACCATTATTGCCACCAGCTATGCCGAGATCCTCCTCAACCAGGCCCTGAGGGAATACGGTGCCGAGCAGAAGGTGGCCTATCCTGATACGGGTTACCACCTTCCCGTTATCACCGCCTTGAGCGGTGAGAAGGTGACCAAATTGGGTGAACTGGTCCCGATCTTGAACCGGGTCCGGGAACAGGTCCATGAGGAACAGTTGACTTTCGAGAACGTCCGGTTGGCCGGCGAGGCCACGCTCTATGCCGCTGAGATCATCGAGGCTTTGCACTATCTCTACAACGATGAGCCCAAGGTGGAGCCCTGGAGCGGTTTTCTGGGCGACCCCGCCGTCCGTCGTTTTGGCATCAAGCTGGTGGACTGGACCATCCCCGGCCAGGCCGTCATCGTCGGACGGGCCAAGACCTCTAAGCTGGCCAAAAAGATTGTGGAAGAGCTCATGAACAAGGGCATGATGATCTTCCTTTCTGATGAGATCATCGAGCAGCTCTTGGAAGAAGATATGAAGATGGGCGTGGATTACATCTGTTTCCCCCTGGGGAACTTCACCCAGGTGGTGCACGCCGTCAATTACGCCCTGCGGGCTGGCCTCTCTTTTGGCGGGATCCAGCCCGGCAAACGCCATGACGCCCGCGACTATCAGCGCCGCCGGGTACGGGCCTTCGTGCTGCATCTGGGTGAGCTAGATGAGGTCAAGGTGGCGGCGGAATTCGGGGCCATCTTCCTGGGCTTTCCCGTCATTACCGATCAGCCGATGAGTGAAGAACTTCCCGATTGGTTTGTTTCCCATGAGAACTATGATGACCTGGTCAAGTTCGCCATGGAGTTGCGTGGCATCAAGGTCGCCTCGGTAGACGTGGGCATCCCTCTTAACTTCGGGCCCTCCTTTGAGGGGGAGACCATCCGCAAGAACGACACCTACGTTGAGTTCGGCGGCGGGCGGACACCGGCTTTTGAGGTCTTGCGCATGGTCGGGCAGGACGAGATCGTCGACGACCGGATCACTGTCATCGGTCCGGAGATCGACGAGGTCAAGGAGGGAGATAAGCTCCCCCTGGGCATCGTGGTCAAGATCTTTGGCCGCAAGATGCAGGTCGACTTTGAGCCGGTCCTGGAGCGGCGGATCCACTACTTTATCAACTACGGTGAGGGCTTGTGGCACGTGGCTCAGCGGGACCTGGCGTGGCTGCGTATCAGCAAAGAGGCGGTGGCCAAGGGCTTCAAGTTTAAGCACTATGGCAATATCCTCATCGCCAAGTTCAAGTCCGAGTTCCCGTCCATTGTCGACCGGGTCGAGGTGGAGATCATCACCGACCGGTCGGCGGTGGAAGAAAGGATCAAAGAGGCCAAGAAGGTCTATTCGGACCGGGACGAGCGGATGCGTGGCCTGACGGATGATTCGGTTGGCACCTTTTATTCCTGTCTTCTTTGTCAATCCTTCGCCCCCAACCACGTCTGCGTTGTAACTCCGGAACGGGTCGGGCTGTGTGGGGCGGTAACCTGGCTAGATGGCAAGGCGGCGTACGAGATCGATCCAACTGGTCCTAACCGACCGATTCCCAAGGGGGAAGCTATCGACGACGTCAAGGGTATCTGGAAGAGCGTCAACGACTACGTCTACCCGGCTTCCAATAACACCATTGAATCGGTGGCCCTTTATACCCTGATGGAGGCTCCTATGACCTCCTGTGGATGTTTTGAGGCCATCATGGCGGTGCTGCCTGAGGCCAACGGGATCATGATTGTCACCCGCGAGTCTAAGTCTATGACCCCCATCGGGATGACCTTCTCCACTCTGGCTGGTATGGTGGGTGGCGGCCTGCAAACCCCTGGTTTCATGGGGATCGGTAAGTCCTATGTGGCCAGTCGGAAGTTCATTGCCGCCGACGGCGGCATTGGTCGGGTCGTGTGGATGCCCAAGGATATGAAGGACCAACTGCGCGACGACATCAGCGCGCGGGCCAGGGAACAGGGGCTGGGCGAGGATTTTGTCGACAAGATTGCTGATGAGACTATCGGTACTGCCATTGATGAGATCCTGCCTTTCTTGGAGGAGAAAGGTCATCCGGCCTTGACCATGCCGCCGATTATTGGATGATTAGGTTGGAAGGAGGAAGTTGGAAATGGGTCTGACCGGTCTGGAAATCTACAAACACCTGCCGAAGAAGAACTGCGGTAAATGCGGGCCACCCACCTGTCTGGCCTTCGCCATGTCCCTGGCGGCGGGCAAGGCCTCCCTGGATTCTTGTCCTGATGTGACGGATGCGGCGAAGGAGGCCCTGGGGGCGGCCTCGGCGCCACCCATCGCTGCCATCAAGTTCGGTTTCGGCGACTATGTCAACAAGTTGGGCGAGGAGACGGTGATCTTCCGCCATGAGAAGACCTTTGTCAATCCGACCTCCGTGGTGGTGGAAATCCCCGATACCTTGCGGGGAGCCCAACTGGATGAGAAGATGGCTGATGTCAACTTTGTCTTTGAACGTGTCGGCTTGCAGTACAACCTGAACGGTGTGGCCATCCGAAACGTCTCCGGGGACGCGGAAACCTTTGCTGAGGCGGCCCGGCTGGTGACGGAGAAAACGCGTCATGGATTGGTTCTCATCTCAGAGGATGTGGCGGTGATGGAACGGGCTTTGGCGGATGTGTCCCGGCGGGTGCCCCTCCTCTATGCTGCCACCGCGGACAACTATGAGAAGATGATCGAGCTGGGTAAGAAACACTCCTGCCCGGTGGTGGTACGCGGGAACGGACTTGACGCTACGGCGCAACTGGTGGGGAAGGTGACGGCCCAGGGCTGCAAGAACCTGGTTCTGGATACGGGGAACCGGGATCTCTCGCAAACCTTGGCCGACTATACCATGATCCGCCGTCTCGCCATCAAACGCAAGTTCCGGCCCCTGGGCTATCCGATCATCGCCTTTACCACCGCCAGCGACCCGCGGGAGGAAATGATGGAGGCCAGCGTCTTTGTGGCCAAGTACGCCAGCGTCGTGGTCGTCAAGACTTCCAAACGCGAACATCTCCTCTCGCTCTTGGCTTTACGGGGGAACATCTACACCGATCCACAGAAGCCGATCCAGGTGGAGCCCAAGATTTACGAGGTGGGACAGGTGACACCCGCTTCGCCGGTGTACGTTACCACCAACTTTTCTTTGACCTACTTCAGTGTGGAGGGTGAGGTGCAAGCCAGTCGTGTCCCGGCCTACATCCTGCCGGTGGAGACGGATGGCACCTCGGTTCTGACGGCCTGGGCCGCGGGCAAGTATACGGCGGATAAGATTGCCGAGTTCATCAAGAGTTCGGGAATAGCCGATCGGGTGCAGCACCGGGAAGTGGTGCTGCCAGGGTATGTGGCGGTCTTGAGCGGCAAGTTGCAAGAGGCTTCTGGTTGGAAAGTGGTTGTCGGACCACGGGAGGCTTCGGGCATTCCTGCTTTCGCCAAAGGACGCTATACTCAGGGGGTGCCGGCTTAAATGTCCAGGTGTCGGGTCACCTTCCTACCAGATAATAGAACCCTGGAGGTCGAGGAGGGGCTCGATCTGTTGCGGGTGGCCGCCATGGCCGGCATTGAGCTGAAAAGCTCTTGCGGCGGGGAGGGTACCTGCGGTCGTTGTGCTGTCGCCATCAAAGAGGGCCGGGCCCTGGTGGGGCAGGGCAACCTCTCCCGCAAGAATCGGGAAGCCGGTTATGTCCTGGCCTGCCGGACCCTGGTTCAGGGCGACCTGGTGGTGGAGATCCCGGCGGCCTCGCGCATGGCGGAACACCAGGTCTTGTTGGAGAAGATCGAGAAAAAAGAGATCCTGGCTGAGGTGGAGAAGGACCCCCTGGAGAAGTACGGTCTGGAGCCTTTCAGCCGCAAACTGACGGTGGAGCTTACCGAACCGACCATCTATGAAAACGCCAGCGACTTGTCCCGGCTGGTCTTGGGACTGCAAGCCCTAACCGGTACGGAAGGAATTACCATTAGCCTGGCGGCCGCCCGCACCTTGCCTGAGGTCTTGCGCCAGGGCAACTGGCAGGTCACGGTGACCATGGTGGAGCAGGACGGGCGAGGTGAGATCATCCAGGTCGAACCAGGTAGAGCGACCAAGCCCAGTTATGGTCTGGCCATAGATATTGGGACCACCACGGTGGTGGTCCTCCTGGTGGACACCAGCACGGGTCTGACCATCGACCGGGCCGGCACTCACAATAAACAGTTCCGTTTCGGGGACGACGTTATCACCAGGATCATCTATGCCACGGAGGAATCAGGCGGTCAACAAGAGTTGCAGCGGGCTGTTCTTGATACCATCAACGAGCTGGTGGACCGGCTGCTGGTCAAAAACGGCTTGACCCCCGGGGATGTCCATTCCGTAGTGACGGCCGGCAATACCACCATGGCCCACCTCTTTCTGGGGATCTGGCCGGGTTACATCAGGCTGGAACCCTACATCCCGGCGGCGGCCGTTTTCCCGGTGGTCAGAGGGAAGGATCTGGGACTGCACGTTCACCCGGAGGCTCTTGTTCTCACCTACCCGGCGGTGGCCAGCTATGTGGGCGGCGATATCGTTTCCGGCGCCCTGGTGGTGGACATCGCCAATTCCGAAGAACTGACCCTCTTCATCGATATTGGGACAAATGGTGAGATGGTCTTGGGGAATAAAGACCTCTTGGTATCGGCGGCCTGTTCCGCCGGCCCGGCCTTCGAAGGCGGCGGGATTTCTTGCGGCATGAGGGCTACGCCGGGAGCGATCCAGCGCCTGGAGATCGACCCAAGGCTTGAGGTGAAACTGGATACCATTGGTGGGGAAAAGCCCATGGGCATTTGCGGGACGGGGCTGGTGGATTCCCTGGCCAAACTGCGGGAGGCTGGCGTCATCGATCGAACGGGCAAGTTTCAGCCTGGTCTCGACGGGGCGAGGCGGCGGGAGGGCAATGACGGTCCGGAATTTGTCCTGAGCTGGTCCCAAGAATCGGGTATCGGCAAGGATGTCGTGATCACGGAGGCGGACGTCAAGAACGTCATCCGGGCCAAGGGGGCTATCTTCGCTGGAATCCGCTCCCTGCTGCAGACGGTGGAGATGCCGGTGGAAGCCATCGAGCGGATCTATATCGCGGGAGGTTTTGGCAATTTCCTCAACCTCCGGGATACCGTCGAGATCGGGATGCTGCCAGATGTCCCGGCCGAACGCTATTCCTTTGTGGGTAATACCTCCGTCAAGGGAGCCCGGGTCGCCCTCTTGTCGCAACGGGCCTTCCGGGAAGCCCTGGAACTGGCCAGAAAGATGACTTACCTGGAACTTTCCCTCGGGACCACCTTCATGGACGAGTTTACTCTGGCCCTGTTCTTACCGCATACCGATCTCGAGCTTTTCCCTTCGGTCCAGAAATGAGGGGTGCATTGAGACGGTTGAGGCAGGTGAAGAAGCTTCAGCCAAAGAACCAATGACAAGGCCAGGTCAAGAGAGATCCATCCAGGGGCCGGGGAAATCCTCGGAGGGGGTAATTGACATCAGCAACGATAACGCTAAACTCATCGCGGTGGCGGGCAAGGGGGGCACTGGGAAGACTACGGTGGCCGCCCTCCTGATTCGTTACCTGATCGAGCAAAGGAAAAAGCCCATCCTGGCGGTGGATGCCGATCCTAACGCTAACCTCAACGAAGCCCTGGGCCTGGAGGTCCCGGAGACTATTTCCGATGTCCTGGAAGAGATGAAGGACAACAAGGCCATCCCGGGTGGGATGAATAAGTTCGATTTCCTGGAATACCGTTTAAGCGGTGTCTTGGCCGAGGGGAAGGACGTCGACCTGCTGGTCATGGGGACACCGGAAGGCGCGGGTTGTTACTGCTATCCTAACGACATGTTGAGTCGCTACCTGGAGCGCCTTTCCAAGAACTACCCCTTTATCATTATGGATAACGAGGCGGGTATGGAGCACCTCAGCCGCCGGGTGGCGCGAACGGTGGACGCCCTTTTGGTCATCAGCGATTCTTCGGCCCGGGGCATTCGCTCGGCGGGGCGAGTGGCGGAACTGGTTAAAGCTTTAAAACTGGATGTCAAGGAAATGCACCTGGTCATCACCAAGACCAATGGTGACCTGAGGGATCTGCAAGAAGAGATTGAGAAGACGGGACTGTCCGTCGTCGGTGCCATACCCCTGGACCCCCAGGTGGTGGAGTTTGATTTGAAAGGGTTGCCCCTTTATCGTCTGCCGGGGGATTCGGCGGCGGTCAGGGCGGTCTACGAGATTGCCAGGAAGGTCAAACTGGTGGCCTGAATAAGCAGCCGGGAAGCGATTGGTTTTTTAGGACTGGTCGGAAAGGAGTTAAGACGATGGCCATAGAAGTCTTGAAGGAGAGATACTCCAGCCGGATCAGGGAAGTGGTGCTGGGGGCCACACCGGAACAGGGTGGTACCCGGACCCACACCATCACGATTGGTGGTGATTCCACCCTGCCCTTTTTGCACTTTGAAGGTGAGGTACCCCACCGACCCGTAGTGGCGGTCGAGGTGCTGGACCGCGTGCCGGAATGGAGTCCGACTCTGACCAAGTACTATGAGGATGTCCTGGATGACCCCGCCGCCTGGGCGAAAAAGGCCGTGGAGCAATACGCGGCGGATCTGATCTATTTGAAATTGCAAAGTGCCGACCCAGAACTGGGGGATAGCTCTCCCGAACAGTGCGCCCGCACAGTCAAGGATGTCCTCGGGGCAGTCGGTGTACCCCTGATAGTGGTCGGCTCTGGGAATGAGGAAAAGGACAATCAGGTTCTTCCGGCGGTAGCGGAGGCAGCGGCTGGGGAGAACCTCCTTCTGGGGATTGCCACTCAGGATAACTACAAGACCTTGACGGCGGCCTGCATGGTGCATAAGCACAATATCATCGCCCAGAGTCCCATTGACATCAATATTTGTAAACAGTTAAACATCTTGATCAGTGAAATGAACCTCCCTTTGGATCGGATTGTCATCGACACCTCCATCGGCGCCCTGGGATACGGTATTGAGTACAGTTATTCGATCATGGAGCGGACGCGTCTGGGCGGCCTGACCGGTGACAAGATGTTGGGCATGCCGGTTTTCTGCAACGTGGGTTATGAAGTTGGCCGGACCAAGGAGTTCAACGCCGGGGTCGCTGAGTTCCCAGGCTGGGGGCCCCAGGAGGAAAGGGGTATTGTTTGGGAGGCCATGACGGCCACCGCGCTTCTGCAGGCCGGTGGACACATTGTTGTTATGCGTCATCCGGAGGCCATTAAACTGGTGAAGAAGAACATTGACGCGATGATGCAGAAGAATGGTTTCTAGGAGACGGCTGACGAACTGAGTTTTGAGTGGTTAACCCGTCCGAGATACCGTTGGGTCAAAACCGCTCAGAAATGCCCAGATGCTAGGAGCGACAAGGCTCCGAAGCGAGGCGTACTAGATGGTACGTTGAGCGAGGAGCCGCCGGAGCGACAATCGGCAATAGTAACGCCCCTTTAATAAAAAGGTTCTTTCTTGCCGATTGCGCCACACCGCCGATGGGTGTTTTTCAGCGGTCTTCTACGAGGGGCGGGGCACCCCTTGGGGTGCCCTCGGGCACATAGGTGAGGAGGGAGAGAGAATGCTTTTAATTGGCGAAAGAATCAATGGGATGTTTAAGGATATTGGTAAAGCTATCCGGCAAAGAGATCCCAAGCCCATCCAGGAGTGGGCCGTTAAACAGACCAAATTTGGCGCCCACTATCTGGATGTTAATACCGGACCGGCCATCGATGACAAGGTCTCGGCCATGAAATGGCTGGTCAATACCATCCAGGAGGTAACGGAAACCCCGCTCTGCCTGGATTCCACCGACTATAACGCCATTGAGGCCGGGCTGGAACTCTGCCAAAGACCGGCCATGGTCAACTCCGTCCACGCTGACCGCGATAAGATCGAACGGGTTTTCCCCATGGCCAAACATTACGGGGTCAAGCTCATCGGCCTGACAATGGACAAGAAGGGCGTGCCCAAGGACGCCGACGACCGGACGGCCCTGGCCATGGAGATAGTGGCGGCCGCCGATGAATTCGGCTTCCCCATGGAAGAACTCTACATCGACCCCCTGATCCTCCCCGTAAACGTCGCTCAGGAACACGCCATCGAAGTCTTGAAAACGATTCGTAACGTGAAACTCCTGGCCAACCCGGCGCCCAAGACGGTTCTGGGATTGAGCAACGTTTCCCAGAAGGCCCTGGATCGCCCCTTGATTGACCGCACCTACTTGATCATGGCCATGGCCTCGGGTTTGGACGCGGCCATCTGCAATGTGGGCGACGAGGAGCTCGTTGATGCTGTGGCTACTTCCCGGATCCTTTTGAACCAGGACGTCTATGCCGATTCCTACCTTAAGGTCTTCAAAGCTGGGCGGGAAGAGGCCTAGGAGATCCCCCTGCCGCCTTTTGGCGGCGCCAAAGAGTAATGAAACAGCAGCGGCGCCCTGGAAGTAGTTGGTTTGTTTCAGGATAGGATAGACTGCTTGGAAACCGCGGTGTCATTGGTAAACCCGACCGGGGGGACCCCCGCAGAGGCATCTTCTTTCCGATGAGTGAGACCGTGAAGGGATATATCGTGAGCACGGCGGGCCACCTGGATAGAAGCAGGCCCCGTTACTGGCGATTGGGAGGCGGGATGAGATGTCCGTTGCCGAAAGGGAGATTCAGGCTGTAGCACCTTCCTTCTCCCTACTTAAACTGGTGGAGAGGAAGACGGGCCTGTCAATCAGCCGGTGTTTTCAATGCCAGAAATGTACAAATGGTTGTCCGGTGAGCGACACCATGGAACTGAAGACCCATGAGGTGGTGCGCCTGGTGCAGTTGGGGGCCAGGGAGAGGCTCTTGTCGGCCAACAGTCCCTGGCTCTGCATCTCCTGCCGGACCTGTGAGGCCCGTTGCCCCAATGACATTGACTCCTCCCGCATCATGGAGACTTTGCGCAGCTTGGTCGAGCCCGCGCACCGGACCAAACAAGCCCACCGCGTGGAGAGCTTCCACGCCGCCTTCTTGGGTACGGTCCGCCAGATGGGGCGGGCCTACGAGCTCGGGCTGATCGGCCTCTATAAGGTGAAAACCGGCACCTACAGCCAGGACCTGAAGCTGGGCCTGGCCATGTTTCAGCGACGAAAGCTGAAGGTACTCCCGGAAAGAGTCAGACGTCTGAAGGAGATCAGGGGAATCTTTAGGCGGGCGGAGGCGAGAAAAGGATGAAATTCACCTACTATCCCGGTTGTTCCCTGCACTCCACCTCTTGGGAGTACGATGCCTCGACCCGGGCCGTCTTTCAACGCCTGGGGATCGGATTGGAGGAACTGGAGGATTGGAGTTGCTGCGGCGCCACCTCGGCCCATGCCACCGACGATTTTTTGGCCAAGGCCTTGCCTTTGCGCAACTTGATCCTGGCCGAGGAAAAGGGCCAGGACATCATGCTCCCCTGCGCTGCCTGCTATAACACCCTGCGGACCACCGATCGCTTTGTTCGTTCCGGAACCCAGGAAGCTCGTGAGGTCAACCAGGAGGTGGCCCGGGTGATGGGGAAGGAGTATCGCGGAACGATTGAGAGCAGGCATGTCTTGGATGTCCTGGGGGATGAGACCATCCAGGATTTGATCAAGACCAGGCTGGTGCGCCCCCTGACTGGGCTGAAGGTGGCGGCCTACTATGGCTGTCTTTTGAACCGCCCACCGGAGGTCGTCTCCTTTGATATACCTGAACAGCCGGTGGCGATGGACCGACTTCTGGAGTTAATAGGCGCCGAGCCGGTCGAATGGTCCTTTAAGACCGAGTGCTGCGGGGGTAGCTCAGCCATCCCCCAGCCGGAAGTGGCGGTGCGGCTTAACAGCCGCATTGTCCTGGATGCCCTTCAGTCCGGGGCCCAGGCCATTGTGACGGCCTGCCCTCTCTGCCACGTGAATCTGGACACCCGTCAGGAGGGTGTTTTGGGAAAGACCCCCGGGAGCGAGAACGGGGTCCCCATCTTACATGTCACTGAGCTCTTGGGAATAGCCTTGGGAGCCACTCCGGAGGAGATCCACCAGTGGTTTTCCCGCCACCTGGTCGATCCGGGCCGGCTCTTCCCAGAAAAGGTCAGGGTGGCCTGAGCCACGGCTGACGGGGGGTTTTTCAGCGGTCTCCCTGTAGACTGCTAGGAAACTGAGTCTTGAGTGGTTGACGCGCCTGAGAAACTGCTAGGGCGAGACCGCTCAAAAAGTTCCAGATGCGAGGAGCGACAAGCCTCCGAGGCGAGGCGTACTAAGTGGTGCGTTAAGCGAGGAGCCGCCCGAGCGGCAAAGCAGATGGGATTTTTTCAGCGGTCTCCCGAGGCGGAGATGTCCCCGCCGAGCGCCTCCTTCCGCGGGGAACAGGTATTTTCGGAGAACCTGGTAGTCTCATATGCCAAAGGTGGGAAAGCAGAATGCCCGAGGATCTATCCATGGGGAATAGGACCACCGGGGCCGTCCTGGTAGTGGGTGGTGGCATCGGCGGGATGCAGGCCGCCCTGGATTTGGCCAACAGTGGTTACCTGGTGCACCTGGTGACAGAGGAGCCCTCCATTGGGGGGAAGATGGCGCGTTTGGATAAGACCTTCCCGACCAATGACTGTGCCATGTGTCTCATGGGGCCGCGGATGACCGATACCCAGAATCACCCCAATATTAAGATCCATACTATGTCCTCCCTGGTGGATCTGTCCGGTGAGGCGGGTAACTTTCAGGCCAGGGTGCAGGAGCGAGCCCGCTATGTGAACATCGAAGAATGTACGGCCTGTGGCGACTGCGAACAGGTTTGCCCGGTGTCGGTCCCCAACACCTATAACGAGGAAATGGACGACCGCAAGGCCGTTTTCAAGCTTTTTCCGCAGGCTGTTCCCAATAAGTACCTGATCGAAAAGCGCGGCACGCCCCCCTGTCGGGCCACCTGCCCGGCCGGGACAAATGTCCAGGGCTACACGGCCCTGATTTCTCAGGGTAAGTTCAGGGAGTCCCTGGAGGTGGTGATGCGCCGCCTCCCCTATCCCGGGATTTGCGGTCGCATCTGCCATCACCCCTGTGAATCAGAATGCAACCGGTCCCAGTACGATGACCCCATCGCCATCGCTACCTTGAAACGGGCGGCGGCCGACTACGGCTGGGACGATTTGCCTGAGATGGAACCGATTGTCCCGACTCGTCCTCAAAAAGTGGCCATCATCGGGGGTGGTCCGGCGGGGATGACGGCGGCGGGCGACCTGTTGACCCAGGGCTATCAGGTTACGGTCTTTGATGCCAACGACCTTCCTGGAGGAATGATGCTTTCGGCCATCCCTCGCTACCGGTTAGCCCGGGAGGTCATTGCCCGGGAGAGCCAGCGTCTCCTCCAGATGGGCATAGATTTCCGCGCCAATACCGTCGTCGGGCGTGATATTACCCTGGCTGAGATCAAGGCTACCTATGACGCCGTCCTCTTATCCGTGGGTACCCAGAAGAGTCGAGCATTGAACATTGCAGGTGCAGATGCGCCAGGCGTGCTTTTGGGGCTGGACTTCCTGAAGGCCATCAACCGGGGCGAAAAACCGGCGCTGGGCCGCCGCGTCTTGGTCATCGGTGGTGGAAATGTGGCCATGGACGTGGCCCGTTCCGCCTTACGGCTGGGGGCCGGGGAGGTCCATGTGGCCAGCCTGGAATCCCGGGAGGAGATGCCGGCCCACGAGTGGGAGATTGAAGAGGCTGTCGAAGAAGGTATCACCCTGCATCCGTCCTGGGGGCCCAAGCGGATCATAGAGCAGCAGGGCCGGACCTCCGGGGTGGAAATGCAGCGGGTGGCCTCGGTATTTGACGAAAACCACCGCTTTAACCCCAAGTTCGTGCCCAATTCTGAGACGATTTTTGAAGCTGATACCGTAATCCTGGCCATCGGCCAGGCCACTGACCTATCTTTTCTGCCGGCTGACAGCGGCTTGGAAGTTACCCGCGGTGGGAGTATTGTCGCCGATCGCTTGACCAAAGCGACTAATGTCTCCGGTATCTTTGCCTGCGGTGATGTGGTCAGCGGCCCGGCCTCGGTAGTGGAGGCCATTGCCGGCGGGCACGAGGCTGCTATCTCCATTGACCGTTATCTTTCTGGGCAAGATCTGGCGGCAGGGCGAAGCCTGGAGAAACCGGAAAAGCTCGGGCCACCGGAGGGTCGATTGGTTTTGACCTCCCGCCGACGGCAGCAGAGGACAGCCCCAGTGGCGGAAAGGATCAAGGACTTCCGGGAGGTCCTGCTAGGCTTTACCCCGGAGGTGGCTCAGGAAGAGGCCAAACGCTGCCTGAATTGCGGCGTGTGTTCGGAATGTCTGCAGTGTGAGACAGCCTGCAAGAAGAAGGCCATCGAGCACTGGCAAAAGGATAAGGTTTTGGATTTGTCGGTGGGGGCCGTTGTCCTGGCCCCTGGGTATGAGATTTTCGAGGCTGAACTGAAGGGTGAATACGGTTACGGGGTATATCCAAATGTCGTTACCAGCCTGGAATTTGAGCGGCTCCTGAGCGCTACCGGTCCGAGCAAGGGGAGTTTGAGTCGGCCCTTCGACGGAAAGCATCCCCACCGGATTGCCTTCTTACAGTGCGTGGGATCACGGGACGCGGCAGGGGGAGCGGAATATTGCTCTTCCATCTGCTGTATGTACTCCACCAAAGAGGCCATCATCGCCCGCGAGCACGATCGGAACGTCCAGGCCAGCGTCTTTTATCTGGACATGCGCTCTTATGGTAAGAACTTTGATCGTTATGTTGACAGCGCCAAGAACGATTACGGGGTTCGCTATATCAGATCCTTCATCTCCAAAGTCAGGCAGAACCCCCAGACCAAAGACCTCTTGGTAACCTATTATGAGCAGGGGCAGTTAAAGGAAGAGGAATTTGATCTGGTGGTGCTGGCGGTGGGCGTCCGACCACCCAAGAAGGCCAGTGAGCTGGCCAGGATCACCGGGATCAGGCTAAACCAATACGGTTTTGCCTGGACGGAGGAGTTGGACTCCATCAGGTCTTCGCGGCCTGGCATCTTCGTGGCTGGTGCCTTCGCCGGACCGCGCGACATCCCGGAGACGGTGATGACGGCCAGTGCCGCCGCTGCGCAAGTCGGAGCCCTATTGGCCGATTCCCGGGGCACTTTGGTCACTCCCAAGGTTTATCCGGCGGAACGCGATGTTTCGGGGGAGGAGCCGCGGGTGGGGGCCTTCATCTGTCGCTGCGGCATCAACATTGGGGGTGTGGTGGACGTTCCGGCGGTGGTGGAAACGGTCCAGCGACTGCCGGGAGTGGTCCATGCCCAGGAATTCACCTTCACCTGCTCTCAGGATTCCATTAAGCGTATCCGGGAACTCATTGACGAAAAGCACTTGAATCGGGTGGTGGTGGCTTCCTGCACCATCAGAACCCACCAGCCCCTTTTCCGGGAAGCCCTGCGGGATGCCGGCCTGAATCAATTCCTCTTTGAGATGGCCAACATTCGCGAACAGGATTCCTGGGTGCACCGCGATAACCCGGCTTTGGCCACGGCGAAGGCCAAAGACCTGGTGAAGATGGCCGTGGCCAAGGTGAAAGAGCAGGAGCCCCTGTACACACAAGAGGTTCCCGTACTGCCGCGCGCCCTGATCGTGGGCGGGGGAGCGGCGGGGTTGACGGCGGCAGCGGCCTTTGCCGACCAGGGGATTGAATCCTACGTCATCGAAAGGGAAGCGGAACTGGGCGGCTTCCTGCGCCGCCTAAGGACCACCCCGGAGGGACAGGATCTTGGGCTTTACCTGCAGGGGCTGCTCCGGCGGGTGGATGAGGACCCGCTGATCCACGTTTACAATCGAGCTGAGGTAATGGAGGTCTCCGGGCATGCCGGCCATTTTAAGACCACCATCGCTTTGCCAGGGCGATCAGCCGGTAGCCAACTGCAGCTGGAACACGGTGTCATCATCATCGCAACGGGGGCGGTGGAGTCGCGCCCCAACGAATACCTCTATGGTGAAGATCCGCGAGTGCTGACCCAGACGGAACTGGAAAACCGCCTGGCCGACGGTAACCGGCAAGGGCTAGACCGGCTGGCCATGATCCAGTGCGTTGGATCGCGAGACGATAACCATCGCTACTGTAGTCGCACCTGTTGTACCCAGGCAGTGAAGAATGCCCTCACGCTCAAGAGGGCCAACCCCGCCGCCGAGGTTTACGTCCTCTACCGGGACATCCGCACCTACGGCCTCCTGGAAAAGTTCTACAAGGAGGCCCGGGAAGAGGGTGTCCTCTTCCTCCGTTATGATGAAGGGCAAAAGCCCCGGGTGACCAGGAACGGAGAAGGGCTGTCGGTAGAGGTAATCGACCAAACCATCGGTCAGCCGGTTTCTTTGGGGGTAGACGCCGTGGTGCTGGCCGCGGCCGCTGAACCCCCCTCCGGGATTAAGGACCTGGCTTCGACCTTGAAAATCCCGCTCAACGAGGATGGCTTTTTCATGGAGACCCACGCCAAGCTGGGGCCGATGGATTTTCCTTCCCAGGGTATCTATATGGCCGGGGCGGCCCATTCACCCAAGTTCTTGGCAGAGGCCGTCTATCAAGCGCAAGGCGCTGTGGCCCGTGCCATGAACGTCCTCTCTCAGAAGAACCTGACCGTGGGTGGCGTGGTGGCCGTGGTCGAGGAAGACAAGTGTGCCGCCTGTCTGACCTGTGTGCGGGTTTGCCCCTTCAGTGTTCCCTTCATTAATGAGCGACGGGTCGCTGAGATTAATCCGGTCCAGTGTCATGGATGTGGCAGTTGCGCCGCAGAGTGCCCGGCGCAAGCCATTCAGCTGCAGAACTATAAGGATACCCAGGTCCTGGCTAAAATCAGGGGGCTTTTTGAACTGACGGAAGTGGGAGGTTAGGAGAACAGGAAGTTAGAACTTAGAAATCGGGAGCGACAAAGCGGAAGTGGGTTTTCAGCGGTTTCCTGGAAATGGAGGAGGCCGTTGTACTCAGTCAGGAATGGGGTGAGAGTGATGGGAGAAGTGAAGGAAGAAGCCGGGGCAGCTCAACCGGCCTTTGAACCGAAGATAGTAGCTTTTGCCTGTTACTATTGTGCCTATTCGGCAGCTGATCTGGCCGGCTCCATGCGCCTGCAGTATCCACCCAATATCAGGATCGTGGAACTTCCTTGCACGGGCAAGGTCAACCCGCAGATGCTTCTGAAGGCCTTCGAAGAGGGGGCGGATGGGGTTTATGTGGCCGGCTGCATGGAAGGGGATTGCCATTTCTTGCGTGGCAACCTGCGGGCCAAGCGACGGGTGAAATACGTCAAGGGATTGCTGGACGAGATCGGCGTGGGTGGGGAGCGCCTGGAGATGTTCAACCTTTCTTCCTCCATGGGCCCGCGCTTCGCCCAGATCGCCCGGGAGATGACGGAACGAATCAAGGCTTTGGGGCCAAGTCCAGTAAACAGGAAGGCTCGGGCTTCTGCTGCTGATGAAGATGCCGCCGGTGGCTGAGACTCTGTCTTGGTGCGACCGAATCTTTTGTAAGCAAGAGGGTGACCTGGCAATGATCGTGGCCGAGAGAAAGCCGTTGGAGGAGATCCTCCGTCTCATTGACGGTGCCAAGACCGTTTTGTTGACGGGTTGCGGCGGTTGCGTCACCGTGCACATGGCCGGTGGCGAGAAGGAGGTGGAGGTCTTGGCCTCCCTTCTCCGCCTCCATTACAAAAAAGAAGATAAGCCCATTAAGATCCTAACCCAGACGGTGACACGCCAGTGCGAACCCGAGTATGTCCGGGAACTGGCCGATAATGTGGACAAGGCCGCTGTGGTTTTGTCCATGGGTTGCGGGGTGGGTGTACAGTTTATCGCCGAGAATTTCCCCAAGGCTTGGGTTGTTCCCGCCCTCAATACCAAGTTTGCCGGTGCCACCTTGGAGGCGGGGGTCTGGGCGGAACGTTGTGGCCTTTGCGGCGAATGTATCCTTTATAAGACGGGCGGAATCTGCCCGGTAATCCGCTGCTCTAAAAGCCTCCTCAACGGACCTTGTGGCGGTTCGCAGAACGGTAAGTGCGAGGTGGATCCGGAGATAGATTGTGCCTGGCAACTCATCCACGACCGGATGAAGGATCTGGGCAAACTGGATTTGCTCCTGGAGATTGAGCCGCCCAAGGACTGGTCCAAGGCGCGCGATGGCGGACCGAGGAAGGTCATGCGGGAGGATATGAGATTCTAGAGGAGACTGCTGACAAACTGCGTTGGAGTGGTTTACCCGGCGGAGAAGGG
Organism: Bacillota bacterium; assembly: GCA_023475165.1. Lineage (GTDB taxonomy): Bacteria > Bacillota > Sulfobacillia > JAMCWA01 > JAMCWA01 > JAMCWA01. The sequence continues at coordinate 35,237 of JAMCWA010000061.1, read as the reverse complement.
GCCAGGCCGAGACCGCTCAAAAGGTCTCCCAGGAAGTAGTCAAGACCAGCCGCCCGGATGGTGGGTAGATTGCCCCTTGTGGCGCGGCCGATCGAGAGGCTGCCGAGGCGAGGAAGCAGATGGACTTTCAGCGTGCTCCTGGAGGGGGTAAGAGAGTGAAGTCTGGTAGCAACTTGGAAAAAGTCTTGACCAGCGGTCAGTTTGCCGTCTGTGGGGAAATGGGGCCGCCGCAGAGTGCCGATGGGAAGTCGATCAAAAAGAAGGCCGAGTATTTTCGAGGCTATGTCGATTCGGTTAACCTGACTGATAACCAGACGGCGATCGTGCGCCTGTCCAGCATCGCCTCAGCCCACCTGCTCCTGGATGCCGGCGTGGAGCCGGTGATGCAGATGACCTGTCGCGACCGTAACCGCATCGCCATTCAAAGTGATGTCTTAGGGGCCTATGCCCTGGGGATCAAGAATATCCTGGCCATATCGGGCGATCATCAGAAATTCGGCAACCATCCCCAGTCCAAGAACGTTTATGATATTGACTCCCTGCAACTGTTACAGATATTGAAGAACATGCGGGACGAAAAGAAGTTTCAAAACGGGGAAGAGATGAAAGTGGAGCCGCGCTTGTTCATCGGGGCGGCCGCCAACCCCTTTGCCGACCCCTTCGAGTTCCGGGTTCTACGCCTGGCTAAGAAGGTTAAGGCTGGAGCCGATTTCATTCAGACCCAGGGCGTTTTCGATGTCCCCAGGTTCAAACGCTGGATGGAGATGGTGCGGGATCTGGGCCTGCCTGAAAAGACCTTTATCCTGGCCGGGATCATCCCGGTACGCTCGGTCAAAGCCCTCCAGTATATGAAGAGCGAAGTCGCCGGGATGAGTGTGCCCGATGAGTTGATCGAACGGATGAGTAAAGCGGCCAAGCCCCAGGAAGAAGGGGTCAAGATTGCTGTGGAGCTGATCCAGCAACTGCGGGAGATTAAAGGAGTCCACGGTGTGCACATCATGCCAGTGATGTGGGAGCAGGTAATCCCGCAACTGGTGGAGCAGGCCGGCCTTTTGCCGCGGCCGCGCTTTGAGGAGGAACAAACAACTCCCGCCAAAGAAGCGCCAGCGAAGGGGTAAGTCGGAGGCTGATTGAAGGAAGATGTCCTGCGCCCACCGCCAACTGGTGGGCGTTGCTGTTCCCCGGCCGCACTATTTCGGCTACACCGGCAGGAGATCCTCCAAGCTGCGTCGAAATAGGATGCTATAGTGCCAAATATCTGAAAGGAGGATGCAGTTATGAAAAGCCTCACCAATCGTATTCTTCTCGGTCTGGTTTTGGGCGTTGTTGCCGGGATCGTCCTGACTGGTTTACCTGCCTCCGCCGTCAAGACCCTCAACGACTGGATTCTGGGTCCGGTAGGGGATGCTTTTATCCGCCTGATCAAACTATTGGTGGCTCCCCTGGTCCTGACCTCGCTGGTGGTGGGCACAGCCAGTCTGGGCGATATCCGAAAGGTGGGACGCCTGGGGGGGCAGATTCTAGGCTTTTACCTGGCTACTACCGCGCTGGCCGTAGTTCTCGGCCTCATCATCGCCGGGATCTTCAACCCCGGGCTTGGTCTACAGCTTCCAACCGGCACCAGCTTCAAGGCTCCGCCCATTCCCTCCGTGGCCAGCGTTTTCTTGAACATGATTCCAACTAATCCCTTTGAGGCCCTGGTCAAAGCCGATATGCTGCAGATCATCGTTTTCGCCCTTCTGACCGGATCGGCCATGACCGCCATAGGGGATAAGGCCAGACCGGTAGCGGCGGTTTTCGAAAGCTTCAACGACGTCCTGCTGCGCATGATCGGCATGATCATGGCTGTGGCCCCTTATGGGGTCTTTGCCCTCATTGCTAAGGTGGTCACCCAGTATGGGCTGGGTATCCTTCTTCCTCTGGCCAAGGTCATCATCGCCGTAGTCTTGGCCGTTGTCCTACACGCTATCATTGTCTACGCCAGCATCGTCCGGATCTGGGGCCACATGAACCCGCTAAAGTTCTTCCAGGGAGCTGCCCCCGCCATGTCGGTGGCTTTCAGCACCTGCAGCAGTGCCGCCACCCTGCCGGTGACCATGGATTGCAGCGAAAAGAACCTGGGCGTTCCGGGTTACATTGGCAGTTTCACCCTTCCTTTGGGGGCAACCATCAACATGGACGGGACGGCCATCTACCAGGGGATTTCCGCCATTTTTGTCGCCCAGATCTTCGGCGTTTCCCTCGGTCTGCCGCAGTATTTGATGATTATCCTGACGGCCACCGTGGCTTCCATCGGAGCGGCCGGTGTGCCTGGGGCCGGGTTGATCATGCTTTCCATGGTCTTGGCCTCGGTAGGTTTACCAATTGAGGGGATTGGCCTCATTGCCGGAATTGACCGGATCCTGGATATGTTCCGCACCACCATCAATGTTACCGGGGATATGGCCTGCACCGTAGCCGTCGCTGCCCTAGAAGGGGAATTGAAAACCGCCGCTGGGCTGACCAACGCCGCCAGCGCCGATTGATGGCAGAAGGAGCGGCACCTTTAGGGCCAGGAGATATCCAAGGCGGCCTTTGACGCACCAGAAAGACTGGCACCAGATCTGACCCGGGGGATTTCCCCGGGTTCATTATGTTTGGTCTTGGCGGCAGGAAATTCTAGGATTATAATTAGCTTGTCGACGGAGGTCTTGGACAGGCCGTGGGCGGACTTGACCAGCCCCCAACATTATCGCGAACAGGGACGGCTGCCAAGGCCATTGATCCGGGCCGGAAAGCCCCGTGACAGACGAAAGTGGCCCTGGCGCGATCCAGGAGGATGATGAATGGTGCCTGAGAAAACAGTAGCCTTTGTTCCGGTCTATTCGGTGTTACACGATGCCAAAGCCGTGGAGGAAACGCTCTCCCGGTATCTGGACCGAGTAAATTCCCTACCGTTCTTCTCCTTCCGGCAAAAGGAGCGAGAGGAGCTGCGCCCGGAGGAGGAGGCTATCTTTTTTGTGGTCACCGGCGGATCGGAGGAGCTGGTGCTCGAGACCCTGCCAGGACGACCGGACCCAGTACTTCTCCTGGCCCATCCGGACATGAATTCCTTGCCGGCGGCCCTGGAAATCATGGCACGGCTGACGCAACTGGGACGTCACGGTCAGGTCATCTACCTGACTGACGATGAGACAGCCAGCCTGAAGCAGCTGGATATTGCCCTACGGGTCATTAGCACTTACCGGCGGATGCACGGAGCCAGATTGGGGCTCATAGGACGGCCCTCTGACTGGCTGGTGGCCAGTTCACCCCAACCCGAGCTGGTCACCAGGGTTTGGGGACCGGAGGTAGTCACCATTGCTATGGACGAGGTCTTGCGTCGTCTGGAGGCGGCCGAGCCGGCGGCGGTCAAGGACTTGACGGAGGAGTTTCTGGCTCAGGCCAGCGGTGTTTTGGAACCAGCACCACAGGACTTGGAAAGGGCGGCGGCGGTTTATCTGGCCCTGCGGCAGGTGGTGGACACCTACCACCTGGATGCCCTGAGCATTCGTTGCTTTGATCTGGTGTTGCAGGCCAAAACCACCGGTTGTCTGGCCCTCTCCCGGCTCATCGACGAGGGAGTCATCGCTGGGTGTGAGGGGGACCTGCCGGCTGCCCTGACGATGATGCTCTTGTCCTACCTCAGCGACGAGACGCCTTTCATGGCCAATCCCGCCCGGGTTAATCCCGAGGACAAGACCATTTGGTTGGCTCATTGTACCGTTGCCAGGAGGCTCTTGACCTCCTACGTGGTCCGCTCCCACTTTGAGTCCGGGATCGGAGTGGGGATCCAGGGAGAATTGAAACCGGGGCCAGTTACTCTGGCCCGGATCGGTGGTGCCACCCTGGAGCATTTTTATGCCGCCGACGGGGAATTGCGGGAGACAGGCCGGGCCGTTAACCTCTGCCGAACCCAGGTCAGGATTGAACTACCCCATGGCGTTGACTATTTCCTGAAGCGACCCCTGGGAAATCACCACGTCATGGTCTACGGGCACTGGAAGGAGGCGTTTTTCACCTATGGGAATTTGGCCGGATTGATGCCCGTTGTCTGATGCTGCTGAGTCGGTGCTCTAGTATCTTTTGCTGGCCGATTGGGTCCGCGGTCACGGTCAACCATAGTTTGAGGCGCTGGCCAGCCTTGGCCGTATCCGCGGCTTGGATTTTTTTCCGGCCGGCGGGGCAATCTCCTGATGATAGAGTTTCAATCGGAACTGGAGGAGATTGCCGCGATGTCCTTCACCAAGTTTATCGTGGGGAATCTTTTTCCCCTGATTGTTGCCGCCCTGTCGGGTCTGACCATGGCCGTACAGGGATCCATGAATTCGGTCTTGGGTAAGTACATTGGACTCTGGGAGGCCACCTGGGTCGTCCACCTGGTGGGCCTGATGTTGGTTTCTCTGCTGCTTTTTGTGATGCGGGTGGGCGATGGCCACCTGGCCAATTTCCAGCAGGCCCCCTGGTACACTTTTTTGGGTGGCATCTTGAGCGTGGGTATAATCTACGGGGTTGTCACCAGCATCCCCCGGTTGGGGGTAGCTAACGCCACCACGGCCATCATCGTCGGACAGGTGCTGACGGCGGTGCTCATCGACCACCTGGGGCTCTTCGGGGTAGAGAAAATCCCCTTCTCCTGGTGGCAGTTCCTGGGACTAGTGCTCTTGGCCGTTGGGGCCAGGTGTCTTTTGCGCTGAAATGCTTTTGCTCCTGCCGCTGCTGTCCCTACGACAGGGTCAGAGTTAGCGTTGAAAGCAGGAGTTGGGGAAGAGGTGGCGAAATCTTTTGGGAGAACTCGCGCGGTTAAAGGAGAGAAAGGGAATTGGCTCTGATGGAAGTTCGCCAAAAGGCTAAAGAGAGGCTGCGGGACATCTGCCGGGTTTGCCGGATCTGTGATGGCGTGGCCTGCGCGGGGTGGGTACCTGGAATCGGGGGCGTCGGGACCGGGGCCTCCTTTCAAAATAATGTCCAGGCCCTGGCTCGCCACCGGCTGAACCTGAGGGTCATTCACCAGGTGGAGAAGCCCCAAATGGGGCTTTCCCTCTTTGGTCACCAGTTTACGTTGCCCGTCTTGGGAGCAGCGGTGGCGGGGGCGAAATTGAACTTCCGCGGTCTTGTGACGGAGGAGGAACTGAGCCAGGCTTTGCTCCTGGGGGCGAAGGCGGCGGGCACCGCCGGGATGACGGGAGATGGACCCGATCCCGCCCTCTTTGAAACCGGGTTGGCCGCGGTCAGGGCGGCCGACGGAATCGGGATACCCATCATCAAACCCTTGGAACAGGCCAGGATTAAAGAAAGAATCAGGCTGGCCGAACAGAGCGGAGCGATGGCGGTGGGAATTGATATCGATGCCGCCGGGCTCATCAATATGACCAGAGCCGGAAAGAAAGTGGGACCCAAGACGGGTAAGGAGATTGCCGAGATCGTCGCCAGTACCTCCCTGCCCGTGATCATCAAGGGAATCATGACCCCGGAGGACGCCCTGGCTGTGGCTGAGGCTGGGGCAACGGCTCTGGTGGTTTCCAACCACGGCGGCCGCGCCCTGGACCATACCCCGGGTACGGCTGAGGTGTTGCCCCGGATTGCCGACGCGGTGGGGGAGAGGATAACCGTTCTTTTGGATGGTGGAATCCGGTCCGGAAGTGATGTTTTAAAGGCGCTGGCCCTGGGGGCAAGGGCCGTCCTGGTGGGTCGCCCTCTGGCCATAGCCGCTTTCGGCGGTGGGGCCGAAGGGGTCCGGTTGGAACTGGAGCGGCTGCGAGGAGAGCTGGAGGCCGCCCTGATTTTGACGGGTACGACTTCGGTTTCCCAGGTGAGTCGGGAGATCCTCTACCGGGAAAGTCCGGTGTTTTGACTCAGCGCTATCATAAATCGTGCCACGGAACGGAATCTTTTCACAAGCAGCAGGAAATCGCCAGCGATTGTAGAAGAAAGGAACAGAGGTCCAAGGAGTTGACCAGAGCGGTCTTCCCGAGGGCTAGGGATGTGAAGAGGGTTTTTCCCCCACGGCAACGAGAATCGAAGGGGGGAGAGGAGGGATGATATTGAAGGAAATTCACGTTTCCCAAATCAGTCAGGCCATTGAGGAACTATCTATTAGATCCAATTATGATCTCCCGGAAGACGTCGTTGCTTCTATCGCTGAGGCGGCCAGGAAAGAAGAATCAGATCTGGGTCGGGAGATCTTCCAACTGCTCCAGGAAAATGCCAGCTTGGCGCGAACCAAACGAACCGCCATTTGCCAGGACACCGGAGTTGCGGTGGTTTTCCTGGAGGTGGGGCAGGAGGTCCGGATCGTTGGTGGGAGTTTGACGGAGGCGGTCAACGAAGGGATCAGGCGGGGTTACGCCCACGGTTACCTGCGGAAATCGGTAGTAGGGGATCCCCTCCTGCGTAAGAATACCGGCGATAACACCCCGGCGGTTCTTCATACCGAGATCGTTCCGGGGGACGACCTCAGAATAATCCTGGCTCCGAAGGGGGCCGGGAGCGAAAACATGAGCGCCCTGAAGATGTTGACTCCCGCCGTTGGGGCAGAAGGCGTGAAGAAGTTCATCATCGATACCGTGGATAAGGCCGGTGGCAACCCTTGTCCGCCCATCATCGTGGGCGTCGGGATCGGGGGTACCATGGAGCAAGCGGCCCTGATCGCCAAGAAGGCCCTCTTGCGGCCGGTAGGTCAGAGGAGCCCGCTGGAACATGTGGCCCGGCTGGAGGAGGAGACCCTGGAGGCTATAAATAAGCTAGGCATTGGCCCTCAGGGGTTGGGGGGCAGTGTGACAGCCCTGGCTGTCCACATTGAAACCTATACTACCCATATTGCCTGCTTGCCGGTGGCGGTAAATATCCAGTGTCATGTGGCCAGGCATGCGGAGAAGCGCCTGTAGGAGATGGCCAGGCCGCCTTGGCGGTGCCGGACGGAGGGCGGAAGCTCTACCGCCATGTGGTCGGCGTAGGTGACCGAAAGCGAGGGCGGCAACGCCCGAGCGGCGGCTTAGACGGACTTTCTCAGGGGTCTTATAGGGGGGTGACAGCATGCTCAGAATCAACACCCCGCTGCGGGAGGAGGACGCGCGGAAACTGAAGATGGGCGATAAGGTCCTCATCACCGGTACCATTTTCACCGGACGCGATGCCGCCCACAAACGGATCTTTGAGGCTTTGCAGCGCGGTGAGGAGTTGCCGGTGAACCTGCGGGGAGAGATCATTTACTATGTTGGGCCTTGCCCGGCCAAACCAGGCGAGGTCATCGGTTCCGCAGGCCCAACTACCAGCGGGCGTATGGACCCTTACACCCCAGCCACGCTGAAATATGGGCTAAAGGGGATGATCGGTAAGGGGCTGCGGGATCAGGGTGTGGTGGAGGCCATGAAGAAGTATGGGGCTGTCTATTTTGTCGCTGTGGGTGGAGCGGGGGCCCTCCTGGCCGAAAGGATAAAAAAGGCCGAGGTAGTGGCTTACCCGGACTTGGGAACGGAGGCCATCCATCGCTTGGAAGTAGAGGATTTCCCGGTGATCGTGGCCATCGATGCCGAAGGGAATGACCTCTACGCCGAGGGAAGGAAGAAGTATCAAAAGGTGGGCTGAGGGCCGCCACGGGTGCCTGGGCCCAGTTTCTGGAGAGCATATCAGAGTATGGCTAACCTGGAAACGCCAAAAGGAGGACATGAGATGGCATTGCGAGATGACGCCCTTAACCTTCACCGGGATAACCAGGGTAAGATTGAGGTAGTCAGCAAGGTTCCCCTGCGAGACAAGAATGACCTGAGCTTGGCCTATACCCCCGGGGTAGCCGAGGCCTGCAAGGAGATTCACGCCAACAAGGAAACCGTCTACGAGTATACGGCCAAAGGCAATCTGGTGGCCGTCGTGTCCGACGGCACGGCCGTCTTGGGGCTGGGGGATATCGGTCCGGAAGCAGCTATGCCGGTCATGGAAGGTAAGTCCCTCCTCTTTAAGAATTTTGGGGGGGTGGACGCCTTCCCCGTCTGTGTTGCCACCAAGGAGGTGGAGGAGATTGTCAAGCTGGTTAAACTCCTGGAACCAACCTTCGGCGGCATTAATTTGGAGGACATTTCGGCTCCGCGTTGTTTCGAAATCGAAGAGCGCCTGAAAAAAGAGACCAGCATACCCATCTTCCACGATGACCAGCACGGGACGGCGGTAGTGGTGACGGCTGCCCTCTTCAACGCCTTCAAGGTTGTGGGTAAGGATTTGGCTGACTGCAAGATAGTCATCAATGGTGCCGGGGCGGCGGGCATGTCCATCACCAAGCTCCTCCTTGATGCCGGAGCTAAGGATCTGATTCTTTGTGATACAAAGGGCCCCATTTACAAGGGCCGCCAGGGAGGCATGAACAAGTATAAGGACGACATTGCTGGCAGGACCAACCCTCGTCAAGTCAAAGGCACTCTGGCTGACGCCCTGGTGGGAGCGGACGTTTTCGTAGGTGTCTCGGTGGCGGGAGCCGTCAGCCGGGAGATGGTGAGCAGGATGGCCAAAGATGCCATCGTCCTGGCCATGGCCAACCCGGTGCCCGAGATCATGCCCGACCTGGCCCTGCAGGCCGGAGCCAAGGTGGTAGGCACGGGACGCTCCGATTTCCCCAATCAGGTCAATAACGTCTTGGCTTTTCCCGGAATCTTGCGGGGGGCTTTGGACGTGAGGGCCAGGGACATAAATGAGGCTATGAAACGGGCGGCCGCTCAGGCCATTGCCGACCTCATCCTTGATGGGGAACGGGGCGTCGAGAACATCATCCCCAAACCTTTCGATCGCCGAGTGGCCCCGGCGGTGGCGGCAGCTGTGGCCAAGGCCGCGATGGAGAGCGGTGTGGCTCGCCGGACCGTGGATCCCGCTGAGGTGGCTCGCCGGACGGCCGAGACGGTGGAGAAGATCAACAGGCCTTGAACCTCGTCAGCCCATTTAGGGATCAGGGGCGCTCCACTGGTATAAGAAGGTCAAAAATGTCGTTCGGGTTGCCGCGACAGTCTTGTTGGAAACTACCCTTGTACCGGGCAGGACACCGTGGTCCTGCTCTTTTCTTGCTGTCAAGTGGTGAGAGAAAAAAGGGGATACTCTCCCAAGCAGGGAGGAAAAGGGCATCCTTTGTAGAATACTTTTGGAGGATTGTCCAAAACTAGCGATAAGATTGCCGGTGACCGGGTAGTTGGCAGATCTTTCCCGGCACGTCATTCTCCGCATGATGTTAGGGGGTTCAAGGCCTGCCTGTGGCCAAGACCCAGAAGTTTCGTTTGTGGTAGGGGAAGGGGGATTTGGATGAAGCTATACGAATACTTGGCCAAAGACGTGTTTGCCAGAAACGGGCTTCCTGTCCCCAAAGGAAGGGTGGCCAGGACGCCGGAGGAAGCCGAAGCCATTGCCCGCGAGATTGGTGAGGTCGCCATCAAGTCGCAGGTCCTGGCGGGAGCGCGGGGAAAGGCGGGCGGGATTGCCTTTGCCGCCACGCCGGTCGAGGCTCGGGAGGCGGCGGCCAGGCTGTTGGGGACAGAAATTCGCGGCTTCCGGGTAGAGCAGGTCCTGGTAGAGGAGAAATTGAAGATCGAAAGGGAGCTTTATCTTGGGATCACGGTGGATAAGGCGGCCAAGGAACCCCTGGTCATTGCCTCGAACCAGGGGGGGATGAACATTGAGGATGTCCCAGAAAGGCAGATCATCAAACGGAGGATCGATATCAGGCTGGGGCTTTATCCCTATGTGGGCCGTGAAGTGGCCCGGCGTCTGGAGCTTGCTGGGGAGATAGCGCGCCAGGTAGCAGATACCCTGACCAGGCTGTACCGGGTTTTCCGCAACTATGATGCGGAACTGGTGGAAATAAATCCCCTGGTGATAAGCGGTGAGCGGGTTATTGCTGCCGATGCCCGCTTGAACGTAGATGATGACGCCCTCTACCGGCATCGGGATTTGCCTCTGGTAGAAGAAGGGACAGAGCTGGAGAAGAAGATCAAGGCCTTGGGGTTAGCCTATGTCGAACTGGAAGGAGACATAGCCGTCATGGCCAACGGTGCCGGCATCACCATGGCCACCCTGGATGTCTTGCAGCGTTATGGCGGGAGGCCAGCCAACTTCCTCGACGCCGGAGGTGGGGCGGGGGTGGAACCTACCGCTCAGGCCATTGAAGTTCTGCTGATGAAAAAGCCCAAGGCCATGCTTATCAATATCTTTGGTGGTATCACCCGCTGTGATGACGTAGCGCGGGCCGTCGTGCAGGTGAAAACGATGCGGGGAATTCCGGTGCCCCTGGTTATACGCCTGGTAGGAACTAATGAGGTAGAGGGTTTGGAGATTCTGCGGGAAAACGGCCTGGCTGCCTAATCCATGGAGCGATAGGCAGCCAGGGCGGTGGTGGCGGCGGCTAGAGGGGAGGCGCAGGCCCTTGGCAATCGTAATTGACGAAAAGACCAAGGTCGTGGTCCAGGGGATAACGGGGAACCAGGGAAGCTTTCACACCAGACAAATGTTGGAATACGGGACGCGCGTTGTAGCCGGGGTTTCGCCGGGTAAAGCTGGACAGGTCGTCCACGGGGTGCCTGTCTACGATACCGTGTCTGAGGCGGCGGCCAAACATGGGGTCAATGCCTCCATCATCTTTGTACCGGCGCCATTTGTGAAGGACGCCGCCTTTGAGGCCATGGATAACGGGATTAAGGTGCTGGTCCTGATTCCGGAGCATATTCCGGTGCATGATGCCATGGAGATCATGGCCCAGGCCAGGGAGCGGAACGTTACGGTGATTGGCCCCAACACCTTTGGGATCATCTCGCCCGGAAAGTCCAAGATGGGAATTATGCCCAATACCAATTACGTCCCTGGGCCAGTAGGAATTGCGGCGCGGAGCGGTACCCTCAGCTATGAAGTGGCGGCCGGTCTGACTGTGGCCGGGTTAGGGCAGTCCACCGTGATTGGGCTGGGCGGAGACCGGGTAGTGGGGCTGACTTTCATGGATGTCCTGAAACGGTTTGAGCAGGATCCCGATACCAAGGCCATCGTCCTGGTCGGAGAGATCGGCGGGACGGCGGAGGAAGAGGCGGCGGAGTACATCAAGGGGATGAGCAAGCCGGTGGTGGCTTATCTGGCCGGGAAGAGCGCTCCGCCTGGGAAACGGATGGGCCATGCCGGGGCCATTATCGAACGGGGCAAAGGGACCTTCGAGAGCAAGGTGACGGCCCTGAAGGCCGGCGGGGCGGCCGTGGCCGAGGTTCCCTGGGAGGTGGCTCAACTGGTGAAGCAGTTGGAGGATAAGGGCTGGAAGGCGGAGGGCTAGGAGACTGCTCGGAAACCGCGGTTTGACGGGCAATCCCGCCCGAGACACTACCAGGGCCGGGCCGCTCAGAATACCCAGATGCTAGGAGCAACAGGCGGGCCACAACCCGCCACAGTCACATACCATTTTTAGGGAAAGTTCTTCAAACGGATTGCGCCCACGCAGATGGGTGTTTTTCGGGTGTCTCCATGGAAAAGGAAGGCCGTCAAAGGGAGAGGATCTCATGGGAAAGAAGATCAGAGTCATGATTAACCCCTCCGTCCAATATGGGAATGTCATCCGGGATGAAGTGGGACAGGAGGTCTATAACGAAGGCGAGAACATGTTTGACATCGCCTGGAGGGTCAAGGAAATCCTGGATCATGATGACAGGTTCGAGGTTTATCTCAGCCGGGACGGAAGGCGGGCCCCTTCCGATCTGCAGAGGGAGGTAGATCTGGCAAACCAACTGGAGTGCCAGGCCTTTGTTTCCTTGCACTCCGACGCCACTGGACAGCCCATCGACCCGACGCAGGGGGGTTCCTGGACCTTTTATGCCACTGAGGACGAGCGGCGCTTGGCGGAAACCATACACTATGCCGTCTTGACCAAGACCAGATCCGTCTATCCAGAGGTGAGGGATCGCGGAGTTAAGAACCATTGGAAGAGATTGAAGGTCCTCTGGGATACGCGCTGTCCGGCCTCTCTGACGGAGATCCTGTTTCATACCAACCCGCACGAACGGACCCTTCTGAAAGATCCCTCTTTCCAGCAACTGGTGGCGGAGGGATTCGCCGAAGGAGTGCGGCGTTATTTCTTCGCTGGGTCGGAAGGCGGTCCCATGGTGGATAGGGCTTAAACCTTGGCTGGGCACCGATGAGGGGGGGCAAGCCAATCCGCTCAGCGTCCTTGAGGTCGGCCGGGGATCACTGGCGACCGGCAGTCAGGGCCAGGATTTCAACTAGGTGGGCGCAAACCAGCAACATTGCCGGCTGTCATCTTTTATCTTGGGGGAAAGTATGGCTTTCCAAAACCTGTCCGAGTTCCTCCGGGTTCTGGAAGAACGGGGCCTTTTGAAGCGGATAGTTGCCCCCGTGGACCCGGAGTTGGAGATTGCGGAGATCACTGATCGGGTGATGAAGGCGGGCGGTCCGACCCTGTTTTTTGAGAGGGTGAAGGGCTCCCGCTTTCCCCTGGTCATCAACCTCTTTGGTACTTTAGAGCGGATGAAATTGGCCCTGGGGGTCGAGGACCTGGAGGATATCGCTCGCCGGCTGGAGGACCTCTTGAGACCGCCGGAGGTAGGCGGCCTCCTGGATAAGATCAGGGTACTGCCCAGACTGGCGGAGCTGGCCTCCTTTCAGCCAAGGCGAGTGCGATCCGCCCCTTGCCAGGAGGTGATAGAAACAGAACACCCCAACTTGCGGGATCTTCCCATTATCAAGAGCTGGCCCCTGGACGGCGGCCCGTTTATTACCTTGCCTCTGGTGGTGACCAGAGACCCCGATACAGGCAAGTCGAACCTGGGCCTGTACCGGATGCAGGTCTATGACGAAAGGACTACCGGGATGCATTGGCATATCCATAAGGATGGGGCCAGACACCTGGCTAAGGCCAAGCAAAGGGGAGAACGTCTGGAGGTAGCGGTGGCCTTGGGGGCCGACCCGGCCACCATCTATGCCGCTACGGCGCCCTTGCCCGGTGACGTAGATGAGCTGACCTTTGCCGGTTTCTTACGACGGGCGGCGGTGGAGGTGGTCAAAGCCAAGACTGTGGATCTGGAAGTCCCCGCCCAAGCCGAATTTGTCCTGGAAGGGTATGTGGAGCCCGGGGAGTTACGCCGGGAGGGTCCTTTTGGGGACCACACCGGCTTTTATTCCTTGGCCGATGATTACCCCGTTTTTCACCTGACGGCCATCACCCACCGGAAGGATCCCGTCTATCCGGCCACCATCGTCGGGAAACCGCCCATGGAGGACCTGTTTTTGGGAAAGGCCACCGAACGGATCTTTCTGCCTCTGCTTCGCCTGCAGCTACCTGAGGTGGTGGATATGGATTTCCCGGCGGAAGGGGTATTTCATAACTGCGTTGTACTATCCATCAGGAAGAGCTTCCCGGGGCAGGCGAAAAAGGTGATGAGTGCCGTCTGGGGACTGGGCCAAATGATGTACACAAAGCTGGTCGTCGTGGTGGACGAAGACGTCAATGTCCATGATTCCAGGGAGGTCTGGTGGCGGGTCTTCGCCAACATTGATGCCGCTCGGGATGTTACCATTGTTTCCGGACCCCTGGACGTTCTCGACCATTCCTCTCCGGCTCCACTATTGGGGTCAAAGATGGGGATTGACGCCACCAGAAAATGGCCGGAGGAAGGTCACCCCAGGGAATGGCCGGGTGAGGTCAAAATGTCCAGAGAGGTCAGCCAGCTAGTTACCCGGCGCTGGCAGGAATACGGGATACGGCTCTAAGAGAATGCTGACGAACTGCGATTTGAGCGGCAAACCGCCCGAGTGAAGCCAGCGTGTGCTGCGCTTGACAGATCGTGCTTCTGGCGGCTTTAGCCCAATCGTAAGGCCAAGACCTCAAATCCGCCCAGATGCCAAGGAGACAAGGCTCCAAAGCGAGGCGTACTAAGAGGTACGTTGAGCGAGGCGCCGCCGGAGCGCCACAATTGGCCATGGCCCACACCCCTTTTGACACGGCCACCTGTTGCGGGCCGGCTGCGCCACAATCACCTATAGTTACGCAACATTTTCGGAGAACTTCTCCTGGCGATTGCGCCACAATCCGCTACAGTTACGCCCCATTTTTGGGGAAGTTTTTCAGCGGATTGCGCCAACGCAGATGGGGGTTTTTCAGCGGTCTCTTGGGAGAGGGAGTTCCGGCGGGAAGGGGGTATTGGATTTTTTTCATGGTGGGGCTATCCAGGGTAAAAACCTTTGGGGAATTGATCAAGTATGAACATACCGTTTTTGCCTTGCCCTTTGCCTATGCCGGCAGCTTCCTGGCAGCCCGGGGATGGCCGGAGGGAAGGGTCCTTTTTTGGGTCACTGTAGCCATGTTTGGAGCCCGCAGCGCCGCCATGGCCCTCAATCGTCTTATTGATTGGGCCATCGACGCCAGGAATCCCCGAACGGCCAACAGGCCCCTACCGCAGGGTCTCATCTCCGTCAGCGAGGTGCTGCTTTTTACACTTCTTTCGCTGGTAGTCTTCGCGCTGGCCGCCTGGGAACTAAACCCCTTGACCTTTCGCCTCCTCCCTTTGGCTCTGGTGACCATTGTTGTTTATCCTTACACCAAGCGCCTGACTTGGACGAGCCATCTGGTTTTGGGACTGGCTGAATTTTACGCCCCCTTCGGCGGTTGGCTTGCTGTTACCGGGCGGGCCGATCCGGCGGCCTATATCTTGGGATTGGCGGTTGGTTTGTGGATCGCCGCCTTCGACATCATCTATGCCCTGCAGGACTTGGATTTTGACCGGCGGGAGGGGCTGTATTCCATCCCGGTTCGCTTCGGTTTGGTTGGGGCGCTGCGGATTTCGGCAGCGATGCATACCGTGACAGTCTTGTTGTTCCTCTGGTTCTTTTTCCTGTCGGGCCGGGGGATCTACTTTCTGGCGGGGGTTTTGTTGACGGCTCTCTTGCTTTTTTATGAACACCGGCTCATTTCCCCCCGGGATCTCTCGCGCCTCAACCTGGCCTTTTTTGATGTCAACGGGTACATCAGCTTATTATTCTTCTGCTTTACCCTTCTGGACACGGTCCTTCTGCACTGATGAAAACAAGGAGGTTCATTTCCAATGGTAAGAAAGATCAGTTGGCTTCTGGTACTGGCAGTTCTCCTCTCCAGCTTTTTTGTGGCCGGCTGCAGTGAGAAACCGGCCAAGGTCCGCCTGGGGATGCTCCCGATTATCGATAACCTTCCCTTCTGGCTGGCGGCGGATAAGGGCTATTTTAAGGCAGAGGGAGTGGAGGTAGAATTTGTCTCCTTTCCTAGTGCTGTGGAGCGCGATAGTGCCCTGGCTGGAGGAAAGATCGATGGCGCTCTGGGGGATCTCCTGGCGGTGGCTCTGCTGAACCAGGGCGGAACTCAGGTCCGAGCCGTGGCCGTGGGTCAGGGGGTAAAACCGGAGGAAGGGCGGTTCGCCATCCTCTCGGCTCCCGCCTCCGGGATAACCAGCATCGACCAGCTGAGAAATGTGGAGATCGCCCTCTCTCCCAACAGCATTATTGAGTACGTTACGGATCGTCTCCTGCAAAATGGCGGCTTAAAGCCGGAGGAGATTAAGAAGACGGTGATCCCAAAGATCCCCTTGCGCCTGGAAGCTCTCTTACAGGGAACGGTTAAGGCTGCCACCCTCCCAGATCCCTTCGCTGCCATGGCCGAGGTAAAAGGGGCGCACCTAGTGGTGGACGATACCAGGGAGGACCTTTCCCAGACCGTCATTCTCTTCCGAAAGGAAACCCTGGATAAGAACCTGGTAGGCGTTCAGAGGGTTATGAAGGCCTATTCCCGGGCCGTCAGTGACTTGCAGAAGAACCCAGCTGCCTATTATAATGACCTCCTGGTAGAAAAGGCCGGTGTTCCGAAGGATCTCCTGACGGCAAAGAACCACGGCATGAAAGTCGTTTTCTCGCAACCCGTGCTACCAGCTCCGGCCGGGGTCGAGGATGTCGTCAAATGGATGGTGGAACGGAAGATCCTCTCCCAGAAACTGAATTACGATCAATTGGTGGACAAGCGGGTCCTGGGGAAATAGGAGACGCCGAAACGGCATGAAGGCTGGCCGTCCCTCGCCATGGCTGCCGGCTCAGCGCCTTGGGCCGAGCCGCCAGCCAGCGGCGGGGAAGAGATATACTGCAGGGTGGGGAACCAGCGTTGCTGTTCATAAGCGAAGCGAGAAAAGACGGTAGGGTGAAAGGGTTATGTCAGGTCGGGCAGTCCGGACCAGAGGCCTCCCGCCACGCTAGCGGCAGGCCAAGCCCCCCAGGTGGCGATCCGTTGGCCCGGGGGAGAGGCGACCAGGAAGAGAGCCGCCAGCTCTCGCGTGACATGGTGGCCCTGCGGGGGTTGTCGGTGGTTTACCATCAGAAAAACGCCACCGTGGAAGCGCTTCGGGAGGTTACCTTCAGCGTTGGACGCGGCCAAACCGCGGCTCTCATCGGGCCGTCGGGCTGTGGTAAGACGACCCTTCTTTACGTTCTGGCCGGCTTGATTCCGGCGACGCCGGGGGAGGCCCTGGTCAACAACGGCCCGGCCAGTGCCATACGGCGGCAAACCGCTCTAATCCTGCAGGACTATGGTCTTCTGCCCTGGAAGACTGTCTGGCAGAATACTATCCTGGGTCTTGAGATCCGGCGGATGCCCAAAGAACAAATAGCAGAACGTGGTGAGAGGATCCTGCGAGAACTAGGACTCTGGGAGTACCGCCAGCACTTCCCGGCCCAACTCAGCGGGGGCCAGCGGCAGCGAGTGGGCATCGCGCGTTCCCTGGCCCTCTACCCAGACCTGCTGCTGATGGATGAACCCTTTTCTTCCCTGGACGCCCTGACCCGGGAGAACCTGCAGGATACCCTGTTGGGGATCTGGCAGAGGGACCGGGTCACCATCCTATTGGTCACCCACAGCATAGAAGAGGCCGTTTTCCTTGGTCAAAAGATCGTCGTCCTTTCGCCCCGCCCCGGGCGGGTGGTAGCGGTGCTGGAAAACCCGGGTATGGGGCAAATCGGTTTTCGAAAAGACCCCGCTTTCCATCAACTGAGCAATGAACTAAGGGGGCTTTTGGGGCAGGGTGCTTGGACGGGACCCGGACTCCCCCAGACTGACCTGAAAGGTAAGGAGGTGTAGTCTTCTTGCGCCTGGAAAATGGCCTGCGGGCTCGCCTGGTTGGAGTTTTCGGCCTGGTGGTATTCTGGGAACTCCTGGCCTTGATTTTGCGGGTGCCAGCTCTCCCCGGACCGGCTCGGGCCCTGGTTGCCTTCCTGGAGGCCATAGCCGGAGGGCTTTCCTACCATTTCTTGATCAGCGCCTATCGGGTGGTGTTGAGCATTGCCGGCTCCTTCCTCCTGGCGGTTCCCCTCGGGCTTTTCCTCGGTCGCGAGGAGACCTTTGACCGCTTCCTCACTCCAGTAATCTACCTTCTTTATCCCATCCCCAAGATCGTCTTTTTGCCGGTGGTCATGATCCTGCTGGGACTGGGGGATATCGCCAAGATCTTTTTGATCAGCCTGGTCCTCTTTTTTCAGATCCTGATCACCACGCGGGATGCGGCCCGGGGAATCAACCTGGCGCTCATTCACTCGGTGGTTTCCTTGGGGGCCGGCAAATGGGATCTCTATCGCCACGTCATCTGGCCGGCCGCTCTCCCCGAGATCTTGACATCTCTGCGCATCGCTTCCGGAACGGCCATTGCCGTTCTCTTTTTCTCCGAAACCATTGCCAGCCAGGAAGGACTGGGTTATTACCTTTTGGATGCCTGGACCAGATATGCCTATGACCAGATGTTTGCCGGAATCATGGCCATGGGTTTCCTGGGTTTTGGGCTTTACCTGGCGCTGGAATGGGCCGAGCGGAAACTTTGTGCCTGGAAATACCTCTAGGCAGGCGGGCATAGTGCCCGCCCCGTCATAGGGGGCCTCGTTTTCCTTCGGTGCCGCCTCGCGGCTGAGTACGCCCAGGACCTGCGGGATATAGGTCCTGGGGTTGCAGGAGGAGGTCTCTCCCCCAGAACCCGTGGCAGCACCCATCGTGGCCGGCCTATTGGCTGCCGGCGGGAGTTCTTTAGGAAAAGACTTTGCGGGGATAATAATCCATGTTATAATAATCTGTGATTTGCTGCACTAGGAGATCCCCATGCCGCCTTTTGGCGGCGCCAAAGAGTAATGAAACAGCAGCGGCGCCCTGGAAGTAGCTGGTTTGTTTCAGGGTAGACCGCTCGGAAACCGCGGTGGGGGGGCGCTGCTTTGAGGGATCAGACCCCGGTCATTCAAGACAAGGCTGACTTTGTGCGAAAGCTCTTTAATTCCATCGCCTACCGCTACGACGCGATGAACCTGGTCATGACCGGGGGCCTCTTTTCGTACTGGCAGAGGGTGTTTTTGCATTATACCGGCTTCCAGCCTGGGCAACGGGTGCTGGACGTTTGCACCGGGACGGCGGGGCTGGCGCTGCTCCTGGCCCGTCAGGTTCAGCCGGGCGGACAAGTGGTCGGGATTGACTTTTCCGAGGACATGCTGACTGTGGGAAGGGCCAAGGTGGAGCGGAGCCCCTACCGAGACGCGGTGGAACTTGTGCCTGGTGATGCCATGGACCTACCTTTTGCCGACGACACCTTTGACGGGGCCACCATCGGCTTTGCCCTGCGCAACGTGGCCGATATTTCCAGGACCCTATCCGAGATGCGACGGGTAGTCAAAGCGGGTGGACGTGTCCTATCTTTGGAACTATCCCACCCGCGTCATCCCCTGGTAGGCGTACCCTACGGCCTCTATTTCGGGAAGGTGGTTCCCTGGTTGGGGCGCTTGAACGAGAAGGGTTTTAGCTGGGGCGGGGGATTACGACCTTATACCTACCTTCCCCTTTCGCTGCAGAATTTTCCTCGGCAAGACAAACTGGCTGAGTTGTTCCGCCTAGCGGGTTTAGAGAGAGTGGGGTACCGGGAGCTAACGGGGGGCATCGTCAGTATCCATTACGCCAGTAAGCCTTCCAATGAGGTGAAAACATGAGAAAGAGGAAGATCCCTCAGGTCGTAGTTGAGAGAATGGCTGTTTATCTCAGGATCTTAAACGAAATGGATACCGATGAGCCCGATCGCTACATTTCGTCCCAGGACCTGGGCGACTTGGCCGGGGTTGGCGCTGCCCAGGTCAGGAAGGACCTGGCCCTTTTCGGAGAGTTTGGGAAACAGGGCGTGGGTTATCAGGTGCGCTTGTTGCAGGACGAACTAAAACGGATTATGAACGTCGACCGGCCCATCAACGTTGGAATTATTGGGGTTGGGGAGTTGGGGACGGCCTTGGCTCGCTATAACTTGCGGCGCTCCGCCGATGACAAGGCTTACCCCTTTCGAATGGCGGCTTTGTTTGATAACAACCCGGCCAAGACGGGCCGGCGGGTGGAATCTTTGGAGATCTTTTCGGCCGAGGAAGTGGTGGATAAGGTGAAGGAATACAGAATAAAACTGATGATGATCACCGTTCCCGCCAGTGCCGCCCAAACTGCCACCGATTTGTCCATCAAGGCCGGAATTAAGGCCATCCTAAACTTTGCCCCGGTGAAACTGATCGTTCCGCCGCAGGTGAAGCTCCTTCAGTCGGACGTGAGCTTACAGCTGCACCATCTGGCTTTTTACCTCTAGGAGAGGCGGCACCGCCCAGAGGTGCTTGAGGGGGCTATTTTCAGGGTGGGTCAAAGCTGAATCTCTATCTCCTGGTTGTAGGGCGGGAGCAGGACTTGCAGTCCTGGAACCGCTTTTTCCAGATCCTTTATCCGGTCAAGGTCAGTTGCTTCAAGGAAAATGGGTAAATCGTAGTGTACGGGAACAAGGTAGCGCGGCCTGAGCCTGTCTACCAACCCCGGGGCATCTTCCGCCCCGGTAATTATTTTGGTCCGCTCCTTGGTCAGGACGTGGGGGACGGGCCCGGCGAAGTTCACGATCGCCAAGTCTACCGGCACTTGTGGCACACCTTCCAACAGGGTGTCGCCGCTGATGTAAAGAGTACCTTCCGGCCAGCGCAGGAGGAAGCCATGGGGCGGACCACCACAGGGCATGACCCCATAGCGTTCGGGTCGGTCCAGCTTGGCGGCGGCGACACGTCCATCCTCGTTGGTGAGCCAGTGGATGCCCTCCACTGCCTCCAACGTTACTCCCTTCAGGAAAAGGCTTCCCCCGGAGTCGAGCGGGAGGAGTTTTTCTAAGGGTGGCGAAAAGTATTTCTTTAGGGCTGCGATGACATCCTGACTACCGATGAAGGTCGGGGCTTTGACCCGAAGGATCTCCTCGACGGTCTTCAGATCGAAATGATCAAAGTGACAGTGGCTGATGAGGACATAATCTGGGCGGTAAGCTTGAAAGTATTCCTGATAGGAGGGGGCATGCGGGTTGGGGGTGTGCCAGGGACCATAATCCCCTGCCCGGGAGAAACAGGGATCCACCAGGAACTCGAGGGCATTAAGCCGCAAGGTCAAGCTGGCAGAGCCGTGCCAGGTTAGTTTCATTACTGTTCCTCCTTAAAGATAGAAGTTAGAGGCCAAGGATCTCCCAGCATATATTTCTCCGGAGTTACCAGGAATCCTCCTGGACTAGCCAGATCCTTCCGGAGTGGCCTCAGAAAGAAGTGTGGTCTTTGGGTCCAAATCAGGATTACTGGAAAAGAATCGTGGTCCTCTTTTTTGGGGGCTGGGTCTTGATCTATGCCAATCGTACCGTCCTGTCGCCTCTCTTTAAGATTCTGGCCTTGGAATGGGGTCTTTCCAAGACTCAGTTGGGCTTTCTGAATTCGGCCTTTTTTCTCATCTATACCCTGATGCAGGTACCCACCGGCCTGCTGGCCGATCGATTCCAAAGGAAGTTGGTCCTTTTGCCCGGTTTTTTGCTGCAGGGTCTGGGGGTTCTAGCCGGGGGATTGGCCGGCGGGTATTTCCCCTTTCTTCTTTCGCGGCTAGCTACTGGCCTTGGCCAGAGCACCTTTTACGCCACCCAATACGCCCTGGCTCAGGGCGCCATCCCCCTGGAGAAGCGGGCCTTGGGGACATCGGTCATCAACAGCGGCATGGCTTTCGGGATTGCCGGGGGCCTTGCCCTGGGGAGCTTTTTTGTGTATAATCTCCGGTTGGGTTGGCGTGTCCCCTTTTTTCTCCTTTCAGCCTTCACCCTGGCGCTGACCTGGCTCATGGCTCATGTGATTGTGGAGAAGAACGATCCGATCCATCCGGGGCGCCCAGGGGCAAATGAGGATGGCCCGCCTCCGGGGCAGAGATCGTCCCCTGCGGTCAAAAGCCCTGGGGTTTCCCGGATTACGCTTTTTAGCCGGGACTTGACCCTCTCCTATCTGACCGTGTTTTCCACCATGTATGGCTTCTTTGTCATCCTGACCTGGTTGCCGTTCTATCTGCAGACAGTCAGGGGCTATTCGGGGGAAGAAGCGGGGCTGGTCTCCATCCTGGTGCCCTTCTGTGCCGTTCCGGCGGGGCTTTTAGCCGGAAGAATTTCTGACCTCCTGGGACGGCGGAGGTCTGTGATGCTGGGACTGCTACCCTTCTCGACGCTGGCCTTGCTCTTGATCGTTCTGGCCACCAACCGGCTCTGGTTGATTCTGGGGTTGATCCTTTATGGGGCGGCCGGGAAACTGGTTCTTGATCCCTTGATGGTGTCCATGGTGGCTGACGTCACTCCGCCCGGGATTTATGCCACCGCCTTCGGGGTTTTGAACTTTGTCGGGACCATTTCCACAGTTCTGGCCCCAGCTATTACCGGCTACCTGGCTGATCTCACCGGCAGCTTCAATAGCGGCTTCTACCTGGCAGCTTCTTTGCAGGGGCTGGCTTTTCTGGCCCTACTGGGGGTCAGAGAGGGAGCGTCAACGGTTCGCTCAGGCCGGTAGACCAGCTAATTACTCTCTCGTTGAGGGGTGTTAAGAAATTGGGTGCCCTTTACTATCTGATGGGCCGGTTGAATCCGGCTTTGGAGCCAGGCGAGGTTTACGAACGCTTCGTCAATGTGGCCTACCTTTTGAACCTCGAGGAGAGGCCGCTGGCCATTGACTTGGCGGCTTTGTCTGTTCCCATCCTTGTTGAAGAGGTTGAGGACACCAGAGCGGTTCTCATGGAATCGTACCAACGCCGGTACCTTCCCTGGAACTCCGAGGGGCGTTATCTGGAGGGGATCAGGCTTCGCCTCCCCGTTTCCCCGCGCAAGCTGGTCAACTTCGAGCTGCTGTTTGACGTTTTGTCCGGCAAGGCGGTACAGCTGGAGGGCATAGACCCGGTCACCGGCAAGGTTAAGGCCAGTGAAGTCAGAATTAACCACTCTTTTTTCCCAATCTATGAGTTTGGTAACGATAACGAAGGTGTAACGGACAATCTGGTCTATTACCTGACCCAATTGATCCTGCGGGACGAGTTGAGAAACCGGCGCACCCTCTATCTGGTGGACGACGTGACCCTCAACGAAACCAGGCGGGATCTTCAGAAGAATCGACTGGAGGCGTGGGTCGCCCTGGAGAGCCTTCTTTTCCAATACCTCCCCCGGGGGGTCAATATTGAGGTGAACCGGGTCAACGCGGAGGATTTCCTGGCTCGCGCCCGGGAGATCTATCAGCGGAGGAAACGATTGACGGGCAAGAAGGACAGGGGGATGAGGGTCTAGGAGAGTGCTGACGAACTGCGTTTTGAGCAGTTAACGTGCCCGAGCAAAGCCGCCATAGTCTGTGCTGCGCTTGACGGCGATCGTGCTTTTGGGCGGCTTTAGCCCAATCGTAAGGCCAAGACCTCAAATCAGCTCAGATGCTAGGAGCGCCAAGGCTTGGCGCGGAGGCGTATAGAGAAATACGTTGAGCACCAAGCCGCAGGCGCGATAATCTGCTATAGTAACGCCCCTCTTATAAAAAGGTTCTTTCTTGCGGATTGAGCCACTAGCTGATGCTCACTACGCTTTGGAGCGGCGGCAACGTCTTACAAAAAGGTTCTTTCTTGCAGATTGTGCCACACCGCAGATGGGGGTTTTCCAGCGGTCTCCTGGTACCGGGAGACTACCTCTTCGCCAGAACCTTCCAGAAGGCGTCTTCTTCTTGTCCCAGCCGCCAAAGGGCTATGCCGCGCAGGCCGTATTTGTCTACCAGGCTCAGCTTTTGGGCGACAGCGACGCTATCCTCATGCCAGACCTGGTGAAAGACACCATCGGCATCGGTGTACGAGAAGTTGGCTTCACCGCTTTTGTCGTCACGCTGAATCTTGACACCGTAAGAAGCGGCCAGGGTTCTTGCTTTCCTGGCAAAGACGGTCTGGACTCCTTTCTCCGACCAATCGTACCCGTAGCCGGCCAATCCCAAGACTACCTTTTGGGCAGGGACCTGGCTGACCACGTACTTGACCCTGGCCTCCACCCAATTCATGGCGGCCACCGGTCCGGCTGCACTGGACTCCTCATGCTGATCATAGGTCATCAAGACCATGAAATCGATGTAGGGGGCCAGACCGGCGTAATCGAAGATCCCGGCCCACTCGTCGGTGGGGCTGTAGGAGGCACTGGCCACCACGGCAATAGTAACGTAATACCCCTCGGGAGAGAGCTTCTCGTAAAGGGCTTTCATGTATTCCACCAAGGCGGCCCGGTTTTCCGCCGGCGCCCCCTCAAAGTCGATATTTACCCCGTCCAGGTGGTACTTTTTCAGCGTCTGCAATAAGTTGTCGATGGAGGCTGCCCGGATCTCGGGATCCTTTAGCATGGCGTCATGATGGCCGGGGTTTGTGACCAGGGCCAAGATCTTAACTCCCTTTTGCCGGGCCAAAGTCTGGAGTTGATCGTGGTCGTAGCCCCGCAGGCGAATGCTGCCATCCCGTAGAATGCTAAACCAGAAGGGCGAGACAAAATTGATTTGATCGGCGTGGGCTTCCAGGGAGTCATAGGAGCCCCGGTCGCCTTGCCAGTCGGTGGTGTAATAACCCAGAACCACCTGCGGTGGGAGAGCGGGCCGAGGGGTACCTCGCGAGGTCTCCTTTGGCCTTGTGGGCAGAGAGGGGTTTTGCCCTGAAGCAGGGGCACCGCCCGGCGCGGTGGTTGGGGGAGATGATGCCGGAGCGGGCTTGGTATCGGACGCGGGGACTTGGCCGGACTGGGTCGTTCCGGCGAGCGCGTCGCTTTTGCTTCCGTTCGGGCCAGATCCAGCCCCGGAGTCAGGTTGACTGGAGTTGGGGGAAACGGTCTTGGTGGAATCGGGAAGGGACGGCGCAGTGGGGGCCGGCAACGTCGATCCCCGGGGGCTAGGGGTATCAATAACTGGTGTGGACTCGCCGGCACCTGGTCCAGCCGAGGGAGCGCGGTACGACCAGCCGCAAGATGAAAGCAGGGGAAGCAGGAGCAAGAGCAGGGCTAACAACAGGTGAAGCCGGAGAATGGATCGCCTGAGGAGCATGGCAGGGCTCCTTCCGTTTATTGGGCCTCCGGAGTTAGCTGTCGGGTGCGGCCTGAGAAGGATTGGCAGGCCTATCGGGGTGCCTAGCGACCCCGTGATTAACCCCTGAGTTGTCAGGAACCTGGCGTTTACAGTTCCTGAATTGGTTCCTCCGTACCAGATGAGGATTCGGCCGTTGCTGTGATTTGACATAATTATAGCGGACTTTGCGGCATTATGTCATCCGGGAATTCATGCCATAGATTTTGATGGAAGTGTGAAGTTGTCCGGCTGTGGCTTGCTGCCTGCTTGGGATAGTACTAAAATGAACTGGAGAGAATGAACTGGAAAGCCCAGAATGATTGGGGGAACTTAATCTGGATAGGGCATCGCCCGGGGAGGAACGCGCTCCAAAAATGACCCTGAACATTGGCGGCATGACCTGCGCCAGTTGTGCCTTGCGCGTGGAGCGGGGACTCGGCCGTCTTCCGGGGGTCAAGATGGCCACGGTCAACCTGGCCCTGGAAAAGGCTACCCTGGAGTTTGAAGGCGAAGAGCCAGACTTCCAGAAGATCGTTGAAACCATGGAGAATCTGGGTTACCGGGTTAGGACAGAGGTGGCCCTCTTTCAGGTTCCCGAGCTGGGCGACCCGTCCACGAGTGGGGTGGTGGAACGGCGAACCAGGACCCTGGACGGGGTAATCAAGGCCGAGGGCAATACCGCCACCAGCACCCTCACCGTTGAATTCAACGGGGCCGAAACCAACAGCCAGGAAATTGCCCGGGCGCTGCGCAGCGCTGGGTTTTCTGCGAGCCTAGTTCAGGCTGGTAGGAACCGCCCGGAGGAGGCCGGGGAAATGCTACGGTTGGCGGTGAGCACCCTCCTCACCTTACCCCTCCTCTTGGCTATGCTTTCTGATTACCTGCCTCGCGGCGTCGGCCAGCTCTTGATGAACCAATGGCTGCAGTTCCCCCTGGGTACCCTAGTCCAGTTCGGACCAGGCCTGCCCTTTTACCGGCGGGCCTATCTCAACCTCAGGCACGGGGCGGCCAACATGGACGTCCTGGTGGCCCTGGGGACTTCGGCGGCCTATTTTTACAGCGTCTATGCCACCTTTTGGTTTCATGGCCATATCTATTATGAGGCCGGGGCCACGGTTATCACCCTGGTCATCCTGGGGAAATGGCTGGAGGCACGGGCCAAGGGACGGACTTCGGAAGCCATCGAGAAGTTGATCAGCCTTTCCCCCAAAAAGGCCCTGGTACAAAGGGGAGAGCGGGAAGAGGAGATCCCGGTGGAAGAGGTCCAGGTGGGGGATACCGTCGTTGTCCGCCCGGGGGAGCGGGTCCCAGTAGATGGAGTGGTTATCTCGGGTCAGTCCTCTC
This sequence comes from Bacillota bacterium, assembly GCA_023475165.1. Taxonomy (GTDB): domain Bacteria; phylum Bacillota; class Sulfobacillia; order JAMCWA01; family JAMCWA01; genus JAMCWA01. The sequence continues at coordinate 9,461 of JAMCWA010000061.1, read as the reverse complement.
TGGATGAATCCATGCTCACGGGCGAGAGCCTCCCGGTGGAAAAGGGTCCCGGGGATAGGGTCATGGCCGGAGCGATCAACCGGCACGGGGCCTTTCGTTTCGAGGCCCGCGGGGTCGGCAAGGAGACAACCCTGGCCCGGATCATCAAGCTGGTGGAGGAGGCCCAGGGCTCCAAGGCCCCCATCCAGAAGCTGGCCGACGTTGTGGCCGGTTATTTTGTGCCGGTGGTGGTGCTCATTGCCGCCGGGACCTTTGCTTACTGGTATCTGGCTACAGGTGATGTGGCCAGGGCCCTACTGAATATGACGGCGGTCCTGGTCATAGCCTGCCCCTGTGCCCTCGGGCTGGCCACTCCCACCGCCATCATGGTGGGAACGGGCCTGGGGGCGCAGCGGGGGATCCTCATCCGGGGTGGGGAACCGCTGGAAAAGGCCCACCGTCTGGACACACTTCTCCTGGATAAGACCGGGACCATCACCCGCGGGCTCCCGGAAGTGACGGACATCGTTCCTCTGGGTTCAGCGGAGGAACTGACGGACTGGTTCGGGGAAGGGTTCCAGGGTGGGCCGGCGGGAACCCGGACTGACCGGAATCCGGAGACGCCCCGGCTTGGGGGGTCAACAGAGGATGCCACCTCGTTTCAGACCGGGGATGTGGGCTCAGAAGCCCGGCGGTCTCAGGCCTGGCTGCTCCAGTTGGCGGCCAGCCTGGAGAGAAACTCTGAGCATCCTCTGGCCCGGGCCATTCTGATCAGGGCCGAGACGGAAGGGCTCTTCAGCCTGTCTCCCGAGGAGTTTGAGGCCTTTCCTGGAAAGGGAGTCAGGGCCACCCTGAAGGGACGGACCTTCCTCCTTGGGAATAAACGCTTTCTGGTGGAGGCGGGCGTTCTCGCGCCCCAAGCCGAGGGGCTTGGCAGTGAGGCCTCTGACCAACGACAAAAGGAGGCTGATGCGGCCGTTGCCAGGCTCCAAGCCGCGGGAAAGACGGTGATGTTTCTGGCCGGAGAAGGCCGTCTCCTGGGTCTCCTGGCGTTGGCGGATACCCCGCGTGAGGGGGCGAGGGAGGCCATTGTTCGTCTTAAGTCCATGGGACTCCAAGTCATCATGCTGACCGGTGATAATGAAAGGACCGCTCGGGCCATCGCTGCCGAGGTCGGCATCAGCGAGGTCATCGCCGGCGTCCTGCCCGAGGACAAGGCGGCCGAGGTACAAAGACTGAAGGCGGCCGGGCGCTTTGTCGGGATGGTAGGGGATGGGATAAACGATGCCCCGGCCCTGGCTTCTGCCGATGTCAGCCTGGCCATGGGTACCGGCACCGATGTGGCCATGGAGGCAGCCGACATCACCCTGGTCCGCGGTGATTTGGCCGGGGTGGTGGCGGCCCTGCGTCTGAGCCGGCGAACCCTGCGCAAAATCTGGGAGAACCTTTTTTGGGCTATGATCTATAACATCCTGGCCATTCCTCTGGCGGCGGGCGGTTTCCTCTCCCCGGTCATCGCGGGGGCGGCCATGGCGGCCAGCTCCGTTTCGGTAGTGACAAACTCGCTTTGGCTCAAGAGGTTTGATCCAAGTCGGTAGGAAGAATGAAGAAGAAAAGGAGTGTTAGAAAATGGCTCTGGCAGAAATCACTCTAAGAATTGAGGGCATGAGCTGCCACCACTGTGTTATGGCCGTCAAGTCCGCTCTGCGCGGTCTGGCCGGGGTTTCCTCGGCCGATGTCAGCCTGATGGGGAAAAAGGCTGTGGTGAGCTATGACCCAGGGACGGTCACCGTAGAGAAGATGAAGGAAGCCGTGGAGGAAGCCGGTTATCAGGTGGTAGGTTGAGGACGGACGATCACCGGGCGGGCGATTGCCGGCGGAGCGCTCTGCACCGAGCCGCGCTGCGGTCGGTGCAGGTGACCGAAAGCGAGGACGGCAAGGCTTGCCCGTCTCCGTGCAAGTCGCTGCTTTCTGGCACAGTAGGTGAGTTCAGGCCGCGCTGACCTGAAGGCCGCCTGATTAAGTCACGCAGATGGGCCGCAATTGAGCTGTCCATCTTTTTTTGCCCGCGGCGCCATGCTATAATCTCAAATAATAATTCGAAGGGAGGGGCACGGCTTTGATTAAGCTCAGGCTGGTGATCCTTGGCTTCGGTCACGTAGGGCAGGCGTTAGCTGGCATAGTCCTGGATAAAGGCCCGGAGTACCGCCGCCGTTATCATCTGGATCTGGAGGTAGTGGCGGTGGCCGACTCCTCGGGAGCGGCGGTGAACTTTTCCCAGCCGGCGAGCCCGGGTGGGAGCCTGCCCCTGGCGGAACTCCTGGAAAGAAAACAGGGCGGAGTTGGGGTTGGCCTGCATCCGATCTATGGGCGTCCGGGCCTGTCTGGTGAGGAATTGTTACGCACGGTGACGGCCGAAGTCGTGATTGAGGTGAGCCCCACCGACTTTCGCACTGGTGAGCCGGCTCTGACCCATATTCGTATGGCCATGGAGCGAGGTATGCACGTCGTTACCGCCAACAAAGGCCCCCTGGTCCTATCATTTGACGAGATCTCCTCCTTGGCCAGGGTCAGGAGTTGCGGCTTTAAGTTCGGCGGGGCGGTGGCGGCGGCTCTGCCTACGGCCAGCATCGGGTATTATGAACTGGCCGGTAGTCAGATCCATCGACTGGAGGGGGTTCTGAACGGCACCACCAACTATATCCTAACTCGCATGGCAGAAAACAATCTCTCTTACGACCTGGCCTTACAAGAGGCCCAGAGCAAGGGAATAGCGGAAAGGAACCCTGTCCTGGATGTAGAGGGATGGGATACGGCAGCCAAGCTGTTGATCCTGACCAACACCTTGATGGGAGCTCGAGCCAATCTCGAGCAGATCAAACGGGAAGGTATCACCGGCCTGACCAGAGCCCACCTGGAAGATGCTCAGCGCAAGAATATGGTGGTCAAGTTGCTGGGAGTGGCAGAGTGGAAGGATGGCCCTGGTCAAGGCGAGGTCTCCTTGAAGTTGCAGGTATCCCCTAAGTGGCTTTCTAAAGATCACCCTCTGGCCGGGGTCAAGGGTACGGAGAAAGGTCTCACCTTTTATACCGACCTCCTGGGTAAGCTTACCGTCATCGGCGGTGGCTCCGGCCCGATTCCGGCGGCCGGGTCCATGATTCGCGACATCATCAACCTGGCCCGGGAGGTCTACGGGCTGGACCGGTAGCGGAAGAGATTCTGAGATGTGCCTCTCTGGCCTGATCGAGCATGACCCTGCTAAAGTCTTGCACCGTCAAGGTCGATTCAGTTTATGGCTTTACATCCCTCTTCTTCAGATCTATAATTACTGTTGTCGAAAGATCATCTGACTCTATTCTGGGGGCCTGCTTGATGTCGGTATCAGTTTTCCTAACAGTTAATTTTCTCAGTTCGGTTGTGGCTGGAATAATTGGGGCGCTACTGGGGTTAGGAGGGGGCATCATCGTGGTACCCGTCCTAACTCTCTTTTTGGGCGTCAATATCCATTACGCCATTGGGGCCAGCATCGTTTCGGTCATCGCCACCTCCAGCGGGGCCGCTGCGGCCTACGTCCGTGACCGTATCACCAACGTGCGGATCGGAATGCTCCTGGAGATGGCCACCACTACCGGAGCCATCTCCGGGGCTTTTTTGGCGGGATTTATCAGTCCCAAGTGGCTCTATGTGATCTTTGCGGTCATGTTGGGCTATTCGGCACTGGCCATGTTTCAGAAACGCCACCAGGAACTACCTGTTGGGGTGGTTACCGACCGTTTTACGGAGAAGTTTCGCCTGGACGGGTCCTACTATGACGTGGCGCTAAAAAAACAGGTTGATTACCGAACCACCGGCGTGGCCTATGCCTTCCCCATGATGTATGTCGCCGGGGTCCTCTCCGGACTCCTGGGGATCGGCAGCGGGCTATTTAAGGTCCTGGGCATGGATATCATCATGCGTTTGCCGATGAAGGTGTCTACAGCCACCAGTAACTTCATGATTGGGGTGACGGCGGCGGCCAGCGCCGGACTTTATTTTATGCGGGGAGATATCCATCCCTTTATTGCTGCCCCGGTGGCTTTAGGCATCCTCCTCGGGGCGCACCTGGGCACCCGGGTGATGTCCAGGATCAAAAGTGTGACCCTGCGGATGATCTTTCTGCCGGTGCTCTTGATCAGCGCCCTACAGATGCTCTTCAAGGGGATGGGTTGGTAAGAAGAGTGCTGACAAACTGTGGGTTCACGGCGGACCGGTGCCGTACAGTTCAAGGCACCTGACCGGGAGAAGGTCCGGTTCAACTCCTGGAGCGGGGCGGCTGCCGGCCGGGCCCGGGCAACATTTATTTGGGGGGATCTCGGTGTCAAGGTTAAAAGACGAAAAGGTGCCGGACAAATCTCACTCCCAAGAGGATAGTGTCATCGGCCAGGTGGAGATCATTATCAGTAACATCCTCAGGTTCGGGGTGCTGCTCAGCGCTGCAGTGATCCTGGTGGGTCTGCTTTGGCTGATCATCACTCATCATTCCGGTTACGGCCAGGACCTGTTCGGTAATGTCGCCCGGATTATCGCCTTTCGGGACGGAGGGGCGGGTCAATTCCCTACTGCCTTGGGTGAGGTCCTGGGGGGGGTTCTGGCTCTGAAGCCGTACAGCATTATTGCCTTGGGGTTATTGCTCTTGATTTTGACCCCGGTGATACGGGTGGCCACCTCCGTGCTGGCCTTCCTCTATGAGCGAGATTACCTATATGTGGGCATAACCCTCTTTGTTCTGGCTGTCTTGGTCTTTGGCTTTATCATGGGGAAGGGCGGGGAGTAAGGGCGGGTTTCCAGGCCATGCTCAGGCTGCCTTTGCGGTACCACAAAGGATGAAAAGGTTGCTTCAGCGGAGGTCTGGGTCGTTGTCGTATGAGACGATTTTGACCGAGTCCGGTACCGCTCCCGGCGAAACCAGGTCCAAGGGGCCGGACAGCGACAAGGATAGCTTCCTTCGGGAAGCTTTTTTATTTTGCCTGGTCTGACGCATACTAGGAAGGACAACTGATATTCCTGTGAGGGGGATTCAATTATGGGCGGGAAAGAGCATAATGATGAGGAGAGGTCGACCGCCAAAGAAAAGACGCAACATTCTGACCTAAAACGGAAAGAGGAGTTGAACCGGATCCGCGGTACCATCGAGTCTGTCCATCCCGAGCGCGGGCCTGAAAATAAGGAGAGAGGCTCCTAGGAGATCCCCAGGCCACCTGCGGCGGCGCCAGAAAGTTATGAAACGGCAGGAGGGTGGCGACGGGCGGGCGATTGCCGGCGGAGCGCTTTCACCGAGCCGGGCACCGCATCCGGCAAAGCGAGGCCCGAGAGGCCGGACGGCGGCACGGATGCCGCCGAGCGCAACCGAGCTAGGGACGGCGAGTTTGCGCGTTGCCGGCCGGAGGGCCGAACTGAGCCGCGATGCGGTCGGCGCAGGTGACCGAAAGCGAGGACGGTGACGCCCACGCGGCGCCCTGGAAGTAGCTGGTTTGTTTCCGGGTAGACCGCTGAAAACACCTATCTGCGTTGGCGCAATGAGCCGAAGCACTTTTCCTAAAAATGGCGCGGCCGGCTAGTTGGCGAGATATAATAAAGTTGAATAATATCATTCATGGTACTTGACAAGGTAAACTAAAGCTTCTATAATCAGTCCCAGGGCTTGGAAAAGATTAGCTACGAGGCTAATCAAGGGTAGGGGTGAAACCTTTGAGGCTCCATGGACCGGAAGAACCGGTTTATACCATAAGTGTGGCGGCGCGGCTGCTTGGTGTACACCCGCAGACCCTCCGTATTTTCGAGAGGGAAGGTTTGATTGGGCCGGCACGCACCCCAAATAACGTACGCCTCTACTCAGAAAACGATCTCGTCCTCCTTCGCCGCATCTGCCAGCTAACCAGGGAGCAAGGAGTCAACTTGGCTGGGGTACGAGAAATCTTACGCCTGGAAGTACGCATAGAAAGGGTGAAGCGAGAGGAGGACTAAGCGCCTTTGTTCTGAAACTGCTGGCCTGTAAAACCTTTGGGAGGTGTACAGAGAATGAGCAAGGTAGTGGGGATTGACCTGGGCACGACCAACTCAGTCATTGCCGTGATGGAAGGTGGGCAACCCAAGGTCATCATTAATGCTGAAGGGAGTCGCCTTACCCCTTCTGTAGTTGGTTTCAGCCGGACCGGGGAACGGCTGGTGGGGCAGCTGGCCAGACGGCAGGCGGTCATGAATCCGGAGAATACGGTTTTTTCCATCAAGCGGTTCATGGGGCGTCGTTACGGCGAGGTCGAAGAAGAGAGACGTCGGGTTCCTTATCAGGTACGTCGGGGGAAAAGCGAGGAGGTCCGCGTTTACTTGCCAGCAACGGGCAAAGAGCTTACTCCCGAGGAGATCTCCTCCATGATCCTGCAAAAGATGAAGGCGGATGCCGAGAAGTACTTGGGCGAATCGGTGACCAAGGCTGTCATCACGGTCCCGGCCTATTTCAACGATTCGCAGCGCCAGTCCACCAAGGACGCCGGGCGTATCGCCGGCCTGGAGGTCTTACGCATCATCAATGAGCCCACGGCGGCTGCCCTGGCCTATGGCTTGGACAAGAAGAAGAACGAAACTATCCTGGTCTGGGACCTGGGTGGTGGTACCTTCGATGTCTCCATACTGGAGGTCGGGGACGGGGTCTTTGAAGTTAAGTCTACGTCCGGTGATACCCACCTGGGAGGCGATGACTACGATCAGAGAATCGTGAATTATGTGGCGGATCAGTTCAAGAAGGAACAAGGAATCGATCTCAGGCAGGACCGACAAGCTTTACAGCGACTCCTGGAGGCGGCAGAGAAGGCTAAGACCGAACTCTCTTCCGTGGCGGAGACCACCATCAGCCTGCCCTTCATCACGGCTGATCAGACCGGCCCCAAGCACCTGGAAATGCGGCTTAGTCGGGCCAAGTTTGAGGAGATCACCGCCGATCTGACCGAGCGATGCATCGGCCCCTTCCGTCAGGCCCTGAATGACGCCAAGCTTACGGAGAAGGATCTGGATGAGGTCATATTAGTGGGCGGCTCCACCAGAATGCCGGTGATTCAGGAACTGGTAAGAAAACTGACGGGCAAAGACCCTCATCGTGGCGTCAATCCTGACGAGGTGGTGGCGGTGGGGGCGGCTATTCAGGCCGGCGTTCTGGGAGGGGAAGTCAAGGACGTCGTCCTTCTGGATGTCACCCCTCTCTCTTTGGGGATTGAGACACTGGGAGGGGTCATGACCAAGTTAATTGAGCGCAACACCACCATCCCAACCCGGAAAAGCGAAACCTTTACCACGGCCTCGGACGGCCAGACCAGCGTCGAGATCCATGTCCTGCAAGGAGAGCGGCAGATGGCCCGCGACAACCGGACCTTGGGACGTTTCCACCTGGACGGGATCCCCTCGGCCCCGCGGGGGGTACCACAGATTGAAGTGACCTTTGACATTGATGCCAACGGTATTGTTAATGTATCCGCCAAGGATCGCGGCACCGGGAAGGAGCAGCGGGTGACTATTACCGCCTCCACCCAGCTCAGCCGGGACGACGTGGAAAAGCTGGTGCGCGAGGCTGAGGCCCACGCGGAAGAAGACAAAAAGCATCGGGAAGAGGTGGAAATCCGGAATCAGGCCGATTCCCTGGTCTATCAGACTGAAAAGAGCCTCAAGGACATCGGCGACAAGATCTCCGCCGATGATAAGGGCCGTATCGAGAAGGCTCTGGAGGAGCTGAAGGAGGCTCTCAAGGGAAACGATGGCGACCGGATCAAGAAGAGCATGGAGAACCTACAAGCACGACGCTCTTCCGATCTGGAAGTGCTCTATAAGGAACGAGCCGCTGACCAGCAGGGACCGCAGGCCGGGACCGGCCCCAAGGATGACGTCGTCGATGCTGAGTTTAAGGAAGAGAAAGACTAGGAGAGTGCTGACAAACTGCGTTTTGATTGGCTGACGCGCCCGGGAAACCGTTAGGGCGAGACCTCAAATCAGCCCAGATGCTAGGAGCGACAAGGCTCCGAAGCGAGGCGTACTAACGGGTACGTTGAGCGAGGACCAGTCGGAGCGACAATCTGCAATAGTAACGCCCCTTTAATAAAAGGGTTCTTTCTTGCAGATTGCGCCACAACGCAGACGGGTGTTTTTCAGCGGTCTACCTTGAAACAAACCAGCTACTTCCAGGGCGCCGCCGCTGTTTCATTACTCTCTGGCGCCGCCAAAAGGCGGTATGGGGATCTCCTAGGGGAGTGGGTCGTCTTTTGGCGGTCTCCTGACGCCGGTGGATGGGTTTTGATCTGAGGCGGGGGAGCCGTCCTGGAGCAAGGATGGTGGGCGAGGGAGGTTTTTCCCCTCGCCTTTTCTGGAAGAAAGGGGCTTAGAGATGGAAAAGGATATGGAAAAGACCGCCGGACAAGAACGGGTGGGACAGGAGCCCGGCGCGGACGACCAGCAGACTGCTGCCAAAGGGCGCGAGAACGACGGGGCCGCCCCTGAGAAACCAGCCCCGGAAGAGGCCATAGCCTGGAAGACTAAGGCTGAGGAGAACTGGAACCTCTACTTGCGAGCCCGGGCCGACTTTGAGAATTACCAGAAACGGGCGCAGCGGGATATGGCCTCTTTGATCCGTTATGGTAAAAGGGATGTTTTCCTGAAACTCCTTGAGATCATGGACAATTTTGAGCGCGCCCTGACCCAGAAGAATCAGGAGGCAGGCGCTCTGCTGGCCGGTGTCGAAATCATCTACCGCCAGGTTGAGGGGCTTTTGTCTTCCCAGGGCGTGAAGGCTTTTCCCGCCGTCGGGAAGGTTTTTGACCCCAGCCTTCATGAGGCTGTTGCTGTCTGGGAAAGAGATGACATCGCCGAAGAGACAGTCACCGATGAAATCCAAAAGGGCTACCTCTATGAAGACGAGGTGCTGCGACCGGCCCGGGTACGGGTGGCGCGACCCAAAGAATGACGGGCGGCTTTGCTTTGCCGTCGGGGTGACTTCTGAAACGGGGAATCCTGGGGACAGACATTCCCGGAAACGACCCGTAAGGTGGTGAAAGGCTTGGAATACAAAGACTATTATCAGACCTTGGGCGTAGGCAAAGGGGCGACGGACAAGGAGATCAAGGCGGCCTACCGAAAGCTGGCCCGTAAATACCACCCCGATGTTAATCCCGGGAATAAGGCGGCCGAGGAAAAATTCAAGGAAATCAATGAGGCCTACGATGTCTTGAGTGATCCGACCAAACGGTCCCGTTATGATCATTTGGGGGCCAACTGGCAGGAGACCCAAAGGCAGGCGGGCGCCAACCCGGGGGGCTTTCACCGTGTCCAGTATGAGTGGGGGCCGCAAGAGGGTTTCAGTGACTTTTTCAAGATGTTTTTCGGGGACTTGGGTTTTGGCGGGGCGAGGGCCTACGGTGGGCGGCAGCGGCGGGCCTGGGAGCAGGAGATGAGCGGGGCTGATTTCA
>JAMCWA010000080.1 GCA_023475165.1 Bacillota bacterium | reverse complement strand
GCTCCCGGACCAGCCGCGCCTGCATGGCCCGCACTGCGCCATAGGAGGGCAGAATGTTGCAAACCCGCTGGTAGTTTTGCTGGGCCAGGGATAATTTCGGCAGCAGCCGGGCGAAGAGAAAGGCCAGCAGGAGCAGGTAGGCCGCGGGGAGATGGAAGATTTGCACGGCGCCGAGAAAGAAGAGGCTGAGCGCGACTGCGGCCCCGATCTCGAAAAACATGCGGGTTGCGGCGTTAGTGCGGGTAAAGTCGAGGAACTGGTGCACCAACCGGCCGGTGGCCAGACGGAAGTGATGGGCGAAATGGTTCTCCAGGCCGTAGCTCTTGGCCACCTTCATGCCCCCGAGATGGTCCGAGATCACCCCGAACATTTCCTGCCTGGCCTGGTGGAGTTTCCCCCCGGTGTCCAGGGCCTGCCGGTTGAGGGGGCGCAAAATGAGCAGGAGCAGGCCCCCGGTCACCAGGGCCAGGGCCGTCATGGCCGGGGACAGGGTGAAGGCGACCGCCAGATTGACCACCGCGATAACCAGGATACTGACCAGCATCAGGAGTTGCTGGATGCCAATCCCCACCATTTCCATGGCCGCGGTGAGCACGTGGGTGAGGTCGGAGGCCCGGATGCGGGTGAAAGAGAGCCAATCGACCCGGGTGAGGTCCCCGTACAGGTCGTTGCGGAGAAAAAGAGTAAACCCCTGGACGATTTCCATGTTCAGCACGTCCCGGAACCGGGAGGCCGCGGCAGAAGCCGCCACGAGGGCGACATAGACCCCGAGGATTACCGGCAGGGTGAGGGGCAGACCGGCTAACCCCAAAAGTTGGCCGATGCCGGCAGTAATGCCGCCGGACCCGGCCGTGCCGCCGAAGCCGATAAGTTGCAGCAGGGGGATGATCATCAATAAGCCGATCCCCTCCGCCAATCCCAGGACAATTAATAGGGTCAAGGAGACCACGGCCCGCCCCCGGGCATAGCGGCAGACGGACGCCAGATACGGCCAAAAGAGGGAAGATTTGGGGTCGGCGGCGTTATTCATAATGACGCCAGGTCTGGGATCAGGCCCTCTGTTTCCCACTACCGCGCAACCGTCGTTGGAGCCAGAGGGGGAAACGCAATAAGAAGTAGAGAAAGAAAAGAGAATCCGGCAGGCCCAGGGTCAGCCAGTCTTGGCCGAGACATATTTCTTGCAAGGTTCTCAGCTTATCCTGAAAGGAATTCCCTGTTCGTAAATTACAAAGGTGGCGTTGGAGAATCAAAGAAATGGGCGGCGCTTCCGTTTGAAGACAGAGCATAAACCGGAAGGCTACTTTGGCTGAGTAAGGCACCAGCCGGTCCCGTAAGGCATAAGCCCGAATTGCCTCAGGCAAGGGGGCTTCCAGGAGTTCATGGGCCAGGATCACCCCTTGGGCCAGGGTGCGCATTAAATCCGCTTCTCTCGCCAAGGCAATTAATTCCCGCCAGTCGATTTCCGGATTGCCCCGCAGCATTTCGGCCAGGTCTACCAGCCAAAAGAGCCTGTACCAGAGATGCGCGGCACCATGGGCACAGAGGTAGAGGAGGTTGTCGAGGAACGACAGCGTCGGCAGCGGCGAACCGCCCACCGTCAAAGTCGAGGCCCGGTTTTGGAGCCGGGTTGGATTCATGACCGGGGAAGGCCGATTAATTAATGGCCGCCAATGGAGTTCAACCCGCAGGCGGCTGTGGTTATGCCGATAGCCAAAGTGGTGCATAAGCCTGAAAAACCGCCGGCCCTGATCAGAAGTCAAGGGGAAGCGCGGTACCGTGCGGCGGTAACGCCTTTGGAGGAGATGGTCGGCAAGGTCAACATGGTGTGGGGCCACGAGCAGATCAATGTCTCCGGCATGGCGCAGGGCCAGGCTGCCATAAGCCTGCAAGGCCAACGCACTGCCCTTCAGGGAGAGGACCGGAATGGCGTTTTCCTGGAAAAGCTGACAGAGCCGCCCAGTCTCTGCGGCATTGGCTAACCCCCGGCGGGTGTTACTCTCGAAGCGGGAACGGAGAGCGCTCATCATGGCAGACGGTGCAGTTTTGCCGGCATAGCGGCTGAGATTGGTATAGACCAGCGGGGCAACCCGGTGACGATCCACCAACTTTAGGAACACAGGCCAAGCGGCACCGTTTTGACTCAGCCTCTCAATCTGTCGCGTTTCTTTATCGTTGGGGGTGACCCGTAGACAGGCAAGAATAAGGCGCAATTCAGGAGGGAGGTCAGACCGTGTAAAGGAGCAAATCCCTCTCACGAAGCGTCACCTTTCGCCCAATATTAAAAGTAAAGCATAGCATACAATAAAAATGGCAAGGTACGCCAATAATTTAATGGTCTGGCTTGCAAGTAAAACTACTTGGCAGAGGTGGGTAGCGCAGGAGAACCTCGTCCCTGCGCTCTCATAGAATTGGACAAGAGCCTTTCTTCTCTGGAAGGCCCTCACAACAAAATAGGGCAGCTTTCTCTCTATGCTATACAGCTTGCCATTACCAACGGGGCCAGTAAGTGAAGCTATAGACCGAATATCATAACCGGGCAAATGTGTAGACACACAACTTAGACACACAACTTGAGCATTCCAGGATCATGAACAGCTGCAGCTGGCCGCCCCCCCCGGATGATAGAGATTGAGGTCGGTCAATATCTGGGAGGATAAAGAAAGAAGGTTTCAGAAGAGACGGAAACGAGAGGAAAGAGGGCCGGGTTGGTTTCGAACCAAGGGGCCAGGTCCAAAGGCAATCAATCGGTAGCCGCGGAAATCTTGGGGGTTTCCCGGGTTACCATCTTGAATCGCATGAAACGCTTCGATATCAAGTACAACCGATACCTCGAATCGTCGGCTGAAGATCTCAAAAACGGTAGCGTCAAGGAGGGAATTTGATAGACTCCATATTGAGGATTCCATCCTTTGATTCACTAACCTCGCTTCGCTTTCGAGCACCAATTCTTAGCTGGTGGCCGCGTTTTCTCTTGATCCTCCGTAAAATTTTTTCTAGGAACCATCTTGCGTTAGATGTATACTAAATCAATAGTATAATCTAGGCAGTCAACCAGGCCTGGGGCCATGAGCTCAGCAGCCTGAAAGAAGGCGCAGCCGGGTAACCGCAGGTCAGGTCGAATGGTCCGCGGATAAAGTGAAGAGAAAGGCCATGGCCGAACCGATCCAAGCT
>JAMCWA010000099.1:76422-146363 GCA_023475165.1 Bacillota bacterium | reverse complement strand
CCGGGATAAAGATAAGACTGTCCTGAAAGAACCCGTTTCTCCGCCGGAGAGAGCCCAGATGGAACTAGGCTAAGTGTAAAGGGCGGCCGGACCGGGCGAGGCCATCCCGTCACGGGTAGCAGTGGTAGTCAGCGCCAAACCAATTGGGTATTTTTCAGCGGTCTCCCAGGGCGCCGATCCGGGTTTCATTACGCCTGAGCATTACCTTGAAGCGGAAGGCCACTGCTTGGAGCTGCCTCTCCTTTCATGACTGGAGGCAGCTTCGCCGTTTCTCAGGGCAAAATCTTTTTGGCCAACCTAAAGGATTAACGGCCCCCTTACGATTTAATAAGGGAGAGACTTGCCGGCAGATTGGAGCGTCCTCGCCTCTAATCTGGTTTTGCCATGGCGATCCTTTGGGGGGATTACGTTGACGGCAAAGAATTCTCTTCCCGATCTGGCCGATTACCTCAGAGACCTCCTGGAAGGGAACAGGGACCTGCAGAGGTCCGCTCCGGACATGGAGGCGGACGATGGAGCAGTCTTGAGGAGCCTGGTCGACCGCCTGCGCCGGGAGATGGCCGATGTCTTTCGTTCGGTCGAGGAGGAAACCAGCCGGCTGGCCGTGGGCGGGGCACGGAACATCTTTCAGATTACCCGCGCCGCTGCGGAACAGTATGAACAGACGCGCCAGGCCGCCACGGCCCTGGAAGAGGTGCGTTCGGCCATCAGGAGTGTCAGCGAGTCGGTCCAGGCGGCGTCCTCCTTTTCCGAGGTGGCTGCCGGCGTGGCGCGCGAGAATAGGACGACGGCCGAAGCGGCTCTGGCCGACAACATGGCCACCCGGGACGCCATCCTCAAGGTTGTCCGCCAGGTTGAGGAGTTGACGAAACGATCGAGGGAGATTGACCAGGTCAACGAGGTTATTGCCGATATTGCCAAGAGGACCAATCTACTGGCCTTAAATGCGGCCATTGAGGCCGCCCGTGCTGGCCAACACGGGCGCGGCTTCGCCGTAGTGGCCTCAGAAGTAAGGAAACTGTCGGAAGAGACGGCCCGATCCACCAGGGCTATTCTTCAGACTATCAGAGAGGTTCAAGGCGGTATCAGGCAGATCCTCAAACTGACGGAAGAAGTCAACAATCTGGCCGGCAATGCTGTGAAGAAAGGCGAGACGGTTAAGACGGCTTTCGAGGAGCTTTCCGGATTAACGGAAAGGACCTCGGGGGAGATGTCCTCCATTGCCGCCGCCAGCCAGGAGGTCCTGGCTGGTACCGAGAGCATCTCCTACCGGGTGACCAGGTTGTCCGACCAGGCCAGGCAAAATTCAGAGAACGCCAACGCCGTCTTTGCTTCTGAGGAGATCAGCCGCGCGACGGAGTCGATCTACACTTTGGTGGGGCGGTTTCATACCGGCAGCTTCGTTGATCAGGTGCGGGGATGGGCCACGGAATGCGCCCGGGAATGTAGCCAGGTTATCGAGACGGCCATTGACAGCGGGAAAATTACCTTGGAGAAGGTCCTGGACTGGCGCTATACCGAGGTCAAGGGGGACAACATCAAGACCTTGGCCAGGCTCTTTGATGTCCGGCGGGTACCGCCGGAGGGATTCAATCCCCCTAAGTACATTACGTCCTGGGATTGGGCCTTTGACAAGGAGGTCCAGAAGGTGCTGGATAGCTTCTTGACGAAGGACCAGCGCATCGCCAACGTGGCCGCTCCCGACATCAACGGCTACCATTACACTCACTTAAGCCGTCACACCCGGGATTGGACGGGGGACCAGCAGAAAGATCTCATCGGCAACCGGACTAAGCGGATTTTTGATAACCGGGTTGAGATCCGGGCGGCCCGCGTTGGCCTGATAGATGCAGAAAAGATACCTAGGCGCGCCACTCGCAATGCTTTCCTCGCCGCGGGCGTCGATCCGGATCAGCCCTTACCCGAGGGCACCTTCCTCCTTCAAACCTACGCTCGCGATACCGGGGAGATCATGCATGATCTGGCCGTTCCCCTCTGGGTCAAGGGGAGGCGTTGCGGGGCAGTGAGGATTGGGTTCAAGTCAAGTTAGGGGTATTCAAACATCGCTTCAACTGCACTTTGAATACCCGCAATAGGGACAGGTGGCGCAACCGCTATCATGGATCAGGTGGCCGCCACACTCGGGGCAGGCCCCCGTTTGATGGGGGTTGACCTCGTCCGGGTCACCAATGCCTTTGGTATGATGTCCACCGTTGCCGGAACCCTCGCCCAGGCCGAGGAAAAGGCCGCCATTTCCCCCGAGGCCCATCTCCTTAGTGGGATCAAACTGGATGGTAGCCGCCGCTTCTGGGCTGAGTCCTCCCCCCGCCTCCTTCCATTTAACATAACGTTCGATGACGATGCCGATGGCATCGGCGCAAGAGAGGACGGTCTGGCCGTTGTCCCAGGTGGGGGAGGGGCAGCGGATACCGCGCAGGTGTTTGGTGACGGCCTCCGATTTGATACCGGAACGTAGGGCCAGGGAAATGAGACGGCTGATGGCCTCGGAATTGGAAGCGGCGCAGCCTCCCGATTTACCCATTTGGGTGAAGACCTCGGCCAACCCCTGCTCGTCCTCATTAATGGTGACGTAGAGCTTTCCGCAACCGGTGCTGATCCGCTCGGTACGGCCGAAGGTGACGGCTGGGCGGGGACGAGGCGTGATCTCCCGCGGCGCTACTTCGGTCAGTTGATTGAGTTTCTCGGAGGGAGCCGTCTCTGGGTTGACCTGGGCCGGAGTTTGAGCCTCCGGCTTTTCCTTCTTTCCGACGGAAAGGACCTGTTCCTCCCGGCTGCCGTCGCGGTAAACGGTAACCCCCTTGCAGTTCAGGTCATAGGCGAGACGGTAGACCCGGGCCACATCTTCCCGGCTGGCCTCGTGGGGGAAGTTGACGGTCTTGCTGACGGCGTTGTCCACGAATCCTTGGAAGGCGGCCTGCATCCGGATGTGCCACTCGGGACTGACATCATGGGCGGTGACAAAGATCCTCTGCCAGCGTTCCGGCACTCCGGGCACGTCATGCACGTTCCCTTTCTGGGCGACCAGGCGCATCAGCTCGGGTGTATAGAAGCCTTCCCGCTTGGCGATTTCCTCAAGGAGGGGATTGACCTCCACCAGTTCGTTCTTGTCCAGGACATTGCGAGTGAAGGCCAGGGCAAAGAGGGGCTCGATGCCGCTGGAGGCATTGGCGATGATACTGATGGTTCCGGTCGGGGCGATGGTCGTCGTAGTAGCGTTGCGTAAGGGAACCCCGCCTGGCACGTCGTAGATGCTCCCTTTAAAGTTAGGGAAAGACCCGCGCTCAGCGGCCAGTTCCGCTGACATCTGGCGAGCTTCCTTTTGAATAAAGGCCATGACCCTTTCCCCCAAGGCTACCCCTTCTTCCGAATTGTACGGGATACCCTGAAGGATGAGCATATCGGCGAACCCCATGACCCCCAGCCCGATCTTGCGGTTGCCCTTGGTCGTCTTTTCAATCTCGGGCAGCGGGTAGCGGTTGGCATCGATGACGTCATCGAGGAAGCGAACAGCGGTACGGACGATACGGCGTAGGTGGTCATAGTCGACAGCGGAACCCTCCTCGGAGGTACGGATCATGTGGGCCAGGTTGATAGACCCCAGGTTGCAGGATTCGTAAGGGAGTAAAGGTTGTTCACCACAATTGTGAATGACGATCCCGTTGCCAATGAAGGAGTGGGTAGCCGGCTCGGTCAAATCATAAACCTGAGCCAAGCCGTTCGGTGCCACATCGGAAACCTCGTCGACAAAGTCCCGGTGGTAGTAGTGCTTTCTCTTAAGAAGGTCTACAATGTCCATGTGCCTCTTGCCAAAGAAACCCACTTCCGTTAAAAAGAGCGGCAGATGGTTACGGCTAATCTCGAGCTCCCAGAGAACCCCGTCAGTCTGGTAGACGTGGCTACAGCCCTTCATATCCCTGTAAGAAAACTTGCTGGCCGGCTTGCGAGAACGGTCGTAGATCCGGCTGAAAATGCCCATATTGAGGAGCAGGAGCTGAACCTGCTGCAGCAGTTCCCTGGACTTGGATGTTAAACGCACATAGGCACTCTTGCCTTCCACATGGTTAACCGTTCCATCGGCGGTGAAAAGGGCCTGAAGGAAGCCCCGGACAGCTTCTGCGGGGGCTTTAAAGATTGATTCCGGTATTTCCTTTTCGGCGGCCTTAACCGGCTTGACCCCCAAAGATTGGAAGAACTCAACCAAGAACTTGCTGTGATAGGATAGGTGGAGGACGGACGAAGAACGTACAACCTCCTTGATCTCCTTCCCGTACCAGCCATTCGTTATACCCTTGATGAAGGAAAAGGCCTCCTGGTCCACTTTGCCGAAGGTAAAACCTACCCGGCTCTGGCGGCTGGCATTGCGAAGCCACCCATCACCGACCAGCCACCCAAGAACAAAGCCGAGTTCGTAACTCCACTCCTGGGGGAAGTTATTAATATACCGGCGCCCGTTGGCACCTACCATCTCTCGCGGGAAGGTGATTGGGAGTTCTTTTCGATTGGAGAAAAGTCCGGCCCCGCCTTGTAACAGGATTCGATCCTGCCCCGGGCGTAGGGCTCCGGCCTCTACCCAACCCCTAGTGGTCAAGATTTTGTGGTCAGGGGTGGCTACCAGCTCGTAACCAGCCCGAGTGCGTATCTTCACCGTGGGTTTCAAACCGGTGGGAAAAGCGCTGCTGATCTCGACGAAGGAAACGCCAGAAGATTGCTGACTACTAAGAGACAACCCGTCCGCTGTTTTTTCGTGAAGAAGAAGTCCGGGGACCGTCCGTAGATCAGCGGCCACCCGTAGACCTCCGTTGCCATACAGGCTTACCAGCTCATCCATCCGCAAGAGCCCCTGTTCGGTTGGGATCCTGGTTTCACCAACGATGCAAGGGTTAGTACTCTCAATCTCCCCTATATGGGGCGTGGGGTTAGCCCGGTTCATCCGATCGAGGAAAACGATGCCCGGTTCACCATTTTTCCAGGCCATGTCCACGATGAGATCGAAAACTTTCCGTGCGTTCAGGCGACCGCTGGGCTGGCCGGTTCGCGGGTTGATAAGGTCGTAGTCTTTGTCCTGGTCTACGGCCTGCATGAATGCTTCAGTGATACCAACGGAAATGTTGAAATTGGTTATGTCGGCATTGTCAGTTTTAGAGGTGATGAACTCCAGGACATCCGGGTGGTCGACCCTGAGGATGCCCATGTTAGCACCGCGTCTTGTCCCGCCTTGCTTTATGGCTTCCGTGCTGGCGTTGAAGACTTTCAGGAAGGAGACTGGGCCGCTGGCCACGCCGCCGGTGGACTTGACCTGGTCATTTTTGGGACGAAGGCGAGAAAAGGCAAAGCCGGTGCCACCGCCGGATTGATGGATCAGGGCGGCGTTCTTCACCGATTCGAAGATACTGGAGATGGAGTCGTCAATGGGCAAAACGAAGCAGGCCGAAAGCTGCTGTAATTCGCGTCCGGCGTTCATCAGGGTGGGGGAATTGGGGAGGAAATCCAGGCTGTCCATGGCCTGAAAGAACTCTTCTTTAATCCGGGTGACGGTCGCCTCGTCTTTCTTATAGACGTCGCGTTCTACCGCCGCTATGTTTCGGGCTACCCGCCGGAGCATTTCCTCGGGCGTCTCGACCGCTTTACCATCGACTTTCTTCAAGTATCTTTTTTCCAGGACCGTTCGGGCGTTGGGCGTTAATTTCAAAGAGGTCACCTCCGAGATAATTGTAAAGAGAACAAAAGTTTGTTGTCAAGACCGAACATGGAAGAATTTTTATAAAGATTGGCCGCTCCCGAGATATCATAGTCCGCGCTTGCCGATTAACCGTTCCAATTCAGTCAGGAAATTGCTTACATCTTTGAATTGGCGGTAAACGGAGGCAAAACGGACGTAAGCCACCTCATCGATCTCTCGCAGCCGTTCCATAACTATTTCGCCGATCTTCTGGCTGGGCACTTCCGTTTCGCCCTGGCTGCGCAGGTCGTTCTCAATGGACTTGACCACCTCCTGGATTGTGGCGACGGGTACCGGCCTTTTTTCGCACGCCTTCAAGAGTCCGCTCAGAATCTTTCCCGAATCAAAGGCTTCCCGGCGGCCATCTTTCTTGATAACCACCAGCGGGAGTTTTTCCACCGTCTCGTAGGTGGTAAAGCGGCGGCCACAGGACGCGCATTCCCGGCGCCGGCGAATAGCGTTACCTTCCTCTGTTGGGCGGGAATTCAGCACCTTGCTTTCCTCGTGTCCGCAATAAGGGCAGCGCATCTAGATCCCTCCGGCCGCCAGAATGACCGCCGCATCTCAGCCTCGGTCAATATGTAGTACGTAAGGAGAATGTATCATACAATATCTTGTATTGTCCAAGCTCATTTCGTTGGATTTTCCCTGAATAGCTGGATGGCTTTCCATCTTTCACCCTCGGAGAACCGGAATTATGGTTTTCAAACTGAAGTGGCATAATGTTGCCCCCAAAGTGTATCGACAGAGGAAGGAGAGAGGATTTATAATAAATCGGTCAGAGTTTACTTCCATGATCTTGAGTCTGGCCAGGTAAGCAAACCTCCTTTTGCCGAGCTGGGGATTAAGGCCTTTGACTTCTCCCCGGACGGCAAGAAGATGGCCTTCGTCGCTTCACGCAAAGTCGGTGACCCGCCGCAGCTCTATCTGCTTACATTGGCCTCCCAGGGGCAAGCGATAGGGGGGATCCGGTTGAACTGGTTGCCCTTGTTTCTGCCGTTAATACTGGTCGGGTTCCTCTGGTTCTTGCGTCTCCGGCCGAAAATGTGGCGCTCGTGGGTCGATCTTCCGGCGGAGAGCAAGGTCCTACTGGCAGTGGTGGCCTTTTTCACCCCGGTTCTCGTCTTCTTGTGGCTCTATTTCCCATCCGGGGGCTGGCTGGCCATATTCACCGTACTTTCGGCCATCCTAACGGCGGTGGCGGGGCAGAGATATGTGGCCTGGCGTTATGGCCAGGCCCTGCAACAGTTCGCCCGCCAATCAGGGTTGACTTTCGTCACTTCTCCCGACTTCCCTCAATACAAAGCCTATGAATCCGATCTCTGCTGGCTCTTTAATGCCGACGTCCGCCGCTGGCGGTTCGAGGGGTATTACCCCTGCACCCTGGGGACAAAGGGCGAGTTCTTCCTCGTTGTCCGGGTTCCGCTGGGGGTGAATTTCGATTACCACAGTCCGGAAACCACCAGGTTCTCGGTCTTGGGGCGCTGGGCCGTCGACGGCTTCGCCGTTTACGACCGCAAGCACCTCGGCCATCTTTCCAAGGAGACACGGAAGGCGGTTATCGCTGTTGATGAAGGGGCCTTCGATGCCCAGTTTGCCGTGGTGACGAGGAACAGGGAAGAGGCCCTCCATATCCTGACCCCCGAAGTCCGGGGAAGGCTAATGAGTCTGCCGGGAGCCGGCTATGCGGGCATCGAGGTCAAGAACTACGGGGTCTTTTGCCACCAGCGGGGGAAGGTGGTCAGCGCGGAAAGGATGTCCCAGGTTATGGATGTTCTCCTTGTCGTTGCGGAGACGGTGGCCCGGATCTATCCCCGGGCCAACAAAGCCTGGGCGGATCAAACTCCAAAAGAGCGAGCATGGGAATCCTCCGGTTAATGGTTTGCTTAGGAGGGCCCTACCCCAGCAATGGAACGACCCGGCAGCGCTGGATGAAAGCCCTATTTCCCAAGGCGTCTTTGACGGCCGAAGATTAGCGGTCATGGATGCCGAGTTTTTCTTTTAAGGCTGATTGAAGCACCTGAAAAAAGTTTACAACTTTTTTCTCAGCCAAAGTTTTTCAGCCATTGAGTCATGGTGACAGTCGTTATAACTGTTAATGATTCAATGGCATCACGGTATGAAGGCATATAAACTTCAACCATTAACGGAATCTCATTTGAATCTAATTCCAGACTATTAATAGATGAAGGAGAAGGGATATCGATGCCGTCCTCTTCCATGCCGAACAGATGAAGGGCTAAAGCCCCTTAGCATTTTTCACAGCCTCATCCACGCTATTAGCGTTAGATACGCAACCAGGCGAATCAGGGAAAGTAATACCAATGTTCTTGTCATACTGAGTTAATATAGCTGGGAAAGTGTAGGTATCTTTTTTTCACAGAGATAATGGTCTCCTACTACTCTTTTTAAATACCATTCATCTACTCCTAAAACCGCTCCACCTCCACCAGATTCGTATGAAAGGTCGCCCCCGCCCCCATATCGGTGAGGCGCTGGGAGGTGGTCTGGTTGGCGCTTGTGCCATCGGGAGTAAAGCTGTTCCACCAGATGGTGGGGGAGACGGCCACCCCGGGCTGGACGGTGTCACCCACAGAAGCCCTGGCGACGAAGGACCCGCGATAGTTGAAGACCCGGACTAACTGCCCATCCGCAATGCCGCGGGGGGCGGCGTCCTCCGGATGAAGGAAGATCACCGGGCCGCCACCCTCCTGTTTTTGCAGGGTGGGGTTTTCGCCGAAGGTGGAATTGAGGAAATTCTTCGCCGCCGGGCTGACCAGGGCGATGGGGTACCGGGCGGCCAAATCGGGCGAACCGTCCCGACTCTCTGCCAGCGGGACGTAGGCTGGCAGCGGGTCGAGCCCGGTCGCGGCCATGGCCGCGGAGTAGAGTTCAATCTTACCAGAGGGGGTGGGGAAGCTAAGCCGCTTCGGTTCAGCGTTAGGAGCAGTGTCGGCAAAGGGTAAATGAGGTTGGCTTGGGGTATTCAGACGAACAAACCTTTCCCGGCGCAATCTTTCCAGCGTGATCCCCTGCAAAAAGGGATGATCCCAGTGGAGGGCCTGCCGGAGCAAGTCCTGGTCGCTATCCTGGAAAGCCGGCTCCGCGAAGCCCATGGTCTGAGCCAAAAGGCGAAAGACCTCGGTATTGGACTTGCTTTCGCCTACCGGTGGGATCACCGGTTCGTTCAGTTGCAGGTAAAGGTGCCAGTACGAGGTATGGAGATCCGTATGCTCAAAATGGGTGGTCGCCGGCAAGAGGATATCGGCATAGCGAGCGGTGTCGGTGATGACCTGCTCGTGCACCACCAGGAACAGATCTTCCCGGGCCAGCCCACGCAGTACCTTGGCTTGGTCGGGGGCGGTGACAGCAGGGTTGCTGTTATAGACATAGAGGGCTCGGATGGGCGGCTCAGCTGCCAGGAGGGCGTCGCCCAGATGATTCATGTTAATGGTCCGGGGATTCCCCTTGAGGAGATCGGGCCGTTCCAGGGCGGCGTTGTTGACCGGGAAAGCCCCGCTATTGGAAAGGAGGAAGCCGCCTCCCATCTGACCCCAAGCCCCGATCAGGGCCGGCAGAAGGGAGATGGTCCGCATGGTCATTCCGCCATTGGTGTGACGCTGTAAACCATAACCGGCCCGAATGAGGGAGGGGCGGGTAGTGGCATATTCGCGGGCCACTTGGCGAATGAGATCGGCGGGAAGGCCGGTGATCTCAGCCACGCGTTCCGGAGGATACTCTCTGACCCGTTCCCTCAGGGCGTCAAAGCCTACGGTGTTTACGGCAATGAAGTCACGGTCCTCCAGACCCTTAGAGAGGATGACATTCATAAAGCCGAGGGCGAGGGCAGCATCGGTCCCCGGGCGGGGCGCCAGATGCAGGTCAGCCCGACGGGCCGTTTCATGCCGGTAGGGATCGATCACGACCAGTTTGGCCCCGTTACGACGGGCCGCGCTGATGCCCTCCCACTGATGCAGGTTGGAGGTTAATACATTAAGTCCCCAAACGATGATGTACCGGGAATGGACGATCCCTTCCGGGTCCGTTCCCTGGGTCGCGCCATAGGTGTGAAGGAGGGCCGACTTTCCGGCGCTGGAACATACCGTTCGCGCCAAGCGACTGGATCCCAGCCGGTGGAAAAAGCGACGGTCCAGGCTGCCAAAACTCAAAAGCCCGAGATTTCCGGCATAGCTAAAAGGGAGGATGGCCTCCGGGCCGTAAGGGGCGATGATCTCTTTAAAGCGGGTGGCGATAAGGGTGAGGGCTTCCGCCCAGGAAATATCCGCAAACTCCCCGCTTCCTTTGGGGCCGATCCGCTGTTTGGGCTTCCGCACTCGAAGAGGGCTATAGACCTTTTCGTGGAAATGCCGGGCTTTGTCGCAGATATAACCATGGGTGATGGGGTGATTCGGATTACCGGTGACCCGGATGATCTTTCCGTCCTTAACTTCGGCCAGTTGGGCACACGTATCCCAGCAGTCCAGGGGGCAGACGGCAGGGCGGAGGATAGGAGAACCAGCCCGGGCTTGGGCTTCCCCAGACCCGGATTTAGGGAATGGATCTCCGGCCGATATGCTTTGCGCGGTCGCGTTCACGGCGGGTGAAGACATGGTGCTTGCCCAGCGTCGGAGTCACCACGAGTGGCTGACATAGTGAAAAGTGTAGCCAGACCGGACGATTACATTCCTCCCGACCTTTTTCCTCGCCAAAGCTTCTTGGCCACCGGACCCCCGAGCCGGAATTACCTCCTTCGTCTAGGTCTTAAAAGCATTATACGCCGTGGTTAGCTTCTTGCCAATAGCCTGGCTAGGCGTTGGGCGAAATCTACCCCAGGATCTCGATGATCCGTTCCCAAAGCCGGAAAAAGGTCTCGATCTCTTCTTCGGTAAGTTTTTCCAGTAAAAGCTCCAACTTCTGTTGCCGGAGCCGGTCGGTTGCTTGGAGCAGGTTTTGGCCGGCGGGGCTCAGGGAGAGAAAAACCTCCCGCCGGTCCGTTTCGCCCCGGCGCCGGGCGATCAAACCGAGTTTGACCAGGCCGTTGCAGAGGCTGGTTACGGCGCCCGGGGTAATCTCCAGCTCCCGGGCCACATCGGTGACCCGCGAAGTCCCGCGTTCGGCCAGGTAACGCAGGAAAAGGAGCTGGGGTCGAGTCAGTTGCGGCCAGGCCGCCGCACGGTCCCAGTGAAACCGCCGCATAGCCTGTCGAAAGAGGCTTTCAAACCGGGCGAGATATTCACCCTTTTTTTCTTCCGAGATCATGGATCTCTTTCACCCACCTTTGCGATTCGCGAGGTCCCAGGCCATGTCCTGCTGCGCGCATGGTTACACCAGCCAACGATCGGGTCGCAACCGACTACCTCACGAAAGACCCCTGCCTCAACGCCAGCGCTCACGGCCACGCCCCAATGGAAATAGCACAACCAGCCACCTTACGAGAGATTTAGCCCTCGCCGCCACTGCTCACAGCCCCGGACTTTCTTGGGTCTGGTCGGGATGATGTTGCCGGCGCAAGGGTATTTCCCGTAAGAAGAAGGAGAGGACGAAAGCGACAAGAAGGATGAGAGCGCCCGTCCAGAAGGCCTGACTGATGGCCGTGGCCAGGGCCACTTTAATTTTCAGCAGAACCTGGTTCAAAAGGGAAGCCATGCCCGGGGGCAGGTTGCGGGCCATGGCCTCCAGTCCCTTGGCGTTGAGCAGGGCCTGGGGGTTTTCCAGGGCCTGGAACTTATCTAAAGGGATCATCTGGCCCATTTGCGGGGGCAGGAGGTTGGCCATTTCCCGGTGGAAGCGGTTGGACATGAGGGAACCCATGATGGCCACGCCGACGGTGCCTCCTACGGAGCGGAAAAACTGAATGGCGGCGGTCACCACGCCCATGAAGCGGTAAGGTAGAGCGTTCTGGACGATGATGACGAAGATGGGCATGGTCACCCCCATCCCCAGGCCCGTTATGACCATATTGCGCAACGCCACCGCCTCCGGCGTGTCTACGGTCATCTGGGCAAAAAGGGCCATCCCGACCGCGACGAGGCCGGTCCCAATGACGGAGAGGAGGCGGTAACGCCCCCAGCGGGACATGATCTGCCCGCTGATGGCACTGGCGAAGATGGCGCTCAGCATCATCGGGGTGAGGATGAGCCCGGAGTAGGTGGCGGTTATTCCCAGAACCCCTTGCATGAAGAGGGGTACAAACATGATGGCCCCGAACATGCCTACGCCCGTAGTGAAGACGATGAGGGCGGAAACGGTGAAGATGGGGTTGGCGAAAAGGAGGAGCGGGATGATTGGCTCAGCTGCCCGGCTTTCCACCCAGATAAAGGCGGCCAGGCCCAGGGCGGCCAAGGCGAAAAGTCCAAGGATGGGCGTGGATAGCCACGGATACTGGGTACCAGCCCAGGAAAAGCCCAGGAGAAGGGGGACGACGGCAATCAGAAGAGTGGCTGCTCCCCAATAGTCCACCTGGCGATCGACGCCGCGCTCCGGTTTCGGGAGAGCGACGCCCAGGACGGCCAGGGCCAACAGCCCAACCGGGAGATTGACATAGAAGACCCAGCGCCAGTTCATGTGGTCAGTAATGTAGCCGCCGAGGACTGGGCCAATGATGCTGGCCAAACCAAAGGCAGCCCCCATGACCCCCTGCCATTTCCCCCGTTCGGCCGGCGGGAAGATATCGCCGACGATGGCCATGGAATTGGCCATCATGATCCCGCCGCCCAAACCTTGCAGGCCGCGATAGTTGATCAGCTGAACCATGTTCGCGGCGGCCCCGGAGAGCCAGGATCCAAGCAGGAAAAGGCCGATGCCCAGGAGGTAAAAGGTCTTTCGTCCATAGATGTCTGAGAGTTTCCCAAAGATGGGGACGGCGGCAGTGGAGGCCAGCATGTAAGCGGTGAAAACCCAGCTATAGAGGTTCATTCCCCTCAGTTCGCTGATGATCCGAGGCATGGCCGTCCCGACCACGGTTTGATCCAGCGCTCCCAGCAGCATGCCCAAAAGGACGCCCACGATGATGACCAGCTTACGCTTTGCCGACAATTTTTGCACGGGCAGCCCCCCAAGAATAGTTTAGTAATTAAACATTTTAGATTATAAAGGTTTTGGGTGGAAAAAGTCAAGGTAACTGCCCTAATTCCAGGCCATTTATGGTTGAAGAGGGCACCGCTTCAGGAGGTCCCTTAAGCCCACTCTTTGGTAGCATCCACCCCTCTCAGCCGCTCCCAATGAACCCGCCTTCCACGGGTAAGAGGTCCCTTAAGCCCGCTCCTGACCAACATCTGCCTTGATGACCTCGATAAAGAACTCGAGAAGCGACGCCTCACGTCATTATGCCGCTGCCGAAATCTTTTTCTTGACATGGCTTTTTGGCTATATTAAAATCATCTTTGTGGACTTTGCCAATTTCGCGCCTGGCCCCAAGGTTCCTCGCGGTCGGTGAGCCCCGGGCTTGAGGAAACTTACTAGCCGGGCAGCGTCGGCCACTTTCCCAATAGCTGGGAGTGGCTTTTGTCGGCTTATACCAATTGACCGGAAGTCTAGTTCTGTGTTCGGTCTTACTCAGGGAGGGAAAGGAAGTTGCGCACAACCTTCATGGCCAAGCCCCAGGACATCCAGAGGAAGTGGTTCGTTGTGGATGCCACGGGGAAGCCTTTGGGCCGTCTGGCCAGCCAGGTGGCCAGCATCTTGAGAGGTAAGCATAAGCCCACTTACACCCCTCATCTTGACACAGGGGATTTTGTTATTGTGGTGAATGCAGAGAAAGTCGTTCTCACCGGGAACAAGAAGGAAACAAAGATCTGGTATCACCACAGCATGTATCCCGGGGGGCTGAAGGCCATCCCCTACGGTAAGCTTTTAGCCAGCAAACCAGAAAAGGTCATTGAACTGGCAGTCAAGGGGATGCTTCAGCATAACCGTCTGGGCCGCAAAATGGGTAAGAAGCTCAAGGTCTATCGAGGTCCCGAGCACCCCCACGCCGCCCAGAAGCCGGAAGAATTGAAGATATGAACGAGGGGAAGGGAGGTTAAGAGGTGGCTCAGTTACAGTACATTGGAACCGGTCGCCGCAAGGAAGCTGTGGCCAGGGTGCGGCTTCTCCCGGGCCGCGGGGACATTGTGGTCAATGAACGCCCCGTGGAAGAATATTTCGGGTTGAAGACTTTACAGAACAGGGTACGTCAGCCCCTGGTCCTCACCAACACCCTCGGCAGATATGATGTGGTGGTTCTGGTGCGCGGGGGAGGGACCTCCGGCCAGGCTGGTGCGGTTCGGCACGGTATTGCCCGGGCTCTCTTGAAGGTGGATGGATCCCTGCGGTTGGCCCTGAAGAAGGCCGGTCTCCTCACCCGCGATCCACGGATGAAGGAGCGTCGCAAGTACGGGTTGAAGAAGGCCCGCAAGGCTCCACAGTTCTCCAAACGTTAGTCAAGGAAGGCCAGGGATTACCCTGGCTTTTTTCATTTGGATACTGGGAGACCGCTGGAAAACCCCCATCTGCGTTGTCGCAATCCGCCGAAGAACTTTAGGTTGGGGTAGGACAGGGCTGCAATAACGAGAGAGCATAGTAGGAGGGAGAAAAATGGAGATCAAGGAAAGAATCCAGGAAATCGCCGGCCGGGTCCAGTGGACCTTCGGCCTTGCGGTCAAACACCTGGAATCGGGTGAGGAGATTCATCTTGGCGCCGAGGAGGCCTTTCCCGCGGCCAGCGTCATTAAGGTGCCCATAATGGCCGAGGTCTTCCGCCAGGCTGAGGAAGGCAAGTTCCGCCTGGATCAACGGATCAAGCTGACGGCTGAGGATCAAGTGGGGGGGTCGGGGATCCTGCAAACCCTCACCCCGGGGATCGAGTTGCCGGTTTTAGACCTGGTAACCCTGATGATAATCGTCAGCGACAATACTGCTACCAACATGCTTCTGGATTTGGTGGGGATCGAGAACGTCAATAGCTACATGACGGCTCTGGGTTTGAAAAACACCGTGGTCTATAATAAGTTGATGGTCATCCCGGCCGAGAGAAGGGGTAACAATACCGTTACGCCCTGGGATATGACCCACCTTCTGGAGCTGATGACAAAGGGTAAGGTAGTTTCCTACCGTTCTGGCCAGCGCATGATCGGGATCATGAAAAAGCAGCAGTATAACGATCTTATCCCGGCCCTCTTTCCGCCGGCCAACGGGGGTATTGGGAGCCTGCCTCGCTGGCAGGTGGCCCACAAGACGGGGTTCATTCCAGGCACCAGGAATGACGTCGGGATTGTCTTCTTGCCGGGTCAGGCGTACGCCATCTCCATCCTCAGTAAGGACCTGAAGGAAGAACGCCAGGGGATCCAGGCCATTGCCGAAATCTCCCGGACCATCTACGACCACTTTACCGGCGGAGCGGAGAAATCGGAAGGAGGCCATTGATGCAGGAATCCCGGGCGCCGGTACCGAATTATTTATGCCCGGGAGGCGATGACTGGTGTACAAACCCAAGGACACTGGCTACATCGAGGTCATCCGGGGTTGCATGTTTGCCGGTAAGACGGAGGAATTGATCCGCCGGTTGAACCGGTTGAGATATGCCAATCAGGAGGCCCTGGTCTTCAAACCCAAGATTGACGTCCGCAGCAGCGATGAGATTGTTTCCCACAATGGTTTTCGCTTGGTGGCCCGCGATGTGGGCGACAGTCGTGAGGCGCGCGAGAGGATTTTCGCCGAACAGAAATTTCCCCGTCCCGTCATCGCCTTCGACGAGGCCCAGTTCTTTGATCAAGGCCTGGTGTCTTTGGTGCAGGACCTGGCCAAACTTTCCTACCGCGTTATCATCGCCGGGCTGGACACTGATTTTCGGGGTGAACCCTTCGGACCAATGCCCCAGCTCCTGGCCGTTGCCGACGAGGACACCAAGCTTCACGCCATCTGCGTTATCTGTGGGGAACCGGCCACCATGACCCAGCGGATCGTCAACGGGCAGCCGGCCCGCCATTCCGACCCGGTCGTCTTGGTTGGGGCCAGCGATTACTACGAGGCGCGGTGCCGCAAACACCACGTGGTCTTACCCTAGGAGACTGCTGAAGAACCCTTCGAGCGTCCTCTGGTGATGGAAGAATAAAAAACTAATCCTTGCAGGAATTACATCCACCCTGGCGAAATACAGTATTTTGGCCAGGGTTTTATATTTCGGGAGCCGTATCATCGAGGGGTGGTAATGTGTCGATCGCCAGGAATTCCGAAAAACCCGCCCGGCCCGTGGGGGTGGGGGTGGTCATCTCCGGAAACGAGGCCATCGCCCGTGGCGCCTACGAAGCTGGAATAAGCGTCATCGCCGGTTATCCCGGTACGCCCAGCACCGAGATCATTGAGAACGCCGTCAAATACCATGATCTTTACGCCGAGTGGGCTCCCAATGAGAAGGTCGCCCTGGAGGTCGCTGCCGGTGCCTCTTTTCGTGGCGCCAGAGCCATGGCCACCATGAAACACGTCGGTTTGAACGTGGCAGCCGACCCCCTCATGACCGTCTCTTACACCGGCGTCAACGGCGGCCTGATCGTGGTGGTGGCCGATGACCCGGGGATGTGGAGCTCGCAAAATGAGCAGGACAGCCGCCATTATGCCCGATTGGCCAAGATACCAGTCTTAGAGCCGGCCGACAGCCAGGAAGCCAAGGATTTCGTGGGCTTGGGCGTGACTCTCAGCGAAGCTTTTGACACCCCGGTTCTTTTGCGCACCACCACCCGCATTGCCCACTCGCGGAGCCTGGTTCATTGGGGAGACAGGCAGATCCCTCCGGAGAAGGCTTTGGAAAGAAAGATTGAAAAGTATGTCATGGTCCCGGCCCACGCCCGGCGGCGGCACCCGCTGGTGGAGGAGCGTCTGGGAAAACTGAGCGAGCTGGCGAATCAAGTTATTTTAGAAGTCCCGGTGAGCAGGACCGGCGGGCTAACCACGGGGGAAAAGGATCTGGCCGGGGCGATCGGGCGCCGGTTACTGGGTCTCAATCGGCTGGAATGGGGTGACCTTGAGATGGGGTTTATCACTTCTGGGGTTACCTATCAGCACCTGCGCGAGGTCTTCCCCACTGCAACCGTTCTAAAACTGGGAATGACCTATCCGCTTCCAGCCAGAACTCTGCGAGAACTGGCGCACATGGTTAAGGACCTCTACGTGGTGGAGGAATTGGATCCTTTCCTGGAAACGGAGATCCGCGCCCTGGGAATTAAGGTAGCGGGCGGGGAGATCTGGCCGCGGGTGGGCGAATTGACCCCTGACCTCGTTGCGGCTAGTCTGGCAGCCTTTGAGTCCTCTGGGGAGATGGCTTCTTTACCGGGCAAAGGTGATAAGAACCCTCGGAAGATGGACTCACTTCCAACAGCCACCCCTGTCTTGCCCCCAGAGAAGCCTGTCTCTTCCAGGGCAGCCCCTTTCAAGGAGGAGGCTTGGTTTTCCAGGGAGGAGGCCTCTTTCAAGGAGGAGGCTCCCCTGCGTCCGCCCGTTCTCTGCCCGGGTTGTCCCCACCGCGGGGTTTTTTACAACCTCAAACGCTCAAAGTCCCTGGTCAGCGGTGACATCGGTTGCTACACTTTAGGGGCCTTGCCACCACTCTCGGCCATGCACTTTCAGATTTCCATGGGGGCCAGCCTGGGGATGGCGCAGGGTTTGGCCAAGGCTGGCGGAGGAGAGGATGGGGAAAAGGTGGTGGCCGTCATCGGAGATTCCACATTTCTCCATTCCGGTGTCACCGGCCTGATGGACATTGTCTATAACCAGGGGAATGTGACCGTGCTTATCCTGGATAATCGCATTACTGCCATGACGGGGCATCAGCATAACCCCGGCACGGGAAGGAACGCCCGGGGGGAGCCGGCTCCCGAGGTCGACCTGGTGAAACTGGTAGAGGCTCTCGGGGTGGAGAGGGTCAGGGTCGTCGACCCCTACGACCTGGAGGCCACCGGCCAGGCCTTGCGAGAGGCGGGGCAGGAGGACGGACCGTCGGTTATCATTGCCCGACGGAACTGTGTCCTATTGGATCGCAGCTCCTGGTCGCCTCTGGTTGTGGACGCCGAAAAATGCACCGGCTGCCGCCTCTGCTTGGGGCTGGGATGCCCGGCCCTAACCAGCAGCGGCAAGAAAGTCACCATTGATCCAGGGCTTTGTACCGGCTGCACGCTTTGCCAGCAGGTTTGCCGGTTTGATGCTATCGGTGAACCGGGTGGGGCCAGATAAGGGGCGGATTGCGCCAAGGCACCGTAGGTGCCGCCGAAGGGGTGCCTGCACCCTAGCGGAGGCGGTCGGGAGCCCGCCTGACACACCGATGGGTGTTTTTCAGTGGCCTCCTAGAAATCCGGAGGGAAAGCAGCATGGACAGGATTAACGACATCATTATCGCCGGCGTGGGAGGCCAGGGGGTCATCCTGGCCGGTACCATTTTGACACGCGCCTTCTTGACGGCCGGTTTTGATGTTAAGCAAGCGGAGATTCATGGCATGGCGCAGAGGGGCGGAAGCGTCGAAAGCTTTGTCCGGCGCGGGGAGAAAGTTCACTCCCCTTTGGTCCGCCGGGGCGGGGTTGACGCCATCCTCGCCCTGGAGACCTCCGAGAGTCTGCGGTGGCTGGATTACCTACGTCCCGGGGGCCTGGTCGTAGCCAGCCGCGAGACCATCGTTCCGGTCACGGTTACCCAGGGAATCTCGCGTTATCCCCAGGCCATCGCCGAGGAGATCGGGCGTCGGACTGATCGGCTCCTCTTCGCGGATACCCTGAGTTTGGCCCGCCAGGCTGGGAACGCCAAAGCCGCCAACGTGGTGCTCCTCGGGCTTTTTGCCCGGAACCTGGAGTTGGAGCGATCCCTGTGGGAGGAGACCATCGCCCGGTGCGTACCGGAAAGGGCACGGGAGGTCAACCAACGGGCCTTTGCCCTGGGGTGGGAGCACTTCGATTGAGTCAGCGGGGCGGCTGATCTAAGACCGGGAAGACGCTGGTTCGAGAGCCTTCGCCGCATGCTGCCTGGTTGAAGAGTTGTCTAGAGGACTGTTGGGCTACATCTCCTTCTGTTCTCCCTCCCTCTCCCGGGCTTCGGCCTCGATCTCGGCCCAGCTACGGAGCAAGCCCTGCATGGATTGGACCAGGTTTTCCTGCTCGACCGGAGTAAGATGCTCGGCCAGGTAACCAAAGGTCCGGGTACGCCGCTGTATCACCAACTGGGCCAATTGCTGCCCGTAGGAAGAAAGACCGATCCGGACCAGACGACGATCGCGGGGATCACCCCGGCGGCGGATGAGGTTGGTCCGGGCCAGGCGATCCGCCAGCCGGGTGGCGGCGCTTTCGGCCATGCTCAGTTCTGCGGCCAGCTCGCCCATGGTGAGATTGTTCTTAGCATTGAGGGCCAAGAGGGCATGGACCTGGGCGGGGGTAACATCCAGGCCGGTCACCTCCCGGGCTTCCTGCTCCTCCAGGTGGCGCATTACCCTGGGAAATAGCTCCAGTAGGGAATTGACGAATTTCTCCTGATTCAAAATCACACCCCCGGAAGAAGGCTTGCCTCTGCTTCTAACAGAAAACAGCTCGTCTGCCTTTATTACACCACATTATAGTCGATCATCCCAGGGAGACTGCTCGGAAACTGCGCTTTGAAGGGCAATCCCGCCCGACTCACCACCAGGCCAAGACCTCAAATCAGCCGGGATGCGAAGGAGACAAGGCTCCGAAGCGAGGCGTACTCGGTGGTACGTTGAGCGCGGAGCCGCCGGGGGGTCTGGGAGAGGGACTTCCCCAGGCATTAGGAGGTGCTCAGGCACCGCAGGCGCCGCCGAAGGGGGCCGCGTCCCCCTAGCGGAGGCGGGCGGGAGCCCGTCTGACACGCCGATGGCTGTTTTTCAGCGGTCTCCAAGGGGATGCTAGTACCCCGTAAGCCAGAGGCCCAGGAGGACGAGCAGTCCCACTCCCAAGCCGGCGAGCAGGTTCCGGGTTTTACGGACCACGATAGCCGATATCGCCACCACCACCATGGTCTCGGGATGGGCTGCTGTACTCACCTTTCCTTCCGCAACCAGCAGTGCCGGTGCCAGGAAACTACTGAAGATGGCGATGGGCAAGAGTTCGAGCCAGCGACGAAAGGTGGCCGACGGTTTCCTTTGGGTGGTCAGGAGTAACGGTAACACCCGCGGTGCTGCGGTAACCGCAGTCATTCCAATGATGAGCCCCCACGTGTTAATATCCATTGTTCTACCCCCAGTCCTACCAAGGAGGCAACCAAGCTGGCGGTCAGGACGGCATAGCGGCCGGCTCCCACCACGTTCAAAGTGACGGCGGTCAAGGCTGCCACAGTCACCGTCAACAGATCACTCCAACTGGAAAGGGAAAGGGTAATGATGCCGGCGAAGAGGGCGTACAGTATAGCCTTGAGGCCCAATCCCACCAGACCCGGGAAAGTGTCTCCCAGAAGGACCCCCGCGGCCGTACCTGTCAACCACTGGAGGTAGATGGAGCAATTGGCCCCCAGGAGGAAGGAGCTTGACAGACTGTTGCCGCCCTTAGTTAGGCCTATGGCCAGGGCGAAGCTCTCGTCGGTGAGACCAAGCCCGAGCAATCCCCGCTGCCAGGCGGGACCCTGTTCCAGATGATTACCGACGTAGGTTGCCATAAGGACATGGCGCAGGTTAATGGCAAGGGTGCTGGTGACGATGCTCCAAATGGGGGCGCCGCTGGCGAGCATGGTCACGGCCAGAAACTGGCTAGCCCCGGCAAAGACCAGCCCGGACATGGCTATGGTGGCCGGTTTTGTCAATCCGGCGGCGGAAGCCGCCACCCCAAAGGTGGCCCCCACCGGGATGATCTCCACGGCAAAGAGCAGGGCGGCCAAGAAGCCGCGTCCGAAATCCATCCATTTGAGAGCTGCCGGTGTCCTGGTGGTCATCTTTTTAATCCCTAAGGGAATCATCATTGGCTTTTCCATTAACCTGTGGGACCAGTTGGAGAACTATGCCTATGGCGTACCCTGGCCGAAGGACGGGCCTCTAGCCGGGAAGATACCGCTCGATCACCCGAGTAACAAAAAGCGAAAAGTCATTCAGGTGTTGTTTGATAAACTGCAAGACCTCGCGATCGCTTACTTCATCATACAAATGAACTACCCGGTTTCGGAAGCGCGCCAGGGCGAGGAAGTTCTCCAGAAGCTCTTTGGGAATCAGGCCATGCTCTGCGGCCAAGAGGACCACCTCTTTATAGGATTTCGGCAGTCCCCACCCCTCTCGGGCAGTAATGTGGGCGCAAAGATCCAACATTGCTTCAATGGCCACCTGCAGCATCCGCGTGGCCGCTGCAGGATAATGACGATGGGCCAGAAAAGCTTCTTCGTCAATGGATCCGAATTCCTTCAAATCGCGCAATTCCGAGCGGATATACTGCAGTTTCTGGCGGACCTTGTCCAAGTCGACGGTCATGAGAACTCCTCCCGCAGGGCAGCATCATAAGAACGGTAGAAGGAGGCCAGGTCAAGGGAGAAATCGGCGTGGCGTAATATGACTCGCTCAACGAAATCTGCCAGCAGGATTTCGTTGCGACAATGCAGGAGCCTTCCTGTCCCGAGCACTCGAAACTGTAAGGTGGATGGAACGTGGTGAAGGTTGATAAGATTTATGTCGTCGTTTCTGCCGATCCCGGCCAAATCAGAGTGGATCTCAAGCTCACGACGAATGTCCCACTTCACTCCAGGCATGGGCAAAACCGCCAGGTCCACATCAGAGAGTGGCGTTTGATAAGGTGTTCCATAAGAACCATAGAGGTAGAGGGCCAGGATATCCCCCTGGCCTGCGCAGTAGTTGACCATCTCGCGCCACTGGGTCTCACTCAAGGTGATCATCGAAAGATATCTCGCCAGTCGCACCCTCAAGACCGCCTTTCAATAGGTGACCGCTGACAAACTGCGTTTTGAGTGGTTAACCCGAGAAAAGCCGCCATAGTCTAACGTAGTTGAAGGTGATCGTGGTTCTGGCGGCTTTAGCCAAACCACCAGGGCGAGGCCTCAAATCGCCGGGCTGTTCTACTGCCCTGTCCTTACATACTGGCGCTCATTGTCGCCCGAAGTACCTTTCAGGCCAATAGTACCATATTATTGAACCAGTGTCTAACCATGCATGGGCAAACCGACGCCGTCTTGGGGCATAAGAATTAGGCCTTCCGAAATTTCGGGAGGCTTTTGGTTTTCCCTTGACGATTCAGGGTGGGATTGATCAAATGTTCAGATCAATTTTAAATACTTCGGCAGGAATTCGAGAAAGGAGCGAGAAAACGCAATAGTAAATGAAAACATCTGTTTGAACAAATGTTCAAGGGAGGGGGTGGTCTTCTTGGGCTTTGCCCTGGTCCGGGTTGACGATCGATTGATCCACGGGCAGGTAATGGCAGTTTGGGCGAAGGGGTTGAGCGCCGAGCGGATTGTCATTGTGGACGATGGAGTGGCTCAAGATCCTTTTCTACAAAAGGTGATGCGTTTGGCCGCACCGCCTCACATCAAGGTTGAAATCTGGGGGATGCTCAATGCCCCAAAAGTTCTTCGGGAGGGCGACCACGAGAAGACCATCCTTCTCCTGAAGAGACCTGAGGTGGCCTTGGAGCTACGGAAAAAGGGAGTGCTCTTCGAACAGTTGAACGTGGGTGGGATCGGTGCCGGGCCAGGGCGGAAACCTATTTACCGCAACATTTCTGCTTCTCCGACCGAAATCCAAGTCTTCGCCGAGTTGACGGCCATGGGTGTGGAAGTGGTTTTTAGAATCGTTCCCGACGACCACGGCATCACATTTTCCGAATTGGCACCAAAGCTGAGAACCAACTGAAAAAAGGGAGGGGTGAACGTGCAAATTTCGGTGTTTCAGGCCTTCCTGGTCGCGTTGTTCTACTACTTTGCTCAGAGCCCATGGTTCATCGGCTTGGGTTATTGGATTCTCTACCGCCCTTTGATCGCCGGTACTGTTGTCGGGGTTATCCTTGGCGATCCGGCTAAAGGGGCCATCATTGGCGCCACCATTAATCTTCTTTACCTGGGATTCATCTCGGCCGGCGGTTCCTTGCCAGGTGACCCAGCCTTGGCGGGTTACCTCGGCACAGCTTTGGCCATCGGTTCCGGAATCGACGTCAATGCGGCTTTGGCGCTGGCCGTTCCCATAGGGCTCCTTGGAACCGTGATCTGGTTTGGACGGATGACTCTGGACTCCGTTTTCGTCCATTGGGCTGATCGCTACGCCGAGGATGGTAACTTGAGCGGAGTCGCCTTCGCCAATGTTGTTCCTCCCCAGATACTGCTCTTTGTCATCTCTTTCTTCCCCGTCTTTGTGGCCGCCCTCTATGGGCCGCCTGCGGTCAAGGCTGTTTTAGATTTTCTGGGGGCCAGCGTCTTGCATATGTTGATCGTCATCGGTGGGATGATGCCGGCGGTAGGTATTGCCTTGAACCTGCGCGCCATCGCCCGGCCTCAGATGATGCCCTTCTTTTTCCTGGGATTCTTTCTGGCCGTCTACTTTAAGCTTGATGTCATCGCTGTAGGTGCTTTTGCTCTGGTAATGGCTTTTCTGGTAATGCAATCGAGTAAGGAGGTGCTGGGCAATGGCCGGAGCTAGAAAGCAAGTTACTCGTGGTGACCTAATGAAGTCCTGGCTGTTGTGGACCTTCTTCTCCCATTCATGTTACAACTATGAGCGGCTCCAGGCCACAGCTTTTGCCCAATCGATGATACCCATCATCCGGCGCCTTTATACGACGAAAGAAGAGATCGTCGCGGCCTTGAAGCGACACCTGGTCTTCTTCAACACCGAGCCCAACGTCGGCGATGTCATCCACGGTATTACCATTGCCATGGAAGAAGAACGAGCCAATGACGCTCCCATCAGTGACGAAGCCATAAACTCGGTCAAGACCGGCCTCATGGGTCCCCTGGCCGGGATTGGTGATACTGTCACCCAAGGCACAATTACGCCGATCCTCTTGGCTTTCGGAATTGGAATGGCGAAGGAAGGAAACCTTTTTGGACCTTTCCTTTATACCGTGCTGGAAGCGGTGATTGTCCTCGGGATCGCCTACTTTATGTTCATGAGTGGATACCGCTTGGGCAAACGTGCCGTCGAGCAAATCCTGGAAGGCGGACTGATCAATAACGTCGTCGTCGGTGCTGGCGTGATGGGGGCCACTGTCATTGGGGCCCTGACGGGGAAGTTCGTCAGTCTTTCGACCCCTGTTATCGCCACCATCGGCCAGACGAAAGTCAAGGTTCAGGCCGATGTTCTGGACAAGATCATGCCGGGGCTCTTGCCCCTGCTCTTGACCCTGGGGGTTCTCTGGCTTCTCCGACGCGGGAAATCCCCGGTTACGGTGATGCTCTGGATAGTTGTCCTTGGTGTTGTGGGAAGCTGGATCAAGTTATTTTAGCAAAGTGATTCCCCAATGATGATATGGGGCAGGCGTGATTGCATCTTCTAAGGATCCCGACAGTTACGTCATTCGGTAATAGATCCATCAGCATTCGGCCGTGGCGGCTGGTGTCAACCAGTAGCCGGATTGCCCGGACGTGAATTTGGGGAAAGGTGGGGGACTTTGAGCGGGAGGAAAGAAACGATCGATGCAGGCAGAATCAGCGAGAAGGAGACCCAGCTTCTTGTGGCGGTGGCCGAACGCTATCATGAGTTCGGGCGGACGCAACAGGAAATTGCTGATGAGTTTAGGATCTCTCGGCCCAAGGTCTCTCGCCTTTTGGCCCGGGCCAAGGAAGAAGGGATTGTCCAGATCAAGGTCGTAAATCCCTTCTCTCATGCCCGTGAAATCAGGGAAGAACTCCTGAAGAGGTATGGGCTGCTGGATGCTTTAGTGATACCCAGCACCGTTTCCGATGAAACGCTGTTGACAGAGAAGATCGGCCAGGCGGGGGCGGTCTATCTGGCGGAGCACCTCGTCGATGGCGAAATCATCGGCGTAGGACGTGGGCGGACTGTCTATCAAGTAGTCCGTTTCCTTCCAGAGAAGAGCCTTCCCGGTCTGAGCGTTGTACCCTTAACCGGGGGTCTGGGGCAGGCCGATGCCTACTTTCAGGTGAACGAACTGGCACGCAAGGCCGCTGAGCGACTCAGCGGCCGCTGCGTTTATCTCTATGCCCCAGCCATGCTCCAACATGGCACCAACAAGCGGGCTCTGTATTCGGAGCCCCATCTTAAGCGGGCCGTCGAACTTTGGGACCGGCTGGATTGGGCCGTCGTGGGGATTGGGGCCGTGGAGAGCCCCCACAATGCTGAGTATTTTAAGATCATGCGGTATCTCATAAAGACCTTTGGGGCGCAGGACGCCGTCGGGGACATCTGTCTTTGGCATTTTGATGCTAAAGGGGTCATCTATGCCAAAGGAGAAACCCTCCTCATCAGCATCACCCCTGAGCTGCTGAAGCGGACTAAGAAGGTGGTGGCCGTAGCGGGGAGCTTGAAGAAGGTAAGAGCCATTCGAGCCACCCTTCTGGGTGGACTGGTGAACATCCTCATCACCGATGAGCGAACGGCTGACGGTCTCCTTCAGGAAAACTAACGAGAAGAGGAAGGAGTTGGAGATTTTGACGGCAGTAGTCATCCTTGGTCATGGTGATCTGGCCTCGGGTTTACTCTCCGCCGCCAACCTTATTTTAGGAGAAACAGGCTCCTGTCGGGCCGTCGGCCTGAATCCCGGAGAGTCCTTGGAAGGCTATCTCGATAAGGTTCTACAGGTAATCCATACTCTGCCAAAGGAGAGCGATGTGCTTTGTCTGGTAGATCTTTTTGGTGGTACGCCGGCCAACGTGGCTGCTCTTCTTACCGCGAAGGGGCATTGCCGGTGTTTAACCGGGGCAAACCTGCCAATGCTTCTTGAGATCTTGACCCGAGGTCAGGACCAGCCGCTGGAAGAGCTGGCGGCGACGGGCTTAAGAAGCGGTGTCGACGGGATTGTTGACCTGGTGAAGTCGTTGCAGGCGAGTTCGACCGAAAGGGGCGCTAGTAAATGAAGGACATCCGGAAGAACAAGATTTTTGCGGAGGACGGCCTGACCTTGATTGTGGCCATGGACCACGGAGCCACCATGGGTCCCTTGCCGGGAATGAAAGATCCAGGAAAGATCATCGCGTCGGTTGTCCAGGGGGGGGCCGATGCCATTATGACGAGCTATGGTATCGCGACGCGTTTCGGCCATCTTTTCAAGCGGGTTGGTTTGATCCTACGGTTGGATGGCGGAACCTCCGGCCTGGGAGATCGTTCCACAGGCTACATGCAAGCGGTATATTCCGTAAACGATGCCCTGAGGATTGGAGCGGACGGCGTTGTCTGCATGGGATTTCCTGGTTCCCGCTGGGAGCATCACACTCTTCCTTATTTGAGTCAAATCGTCGCCGATGCCCACCAGTGGGGGATGCCGGTATTGGTCGAGGCGCTGCCCAGGGGATTTGAGCCCAAAGAGGATGCGCGGACTGTTGAGAACATTAAGACCGCTACTCGGATTGCGGCCGAACTGGGAGCCGATTTCATCAAGACCCATTATACGGGAACGGTAGATTCTTTCCGAGAGGTTATTGATAGCGCTTTGGTCCCGGTGGTAGTTCTCGGGGGTAGCAAGATGGCCACGGATCGGGACGTACTGGAAACGGTGGCACAGGCCATGCAGGCAGGAGCCAGGGGAATTGCCATGGGGCGAAATATCTGGCAGCACCCATTCCCAGAGAAGATCACCCGGGCCCTCCGGGCCATCATTCATGACGGAGCCGATGTGCCTACGGCTACCGAATATCTCGCATCTTAGAAAACAAGTCCCTTTGGGGCCGGAAGGAGAAGGGAGAGAAATGCTGAACCGTCAGCTGGTCATTTGGGGTCCTCGAAAGCTGAGTCTGATTGAGTCTGAGGTGCCTGAATTGGGGAATAGTGAAGTCCTTGTCCGGGTGAGGGCTTCGGCTATTTGTACCTGGGAGCAGCGAACATTCAAGGGCGATCAAACCGACTCTTATCCCCTTCTTGGGGGGCACGAATTGTCTGGAGAGGTTCTGGCCCTGGGACCGGGAGTCAAGGAGAGAATCCAGGTTGGCGGTAAGGTGGCGGTGGCACGGCTCACTCGCTGTGGAGAGTGTTATAATTGCCGTACTGGCAAAGATAACATTTGCCTCAACGCCAGATCAGACAAGGTGGCGGGGCATCCCTTTGGGCCGGGAGGACTGAGCGAGTATATTGTAGCGCCAGCCTATCAGATATATCCTTTCCAAAATGACCCTTCCTTTGAGGTGGCGGCCTTGTCTGAACCTCTTTCCTGCGTCGTTAGGAGCGTGAGGAAAGCCGGGGTGGACTTCGGGCAGAACGTGGTCATCATGGGCGGTGGGGTAATGGGGATCTTACATACCATC
Organism: Bacillota bacterium; assembly: GCA_023475165.1. GTDB lineage: Bacteria > Bacillota > Sulfobacillia > JAMCWA01 > JAMCWA01 > JAMCWA01. Next base: position 119,259 of record JAMCWA010000099.1, on the reverse strand, counting down.
TTGACGGTGAAAAGAGGGGCCATGGTGCTGGTCAGTGAGCCCCTACCACACCGGCGGGAGAAGGCCTTGGAGTACGGTGCCAAGGTGGTCGTCAACCCGCTGGAGGAGGACGTGGTGTCACTTACCCGGAAGCTGACCCGGGGAGTGGGAGCCGATGCGGTCTTCGTAACCGGCGGGGGAGCCAAAGCCGTGGAACAAGCCATTGACATTTGCGCCAAGGGCGGGACGGTCATCATCTACGGGGCGATGTATCCTTCCCCCAAGGTCACCATAGATACGAACCGCATTCACCACAACGAGATCACCATTACCGGCTCGATGAGTCAGACTAAGGAGGATTTCCTGCTGGCCACGCGCCTGATCGATTCGGGAGCGATAGACCTCAATCCTCTCATCTCAGCCACGGTGCCATTTGTTGGGATCGAAGAGGCCTTCGAAAAAGCCATTGATCCGAGTAACTACCGGATTGTGGTGACCATGCCGTAAGCAGAGCGGGAAGGGAAGATTAAGAAATTCTTTTTCCAATGCCCATATACATTGGCAGGAATTTCTCTTCCGATTGCGAATTAACATTTCAATACGAATTCAGGAGCCAATTTGGAAACATTGCGGGTGTCAGGAGAAGAAAGAGGTAACAGAAAGAGGGGGAAGAACAATGAAAAGTCGGAAGTGGCTGGTGAAGTTTCTGGTGACCGCCACAATTCTGGCGCTCCTGATGACGGGATGTGCCAAACAGGAGACGACACCGAAAGAAGCTCCCAAGATCCTCCACCGGGCCTTCAGTTACGGAGGGGATCCGGGGACCCTTGATCCCATCCAGGCTAACCGCATCGGCCCGATGACCGTCATCATGGGGTTGTTCGATGGGTTGGTGGTCTATGATCCCATGGAGAAGAAGATCATACCGGACATTGCCGAGAAGTGGGATGTTGCTTCAGACGGGAAAACCTTCACCTTTTATCTCCGCAAGGGCGTGAAATTCCACAACGGCAGGGAGGTGGAGGCCAAAGACTTCAAGTACTCTTTTGAACGGATCCTCGCTCCGGGCAATGCTTCCCCCTTCGTAGGGAGGTACAAGGATATCGTCGGAGCCCAGGAAATGTTGGATGGGAAAGTCAAAGAACTGGCGGGCGTAACTGTTCCAGATAAATATACCCTCAAGATCGCCCTGACCCGTCCCAATCCCATCTTCCTGATGACCCTGACGGGAACCTCGGCTTCCGTGGTGCCTCGCGAAGAGGTGGAGAAGCTGGGGAAGGAGTTCGGCAGTAAACCAGTCGGCAGTGGCCCCTTCGTCTTCCAGAGCTGGAAGAAGGATGACCGCATCATCGTCAAGACTAACGATGTCTACTGGCGCGGCAGGCCCAAGATCGATGGGGTGGAATTCCGTGTCCTCCCCGAGGCCTCAACTAAAGAAGCTGAGCTCCTGGCGGGAAATCTGGACTACATCATCCTTTACGATGCTCAATATCGTAAGTACTCTCAGGATCCCAAGTGGAAGCAATACCTGATGGAGGTTCCGGAGCTTTTCACCAGGCATATCGGCTTTAACACCAGCAAGCCTCCCTTTGACAAGAAGGAAGTACGCCAGGCCTTCAACTACGCCATCGACAAGGAAGCCATTATCAAGAACGTGCTTGGAGGGAAGGCCTTTACGGCCACCGGTGTTCTGCCTCCCAGCAATCCCGGGTTCAATCCGGAATTGAAGGGCTACACGTATAACCCGGAAAAAGCTAAAGAACTCCTGGCCAAAGCCGGATTCCCCAACGGTTTTGAGGCCGAAATCCTCTGCACGGATAACCCCTCATGGGGGCTGCCAGCGGTGGAAGCCGCCATGCAATACCTTTCTAAGGTTGGGATCAAACTTAAACCCAACGTCATGGACGCCAATACCATGACGGCCCGTTTACGGGAGGGGAACTTCCAGGCCTATATGTATTCGGTGGGAGGAGAGGCCCATCCTCTTGACTACATCTACTATCGTTTCCATTCCAAGAACGCCACGGGTAACTATATGAAGTACAACAACCAGGATGTCGACCGACTGTTAGATGAAGCCATGGCCAGTACCGACTGGAACACCACGGTCAAGAAGGTGCAGGAAGCCGAGAAGATCATCACCGATGATGCTCCCTGGTTCTTCTTCAACTACAATAAGGCCGTCCTTATGCGCCAACCGTGGGTGGAAGGCCTGATCCCCAATCCCGTTGACCTGGATTTGCAATTCATGGAGAGGGTGTCCTTGGGGACTCGAGCCAAGTAGCTTAGTAACAGCAGGCCCGTCCGTCCAGCGTCACCACCGGTGGACTGCATCACCGTCCTCCCTAGCCGCACAGGTCGGGCATACCTGCCCCACCCGATGAGGCCCCGTGGCAGTATGAGGTGCAGCTGAGTACCTGCTGAGAAACCGCGGTTTGAGTGGTAAGCGAGAGATAGGTGTTTTCCAGCCATCTTCCGGGAGGTTCTTCTGGTCGGATGAAGCGTAGCTTAAGCTCGGGGAGTCCTCCGAGCTGCCACGATTGTTCCGGAATCTCTGCGGCCATAGGGCTCAATGCTCTCAGTGGTAAGCCGCCGGGTAACATAAGCCTGGCGGCTACCGCCTTATAGGCTCGTCGAAAGCGGGGGAATCTGACTGTTCATATATATTATCAGGCGGCTGATCGCCGTTGGCCCCATCATGCTCGGTATCTCCCTGGTGATCTTTCTCGTGATGAACGTCATGCCGGGCGATCCCCTGGCGATATTGGTTGACCCGAAACTGGGGAACCTGGATCCCAAGGCGGTAGAGTTGATGCGGGCCAAGTGGGGTCTTGATCAGCCACTTTATGTGCAGTACCTGACTTTTCTCAAGAACGCCCTGCATGGTGATTTGGGATATTCATACCGCTTTGACCAAAGCGTGACCTGGGTGGTACTGGAGAGGTTCCCGGCCACGATCGAGCTGGCCCTGGCGGCATGGATCATAGCGACGCTCCTGGGTACCACCGCTGGGGTTTCGGCTGCTGTCCGACATCAGACCTGGTTTGACACGGGAAGCATGTTGGTGGCTCTCATTGGTGTCTCCATGCCTGTGTTCTGGCTAGGTCTCATGTTGATGTACGTCCTGGCGGTGCGACTACACCTTTTACCCCCCTCCGGGTATGAAGGGGGCGACCTCAGGTACCTGGTGATGCCGGCCCTCACTTTGGGTTTGGCCAGCGCTGCTGTGGTGGCGCGCGTGACGCGTTCCGCGATGCTCAATGTGATCCGAAACGAGTATATTACCACGGCTCGCTCCAAAGGCCTTTCGGAACGAGTGGTGATTTATCGCCATGCCCTGCGTAACGCCATGATTCCGGTCACTACCATCATGGGCATCCAGGTCGGGTCCCTCCTCTCCGGTGCTGTGGTAACCGAAACGGTCTTTTCCTGGCCGGGGTTGGGTCGTCTGGTAATCGACTCCATCATGTTCCGCGACCTGCCAGTGGTTCAGGGGTGCGTGCTGTTGTTTGCCGTCATCTTCGTCCTTTCCAATTTGGTGGTAGACGTCTTTTACGCCTACCTGGACCCGCGAATCCGCTACTAAAATCGGGGCGAGGGATCTGGATGACACAATTGTGAACCTCCGTGTACCGAACGGTACGTACGGTGACTGAAAATCGAGGAGAGGGGATCTGGATGACAGGAGGAAATCCGACGACTGGGAAAGTCATAGAAGGGCGGGAAGCTTTCGTCGAAGTGAGCAGTCGCCTGAGCTACCGCCAATTCTGGCGCCGCTTCGCCAAGAACAGGGGAGCGGTGGCGGGTCTGGCTATCACCCTGACCATGGCCCTCCTGGCCATCTTTGCCCCATTCCTGTCCCCTCATGATCCCATCAACTCCAATCTGGCCGATGCCCTGCGCCCTCCCAGCCAGGAATACCGGTTGGGCACCGATAACCTCGGCCGTGATGTACTGACCAGGATCCTCTATGGGGGGAGAATCTCCCTGACGGTGGGATTGATTGTCCAAGGCATTTCTGTGACCATTGGAACCATGGTTGGCCTCATCAGCGGTTTTGCCGGCGGAAGGGTGGATGACCTGTTGAACGGTCTGATCAACGCTGTTTACGCCTTTCCCAGCCTCCTTTTCGCCATCGCCGTTCTGGCTGTCCTCGGACCGGGTCTTTACAACATCTTCGTTGCCCTGGGTCTGGTCGGATGGGCGACGGTGGCCCGGCTGGTCCGGGGGGAAGTGCTTTCCCTGAAAAACCGGGAGTTCATCGAGAGTGCCCGGGCGGCCGGAGCAAGCAACCCGCGAGTCCTTCTCCGCCACATCCTACCCAATTGTTTTGGGCCTATAGTGGTGGTTGGCACGCTCGGTGTGGCGACCGCCATCTTATCTGAGGCCACTTTGAGCTTTCTCGGATTGGGCACCCAGCCACCTACCCCCAGTTGGGGTTCGATGCTGAGTCGGGGGCGAGAGTATGTCTGGTCAGCACCCTGGTTGACGGTTTTTCCTGGGCTGGCCATTTTGCTGACCATCCTCGGTTTGAACCTGCTGGGCGACGGGTTACGGGACGTCCTGGACCCAAGGCTACGCCAGTGATAAGAGGTGATGGACGACACCGGCAGGTTGGCTGCGGCGGTGTGAGGCGCTGGGTTGAATCTTAGGGCTGACTGACAGCGCTCGAGGTGCTGCCTGAAAGGTGGGGATGAACAATGAAGCAACAGTGTCCGATGGCCAACATCTACCTGACCTGGGCAGCTTTCGTCGGAGGCTTGGTCTTTTTTCTGCTGGGGAGAAAATATACCCTTGGCCTGATCTGGCTGGTACTGGTGCCGCTGGTTCAATGGGCTTATATTTGTGCTTTTCCCGCCATTTCCCGCTACATCGGCTATGGCAGCGTTGCGGATCAGCAGGCACAAGTGAGAGCTCATGCGCAGGCAAAGGTTACCATCTACACCGCGCTGGGTTGCCCTTTCTGTCCGGTGATGAAGCGTCGACTCGTTGGATTGCAGAGGGAGATGGGATTTAGCCTGGAAGAGGTGGATGTTACTTTCAAGCCAGAGTTGCTGATGACGAAAGGCATTCGGGCTGTCCCGGTGATCGAGATCGGAGAAGAACGACTGGTAGGGCATGCCACCAGCAAGCAACTGGCGGACTTCATCGGCAATTCGATCCTATCAACCACCGGGAGACCTTGAAAGAAGTTTTTGCCTTTACTGGTCTAGCAACTGCCTTCCGCCAAGCGGGATTCGTTGAAGCCGTGCGCAGGTCGGAGACTCGACCGATCATGCGGTACTATGTCGGCGACTGACAGGCACAATGATCCGCCTTAAGGAACGAGCCATTGGGATCCAGAAGAAAGGTGGAATCGCCGGGGCGATACTGTTGACACCGGTATTGGTCCGTCCTTTGCCTGGAGAGACTTCGCCAGATGGGTATCTTGATTTCCCCTCAATGACTTTCCCGGAGGAGCCCGAGACAGCGGCCGATGAGAGGGGCAATGTGCGTCAAGTCGGGAACTTCGGCTGGTATGACCTCTTGCGGCCCGGCGATGATCGTGGGCACGGGGTTGGCGGTATGGGTTCCAGTGGAGAGGTCCTCAATATTCCCGTGGTCGCTGGTGATGATGAGGAGGCTTGTTGAGAGGTCGATGACCTCCAGGAGACCCTGGAGAAAACCGTCCAGGATCTCTAAGATCCGTATTGCCTCCGCCATCTCCCCGGAATGCCCGGCCCGGTCCGTCCAGAAGTGTTCAAAGACGGCCAGGTCAAATCCTTTGGCCAGGCGGGCAGCTCGCCGGCCAGCCTCCTGGGGTGGGATGGGCTCTACCGGATAACGCCCTTGCAAAGTCCAGTGGGTGATATCCTGATAGACGGCCTGCCCGGCCTCAAGGTCGTCAAAGGAGCGGAAGGGCAAACCGGCGCTAGCCACCGCCAGGGTTGTAACGGAAGGGCGATACCTTTTCTGAGGGAAGACCTTCTCCTCAGAGTCCACCTTGCTATTGTCTTCCAGCAGCATTCCTTTCTTAGCCCCAGTTGCCCCTCCCTCTCCGGAAGGGTGATCTTCCTGGGAGCTTCTGAGCAAGGATACCTCCTTTGAGCCGGCAGCCATAACTACGGCCCGGGCGAGGCGAGCAACCTCCTTAGGAATCCTCGGGTTATCTGAATGAAAGTACTGAAAGAACTCGGGACGATAGGCATTAAGGAAAGTGGCGCGCCAGCCAGCCTGGACGGCGCGGGTATAGATGTTATCTCGGGTCAAGAGATCGGCCAGTTGCCCAGCCGGGCGGCCATTGATGTGTTCCCCCATGAACCTGGCTGCATTTTGACCGGTAAAGATGGTCACCTGCCCGGTGGCACTCTGTGGAAGCCCCGGCACCCCCAGGCGGGCATCCGTAGCATAGACGGTACCAAGCCCCCGGCTTAAAGCAGAAGGCCACCCTTTCTTTTCAGGGTTTATCTCAGGCGGGTTTTCCGGAGTAAAGAGCGGTATTCGGCCCCAACCTGGAGACGGTCTGACCCCCGGCTGGTGTCCCCAGAGTTGAGTTAGGGCGGGGAGGCGGGCCTTGAGGAAAGGATTCTTCCCCGGATCTGGTTCACCGATACCGAAGCCGTCGATGAAAAAGAGAAAAACGGGGATCATACTGCTCCCTCCGTTGCTTCGGGTGACCTCCTGATGGCACCAGGAGACCGTTGCCCACAGACAATGAAAACGTGGCTTCAGCGGGGGGCTGGGTCGATGTCGTCGAGCGAGTTGGCGCGGTGCCGGCGGGAAGGCCGCAGCTCTACCACGGTGCGGTGGGCGAAGGTCATGGAGGAGCTTCGATCACATCGACCCAGCCCCCGCAAGCTGGAGGAAACAAGACCTTCTTATGCAGCAACGCTTTCCACAAGCAATTATACTCTTTTTGCCGGCGTAATGTTATACACTGAATCAAACCCCAGATGTGGAATGTACCACGGCCGCTCCTTGTCAGTGTCTGGGTATTTTACGGCGTAAAACTTTGATCTTGACAAGTTTCCTTGCAACAACTTATAATTTTTTTGGAATTAGCGTTCTTTTCTAAAGGGGATGGGAGTATTGGGCTACCACCTTCTCATGACGCAAAGAGAGAAGCGCCTGGCCATCATCACCGTGAATCGGCCGCCCGTCAACGCCCTGAGCCTAGAGACCCTGGAAGAACTGGCGCAAGCCCTGGAAGAACTCCGGTCTGATGACGGGGTTAAGGTCCTCATCATCACCGGGGCCGGGCCCAAGGCCTTCATCGCCGGGGCCGATATTACGCAGTTTGCCCAGGGTGATGCGGCCACCGTGCAGCGGTACATAAGGCGGGGGCAAGAGGTTTTCCGGCAGGTGGAGACCTACCCCAAGCCGGTCATTGCGGCCATCAACGGGGTTTGTCTGGGCGGCGGGAACGAACTGGCCATGGCCTGTGACCTACGTTTGGCGGCTGAGAGCGCCCGTTTTGGGCAACCGGAGATCAACCTGGGGATTATTCCGGGCTGGGGAGGAACACAGCGGTTGACACGCCTGGTGGGCAAAACCCGAGCCATGGAGATCCTCCTCCTGGGCCAAATGATCGATGCCCAGGAGGCCTGGCGGATCGGCCTGATCAACCACGTGGTTCCCGACGGGGAACTCCTGGCCAGGGCCAGGGAGCTCGGAAACCAGCTGGCCAGCCAACCTTCTTTAGCCATGGCCGCCATCAAGAGGCTGCTGGATGAGGGTCTGAACACTTCTCTTATGGAGGGCCTTGACCTTGAGCTAAAGGAATTCGTGGCGGTCTTTGAGACGGAAGACGCCAGGGAAGGGGTGACGGCCTTCCTGGGCAAGAGGAAGCCGGACTTCAAAGGGAGGTGATCGCTCGGGTCTCTCATAGGCAAGGGGTAACGGACATATTGTTAAGTGGAGGACCAGATTCTCCTCGCCTTTTTCAGGAATTGTTTTGTGCGGGCCGCAGGGATGCGGCGCGGCGGCCGAGCTCTTGGCCATTGCCTTGGTCAGGCAGCCAGCGTCGATGAGCGCCAAGGCTGACTATTTTGGGGAAGAACTGGTCCGGGAACCTTGGTCTGGGTTTGGAAGAGCGGATACCGCCGGAACCAACTTAAATTGGCCATAATGTCAGGACAAGGGGGTAAAGCCATGAGCGAGCCGTGGTTTCAGTTTTATGACCAGGGGGTTCCCCGATCCGTTGACTTTCCTTCCACTTCCCTGTATCCCCTGCTGGAGAAGACCGCCCGTGATTTTCCCGACCGCAAGGCGACCCTCTTTTTCGGTCAAGGCCTAAATTACCGCGACCTGCTGCAACAGGCCAGGGTCTTTGCCCGGGCCTTACAGGATCTTGGTATCAAGAAGGGCGACCGGCTCGGCATTCTGCTTCCCAACTGTCCCCAATTTGTGATAGGTTATTATGGGGCCATGCGGGTCGGGGCCATCGTCGTTCCCATGAACCCCCTCTACGTGGAAAGGGAACTGGAGTTTATGCTGAAGGACTCCGGTGTCACCACGGTCTTGACCCTGGACCTTTTCGTACCGCGCTTAAAGAACATTCAGGCCCGGACCCCCTTGAAAAACATCATCGTCACCCACATCAAGGACTATCTGCCTACCTTACTGAAGTTGCTTTACCCCATCAAGGAGTGGAAGGAGAAAAGCAAGGTTACCGTTCAGCGGCAGCCGGGGACTTTTTTCCTGGCGGAGCTTCTCGCCAAGAGCCAGGGCGAACCGGAGCCCGTCCAGATCAATCCCCTTGAAGATGTGGCCATCCTCCAGTATACCGGGGGAACCACAGGACTGCCCAAGGGGGCCATGCTGACCCATTGGAACCTGGTCCATAACGCCGTATCTGCAAAATACTGGCTCCTGGGGGCAGGCGAAGGTTATGAGATCGTTATGGGTGTCCTGCCTTTCTTTCATGTTTTTGGGATGACGGTGGTCATGAATCTGGCCGTGCTGGCCGGGGCGACCATGGTCCTCCACCCGCGTTTTGTTCTTAAGGATGTCCTCAAGTCCGTCGATCGACATCGGCCCACTATTTTCCCCGGGGCGCCGGCCATGTTTGCCGCCATTAACAACTTCGCCGAGAGCAAGAAATATAATCTTTCCTCCATCAAGGCTTGCATCAGTGGGTCGGCCCCGCTACCCCTGGAGGTGCAACAAACCTTCGAGCGGATCACGGGCGGCAAACTGGTCGAGGGTTACGGCCTGACCGAGGCTTCCCCTGTTACTCACTGTAACCCCCTCTATGGCTACCGGAAGATAGGCAGCATCGGCCTACCTTTCCCGGATACCCAATGCCGGATCATGGACCTGGTGGACGGCGAACAGGAACTGGCCGTCGGGGAGGTGGGAGAGCTGGCGGTAAAGGGGCCTCAGGTGATGAAGGGGTACTGGAACCGGCCCGATGAGACGGCCAAGGTCTTGCGCGGCGGCTGGCTTTACACCGGAGACATCGCCAAACTGGACGAAGAAGGCTTTTTCTATATTGTGGACCGGAAGAAAGACATGATCATTACTGGCGGGTATAACGTCTATCCGCGCGAGGTGGAGGAGATTCTCTACAGCCATCCCAAAGTGCTGGAGGCGGCGGTGGCGGGCCTTCCTGACCCCTATCGTGGGGAAATGGTGAAGGCGTATGTCGTCCTGAGGACGGGGGAGCAGGCCACGGCTGAGGAGATCATCGCCTACTGCCGGGAGAAGCTGGCCCGCTATAAGGTGCCCCGGGAGGTGGAATTTCGCAAGGAGCTGCCCAAGACCTTCATAGGCAAGGTGTTGCGGCGAACCCTGCGGGAGGAAGAGGCCCAAAAGGCCCGAACCGGCGGAAAGCCGGCGTGAACCGAGCCGAGGAGACTGCTCAAATCCCATTTTAGGAAAGACGTCTGCTGGCGGATTGCGCCACACAGATGGTTTTTTCGGCGGTCTCCAAGTCGGGGTCAGCGCAGCCCCATAGCTGGCGAGGCGGCCAGTCTCTCTGGTCGCCTGATTTTTTTGGTAGCCAGCGGCCTGAACCAGAAGCGTCGGGGATTGGCCAACATCATGAAACTGGCTGGGGGAGGCGAATATAAGAAGCTTATAATTGAATACCCTGACCGTCTGGCCCGTTTTGATTGCGGCTGTATTGAGCGTCATTCAAAATACTGCGGCGTCGAAATCATCGCCATAGCGGAAAAGGAGCCTGAAGAAGCTCCTTTATGAGATGAAGCGCCGGCAGGTACAGTATGGCCTGGCCACCCTTTGTATCGGAGGCAGGCAGGGGATAGCGGTCCTGGTTAGAAGGGAGACTTGAGTCGATATGTTGCCCATTACCCGACTGGTCATCCCCACCCCCTTTAAGGTGGGACCAGTCAACGTTTACCTGATTCGGGAAGATCCTTTGACCCTCATCGATGCGGGACCGCACACGCCGGAGGCGGAAGCTACCCTCAAGGAAGGTCTGGCGAGGGAGGGTTTTTCTCTAAGAGATATCAGGAGGGTCATCTTGACCCACGGCCATCCGGATCACTACGGCCTGGCCGCGGCCATCCGCGACCTTTCCGGGGCCGAGATTTACCTCAATGGGCGGGAACTGGAGAAGACAGCCCAGGAGGTTAACTTTGTCCGGGAACGGGGCTCTCTCCTCCGTTGGGCCGGGATTCCGGCGGGAGTGCTGGAGATGGTGGAAAAGGTATATGTAGGGGACAGGGAGTATGCCGAGCCGCTCAAAGACCCTCTCCCTGTCGTGGCGGGGCAGGTTTTGCCCTTTGAGCGGCATGCCTTGCGGGTCTACCACCTGCGGGGCCATTCCACCGGTCAATGCAATTTCTATGAGGCCACCGAAAGGGTCTTTTTTTCCGGAGATAACCTCTTGGCCCATATTACACCTAATCCGCTGCTGGAGCCGGGTGACGACCAGTCGGCGGTCTTGACTCAGGCAGGGCGAAGCTCAACCGGCGCTACCATTGCCGACGCCGTCCCGGGAACGTCGTCGTCAACCCTGACAAAGGTCGACGGCGGGTTAACCCCTTCCCCTGCGGGCGGTCCCCCCAGGGAACCAACTTTATCTCTTTATCTGGAAACCCTGCAGGTAATTGAATCCCTGGAAATCGACCTGGTTTATCCCGGCCATGGCCCCAAGATCAAAGACCACCGGGGCAGGATCGCTGAAATCCGCGCCCACCATCTGACCAGACAGGGGGAAATCCTGGCGGCTCTGAACGGTCGGCCCAAAACAGTCCTGGAGTTGTCCCGGCGCTTCTTTCCTGACCTACAAGGTTTTGACGTCTTTTTGGGGGTCTCTGAGGTCCAGGCCCATTTGGACGTCCTGGCCAAAGAGGGTCGGGTCAGGGTGAGGGAAGAGAAAGGGGTGGGATATTATTCTCGCTAGATCACCATGCCGCTTAGGAAACCGCCAAGAAACCTCGCCGAGCGGGGATGAGAATTTGCCGCGGTGTGGCAAGGAGGGTTGCAGTTGAGCCTCAGCGTGGTCGGCGAAGGCTGCTGAAAGCGAGGCGCGAAACCGCCTGGGCGGCAACAGGAAGAGACGACTTTGACTTGGTCCGGCGGGCTGACGTCTGTTCCTTGAAAGGCGGAGGGAATGGTTGTATACTAAGGATCGGAAAGACAGCGTTTTCGTTTGGTGCGCTTCGCGTAATTAATAAGATGGGGCAGGCTTGCGCATGAGTGGTTTTGCGATCAGTCAAGTCAGGGTCCGCTATGTTGAAACAGACCAGATGGGGGTGGCGCATCATTCCAATTACCTGGCCTGGTTCGAGGTGGCCAGAACTGATCTTTTCCGCCAGTTGGGGATTCCCTACCCCGAGGTGGAAAGGGCCGGCTATTACCTGCCGGTCCTGGAAGCGCAATGCCGGTATCTTCAGGCCGCCCATTATGATGACGCCCTGCTGGTCAAGGCGCGCCTGGCTGAGATCAAAGGTCTTCGGATCAGGCTGGAATACGAGATCTTCCGAGAAGGGGAAGAAAAACCGCTGGCCGCCGGTAGTACCACCCACACCTTCATCAACCGGGACGGGAAACCGGTGAATCTGAAAAAAGAAAACCCCATCTTATGGACGAAAATAACCAGGGCTGATTGAGAGGGACCACGGGAGACCGCTGACGAACTGCGTTTTGGGTGGCCAACCCGATCAGGAAATGATCAGGGCGATGAATTCTAACTTCCAACCCCCGCAATTGGCGGGCGTCTGACCTTCTGATCTCCAACTTCTGTCTTTTGGGGGAGCGAAGAATCTTGCTGGTAGATCTGAATCCCTACGTCTTTCGTCTTGGACCCATCGGTGTCCACTGGTATGGGCTTTTTATGGCTCTCTCCGTCCTGGCCGGGGCCATCTACTTTTACCGAAACGGGATGCGGCTGGGTCTGGACGAGGACTTTCTGTTGAACCTGGCTATGGTCGTGGTGATTTCCGGGGTGGTGGGGGCGCGTTTGCTCTTTGTTTTGGCTAACTACCCGGCCTGGTTCGTCCAGGATCCGCTCCAGGTCTTGAGGGTCTACGAGGGGGGCCTTTCCTGGCACGGCGGGCTCTTGGGTGGCTTTGCGGCCGGCTGGATCTATATCCGGCGCAAGGGCAAAGACATCAACGCGCTGGCTGATTTGACGGTTCCTGGTCTGACCATAGGCTATACCATCGTCCGTATTGGGAATATCTTTAATCAGGAAGTCTTGGGACGGACCACCGCCTTTTGGTTTGGACGCTGGCCGGCCCAGTTGGTGGGATCAGCCATCGGCCTGATCCTCCTCATCCGCTTCTTTTACCTCCGTGGGCAAAACCTGCCGCGCGGTTACCAGTTCTGGTCCTTCCTCTTTTACCATCAGTTGTTGCGGGCCCTGGTTGAGGAAACGGTGCGCGACAATCCTCTTTATCTGTGGAAATATACTAACCCAACCCTGGGGTTGGGGGTTTTTACCCTGACCCAGCTTTTCACGCCCCCGATCCTTCTTCTGGCCTGGTGGATGATGGCCTCCACCAAGAAGAACCTCAGAGTTCCGAAGTAAGTAGGAAGCCATTGGGCTTAAGTAAATACAGCTGTCAGGCGTTGGACTTTTCTGGAGATGGTCGTAAAGCCGGTTGGGGCTTGGCCATGGGGAGCGCCTTGCCCGAGGGGAAAGGGTGAGCCAAAGCCGTTATTTCTTTAAGGAAAGGGGATGACACCGGTGCCAATGGCGCGCTATCTCATCGAAAACCAGGACCGGGTCGGACTGGTCTTTGATATCTCCAAGATCCTGGTGCCGCACGGTTTAAATATCACCGGCATGGAAGTTGTCCCCAACATCATGTATCTGGAGATTGAGAACCTGGAGCCGCGGCAGCGCCGGGAGGTGGAAAGAGAACTCCGCCTGATTCCCGGTATTACTCGCGTGGCGCCGGTGGAGCTCATGCCTTACGAGGAAAGGGAGCAGCGCCTTTTGGCCCTTCTGAATTCCGTCAGCGAAGGGATCATTGCCATCGATCGGAATGGGCTCATCACCATTTTCAACCCGGCGGCGCAAAAGATCCTGGGTTATACCCAGGCGGAAGTGGTAGGCCGCCTCATCGCGGAAATACTATCGCCGCACATCCCCATGCTTTCCTCCTTGGAAACAGGCCTACCCTATGATAACCAGGAAATCATTTTAAACACCCCCAAAGGACGCGTCCACTACATCACCACCGGAAGGCCCATCAAGGACCGGCAGGGGCGTACCATCGGGGTGGTGGCGGCCTTGAAGGACATGTCCGATGTCCGGCAACTGGCTTATTCTATCACCCGCCCCTCGATGATCACCTTTGAAGATATCATCGGGGTCAGCGGTTCTCTGCGCCGCGTCATTGACATTGCCCGCACCGTCGCCAGGGGTGACTCCACCATCCTGATCCGCGGCGAGAGCGGTACGGGGAAAGAGCTTTTTGCCCGCGCCGTTCATATGGAGAGCCCGCGGCGAAATAAGCCTTTTGTTCCCCTCAACTGTGCCGCCGTTCCCGATACCCTCCTGGAAAGCGAGCTCTTCGGTTACGAGGAGGGGACCTTTACCGGAGCCAAGAAGGGAGGGCGCCAGGGCCTCTTCGAATATGCCTCTGATGGAACACTGTTCTTGGACGAGATCGGCGAAATGTCGCCTCACTTGCAGGCCAAACTCCTGCGGGTTTTGGAAGAAGGCAAGGTCCGGCGGGTGGGGGGGCGAGAGGAGAATCCGGTAAATGTCCGGATTATCGCCGCCACCAGTCGCCCCTTGGAGGAAATGATCAGAAAGGGCGATTTCCGCGAGGATCTCTACTATCGCCTGAATGTGGTGCCTCTTTACCTACCGCCCTTGCGGGAAAGGGTCGAGGATATCCCCCTTTTGGTGGAGCATCTCTTGACCAAGTTCAGTACTAAGATGGGCCGCACCATCAAGAAGGTCGATCCGCAGGCCCTTTCTAAACTGCTGGCTTATCCCTGGCCGGGAAACGTTCGGGAATTGGAAAACGTCCTGGAAAGGGCCGTTAACCTAGCCAGCGGGGACGAGGTACGTCCCGAGTACCTTTGGTTGGAAGGGGAGGCGGCCCCGGTGGGGGGAAGGACCCTCTTGCCCGGGGAGTTTTCCGGGGGTATCCCGGTTCAACCAGGCCGGGGAAATGGCCTCACACTCCAGCCCGTTTCCCCAGTCCCCACCCCTGGCCTTCCCTCCCCGTTTTCCAAGGAGCCTTCGCCTTCTGGACCGGGCCAGACTAATGTTGAGTCGGCCGGGGGAACGGCTACCCCACCCGAAACCCCTTTGAAAGAGGCGGTGGACAGGGTAGAAAGAGAGACGCTGGAAAAGGCCCTGGCCCAGTACGGAAGTTCCCGCCGAGTCGGACGGGCCTTGGGGATCTCCCACCGCACCGTGCTGAACAAGATGAGGAAATATGGCTTAAGGCCGGGAGGAATGGCGAGATAGGTTTCCGATTGGGAACCTATCTTTCCACAATTGACCCTTCCAGGCCCATTGCCGGAAAGGAATATTTCCAGACTCTTGCGATGCGTTCTTTACCCCGCCTCATCCTCTCGCTCAAGGCCAACGTAAGCCTCTGCTGGCATACTTATTGCTTCATATTTGGGGAACGGCTAGATCCATTTGTGAGACAAAGGAGAGCGAAAGAGATGATTGTCGGGGTCCCAAGAGAGATCAAGAACAACGAGAACCGGGTGGCCATCACCCCCGCCGGGGTCCAGGCCATGACCAGGGACGGTCACCAGGTGGTGGTAGAGAAGAACGCCGGCTTGGGTAGTGGTTTCAGTGATGACGATTACCGCCAGGCCGGGGCGGAGATCCTCCAGGACGCCCGAGCGGTCTTCCGGACGGCGGACATGATCATGAAGGTCAAGGAGCCCCTCCCGTCGGAATATGATCTTTTCAGCGAGGGGCAAGTTCTTTTCACGTACCTGCACCTGGCCCCGGAACGAGAACTTACCCGCAAGCTGATGGAAAAGATGATCGTTGCCATCGCCTATGAAACCGTTCAGTTGGACGATGGTTCCCTGCCGCTCTTGACCCCCATGAGCGAAGTGGCCGGCCGGATGGCTGTGCAGATTGGGGCTCAGTATCTGGAGAAGGTCTACGGCGGACGGGGGGTCCTCCTGGGTGGAGTTCCCGGGGTACCACCAGCCAATGTGGTCATTGTCGGCGGCGGGATTGTAGGGATGAACGCGGCCAAGATGGCGGTGGGGATGGGTGCCCAGGTGACCATCCTCGACATTAGCGCCGATAAGCTTCGCTACCTGGACGATGTCTTTCAGGGGCGTCTGGTAACGTTGATGTCTAACAGCTATAACATTGCCCAGGCTGTCCGACGGGCCGACCTTTTGGTAGGGGCTGTCCTCATTCCGGGCGCCCGCGCCCCCAAACTGGTGACGGAAGAGATGATCAAGACAATGAAGCCGGGATCGGTAGTCGTCGATGTGGCCATTGACCAGGGTGGCTCCATCGAGACGGTAGACCGGGTCACAACTCACGCCGATCCGACCTACGTCAAGCATGGAGTAATCCATTACTCGGTGGCCAACATGCCGGGCGCGGTTCCCAGGACCTCCACCCTGGCCCTGACCAACGTGACCCTACCTTATGCCCTGCAACTGGCCAACAAGGGCTATGAAAGGGCGCTGCGCGAAAACCGAGCCCTGGCCCGCGGCGTGAATGTCTTTAACGGATTTGTCACCTATAAGGCGGTGGCTGAGGCTCATAGCCTTCCCTACCGGCCTCTCGAGGAGTTTTTGAACGGATGAAAGGAAACCGGGTGTTGGCGACGGCGACTATCCCGGCCCTTCGTGTAGTTTGACTATCCTTGACTGGGGAGATGATCTCCCCAGTTTCCTTTTTTGTCCTCAGACAACCCGCCACGAGAGTGCCGATGAAAACCGAACAAGCCGATGGGGGTTTTTCAGCCGTCTCCCATCCCTCTATCCGCCCTCTGGTTCTTCCCTTACCCTTCTCAGCATAGGTTTTAGACTAGAAAGCCTGTGGACGGGGGTGATAGTGTGTTCCGGGGTCATCCTTTCCAGGGAGGTCATAATCCCCGAGAAAAGGGAAAGGGGGCACGGGCAGCGGAAGCGGGGAAAGGGCCGGAAAGATCGGGGTTTCGATTACGGTCAGATCGAGAGCCTGGCGGAGATTTCGGGGAGGGAAGAAACCCCCGGAGCCCATTTCGTCGGGCGACTCCCGCCCTGTGGCTCCGGTTCACCGGCCATTCCATAAGACTATTCCTGCTGGTCGGATCCTTCTTGGGCCTTTTGCTTTGGTTCCAGGTCCTGCAGCAGCGGGCTCAGGTGGCGGAGGTAACCAAGGTCTTGATCGGCAAGGTCATCGTCCTTGATCCGGGTCACGGCGGCGTCGATCCTGGGATCGTCGGGCCGGGTGGCACCAAAGAGGAAGATGTAGTTCTGGGCATTACGCAGTATCTAAGGGAGTTCCTGGAGGCCACCCGTTGCCGCGTCATCTTGACCCGCGAAAGGGATCAAGATTTGGCCGATGGGGGCCGGTCCCTTTCCGAGCGAAAACGGCTAGACTTGAAAAAACGAGTGGAAATCGCTAACCAACCGGGGGTCGATATCTTCCTGACCATTCATGCCAATGGAACCCCCTCCTCCCGCTGGCACGGAGCGCAAGTCTTCTACCTGCCCGAGGGACACCCGGACAACGGGCGGTTGGCGCGCCACCTGCAGGCGGAACTGACCCGGATCACCGGCAAGACCAATCGACAGGTCAACGTGAACATCAACCAATATGTCTTGCGGGAGGTCAAGGTTCCGGCAGCCAATGTGGAGGTGGGTTTTCTCTCCAACCCAACGGAGGAGAGACTGTTGGCCAGGGCTGATTACCAGCGGGAGGTGGCCTGGGCCATCTTCGTCGGTTTGAGTAAGTATTTGACCCAGGGGGCACTGCCGGTGATAAAGTAAAGCCAGACCACGCTAGGAAACAGCTGAAAAACACCCATCTGCGTGCCAGGCGGGCTCCCACCCACCTCCGCTAGGGGGGCACGCCTCTCTTCGGCGGTACCTACGGTGCCTGAGCACCCCCTAATGCCTGGGGGAGTCCCCCCAGACCCCGGCGGCACTGACGCGCCGTCCTCCGGCTCCTCGCTCAACGTACCACCTCGTACGCCTCGCCTCGGAGCCTTGCGGTCTTGGCCTTATGACTTGGCTAAAGCCGCCAGAAGCTCAATCACCATCAAGCGTGGCAGAGACTATGGCGGCTTGGCTCGGGCGGGTTGACTACTCCCAACACAGTTCGCCAGCACTCTACCCTGAACCAGCTACTTCCGGGGCGCCGCTGCTGTTTCATTACTCTTTGGCGCCGCCAAAAGGCGGCATGGGGATCTCTTAAGGAGACGGATTGCCCTGACCACCTTTTCGGTGTAAGATGTTCCTAAACATTACTGGAAAGGGAGGCGAGGGAGATGTTTGGCAAGATCTTGGCCCCGGTGGATGGAAGCGAAATGGCGCTGGGAGCGGCCAAGTTGGCTCTGGAATTGGCCCGGACCCACGGTTCTGAGGTAACCTTCCTCTACGTGGTGGGGGTCGATATCCTCTTGACAGATCAGTCGACTTATGGACAGTTCATTGACTATGTGGGACTGGAGAAGGTCCTGCGTGAGGGTGGAGAGAAGATCCTGTCGGAGACCTTGGCTTTGGCCCAGAGCATGGGGATAGCGGCCCGGACGGTCATGCTGGAAGGGCACGTGGCGAGCGAAATACTCCGACTGGCTGAGGAGGACAAGTACGATCTCATTGCTATGGCTACCCACGGGCGGGGCGGGCTAAAGAGGCTGGTCTTGGGCAGTGTGGCCGAGGCCGTTACCCGTCAGGCGACCTGTCCCGTTCTCCTGGTGCGCTCTCCGGGAGACCAGTAGGGTGGTCCTTCTCCCGGTTTCCCCATCGGACGACCGGGGGGCCTCTTTCGGGCCGACTGCGGGTGAAGCGTAAAGTAATACTTCGGGAATAGAAGGAAAACGGTAAGGAGGCGTCGAAGTACCCCAGGGGAACGCTGCAAGGATCACCAGCAGATGGACTTTCCCAACGGTTTTCTGGCCAAGCCTGGAGCAAGGCGGCCAGCCTGACTGACCTTTAGTCAGAGATCAGGCCATGATGTGGCGCGCTCCTTCAGCAAAAGGAGAGCTCGGGGTACGGGAAAGTTCAGTATTAGCCAGTTGTCAGGGGGCTTGGGCCGAGTCTACTAAGGGGGGGAACTCGATGAAGGCATTTTTGACGGCTTTGGTCCGGGGGAAACCAGTGGATTACCTGGAGATCCGGCTGGAAGAGAGTGAGACCACCCGGGTCGAGTTTCAGGGGAAGCGGCTGGAGAACATTGGTAAGTCGCTGTCTTACGGTGGGAACATCCGTGCCTTGGTGGGTGGGGGTTGGGGTTTTGTTTCTTTTAATAGCCTGGAGGGACTGGAGGAAAAGGTGGACCTGGCCATCCGGCAAGCACGGGTGGCGGCTTCCTTGGCTACGGAGCCAGTCCGGCTAGCCCAGGTGCCGGCGGTGGAGGACGTAGTTCGGGTCAGGCCGGTCGTGTCACCCCGGGAGATCAACCTGGAGAGAAAAAAGGATCTCCTGGAGGGCTACGCGCGATTGATCCTAAACTACTCCTCCGAGATTGTCAGCGCCTCGATCCGCTATTTCGATAAATTCAGCCGCCTCCATTTTGCCAATTCCGAGGGTTCTTACATCGAGCAGGAGAAAATGGATATGGGCTGCAACGTGGCGGCCACCGCTGCCGCTAACGGCCAGAGCCAGTCGGCCCATACCGGGTTCGGGGGTTCTAATGACTTCTCTTTCATCGTGGGCAAGGAAAAGGAAGTGGAGGAGGTCTGCCATACGGCCATCAGCCTGATGCGGGCCGAGCCCATTGTTGGAGGCCAGTACCCGGTCATCCTCGATCCCCACCTGGCGGGGGTCTTCATCCACGAAGCCTTCGGGCATCTTTCCGAATCCGATGGGCTCCACGAGAACGAAAACATGCGTAAGGTGATGACCCTGGGGACTCGATTTGGGCAAGAGTTCTTGAACGTTTATGACAGTGGGTTGGATGAGGGGGCCCGAGGCCATCTGGTCTACGATGATGAGGGCGTTCGGACGCAGAAAACCTACCTGATCAAAAACGGGGTTTTGGTGGGACGGCTGCATAGCCGGGAAACGGCGGGCAAAATGGGCGAGGAACCAACTGGAAACGCCCGGGCCATCACCTACCAGTTTCCACCCATCGTCCGGATGCGCAATACCTGCATTGAACCGGGAGAGGCTTCCTTCGAGGACCTCCTGCGCGGGGTCAATCTAGGGGTCTATGCGAAAGGGGCCTACGGTGGCCAGACCAATGGGGAGATGTTCACCTTTACGGCCGGCGAGGCTTATATGATCCGGAACGGTCAGGTGGCCGAGTTGGTTAAGGACGTAACCCTGACAGGGAACGTCTTTCGCACCCTCAAAAACATTGACCTCATCGGACGTGACTTCACCATCTTTGACTCGGCCGGAGGATGCGGTAAGGGAGGACAGATGCCTCTGCCAGTGAGCCACTGGGCGCCGCACGTCCGCATCCAGAACGTCGTAATTGGGGGGAAGAAATGATGCAGGACATCATCCAGATGGCTTTGGCCCGGGGCTGCCAGGAGGCTGAGGTCTTTGAGGAAAAACTTCTGACCACGGTCGTCGAATATAGTAACAACCGCCTGAAGAAGGTGGAGACGGCCGAGTCCCATTCTGTTACCTTGCGGGTGAAGAAAGAGGGACGCTTGGGTTTTTCCACCAGTACCAAGCCGGGTGACGGTGCTGGCTTGACCGAACGGGCGATTCAGGCGGCGTCCTTTGGACGGCTGGTGGAGTTTTCTTTTGCCGCTCCGGGAACCATACCCGCGGTGGAGAGCCTCGATCCCCTTGTCGAAGACCTGGCGGTGGAGGAGATGGTGGCCAGGGGTAAAGAGGTGGTGGAGGCACTCCGCGCCTTGCACCCGGCCTTTTTGGCCTCATCCCGGGTCGCCAAATCCACGAACGAGGTTACGGTGTTGAACAGCCGCGGGCTGTCCGGCCATTACCGCCGGACGGGTTACAGTCATTCCGCGGGGGGCAGGCTGGTGGAGGGGCAGAATTTCCTCCACGTGGGCGAAGCCCACCAGTCGGCCAGGCAGGAAGACGTCTCGCCGGCCTTGGTGGAAGCCATCCGCTGGTCCTTTGAAAAGGCCAGGAACAATGTGCCCCTGGTTTCGGGCAAGTACCAGGTAATATTGACTCCCCGGGCGACGGCGGCTGTCTTGGGGCCGGTCCTGGCCAGCTTGAACGGTCAGGCGCTGGAAAGAGGGGTTTCTCCTTTCGTTGCCAAACAGGGTCAAACCCTTTTTGACCCGCGGATTTCTCTGGAGGACGATGCCCTGCTTCCCTGGGGCCCGGGGAGTAGGGCCATGGATGATGAGGGCGTGCCAGCGCGGCGGAAACCCCTGGTGGAGAGAGGGACGATCCGCAACTTTTTCCTGGACCTGGCCACGGCCCAGGCCCTGGGAGAGGAGCCCAACGGCAGCGCCAGAAGGACGGCCGGAATTCCGGCACCGGGTCCCACCAACCTGCTGATGTTGCCAGGGCAGCGTTCCTATGGCGAAATGATCGGCTCACTTGGGCAGGGTTTCCTGATCGACATGCTCATGGGAGCCTGGGCTGGTAACCCCTACGGTGGCTCGGTCAGCGGCAACGTCATGCTGGGCTACAAGATCGAGGACGGCCAGGTGGTAGGCCGCATCAAGGACACCATGTGCAGTGTTAACGCCTTCCAGGCGCTGAAGGAGCAGGTGGTGGAGCTGAGCCGCGAGAGGAAATGGGAAAGTGCGGGCGGGCCAAACGCACCCGGTGGTAGTTTGTATCTTCCCTACCTCTGGCTGGACGGGGTGAGCATTAGTACCAGGCAGGGGTGAGGCTCTGGCGGGATTGCTGGATGGAGGGCTGACGAACTGCGTTTTACGCCGCCCAAGATGGCTTGTACATGACAGTGCCGAACCCGTCCGTTATGGTTTTGGAGAGCGGTGATTACCCTTTTGTCGTTAGCTCGCCTGGCTTATTCAGCTCTTTTCTTTCCCCCGTGACCATGTAAATGACCCATTCCCCCAGGTTGGTGGCGTGATCGGCCACCCTTTCCAGATGGGAACCCACGAAGAGGAGCTGGGTGGCCTGGGGGATGGTTCCTGGGTCTTCCAGCATGTACAGAAGGAGCTCTCGGAAAATCTGGGAATAGAGGTGGTCGATGATATCGTCGCGCTTGATCATTTTTTCAGCCAGATCCACATCCTGCCGCACATAGGCGTAGAGGCTCTCGCGGATCATCAGGCGTACCGTTTCGGCCATACGCGGGATATCCACCAGGGGTTTGATCAGGGGCTCGTCCCCAATCCGCAGAGTAACCCGGGCGATGTCCACGGCGTGGTCGGCCATTCTCTCCAGATCAGTGATGATCTTGAGGGCCGTTCCGATAGCCCGGAGATCTCTGGCCATGGGTTGCTGCAGAGCCAGCAGCCGGAGGCACTGGTTCTCGATATCCATGGTCAGTTGATCGACCCGGTCGTTCCCCTCGATAACCTTCCTGGCTCGCTCCAGATCTTGCTCCTTGAGGGAATTAACCGCCTCGACGATCACCTCCTCCACCAGCCAACCCGTCTTCAGAAGTTGATCTTGCAGGTCTTGGAGCTGGGCGTGAAAAGAATCCCTGGTCATGGCCCTGCCTCCTGACATGACAGAATATGCTTTGTTAGCTAGGAGACCGCTGAAAACCCCCATCTGCTATGTCGCAAGCCTTTTACCCGAACCGCCCCGTTATATAGTCCTCTGTCCGGCGATCTTTGGGACGGGTGAAAATCTCCGAACTGGGACCGTATTCCACCAGTTCGCCGTTTAAGAAAAAAGCGGTCTGGTCAGCCACCCGGGCGGCCTGTTGCATGTTATGGGTAACGACGATGATGGTATACTCCTTTTTCAGCTCCCGGATCAGGTCTTCGATCTTCAAGGTAGCGGCAGGGTCCAGGGCGGAAGCCGGTTCGTCCATCAAGAGGATCTCCGGGGAGACGGCCAGGGCGCGCGCCAGGCAAAGGCGCTGCTGCTGCCCACCGGAAAGGGCAGCGCCTGATTGTCCCAGCCTATTGGAAACCTCATCCCAAAGGGCGGCCAGCTTCAGGCTCTTTTCTACCTGTTCCGCCAGCCTTCTTTTGTCAACTCCGTTCAGTCTCAGGCCGGCCGCTGCGTTTTCAAAAATGGACATGGTGGGAAAAGGGTTGGGCTTTTGAAAGACCATACCAATCCTTCGCCTGATTGAAACAGGGTCTACCCCTGGGGCGTAAAGGTCGACTTCGCCCAAGAAGACCTGCCCGGAGACGCGGGCGCCGGGGATGATCTCGTGGAGACGGTTCAAAGTCCGGACAAAGGTGGATTTTCCACAACCGGAAGGACCGATGATGGCCGTCACCTGGTTAGGTGAGACGGGAAGGTTGATCTCCTTGAGAACCTGCTGGGAACCATACCAGGCGGAAAGATTCCGGATCTCCATACCCTGAGCCATTTTCTTCACTCCAATAGTCCATGATGTGTTCTGGCTGAAGGTCTACCTTCCGTCCCGGTGAAAGACCAGGCGGGCCACGATGTTCAGAACCAGAACCAGGGTCACCAGGACCAGGGCGGCTCCCCAGGCTTGGGTCTGCCAGTCGCGGTAGGGAGAGATGGCATAGGTGAATATCTGCAAGGGCAGGGCGGCTATGGGTTGATCCAGCCGCAGGGACCAGAAACGATTGCCAAAGGCAGTGAAGAGCAAAGGGGCGGTTTCCCCTGCCACTCGGGCCACGGCCAGCATGATCCCGGTAAGAATACCAGGAATGGCCGCCGGGAGGACCACCCGCAGGATGGTTTGGGTCTTGGTGGCGCCAAGGGCCAGGGAAGCTTCCCGGAGGCTCGTGGGAACCATCTTGAGCATCTCTTCGGTGGAACGGGTCACGGTGGGGATCATGATTAGACCCAGGGCTACGCCCCCAGCCAGGGCGGAAAAACCACCCATGGTCAGCACCAGCAGGGAATAGACAAACATGCCGGTAACAATCGAGGGGATGCCAGTCAGAACATCATTGAGGAAACGTACCACTGTACCCAGGCCGCCGGGGTTGAACTCGGCCAGGTAGATGCCAACCAGAAGTCCGAAGGGAACACCAATGGAACTGGCCAGGAGGATGAGCAGACCGGTTCCGGCCAAGGCATTGGCTATCCCGCCCCCGGTTTCGCCCACCGGTTTTGGCAGGTGCGTAAAGAAGGTTGGGCTTATGGCTGGCCAACCCCGCTCGAAGGTATGCCAGAGGATGGAGAAAAGAGGGATCAGGGCCAGGACCACTGCCAGAAGCATGAGCACGGTCACAGCACGATTCAGCAATTTTCGGAAAGGGTAGCTGTGTAACAAGGTCTGAACCACCTTCTCGCCATACTTACAGGCCCTCAGGCCCTAATCTAACACTCTTCCTCGTACCCCTTACTGTTCTTTATTACTCCCGTGTGCCGGCGACAGCGCCGGTCAACCTCCAGAGCATGAGACGAGCCAGAAAATTCAGGAGCATGGTTACGCCGAAGAGGAGCAGTCCAATCTCCATCAAGGCCGAGAGGTAAAGGGCATAGGTGGCCTCGCTGAACTCATTGGCGATGACGCTGGCCATGGAGTACCCGGGAGCGAAAAGAGAGATGGCAATCTCTGGGCGGTTGCCAATGACCATGGTCACGGCCATCGTCTCTCCCAGGGCCCGGCCCAGACCCAGGAGGACAGCTCCCAGGAGGCCGGAGCGAGCATAGGGCAGGATGGCCAGGCGAATCATCTCCCAGCGGGTGGCTCCCAGGGCCAGAGCAGCCTCCCTCTGACTGGTGGGGACAGCCATGATGACCTCCCGGGAGATGGCGGTAACGATGGGGGTGATCATTACAGCAAGAATAAGCCCAGCCGAGAGCATTCCCACGCCCAGGGCCGGGCCTTGAAAGAAGGGAAGGTAGCCAAAAAACCGGCTCAATACTGGTTGCAGGTGGGTCCGGACCCAGGGGGCCAGCACAAAGAGGCCCCACAGGCCATAAACGACGCTCGGAATGGCGGCCAGAAGCTCCACGACGAAGCTTATTGGGCGGTAGAGCCACTGAGGGGCAATCTCAGTGAGAAAGAGGGCGATCCCCAGACTTACCGGCAGGGCTATGCTGAGAGCTAGAAGGGAAGAAATAAGGGTACCGTAAAGGAACGGAAGGGCACCGAAGTTTTCAAAGACAGGGTCCCAATCAGCATCGGTCAAGAAAGACCAGCCGAAACGCAGGAGGGAAAGCCAGGAACCCTGCAGGAGTTCCAGGACCATGAGCCCGACCAGGCCGAGCATAGCTAAAGCAAAAACCAGGGTCAGAAGGCGAAAGGATTGATCCTGCCATTGGTGGGATGATTGGGGCCTTATCAGGTTGGGTCTGATGGTCATTTTCCTCTCCTGGCCTTTCTTAGGAGACCGCTCTCGGACGGGCTAACGCTCAAAACGCAGTTTGTCAGCAGTCTTTTGAGCTGAAGATAGCAGGTGGCAGCAGAGGGAGAGGGGTCTACCCCCTGCTGCCGAGGGATCACGCTGCCGAGGAGACCGCTGAAAAACCCCGGGGAGGGAGACTACTGCGATAGAAGGGACTTACCCTGGTAGTTAATTGACTTGATTTTGGCCTCGTTGAGCTTGACCACCTGCTCAGGTAACCGGGCATAGTGGAGGGGTTCGGCATACTTCTGTCCGTCGTGGATGGCCCACCAGAGCATGTCCACTACCGCCTTACCTTTGACGGGATCATCTTGATTCTTGTAGATCAGGATCCAGGTGAAACCAACAATGGGATAGGCGTCGGGAGCCGGGGAGTTGACGATGGAGACCCGCAGGTCAGCCGGCATCTTATCGGCCATGCCGGCGGCAGCCACCGTGGTGGCGGGGAGGCTCGGTTCAATGAACTTCCCGGCCTGGTTCTTCAACTGGGCATAAGCGATCTTATTTTGCAGGGCGTAGGCCAGTTCCACATAGCCGATTCCGCCCGGCGTCTGCAGGATCTGACCGGCCACGCCTTCGTTGCCTTTTCCGCCCAAGCCGGTGGGCCACTTGACGGAGGTACTTTTGCCGACCTTCTCCTTCCATTCCGCGCTGACCTGGCTCAGATAGTCGGTGAAGATGAAGGTCGTACCGCTACCATCCGACCGGTGCACCACGACGATGTCGGTGGCCGGAAGTTTCAGGTCAGGGTTGAGCTTGGTGAGTCGGGAGTCGTTCCACTTTTTGATCTTGCCCAGATAGATATCGGCTAAGGTGGCGGCGTCCAGTTTCAGTCCGGATTGGATCCCGGGAAGGTTGTAGGCGACGGCTACGGCTCCAGACGTGGTAGGGATGTGCAGAATCTCACCCGGAGCCTTGGAGAGTTGCTCGTCGGTCATGGGACCATCGGAGGCGCCGAAGTTGACGGTCTTTTGGGTGATCTGGTTGATGCCGCCTCCCGAGCCGATGGATTGATAATTGATGCGGACATTGGAATTGACCTTGGTGTACTCGTCAAACCACTTCGAATAGAGGGGATAGGGGAAGGTGGCACCGGCACCGTTCAAGAGTAGGGGACCAGACTGACTTGGTTCAGACTTCTTGGCCGGTTCGGCGGTCTTAGCCGGTTGCGAGTTGCCGCCGCAGCCGCCCAGGGTCAGGGTGATCAGCAGCAGAGCGACCATCAGCAGGATGATGCTTCTTCGTCCGTGCATTCATTTAACCTCCTCATGTTTTTTGGTTCGATCTGATTATCCGGATTCACTTTTAAATCTTGTTAAAACTCAGGTTAAGAAAAGGTTAAGAAAGGCTAATCCTTTCATAACGCGAAATTAACGAAAACTTAAAGATAAAGCGATAGCATTTACAGCAGATGAGAGGGCCTCAGACGTCCAGATGGACTTTTTCAGCGGTCTCCTAGGAGAGTGCTGACGAACTGCGTTTTGCGTGGTTAACCCGTCCGGGAAATCGTAAGGGCGAGACCGCTCAAAAATGCCCAGATGCTAGGAGCGACAAGGCTCCGAGGCGAGGCGTACTGGGTGGTACGTTGAGCGAGGAGCCGCCGGAGCGACAATCTGCAACAGTAACGGCCCTTTAATAAAAAGGTTCTTTCTTGCAGATTGCGCCACACCGCAGATGGGTGTTTTTCAGCGGTCTCCTAGAGATTAGGGGGGTGTTCCGTGGCCGGTAAGATCATGGTGGTGGACGATGAGCCTTCGGTAGTGGAACTGATCGCTTATAATCTTGAGGTGGAAGGATTTAGCGTCCTTAAGGCCTTTGATGGAACAGAGGCTCTGTCTTTGACCCGGCGGGAGAATCCCGACCTGGTCATCCTTGATCTGATGTTGCCTGGAATGGACGGCCTAGCCGTCTGCCGGGAATTGAGAAAAGAGATGGACACCCCGATCTTGATTCTTACGGCTAGAAAGGAAGTGGTGGACCGGGTGGTGGCTCTGGAGATCGGGGCGGATGACTATCTGGTCAAACCCTTCAGTCCCCGGGAATTGGTGGCCAGGATCAAGGCTATTCTCCGGCGAACTGCCCCCGGTGGCAAGCGGCAGGCCCGGTTGGTACGTGGCCCGGTGGAGATCGACCTCGGCGCCCGCCGGGTGAAGGTGGCAGGGAAGGAGATTGAACTATCTTTCCGCCAGTTTGAGCTTCTCCGCCTTCTACTGGAAAACGCCGGTCAGGTCATGACCCGCGATCTGCTCCTGGAAACCATTTGGGGCTTTGACTTTGACGGTGACTACCGGACGGTGGACGTCCACATCTTTAACTTGCGGGCTAAGCTCAGGGAGGCTATGGACGAGAGCTGGATTGAGACTGTCCGGGGGGTGGGGTATCGTTTTAACGTGAAGAAGGACCTCTGATGGCTTCCCCTGGCAACCACTCTTTCCCAACTGCGACCCCAGAACCCCCTGTCTACTAACTCTCCGAGACTTCAAGTTAACGCGCTTGTCACCTGGCTCCCCCACCGATCCAGCAGGACGCGAGACGGGTTACAACCCTCTCTCGGGCAGGCTCAGCAGGAGTATCTCCCCGAATGAAGAATACTTACAGTAACCTTTGGCGTGGGGGGATTCTAATTGTATCAACTGGTGATTAGAAACGGGCGGGTCATCGATGGAGCCGGTAACCCCTGGTTTTATGCCGACGTGGCCATCGCGGAAGGGAAGGTTGCGGCCATAGGCAGGATTACGGGTGCTGCTGAAAGGGAGATCGATGCCCGGGGTCTGGCGGTGGCACCGGGTTTCATTGATCTTCACTCTCACTCCGATTTTACGCTGCTCTTGGATCCTCTGGCCCAAAGCAAGGTTCGTCAAGGGGTAACCACGGAGGTAGTCGGTAATTGTGGAGGGTGGGCGGCCCCTTTGGCTGGATCCTCCCTGACGGTGGCGCAGGAGATGATCCATCGCTATGATCCAAGTTTCGCCATAACCTGGGGCTCCATGGGGGAATACCTGCAAACCTTGGAGCGGCGGAGACCTGCGGTCAACGTGGCCGCTTTGGTGGGACATGGAACCGTCCGGGCCAGCGTCATGGGTTACGAACAACGCCCTCCTTCTCCCCAGGAGATGCAACAAATGCGGACCCTCGTGGAGGAGAGCCTGGACCAAGGAGCCTTCGGTCTCTCCACCGGTCTTTACTATGCTCCAGGCAGCTATGCGGCCACGGACGAGATCATTGAGCTCGCGCAGGTTGTGGCGGAGGGCGGAGGACTCTATTCCAGCCACATCCGGGATGAAAGCAATTACAACATCGGGGTGGTATCGGCGGTTAAGGAGGCTTTGGAGATCGGGCGCCGCTCCGGAGTCCGGGTCGAGGTCTCTCATCTTAAGGCCTTGGGGCCGGTGGTCTGGGGCAAGGGGCGGGAATTACTGCGGCTGATCAACCAGGCGCGGGAAGAAGGGGTGGACGCGGCGGCGGACGCCTACCCCTATGCGGCCTCCGGTACCAGTTTGATCGGCGCCTTGATCCCCCGCTGGGCCCAGGAGGGTGGTCGGGCCGGCCTCTTAGAGAAATTAGGGGATCCGGGTAACAGGGAGAAGCTCCTGACGGCGGTGGTAGAGAACCTGGAGCGCCGGGGTGGGGCGGAGCGGCTGCATGTTTCTGCCCTACCCGATCGACCGGATCTGGAAGGCAAGAACCTGGCGGAAGTGGCCCAGGCCCTGGGGATTTCACCGGGACAGGCCGTCTTGAACCTCCTGGAGAAAGGCGATGTTCCCCTGGTCTCCTTCGTTATGGATGAGCGGGATGTGGAGAATATTCTTGCCGCCCCGTTCATTTCCATCGTGTCTGATGGCTATGCCTTGAGCGCGGAGGGCCTTTTGGCCGTCGGGAAACCTCATCCGCGCAGCTTCGGGACCTTTCCCCGTGCCCTGAACCTGGCGCGAGAAAGGCAACTCTTCCGTCCGGAGGAGGCCGTCCGCAAGATGACTTCGCTCCCCGCCGCTCGGCTGGGCCTGGAGGGCCGTGGTTTGC
Source organism: Bacillota bacterium (assembly GCA_023475165.1). Taxonomy (GTDB): domain Bacteria; phylum Bacillota; class Sulfobacillia; order JAMCWA01; family JAMCWA01; genus JAMCWA01. The sequence continues at coordinate 90,289 of JAMCWA010000099.1, read as the reverse complement.
TAAAGGAAGGATACTGGGCTGACCTGGTCATTTTTGATGATAGAAGCGTTAAGGACCGGGCCACTTTCCTCAATCCCCTGCAGTACCCAGCGGGGATCTATGCGGTCCTGGTGAACGGAGAGATCGTGGTACAGGAAGGGCAGCACACTGGGCGCAGGAGTGGGAAGGTACTGAGAAGAGGCAAGCGGTGACTACCAGGAGATCCTCCTACCACCTTTGGCGGCATGAAAGTAATGAAACAGCAGCGAGGTAGCAACGCCCGCGCGGCGCCCGGGAAGCAGCTGGTTTGTTTCGCGGTAGACCGCTGAAAGACACCCATCGGCGCGGTGCGGTGAGCGCAGGTCACTGAGGAGCTTGGATCACATCGACCCAGACCCGGTGAGCTGACAGAAGCTAGACTCCTCGTACTAGCGGTAATACCGCAAGGCCCAAAAGGATTCACCTTCCAGCCTTGTCTTCCGTTGGCTCCCCGGTCGGCAACAAGATGGTAAAGAGGCTCCCCTTCCCCAAGACGCTTTCGACGAAAACCTGGCCGCGGTGGGCTTCAACGATCCTCCTGACAATGGCCAGGCCCAGGCCGGTACCCTGACGACCAGTCCTGGCCTTGTCCACCTTATAGAAACGATCCCAGATGTAGGGGAGATCCCCCGCCGGGATGCCTTCCCCGGTGTCTTGGACCGTCAGCTTGATCTGACCTGCGTTGCCGGATCGGGCGGCCAGGGTGACTTGGCCGCCGGATGGGGTGTGGCGCAGGGCATTATCCAGGAGGTTGAAGACAACTTGCTCCAGGCGGTCCTCATCACCGTAGATCGGGGGCAGGGTGCCGGGGACGTCGACCTGAAGGGAGACCCCCTTTTCCTGGGCCAGGGGACAGAGCTTCCGCTCGAGACGCTGAGCCAGGTCGGCCAGGGAAAGGGGTTTAACCGCCAGGACCATTTTCCCTTCGTCGATCTGGGTGATGTCCAGGAGGTCGTTGACCAGGCGTTTCAGGCGGAGGGTTTCGTCCAGGATTACCTCCAGGTATTCCCTTCTAGCGGCCTCATTTTTAGGGACGTCATCCAAGATGGCTTCCGTGTAACCTTCCAAAAGCTGTAAAGGACTGCGGAGCTCATGGGAGACATTGGCGACGAACTCCCGGCGCATACCTTCCAGTCGCTGTTCTTGTTCCCGGTTTCGCTTTAAGATCCGGGAGAGGTAGTTTAGACTCTGCGCCAGCAGTCCTAACTCGTCGGCGGAACGGATAGGGACTCTGACCTCAAGATTACCCCGGGCCATCTCCTGGGCGGCGTTCTTCATCTCCATTAAGGGCGTTGACATACCTCGCGAGAGGAGAAAGGCCAGGGCGGTGGCCAAAAGGAGGGTGATCCCGATGCTGTAGAGGGTCACCTGACGCATGGCGTCCAGGGTTTCGGTCATGGCCGAGAGGGGGGAATAGAGGAAGACGGCTCCGGTCACCACCTGATCTTGCACAACGGGCACGGCCACCAGGAGACCCTCCCCGCCGAAAAAGGGGCTGGAGCCACGGAGGACGGTGATCCGACCCTGCTGGATGGGATCGAGGAGCGGGGGAGGGACCATCATTCCCGGCATCATCCCCATCATTCCGGCGCAGCGCCGGACCAGTCCGGCCTGATTAACCACGACGACCTTCGCATCCAGGAAGTCTTTGGCCAACTCCACCTGGGTCGCCAGTTTTTCGTCGGATGGGCCGGCGGCGATCAGGCTGGCCAGGTGTCGCCCGTGCCGGACCAGGAAATCACTCTGCTGCCTGAAATAGAGATTCTCAAAAAGATTGGATACTACCAGCCCTAACACCAGGAGAATGGTTATAGCAAAAAGGCTGATAGTGGCCCAGACCTTCCAGCGGAGGCTGCGACCAAACAAGGCCATACCCCTTTCTGAAGAGCCAAGGAATGAAACTGTGGCAGTCGGGCGACATCTGGGGAACATGCACCAATAAGGCTGCTTGCCTTATGAAGAGCCAAGGAATGAAACTGTGGCAGTCGGGCGACGGGCGGGCGATTGCCGGCCGAACGATTTCGCCAATCCGGGCACCGTTCCCGCTTTTGCAGGGAGACTGCTGATCAACTGCGTTTTCAGCAGCTAACTCGCCCTTCAGCGGTCTCCTAGGAGACTGCTGACGAACTGCGGTTTGAGTGGTTAACTCACTCGAGATACCGTTGGGGCGAGACCGTTCAAAAATGCCCAGATGCTAGGAGCGGCAAGGCCCCGAGGCGAGGCGTACTAGGTGGTACGTTGAGCGGGGAGCCGCCGGAGCGACAATCTGCAATAGCAACGCCCCTCTAATAAAAAGGTCCTTTCTTGCAGATTGCGCCACACCGCAGATGGGGGTTTTTCAGCGGTCTCCTAGGTCCGGTCCTTCACTTCAAACTTATACCCGATGCCCCAAACGGTCTGGATATAATGCGGCAGTCCGCGGGAACGGCTGACTTTTTCCCGTAGGGTTTTCACGTGGGTGTCCACCGTCCGGAGATCACCATAGAAATCGTATCCCCAGACTTGCTCCAGGAGTTGCTCCCGGCTGAAGACCCGCCCGGGGTGACGGGCCAGATGGAGGAGGAGGTCGAATTCCTTGGGGGTGAGGGCTACCCTCTCTCCCTGGATGGTCACCAACCGACCGACCGGATCAATCTGCAGGTGACCTGCCTCCACCCTCTCGGTGGACTCGGTGGGGGGCGAAGAACGGCGAAGGAGCGCCCGAGCTCGGGCCAGCAATTCCCTGGGGCTGAAGGGTTTTACCACATAGTCGTCCGCACCCAGGTCAAAACCGAGGAGTCGCTCTTCTTCTGCCCCGCGGGCGGTAAGCATGATGATGGGCACGAAGGATTTCTCCCGGATCTTACGGCAGACACTCCAGCCATCCACGCGGGGAAGCATGAGGTCAAGAATCACCAGGTCGTAGGCCTTTTGAGAGGTCTTCTTGATGGCCTCTTCCCCATTACCCGCTTCTTCTACGGTAAAACCCTCTTTTTCAAAATAGGCCCGGACCAGGCTGCGCATTCGCGCCTCATCGTCGACCACCAGGATGTGTTTGTTGGCCATATTTTCACCACCCGCTGGAAACTATTATAACAGAATCATGTGAAGAAAATTTGAGAAAAGCGCGGAAGGAAACACAAGTCAGGAGTAGAATTTCCTCAACGGATGATATTTACAGCTTGCCATCCACGCGGTGCTGGAGATGATGAAGTATGTCCATTCTTTTAGCCGGTCTTATGCCCCATCCGCCGGTGATGGTTCCAGAGGTGGGCCGGGAAGATGCCGGGAAGGCGGCCAAAAGCCAGGCAGCGGCCTTGGCCCTGGGGGAGATGGTCCGGCAGGCCGGCCCGGATACCCTGATCATGATTACCCCGCACGGCCCGGTCTTCCAGGATGTTATGACCATGGCCACCCAGGAGAGGCTGGCAGGAGACCTGGGCCAGTTCGGGGCACCTGAGGTGCGGGTAATCTGGCCGAACAACCTGGGGCTGGCTCGGGAGATCGCTCGGGAGGCCCAAGCCGCCGGAATCCCCCTGTTGGAGATGGATAGCCGGGAGGCGAACTACTATGGGGTTGAGCCAGGGCTGGATCATGGCCTGGTGGTTCCACAGTACTTTTTGAAAAAGGCCGGGGTCAAGAGCAAACTGGTCGCCATTACCATTGGCCTTTTGCCCTATGAGACCCTGTATGCCTTCGGGCGGGTCATCCAGCGGGCGGTCGATCAGACGGGGACTCAGGCCGTCGTCATCGCCAGCGGCGACCTGTCCCACCGACTAAAGCCCGGTGCCCCCGCCGGTTACAGCCCACAGGGGAGGGTTTTTGATGAGAAGGTGGTAAACCTCCTGGACCAGGCCGATGTCCAGGGCCTCTTTTCCCTGGAACCTTCCCTGATTGGGGAGGCTGGGGAATGCGGTTTCCGGCCCCTCCTTATCCTGATGGGGACGTTGGACGGTCTCCGGGTAAAAGGCGATGTGCTTTCCTACGAAGGACCCTTCGGGGTTGGATATGCCGTGGCGGCCTGGCGCCCGACCGGCCGGGACGGGGAGCGCCAGTTCCTCCGCTCCTTGGAGGAAGGGCGCCGGAAGAAAATGAAGGAGCTCCGACAGCGGGAGAGTCCGCTGGTCCGTTTGGCCCGCCAAGCCTTGGAGGAGTACATCAAAACCGGCCGGACCCAGCACCCTCCGACGGAGCTGACCCCAGAAATGAGAGAACGGGCCGGGGCTTTCGTTACCATCCACAAGAACGGCCAGTTGCGGGGTTGCATAGGGACGACGGGTCCGACCCGAGGGAATCTGGCGGAGGAGATCATCCATAACGCCATCAGTTCCGGCACGGCCGACCCGCGTTTTCCTGCCGTGACCCCGGACGAACTGGAAGACCTGACTTATTCGGTGGATGTGCTTTCGGAGCCAGAACCCGTATCCAGACCAGAAGAACTGGACCCACAAGAGTACGGGGTGATCGTCCGGAAGGGAAACCGGACCGGGCTCCTCTTACCCCATCTGCAGGGAGTTGATACCGTGGAGGAGCAACTGGCCATCGCCAAAAGCAAGGCCGGCCTCGGGGCGAAGGAAAATGGTATCAGACTCTTTCGTTTTCGGGTGAGACGGTTCGAGTAGGTATTCGTTGAGGCGATCTAAGTGGCATACTAGATCCCCATGCCGCCCTTGGCGCGCCAATAAAGTAATGAAACAGCTGCAGGGTGGCGACGGGCGGGTGATTGCCGGCGGAGCGCTTTCACCGAGCCGGGCACCGCATCCGGCAAAGCGAGGCTCAAGAGGCCGGACGGCGGCACGGATGCCGCCGAGCGCAACCGAGCCAGGGACGGCGAGTTTACGCGGTGCCGGCCGGAGGGCCGAACTGAGCCGCGCTGCGGTCGGCGCAGGTGACCGAAAGCGAGGACGGCAACGCCCGAGCGGCGCCCTGTAAGTAGCTGGTTTGTTTCAGGATAGTCGACACTGTAAAGAAGGTGTTTTCATGCAGGAGGCCCTCTTTTACGAGAAGTTGGCGGAAGGGCGGGTCCAATGCCGGCTTTGTCCACAACAATGCCGGATCGCGCCCGGACGGCACGGCATTTGCCGCGTGCGAAAAAACGTGGACGGGACCCTTTACTCCACCAATTACGGACAGACTACCTCCTATGCCGTGGACCCCACGGAGAAGAAACCCCTCTACCACTTCTATCCCGGTTCCTACCTCTTTTCCCTGGGTACTCTGGGCTGTAACTTCCGTTGCGATTTCTGCCAGAACTGGCAGATCTCCCAGCAGGACGCCCCAGCTGAAACCCTTTTGCCCCGAGAAGCCCTGCGTCTTTCCGAGGAAGTCTGGCGCCGCGAGCCGAGGACCATCGGGATCGCCTATACCTATTCCGAGCCCTCGGTTTGGTACGAGTATGTTCTGGATACGGCCAGGCTGGCCCGGGCAACCGGTCTCAAGAATGTCCTGGTGACCAACGGCTACATTGAAAGGGAACCCCTGGCTGAGCTGCTTCCTGTGGTTGATGCCATGAACGTGGACGTCAAGGCCTTCTCCGACGATTACTACCGGAGGGTTTGCGGCGGTCACCTGGACCCGGTTTTGAGGACCGTGGAGCAGGCCCACCAGGCCGGGGTCCATGTGGAGGTTACCACCCTAGTGGTGCCTGCTCTCAACGATTCTGATGAGGAGATTGGGGCTCTGGTAGAATGGCTGGCCGAGGTAGGGGAGGAGATCCCCTATCACCTCTCCCGCTACTTCCCTAATTACCAGATGGATCTGCCAGCCACCCCCACAACGACCCTAAAACGTCTGCGCGACCTGGCCAGCCAAAAGCTGCGTTACGTCTACGTGGGGAACCTGCCCAGCGAGGGAAACAATACCTATTGTTACAGTTGCGGCGCGCTCCTTCTCCGCCGGGATGGATTGGGGGTGGCGGAAAGCCACTTGAGGGATGGCCACCGGTGCCCGCGCTGTGGCGTGGAGATTGACATTCGGGGGCAGGTTATGGTTTCATAGAAGGCGTACCGGAAGGAGTTGGCGGTTGTGAGGAGGCCCCCGCTTCACTTGGCAAACAGCAGCTGGGTGAGGTGGGCATTTTGGTTGTTTCATCGCCTTGGCTTTGGTGGACGCAGGTACGTGGGGCAGTTCTGCGCTACCAGGAGGGCAACGGAATACTTTTCCGGGGAAGCCTTTGGGAACAAGAAAGTAACCGACAGGAGGGAATACATATGGCCATTAACATGAAAGGTAAGGACCTCATCTCCATCCACGACCTTTCCCAAGAAGAGGTCTGGCAAATCCTGAAGACTACCGAGTTTCTAAAAACCATCCAGAAGACGGGGGACGTCTATCAACCCCTCAAAGGCAAAACCCTGGGGATGATCTTCACCAAGGCCTCCACCCGGACCCGGGTGGCCTTCGAAGTGGCCATCTGGCAGCTCGGGGGGCATGGCCTCTTTTTAAGTGCTCAGGATCTCCAACTGCGGCGGGGGGAAACTATCGCCGATACGGCCCGGGTTCTCTCCCGCTATCTCGATGGGATTATGATCCGGACCTTCGATCACAATGACGTCATCGAATTGGCCCGGTACGCCTCCATACCCGTCATCAATGGTCTCACGGACCTGCTCCATCCCACCCAGGCCCTGGCCGACATCTTCACCATCTATGAAAAGAAGGGTCGCCTGGAAGGGATTAAACTGACCTATGTGGGGGATGGCAACAACGTTGCCCATTCTCTGATGTTCGCCGGAGCCAAAGTGGGAATGCAGGTCACTATCGCCACGCCGCCCGGCTACCAGCCGGATCCCGCGATCGTGGCCCAGGCCCAGGAGGACGCCAGGAAGACCGGGGCCTCTATTCAACTGGCTCAGGACCCCCATGCCGCTGTGCGAGGAGCCGACGTGATCTACACCGACGTTTGGGCCAGCATGGGCCAGGAGGCCGAGCACGATCGCCGGGTGAAGGACCTGGGCGATTATCAGGTGAATCCTCGTCTGATGCAAGAGGCGGGAGAAGGGGTCCTTTTCATGCACTGCCTGCCGGCCCACCGGGGTGAGGAGGTTACCGATGAGGTGGCCGACAGCCCACAATCGGTCATTTTCGACGAAGCGGAAAACCGGCTCCATGTACACAAGGCCATTTTGGCCCTGGTGATGTGACGCCTTGCCTGATCTTCCGCGAATCACTTTAGCTTGTCGAGCCCAGTTCTTGTTTTCCCACAGCCACCAGGGGCGGGTTTTCCCGTCCCTTTTGCCACTTCTCACCTTCTTGCCCGTCTCTACTCTCCATGCCTCCTTCATCCACGGCGCACGGAATAAAAACCGCTCCTTTTTAGAATTACTAATTGAGGACAATTTCAACCAGACCTTCTTGGGAGCAGCGGGGCTTTACAGGTGCTGTCTCTCGCTTGACGCAATTTGCCAGTTTGGCCCGACAAGTCCTGGCACAAGGGATTGCACCAAGGCTATATCCCCCTGCCGCCTTTGGCGCGCCACAAAGAATGAAATAACAGAAGGGTGGCGACGGGTGGGCCATTGCCGGCGGAGCGCTTTTGGCGACCCGGCAGACTTTAGACTTCCAACCTCTAACCTCTGTCTTTAGGGAGTGGACTGCATGACCTTGCCCCAATGGATCTATATTATCGCCGTGACCATCTACGTTGGTTTCTTCTTTCTCTTTTTGCGGTTCTTTGTTTGGAAACGGTATGCCGAGAAAAACTACTGGCGACGCCGACCGGAACTCAGTCAAGAAAAAATCGAAAGTCTGGCTTCGCTACATGGCCGGGAGGCCCCCTACCTTTCTGTGGTCATCCCGGCGCGCAACGAATCTGATGTCATTGAAAAGACCATTGACCACATGTGCGGCCTCAACTATGCGAAAAATCGCTATGAGGTCATTGTCGTGACGGATGAAAAGGAGACCCTGGCTAGGCAGGAAGCGGAGAAGGTCGTTATTCCCAAAACCCTCGAGGTGATCGAGGGACAGGGACTTCCAGAGCGGGGTCAACTGAACCGGCGAGTTAATGAGCTTCTGCTGGGTGCCCTAACCCATTTTTGTTTCAAGGAGTGCGGCTCGGCGGTCAGACCTCACAAAGATCTCCTGGCTTTAGATGAGATCCCACCCCTGGCTGGGCCCAAACAACGCGCCCTGATCCGGGAAATCTCTCTGGAGATCCTGCGTGGGAAAGGGAAGATCCCTCTTTCCCGCCTCTTTCTTCTCTTAAGGCGGGCCTTGCCTGGCCTGGCCCTGGAAGAAATGAGGCGGGTGTATCCAATCTATCTCAGCCTGGCGATGCCGGTGGTGGCAGCCTTTTGCCGCTTCCGCCCTGATCTGGATCGTCGGATTGTGGCCAAGATGATTCGCTACACGGCCCAGGCCAATCACCGCGTGACTCGGAAGATCCTGGCATCTTTGACCGAGGTGGTTAGTAACAGGATCATCGGGCAAATCTATCTCCTGAAAAAACAGCACCGGCTCAAGTCCTTCCTGCTGAACAATTATGCTGAATGCTTCCCGACCACCCAGGAGATCGTGGAGAGGAGGAGGAGCGAACTGGCGGTCCAGAGACAGGGGCCGCGTCTTAAACACGTTTGCGTACCCTATGACTTCGACGGGGCTTTTCCCGGCCGACGGACTGGTCAGATGGTCCCCTCCACCAAGGGAAGGGCTTTGAATTACGCTCTCGCCTTTGTCGATCCAGACAGTGAGATGTGCGGTTTTTACGACGCGGAGAGCCGCCCGGAACCGGACGTCCTCCTGTATGTGGCCCACCGGCGGCTCCAGGATGGCGAACGGGTCAAGATCCTCCAGGGCCCGGTCTTTCAGGTTCGCAATTTCTACGAAATGAGCCCGTTCTGCAAAATCGCTTCCCTCTATCAGGCTATCGCCCATGATTGGTATCTGCCGGCCCTCTTTCGCCGGCTGCCGTTTGTGGGGGGTACCAACCTTTATGTCGATACCCATCTCCTTTTTCAGATTAAGGGTTATGATCAGCAATCCCTGACGGAGGACCTGGAGTTAGGGGCGCGGGCCTATCTTGAGCATGGTGCCTGGCCCGAGTACCTCCCCTATTTCTCCAGCGAACAAACCCCACCCACCATTCAGGCCTTCTTCCGGCAAAGGTTACGCTGGGGTACCGGTCACCTTCAGGTCATGGACAAAATCCGCCGAGAAAGCCACTATGCCCCGGACAGAAAGCGTCCCCTTCTCCGGGAATTGTTTCTGAAAGGGCATGTGGAGTGGGTAACTTATCAAACCGCCACCTTTGTTCCCCCTACGGTCCTCATCCTTTGGTGGAGCGGGTACGTTGATCCCAATATCCTACCCGATGCCGTCCGGTGGGGGCTTAACTTGATGAGCGCGATCTATATCAGTTTTACCATCTACGCCTACCACCGCTATTCCCGTCTTTTGGACCGTTGGGCTGCTCCGGCCAGCCTGCTCGGGAGAGGGGGCGTCATCGCCCAGCTCTTTTTCTTGCCGCTGGCCGCCTTCTTTTTCCCGGTCCCCTATAGCAGCGCCCTAGTCCTCAAGACTCTCGGCAAACATCCCACGACCTGGACCAAGACGCCGCGGACTAAAGAGTAAGGTGCCTAGAGTGCTGACAAATGGCGTCTTGAGTGGTCAACCCGGCCGAAATACCATCAGGATGAAGCCGCTCAAAAAAGCCCAGAGGCCGAGGGGCCTGCAAGTATTTTTACAGAAATAGAAAAATCTAGCAGGAAATTAGCTCCCCCCGTCGAATACTTCCAGTAAACGGAAGAGAGACGAAAGGGGAGTATCTTATGTTTGGGGTAATTTTCTCGGTGGTGAGGGGAGAAGGGAAGGCTCTGGTCTGGCTGTTGTTCTTGCTGATTTTGACCAGCAGTTTGGCCACTGCCGGTGAGACTGGCCGGAGCCAAGGTGTGGTGGAGTTCGAGGAAATGGTCTGGGGGGAGGGGGAAAGCGGTCAAGGAGATGAGCAGGAGCGACCGGTGACCAGGAGCCAGGAAAACGGTTCAGGACGAACCTATCGCGGTGTACCACTGTCATTTACGGTGCCTGCTGATGGAGCGGCAGGGGTGCGTCCGGCCACCCTCATCAGCTTTTCCCTTGATAAGATCGGGAAGGGCTTTCGCCGGTACCGGGAAGGATTGGAGGAGGGCCATTTCGCGGTGATCCTTACCGCCGACGGTGTCAGTGATGTCTACCTGGGAGACTGCTCAGAAACCGCGGTTTCTGTGGTTAACCCGCCCGGGAAAGGTCAGGGCGAGACCGCTCAGAAGGCTCCGGATGCGAGGAGCGACAAGGCTTGGCGTACAAGCGTATCTGGAAACACGCTGAGCACAAAGCCGCCGGAGCAACAAAGCAGGGGGGGGTTTTTCAGTGGTCTCCCAGGGCGGCCGCTCTCCTGGGAAGGAGACAGGATGCCAGGCTCCGGTCGGAGGCTGCTGGCCGAGGAAAGAGGGGATTTACATATCCGCAGGGGTCAAGTCCGGATACCGGTGTCCGGGACAGCTCTATATGATCCTGCCACGGCCACGGTAATGGTCCAGCCGGCAAAGACCCTGAACCGTTATACCACCTACCAGGTCACTTTGGCCCTGGCGGCGGCCTACGAGTGGCTGATCCACTTCAACCCGACCCGGGAGCGGGCTCCAGAAGAATGGGTTCCTCCGGGTCTCGGCCGGCCTTTTGTCCAAGGGGCGGTGGGGTCCCTGTCCGGCCCGACGGGCGGCCCAGGCGCGGTTGTAGGCAAGACAGCGACTGGCCGGGACAGCAAAAAGGAGAGGGAAGACAACGACTGGGCCAAGAAGGCTGACGCATGGTTTAGGGATACCGGGACCTACCGTTTTACCACTGGATCGGCCATCGGGGAGCCTACTCACCTGGCCGTCACCGTCTCGAACCCCAAACCCAGGGTTACGGAAGGGGGGCAGTTGGTGGTAAGCCTTACCGACGACTACGGTGATCCGGCCACCATGGGCAGTCTGACCTTTTCCGGAACCGCCAAAGACCCATCTTTCTGCTTAGACCCGGTCAGCCAGGCGCTCTCTGACAGCCAGCCCAACGGTTTGGTCCCAGTGACTGTTACGGACCATAAAGCGGAAGCCGTCACAGTGACGGCGACCGTGGCTGGTCCCTGGCCTGAGGACAACCATAGTGTTGCAGTGGATCTTGACTTCCAGCCCGGCCCACCGGTCAAGCTCGGGCTGTCGGCTTCTACCACGATCCTGAAGGCCGACGGGAAGTCAGTGGCCACCCTGCGCGGGACCGTTACCGATGCGTATGGCAATGCGGTCCCGGATGGCACCAGGGTTGATTTGGTCTTGACTGGCGGTGGCACCCTGGACGGTGCTGCAGTCCCGACCAAGGATGGGCACTTTGACGCTATCTATACCGCCGGGACCCAGGCGGGGACGATAACTGTCACGGCTAGGGCCGGGCAGGCCAAAGCCGCCCAGGATATCACCCTGCAAAGCCCGGTAGCGCCAGGGACGGTCCTCCTCTTGACCATCACGAGAAACGTTGACGGGACCTATGCCTTGTCCGGCACGGCCACCGACGCTACGGGCAATCCTCTGGCCGGTGTGCCGGTAAGCTTGAGCTTGAGCGGATCGGGGACCATTTCCAGCCCAACGGTTACCACTGACGCGACGGGTAGATTTTCGGCAGTCTATACCCCCGCTGCAACAAAGGAGAATGTTACATTGACTGCCGATGCCGGCGGAATCGCGACAGCCGCCCTGGGCATTGATCCTTTGATCTTCGGTAATCAGCCCTGGACCGATACGGGTATCCTCATCCAGGCCGGGCAGGAGGTGACCGTCACCACCACCGGAGCCTGGGCGGACAAGATCCTAGCCAGGGTTGGGAACGGTCCAGTCATCCCGTTGGGAACTGAGGACACCTTTGTGGCTGGCCGGAGCGGCAAGCTCTATCTTGGCCCCGGTGCCGCTCTCCAGGACGGGATGGTGGACTCGCTGGTGGCGGTGGCCGGTCTCTTCAGTGTGGTGCCAACGATGGATTTCGTGGTGGGTAGTGCTGGAGTCAACTTCAGTCTCCCCGCTGACGGCAAGAGCACCGCCACTATCAACGGCCGGCTCATGGCCGGAACTGTGCCGGTGGTGGGCGCCACAATCGATCTGCGGCTGGACCCGGTCAGCGGCTCCTTGAGCGCCTCCCAGGTTGTGACGGACCAGGACGGGAAATTCACTCTGACCTATACGGCGGGTACCGTCCCAGGGACAATGGCCATAGTGGGGTCCTACCAGCAGGTGGAGCAGCGGATCCTTGTGGATCTGACTCCCGTTTCGGTTACCCCGGCTGTTCCTGATAACATCGGGCTAATGAAATACGGGGGAACAGCTACCGCCAGCACGGCTTACGGTAACGCTCCGGCCAGTTTTGCCTTTGACGGCAAGCTGGACACCATGTGGAACGCCGGTCACGGCAATCCAGCCGTTCTAACCAGGATCTGGCCTGACCCGGTTGTGGTGACGGGGTTGAATCTGTACGTCGGCAGTAACTACGGTCAAGACATAACCTTCAGCGTAGACGGCTCTAACGATGGAACCACTTGGGGACCGGTTGTCTCCTCCCGAACTGTCGCGTCCGGTCAAGGTGAGGTGGTGGCGCGGGGTGTCGGGGCGGCGACAACGTTAAAGATCCCCATTGTCTTTAACCGCCTGGTGAGTTACCGGCAGTTACGACTGACCATCGACCTTACGACTGATTGGACCAATGTCGAGGAATGGGAGATTCTTGGCCAGGCTCAAGCGGGGAAGGTAGAATTATCTTCCGACAAAGCGTATCTCTATGCGGGAGGTACGGATCAGGCCATTATCAGGGGAAGGGCAACCAGTCCCGACGGCCTGCCGGTCCCGGACGGAACAGAGATCGCCCTTACCCTGCAAGGTCCGGGGAGCTTCGTCCTTCCAGGGGTTGTCTTGCCAGGGGTCCAGGAACTGAAGATCAAAACGGCGGGAGGAGGCTTCTCTTCTGTATACCAGGCGGGGAGCCTGGCTGGGAGGGCCTCTATTACAGCCCAGTTTCAGGCCGCCGATTATGGTGCGACGGGTTCATTGAGCATTCCAGTGTTGCCGGCGCCACTGGGTATGGGTAATGGGCCGGCCTGGACCATACCGGGGTATGCCCTCTCAGGCTGGGGACCGGTCTACGATGCCGGGATCTGCGGGACGGGGCCCTGGATGCCGGACTCTGCGGGACGGGGCCCTGGGGAGCCAGTAACAGCTTCCCCGACTCCGGGGCCCATTGGATCTGGAGCTCACCCAACGCCGGGTCCAGTGCCCAGCCGGGGACAACCTATTACCGGAGGTTGCTCGATGTGCCCACTACCACGGCCCTTACGATTTATGCCTGCGCCGATAACAGCTACCGCCTCTATGTGGACGGAAACCTGATCCTGACGGGGGCCGATTGGAAGACCACCAACGAAATTACCATCACCCTTAACCCCGGGCCGCACGTCATTGCCGTAGAGGCGGTCAATACCGGGACCGTGGCTAATCCGGCCGGCCTGCTGGTGGCAGGTTATGACGAGGTGACGGGGGCCCTACTATTTGACACTCAGGTCGATGGGACCTGGCTAACTACCGGTTATACCTTGCCCCAGTGAATGCGGGACTGGCTCGCCTCCATCCCTGAGAATGGACGGCCAACTACTGGTTAGATCCTGCCGAGTGAATTCTAAATATGGTGAGAGGGGTGCTGTCAGGGGCACCCCTCTTCCTGGTTTGGAACCTCATGGTCCTGCCCCTCCAGCCCTAAACTTTTCCTGGCTTTTGACGATAAATAAACCGAGGTGATTCTCCTTGATCTCGACCTTCTCCAGTCTGGAGATCGGACGAACGGCCCTTTTCGTCACCCGGCAGGATCTAACCAGTAG
>JAMCWA010000099.1:0-76412 GCA_023475165.1 Bacillota bacterium | reverse complement strand
AAATCCAGGCCCTGGATGTGGCCGGACACAACATCGCCAATGTGGAGACCCCGGGCTATTCCAGGCAACGGCTGACGCCGGAGGCCTGGGCTCCCTATGGTGTCACCAAGATGGCCGATCCGGTGTCCCAGCGTGGGATGGGGGTCACTGCGGGACAGGTGCAACGACTGCGGACGGCCTTCCTGGACGACCAGTACCAAAAGGAGGCCTCCAGCCTCTCCAACTGGGAGACCAGGCGGGATACCCTGGAGCAGCTTGAGGTCATCATCAATGAGCCTTCTGAGTCCGGCCTACGCTCTGTTCTGGATCAATTCTGGAATTCTCTGCAAGAACTGGCTAACAATCCGGAGAGTCTGGCGGTACGCAGCCTAGTACGAGAGCGGGGTCTGGTGGTAGCTGATACCTTCCGCCACCTGGACCGGCAGTTGAAGGATCTGACCCAGGACCTGGATACCAATATCCGCTCCCAGGTCCGGGAATTGAACGCCCAGGTCGAGGCTGTGGCCGGGTTGGATCGACAGATCGCCAACATTGAAGCCTTGGGCAACAAGGCCAACGACCTGCGCGATCAGCGGCAGATTCTGTTGGAAAAGCTCTCCCGCCTGGCCGGGGTCAGGGTCAAGGAGATGCCAGGAGGCATGGTCCGGATCACCCTGGGGGGAAAGACCTTGCTGGACGGAGAGACCGTCATACCCATCAAGGTCGAGGATGATCCCACCAACGCCAACCAGGCTCGCCTCCTCTGGGGCGAGACTGGGGTCCCGGTGGAGATTAGCGGGGGTTCGCTGGGGTCCTATTTTGAACTACGCGACAAGGTGGTCCCAGGGTACCTGGCGAACGTCAACCAACTGGCCAGCACCCTGCGGGATTCCTTAAACGCGGTGCATCGCGGGGGATACGGCCTGGATGGTTCCACCGGCCTGGATTTCTTCAGCGGGACGGCTGGGGCCTCGGACCTGGCCCTGGCCCCGGAGGTGGCAGCGGACCCCAATAAGATGGCCGCCTCTTCCAGCGGGCTGGCTGGCGATGGCAGTAATGCCCTGGCGCTGGCCCAGGTCAAGGTGACACAGGTGGATGACGCATGGCGATCCGTCATCGGCATCCTGGGGGTCCAGAGTGGGGAGGCTACCCGGATGGCTGAGAACCAGGCCCTTTTGGTCAATCAGATTGACCGGCAGCGCCAATCTGTCTCGGGCGTTTCTCTGGATGAGGAAATGACCAGCCTGATCCGTTACCAGCAGGCCTACGCGGCCGCGGCCAGGTTCATTACCGTGGCCGACGAAATGGTGGATACCATCATCAACCGGTTGGGTCTGGCGGGACGGTAGTTTTTCGAGTCCTCTTTTCTTCTTGTTTCCCGCTTGCTGTTCTTGAAGTCCAGATTTCGTTTTCTCAGGAGGAAAAATGCGCATCACTAACAGCATGCTGGTTGCCCAGCTCCTCTGGGACTTGACCGCCAGCAACAAGCGGATGGGAGCGATTCAACGGGAGCTTTCCTCGGGAAAACGCATCAACACTCCCTCAGATGACCCCACGGGGGTGGTGCGGGCGGCTCGCCTGGGTACGCAACTAAATGAGACCTACCAGTATCAGAAGACGACCGATGAGGCTACCAGTTGGCTGGAATTGACCGACGTTTCCTTGGGCGAGGCGGGCCACATCCTTCAGCGAGCCCGTGAACTGGCGGTTCGCTCCGGTAGCAGTACCCTCCCGAAGGGGTCTTTGTTGGCGACGGCCAAAGAGGTGGACCAGCTCATCGACGAGATGGTCCAGGTGGCCAATGCCAGTTACGGGGACCGCCACATCTTCTCCGGACAAAAGACCCTGACCACCCCCTTTGTTTTGACGAGAACGGCCGATCCAACGGTTCCAGGAGGGGAAGTGGTCGGGTTCAACTACCAGGGAGATGCCGGAGCCCTGACCAGGGAGATGGGGAACGGCTTCACGGTGTCCATCAATACCCCGGGAGCCGGAGCCCTGCAGGAGTCTATCCAGGCACTGATCGACCTCCGAAATCACCTCTATGGCGGAGATACCGCCAGTATCTCCGGGCCTGACCTGACGCAAATCGATACCGGTTTGGATCACCTCCTGGCCGAGAGGGTGGAGGCGGGGGCCCGGCTAACCCGGGTGGAGACAGCCAAGAATCGCCTGGACGACAGTGTCGTCAGCCTATCCCAGGTCCTCTCCAAGACCCAGGACGCCGACACGGCCCGGACCATCATGGAACTAAAAACGGAAGAATATGCTCGTCAGGCCAGTCTGGCGGCTGGCGCCAGGATCTTGCAGCCGACCTTACTTGACTTCTTGAGATAGTGCTCCGCTCCAGTCGTCTTTCCAGGAGACCGCTAAGAAACACCCATCTATGGGGTGTCCCTTTGGGAGGTGTCATATTTTGCGTATCGAAACAACCAGATTCGGCCCGCTGAAGGTGAACCGGGAGGACATCATCTATTTCCCGGAAGGGCTCCTGGGGTTTCCGGAAAACACGCGCTTCGTTTTCATTGACCTGGAAGACCGACCCAGCTTTCGTTGGCTGCAGGCCATCGACAACCCGGAGCTGGCCTTTGTGGTCCTCAAACCTGAGAAATTCCTCTGGTCCTATGCCCCGCGCTTGAGTCTGGAAGAGAAGCGCGCCCTGGGGGCGGAAAAGAGGAGCAGCCTGGAGTTCTGGTTGATCGTGACCATTCCGGAAGACCCGGCCTTGATGACGGCCAACCTGAAAGGGCCCCTGGTAATCAACCGGGCTGCGCGACGGGGCCGGCAGGTAGTCCTGGCCGACGAGACCTACCACACGCGGCATCTCGTTTTGAAGGAGCTGGAGAAATCGGTGGCCGAGGTCCAGAGAAGCGGTGAACTTCTCCTGGCCACTCAGACCGGGGGTTAATTGGGAGGGAAAAGCCCCAGAGCTAGGAGCGATAAGGCTTCGAGGCGAGGCGTACTAGGTGGTACGTTGAGCGAGGAGCCGCCGGACGGCGCGTCAGCGCCGCCGGGGGTCTGGGGGAGGGACTCCCCCAGGCATTAGGGGGTGCTCAGGGACCGTAGGTGCGCCGAAGGAGGACGTGCCCCCCTAGCGGAGGCGGGCGGGAACCTGCCTGACACCGCAGATGGGGGTTTTTCAGCGGTCTCTTAGGGAGATGCTTGGCCAGGGAGGGCACGAGATGTTGGTATTGACGCGTAAACCTGGGGAGAAGATCCTTATCGGCAAAGACATTGAGGTCGAAGTTCTAGAGGTCAGGTGGGATCAGGTGCGGCTGGGGATTTCGGCGCCCCGCCACCTGGCCGTCTTTCGGGAGGAGATCTTTCGGGAGGTTCAAGAGGAAAACAGGCGGGCTGCCCTGATAACCTCCGCGAACAGGCTGGAGGAGGCCGCCCGGCTCCTGACCGGGGAGAAGGACAAAGCCTGAGATAAAAGAGGAAGAAAGGACGAGCCCGAGGGATATAATCGTCAGAAACGCGGACTCACTAGTGTAAGAAACAACTCATCACTTGTTGAGGAGAGTTCGAAAATCCGAATGTAACCACCTACAGCCGGCAGTATAATCAACCAGTTGTAGTCGGTTTTCTCCCGGACCGACGGGCGGCCGACCGGAGGAAGGGGAGAGGGAGGAAGACAAAGGCAAGGATGCCGAAGAAGAATCAAGGAGGATGATGGTATGGGACTCAGGATTAACAGTAACATTGAGGCCTTAAACGCCTACCGCAACCTGACCAACACGGCGATAGGCCTCAGCAAGTCCATGGAGAAGCTCTCCTCGGGCTTGCGGATCAACCGGGCCGCGGACGATGCGGCCGGGCTGGCCATCTCGGAGAAATTGAACAGCCAGGTGCGGGGTCTTTTCCAGGCCCAACGCAATGCCCAGGACGGTATCTCCCTGATCCAGACGGCAGAAGGTGCCCTCACCGAGACCCAAAGTATCTTGCAGAGGATGCGGGAACTCTCGGTACAGGCGGCCAACGACACCCTGACCGCGGATGACAGAAACGCGATCAAATCAGAGCTGGATAGCCTTCTGGCCGAGGTCGATCGAATTGCCAACAATACCGAATTCAACACCAAGACGCTGCTGAATGGATCTTTCGGAGCCACCTCGTTGACCTTCCAGGTGGGGGCCAACAAGAACCAGGCCATTGCCATCACCATTGGCACGGCCACCACGGCGGCCCTGACCATCAACGCCATCAGTGTGGGGGATGTTACGGCGGCCAACGCCTCCATCAGCCTGTTGGACGATGCCCTCAAGGCCATCTCCACCAGCCGGGCCAGTTTGGGGGCCGTCCAGAACCGTCTCGAGCACACCATTGCCAATCTGGGGGTGGCCTCGGAGAACCTGCAGGCTGCCAATTCCCGTATTCGGGACGTCGATATGGCCCAGGAGATGATGACCTTCTCCAAGTTCCAGATCCTGCAGCAGGCCGGTACGGCCATGCTGGCCCAGGCCAACATGATGCCGCAGGCGGTCCTCCAACTCATTGGTCGGTAGTGGCTTGAACTGTGGGGATAGGCTTGCCGCCTTGGGCAGGCGTATCCCCACTACTCCTCTTCGGTCTGCCGGGGACGGGTCAGGACGGGAATATGGTGGAGGTTGGTGAGGTCTGGTGAAGATTCTTTATGTTAACTCGGGTCTGGTGGCGGTTCACGGCCCCTTAGACTATTACATTGCGACCACCTTGAAACAGCTTGTCCCGGACGTGACCGTGTTTGACCTGACGACTCAGCTGCTTTATTACAAGCAAGCGGGAGAATTGCTGGAAAGGCATCACCAGATCCCTGGTTCCGATAGCAACTTCATCCGCCAGCAAGCCGCCGCCAATCTCCTCTTTGAAGTTGTTACCAGGCAAAAACCAGACGTTGTCTTGACCATGCATGGGATGAATTTCTCGCCTGAGTTGAGGAAGGCCTTGCAAGGGATGGGGATAAGGACGGCTTTATGGGCCGTGGACGACCCTTATGAAGTGCAACAATCCCTGGCCCAGGCCAACGGTTTCGATCTTGTCTTCACCGTCGAAAAAGATGCTGTTCCTTTATACCTCATGGCTGACGTCAAGGAGGCTTATCACCTCCCCCTGGGGGTTTACCCCGGAGTGTTTAAAAAGGAAGAAGTTCCGCCGGAGTACCGTTCCGACATTTGCTTTATTGGTTCGGCCTTTTACAACCGGCTGGAGTTGATAGATGAAGTTGCGGAATACCTGGTGGAGAAGAAGACCTTGCTCATTGGACAGTGGTGGGATAAGTTAGGAAAGTTCCAGATATTAAAGGGAAAAATCCGCAATCAGATGGTCCCCCCGGTGGAAGCGGCCAGGTTCTACAATGGGGCCAAGATAAACCTCAACCTCTCGCGTGCCTCCAATGCCTATAACCGGGCTGAGGGCAATACCTTCGGCTGGCAGGCCACCTCGCCCAATAATCGCACCTTCGAGATCGCCGCTTGCCAGGCTTTTCAGCTGGTGGACGCCTCCAGGGATTTGACGGGTTTTTATAAAGAAGAGCAAGAAGTGGTGACTTTTTCTGGGACGGCGGACCTTATCCAAAAGATGGAGTTTTATCTCAGCCACCCTGAAGAGAGGGAAGCAGTGGCCCAACGGGCTTATCAGAGGACGATCAACGAGCACACTTATGAGGAGAGGTTAAAAACCCTCCTCAACACCCTGGAGAAAAGCCTCGGCGCCTCAAAGAAAGGGGCTCTCGTCGTCACGGACAAGCCTGACCGTTATTACGAAGGGGTTAACCCCTACATCTTGTCTCTCGTCCCTTCAAACGTTCAACGAGTTTTGGATGTCGGCTGCGGCAGCGGCCTATTGGGAAAGGAACTGAAGGCTAAGGGGGTGGCCCACGTCACCGGGATCGAAATCAACCCGGAAGCAGCCAACCGGGCGAAGGTTCATCTGGACCGGGTTTTGGTTGGTGATGTGGAGAAGCTCGAGGTAGATTTCTCGGAAGGTGAATTCGACTGGATTATCTTTGGGGATGTATTGGAACACCTGAGAGATCCATGGCAACTCTTGAATCGATATCGGCGGTACTTATCCCCCGCGGGTCAGGTCGTGGCGTCTATACCCAATGTGGCCTATTTTGAAGTGATAAAGGGGTTATTGGGAGGGCAGTGGAACTACACTCAGGCGGGGGTCCTGGACGCCACTCACTTGCGTTTTTTTACCTTGCTTGAGATAAAGAAGCTGTTCTCTTGGACTGGTTACAAGATTGTCAGCGCCCATGGGATACAGAGTGGGATCGTATCCTCAGAAGAAGTGGATTCTTTTGTCCGGGCCCTCCGTAGCCTGGGCCTGCTCAACGCTGGTTTTGCTGAAGAAACCTTCATCATTCAATACCTGGTTGTCGCCTCCCCTGCCGATGCCGACGATCTTCAAGAAGCAGCGGGAAGTTAGGTCCGTTTTTTTGCTGGAGATATCTGGGGAGAGGGGGGCTAAGAATGAGAGGACTAACCAGCGTCATCATCGTTACCTGGAATGCCCTCGAATATACTCGTCAATGTCTGACCAGCCTGGAAGAACATACCAGACTTCCCCATGAACTGATTTTGGTTGATAACGGTTCTACTGATGGCACGGTGGAGTTCCTGCAGGATTATGCGGCCGGGCATGTCCACGCCAGACACATACTCAATGAAACCAATCTTGGTTTTCCCAAAGCGGTGAATCAGGGTCTGGCGCTGGCTGGCGGGGAATACCTGGTCTTGCTTAATAATGATACAGTAGCCACGGAAAATTGGCTAGAAAACCTGCAAATATGTGCTGACAGCAATGGCGCGATTGGCATGGTGGGACCGCGCTCCAACCATGTCAGTGGGCCTCAGCAACTGGATGTGCGCTATGGTACATTGGCGGAGATGCACCGTTTTGCCCGAGAATTTAACTCGTCTGACAGCACGCGTTGGTTTGAGGTGACGCGATTAGTCGGGTTTTGCTTGCTGATCAAACGAGAAGCTTATCAAAAAGTAGGGGGGCTGGACGAAGGATTTGGTTTGGGAAACTTCGAAGATGACGACCTCAGTCTCAGGATGCAACAAGCCGGCTACCGGCTCCTTTGTGCCGGAGATACCTTCATCCATCATTACGGGGGAGTCACGTTTCATACCAATCAGGTGGATTATGCCCAGACCATGCAAGAAAACCGGCGCCGCTTTTTGGAAAAATGGGGACAAAAAGAGGGCTGGAAGGAGGCGGCAAAGGCCTCTCCCAACCCCAGAACCATACCGGCCGGGGGTTTTTCCGACCCCATTCGGATCTTCCAAGAGCGATTTCTAAAAGCTAACCCCTGGCTTTATCCTGAGCAAACGCCCCTTTTGAGCCTCTGCATGATCGTCAAAGATGAAGAAGAGAACTTGCCCCGCTGCCTGGCCAGCGTCCAGGGAGTTGTGGATGAGATTATCGTGGTGGATACCGGGTCCAGTGACCGAACGGTGGAGATCGCTCGTTCCTATGGAGCGCGGGTCTTTTATCATCCCTGGTCCGGCAATTTTAGTGAAGCCAGAAACGTCTCTCTGGAGAAGGCACGGGGGAGGTGGATCCTGTTCCTGGATGCCGACGAGGAACTGGTCAAAGAGGATGGGCCGAAGCTGCGCGCCCTGTTGGAGGGAACCGACAAAGATGGCTTCCTTTTGCGAGAAACGAACTACATTGGAGAAAAGGCGGGACTTGAAGCTGTCTTGCATCCGGCTTTTCGCCTTTTCCGGAATCATCCAAAACATCGTTTTCGCGGGGCCGTTCATGAGCAAATCTTGAGTGCGGTACAGGAAAAAGGGGGTCAGGTCGGATCGGCTCCGATTAGGCTTAATCATTACGGTTATCTCAGCCAGCCGACAATCGACAAAAACAAGATCCAGCGCAACCTGGAGATAATCCTGCGGACAGTTGAGAAGAATCCCAAGGATAGCTTCATGCGCTTTAATCTGGGCGTGGAATATATGCGTTTGAGTGATTGGGAGAGGGCTCTGGAGAATTTCAAGGCTTCCTTTATGAGCTTACGGGGTTTGGATGTAGGCTACGCCTCTGTCCTGGTTCGCAACATCGTCCTGTGCTTGCACCAATTAAGGCGCCATGAAGAAGCTTTGCAGGTCATTGATGAGGCCGATCCTGCTTACCCTGATTTTACCGATCTGGAATATCTCCGGGGTCTCATCTTGTTCGATATGGGTAGATACAGCGAGGCGGTCGCGGCGTTTCGCCGTTGCTTGGAAAAAGGAGAGAGCGCCGAGACGCACATTTCACAACAAGGGGTGGGGAGCTTCAAAGCCGGCTACAGCCTGGGCCTGGCCTACCAGCAGCTGGGAGACAAGACCAATGCCGTGAAAGCCCTGGTCGACGTCTTGAAGAGGACCCCCCGCTATTATCCCGCCCTGGAGGAAGTGAGTAATCTACTCATGGAACAGGAGGATCCCGAGAAGGTTGTAGCCTTCCTGGGCCGGCTCATCGAAAAGGACGATGGCGAGGCGTTATCCATACTGGCCGGGTCCTTGGAAGGCAAGGGCGAGGGCCGACTGGCCTTGGAGTTCATGGAAAGGGCCCTGGCCCTAAGTGGCGATATTTCCCCTTTTCTTTTCCGTAAGGGAGAGATCTTGCTGGGTCTTAAGGAATACGAAGCGGCCTTCGATGTCCTGTCTTCCATCAAACCGACGGCGCAGTTCTACGCGCTGGGCCAAATGGAGAAAGCCTTGGCCCGGATCCTGGCGGGGCAGGTTGAGGACGGCCTGCTGATATTGCTCGGGTCCGATGTGGAGCAGGGAACAGCGGTGCAAAAGATGGTTTATCTCTATTTGGGAGAACGCACCTTGGGAAGAGAAGATGAGGCTCGGCCAATCGCGACCAAGGCGGCCTTGGAGGGCGGCGCCTTTGAGCCGACGGTATGGGGGCTTCTGGTCCGCCTGCTGCGTTGGCGGGAATTTGGCGCCTTTGAAAGGGCGGTCGGACTGCTGGACTATTTTGCGGATGTCAAAACCGCGAGGAAGGAACTGGGGAAGGTCTACTACCGGATGGGTTTTCAGGAGTCGGCCGCGGAGGAGTTGATCGCTTCCTATCAGATGGGGATTTACGATGCTGAAGCCATGCTTCTTCTTGCGGCGATCGCCAAGGAGAGAGGACTGCCGGCTGAGGCGGAGGACTTTTATCGGGCGGCCTTGGAGTTGGACCCGCGGCGTGTGGAGGGCTATACCGGCCTGACCTCCCTCTTGAGTGAACAGGGCCAATACCGGGAAGCTATCGCTCTTTTAGAGGATGGGGCGGCTTTTCTGCCCCATTCCGAGGTAATCAATTCTCTGCGCCAGAGCCTGGAGCCTTTGGCTCAAGGGTAATACGTCAAGGACTACAGCGGTCTCCTACAGGGGCTGGTTGAGCGGACTGGCGGGAGTAGACCAGACAAAGAGGGTGATGGGTTTGGAAGCAGTCAAGGCTGTCTTGGAGAAATCAGTTCCGTTGGCGACTGTTCCTGCCGCGGCCAGGTCCGGTGTCTTTGAACCGGAAAGGGCAACGGGGGAGCGGGTTCAGGCAAAGGGGAAGGCGGAAGAGAAGGCACCTTCCGTTCCTGGGATCAGCATTGAGGAGCTCAAGAAAGCCCTGGCCAAACTCAACATGATGATGGAACTGACCCCGGTACGGTTGGAGTTCTCCTTCAATGAACCGACGAAGCGCATGGTGGTCAAGGTCATAGATCAGGAAAGCGGCAAGGTTCTCCGTCAGATTCCGCCGGAGAAGGTCCTGGAGACAATGCAGAGGATTATGGAGTTCATTGGGCTTCTGTTGGATGAAAAGGCCTAGGAGATGCTGACGAGCTGCGGTTTCACCAGTAAACTCGTTCGCGCAGACTACAGGATGAGACCGCCCTGGGAGTCGGCACCAACAAGGAGGGAAGACAATGTCGGGCGTTTATTCGGTTAGCGGCCTGGCTTCCGGGCTGGACTGGCGCAAGATGGTGGACGATCTCATGAAGATTGAGCACCGGCCGGTTGATCTGATGCAGGCCCAGCAAGATAAACTTACCGCGGCCAAAGGCGTTTGGTCGGATATCAAAACCCAATTGGCGGCCCTGGATCTATCTCTTTCGAACCTGTCTTTGGATACGGCCTATAATGGTCGGATAGCCAGCAGTGCCAATGAGACGGTAGTGACGGCCACTGCTTCCAGTGGGGCGGCGGTGGGAACTTATGCCTTGACGGTGGGTGGTCTGGCGCAGGCTCACAGCGTGGCCTCCGACACCAAGGCCTCGACTTATGCTGTCAGCGCTGGGGCGGCGGGGACTTTTCAGATCAAGGTCATTGATTCTACCGGCGCCACGGTCTCAACCTCAGTGACGGCAGCGGCCGGTGACAGCCTTACCAACGTGGCCCAGAATATCAATACCGCCAAGGCCGGGGTGACGGCCAGCGTCATTACCACCTCCACCGGTTTTCAGAGGCTGGTTATCACCAGAAACGTGACGGGAGCCAACAGCACTATCAGCTTTGTTGATACCAATACCACGGCCGGGGCTCTGGCCGAGATGGGAGTGGTGGTGGATTCTGCCGGCAATGCTGTTAAGAACCAGCTGGTGGGGGCTCAGGACGCTTCTTTCACCGTCAACAATGTCGCCGTTACCCGGAGCACCAATACTGTCAGCGACGCCGTCACTGGGGTGACTTTCAACCTCAAGGCCCTCTCCGCTACGGCGGTAAACGTAACCGTGAGCCAGGATGTGGACGGGACTTACAACAAGATCAAGGACTTTGTGGACAAGTACAACGCGGCCCTGGACTTGATGACGGCCAAAATGGCCAAGGGAGAAGTCCTGCAAGGGGATGCGACCCTGTCAAGAATCCAGTCCACCCTGCGGCAGATGGTCTCGGACCGAGTCAGTGGGGCGACGGGGAGCTTCACCAGCCTCTTTGACATCGGAATCTCCACCTCAGACAACGCCGGGCATCTGGCTATCGATGACACGAAATTGAGGGCGGCCATTGCCGACAAGCCCCAGGATGTCAAGACCCTTCTCTTTGATGCCTCCACCTCGGTAAATGGGGTAGGCGAAAAACTACGCTCAGAGCTGGCCTTGGCCATTACCGGGACTGGCCTTAATCCGGGGATCATCCCGGCTCGCCTCACTGGACTGGACCGGTCGATAACTGACCTGGGTAACCAGATGAAGAGCATGGAGGACCGGCTGGCTTTGCGCCGGGACACCTTGGTCAAGCAGTTTGTGGCTATGGAGCAAACGGTGGGTCTCCTCCAAGGCCAATCGAGCTGGCTGTCGGGGCAGCTTTCGGGGTTGCTTCGATAGACCACAAGTTGGTCAACTTGGTTGTATTACTTTGAAGGTCATAGCAGCGGATTGAACAGTGGGGGAGCGGAATCGGTTCATTTACTTTTGCGGAATGGCCGCTCTAGATGAGTAAGGATGATTGGCAATCGACCAGGATCTTTTGTGGCGCGGTCCTTAGCGCTATCATAGGAGGAAACATGATGATTTCACCTCAACAGCAATACCTATCCACTCAGGTTCTTACGGCCACACCAGGTCAACTGGTGATCATAGTCTATGATGAAGCCATCAAAGGCTTGAAGATGGCCAAGGTGGCTTTGTCCCGAGGACAGGTCCCAGAGGTGAACCGACATCTGCAAAAAACTCAGCAGGCTGTGGACCTATTGCAGAGTTCATTGAACTACAAGGCCGGTGATATCGCCGAGAAGTTAGGTGCCCTCTACGATTTCATCCGTGACCATCTGGTAACTGCTAACCTGAAGAAAGATTCCCGCCTGGTTGATGAAGCCTTGTCCCTCTTGGAAGGTCTCCGGGAGGCCTGGGCCGAGATTGTCAACCGACCGCGAGCGTAGAAGAGTGCTGACAAACCCGGTTTCAGTGGTTAGGCCTCCTGCCATAGCGAGGTATCGTCATGTCGATAGAGTCCTTTTCCCAGCTTATTGAGGCCTATCGGGCCCTTTTAACTTTGGCCGAGGGTCAAAGAGAAGCCTGTTTGGCTGATGACCTGGAAGGAATGCTCGTCCTGGGATCCAGGCGGGAGGAAGTAGGGAGGATCCTGGTTGGTTTTGATCCCCAGTCCCTCTTGCCCTCGGAACGAGAACAGGTGGCTGAGGTGATTAAACAGATCATAGCCAGCGATGAGGGGCTACTATCCCTCCTTGGTCACCGCCGGCGGCAGGTAGTGGACGCTCTGGAAGAGCTTGACCGGGAGGCCCGGGTGGCCCGGAGCTATCTCCGCACTATTTTGGAGACCAACCTCTTACCGGGGGGAATACTGGACAAGGAGGTGCGATGATTCAGCCTAAAGTGGGCTATTGCGTCGGGCATCCAGCGCGAGAAGTGAGGGATGCTGTTTTTTTGCCCTTTCTTGAAAGGGACACCCGCGTATGATACCATAGCTCCCGGAGTCACTTTGCTGAGACCGTTGAAAAAACCCCATTGTGTGGCACATCGGCCAGCAACAGCCTGCTATGCCAAAAGGGGTGCCAACTACGGCCGATCGTGGCGCAATCCGCCGAAGAACTTTTCCTAAAATGGGGGGCATAACTGTGGCGGATTGTGGTGCAATCGCCAGGAGTTTGTCAGCGGTCTCCTCAGATAGCTGCCACCGCGAAAAGCGAGGTATTCATGTCCTATCGCGATCTGAACCGCGACTTGAAGCTCCTCTTTTGGGCCATTTTCCTCTGGAGTTTTGGGCAGGGTCTGTATAACTTTCTTTGGCCCAACTATGTCCTGGAACTGGGGGCTTCCCCCGTTACCCTGGGATCCCTTTTTTCCTTTGCCTTCTTCATTGCCACCCTTTCTTCTTTGCCGGGCGGTTACCTGGCCGATCATTTCGACCGCCGCGGGGTCATGATCGCCGGGTGGCTGGTAGCCCTACCGGCTCCCGTTCTTTACGGTCTGGCTCGCGATTGGCGGTGGCTTGTGCCGGGGATTCTCCTTTTCTTCCTTTCTTTCTTCTGCAATTCGGCGACCCAGGCTTATGTGGCCGGAGCGGCGCAAAGGGAGCGCCTGACAGGGGTCTACAATCTGGTCTTTTCCTCCTTCCCCCTGGGGATGGTCTTGTCTCCGGCACTGGGTGGCTACCTGGCCGAAACCTGGGGCATGCGGCTGGTTTTCTTTCTGGCGACGGGCTTTATGATCGCCTCCACCGTCCTTCTCTTTCTCCTGACGCCGCAAAGGTCTTTCTCCACCGGGCCGGAGGCGGCCGATGAAGAGGGCTTTCGTAAGACAAAAAGGAAACCTGGTGCCAAGAACGCTCAGATAGATCAGGATGCTGCAGAGACGAGGGCATTTAGGATTGGTGGCCGCTGGCTTAAGGGGACGCTTCTGGGAGGTTGGGAACTCCTTATCGGAGGCCACGAGGTGAGAAAGCCGGGCTCCGAACAAGTCCGGATCTGGCCAAAGACGCCAGGTGCGGACAGGTTAGGGCGGTCCTTTATGCGGCGCTGGATAGTCCTCTTTGTAGGAGACCCCGGGCTTTGGCACCGTCTTCTGCCGGCCATGAGTTTTTTCGGCTTACTGGTCGGGATTTTGACCCTGGTCTCCTCCTTCTCTTCGCCTTTCTTACAGGAGGTGGCCGGATTGGATAAGGTCTGGATCGGCCTTTTGGGGTCAGTCAACGCCCTGGGCAGCGGGCTCATCAGCCCTCCCTTCGGTCACCTGGCCGACCGTATTGGCAAGAGGAGGGCCATGCCCCTGGGGATGCTGGCCTATGGGGTTACCCTCCTGGCCTTTGTCTTCTGGCCCGGGTCCTTGTTCCTGCTGTTTCTGAACTTTTTCCTGCGCGGTTCCGGGGATGCTCTCCGCGGGATCATGAATTCCACCGTGGGGGAGACGGCGCCGCCCGAGCAGGCCGGACGGGCCTTCGCCCTTTTCAACCTGACCACCGGGGTGGGGGCCATGGTCTTTCCCTACCTGGGGGGTGTTCTGTACAGTCGAGCGCCGGCCTATCCTTTCCAACTGATGGCGGTGCTGCTGTTGATCGGGGCAGGATTTCTCTGGTACCAGAGTAAACTTACCTGGTTCCGCGGGCGAGCCCCTTCCAGAGGGAGGCGAGAAGGGGATAAAGGAAAACCAGAAGGCTCAGGGTGAGCAGAGTGGCGGAGATGGGCTGTTCCAGGAAAACGGCCGGTGAGCCCAGGGACATAGTCAGGGATTGCCGGAAGGCTGTCTCCAGCATTTCCCCCAGGACCAGGGCCAGGACCAGAGGCGCGGTGGGGAAATCCAACTTTTTCATGGCGTAACCCAGCAGACCGAAGAAAATCATCAACCAGACATCGAAGAGGCTGTTTTGCAGGCCGTACACCCCTACCACACAGAAGACGACGATGAGGGGCAAGAGCAGCGCGCTGGGAATGCGGAGGATCTGGACGAAGCTGGGGATCATGAGGATGTTCATGAGCACGAGAAGGATATTGCCAATGTACATACTGGCGATGAGGCCCCAGACGAAATCCGGGTTCTGGGTAAAGAGGAGGGGGCCGGGGCGCAGCCCATACATCATCAAGGCACCCATCATGATGGCGGTGGTGGCGGAGCCGGGGACTCCCAGGGTCAGAAGGGGAACCATGGCCCCGGCGGAGGCGGCGTTGTTGGCCGACTCTGGACCGGCCACCCCTTCAATGGCACCACGGCCGAAACGTTCCGGCTCTTTGGCCAGGCGTTTCTCCAGGGCGTAGGAAATGAAGGAGGCGATAGTCGCCCCTGCCCCTGGCAGGACGCCAATAATGAACCCCAGCAGGGAACCGCGCAGGATGGGCCAACGCGATTGACGCCAATCGGCCAGCCTGGGGAAAACCTTGGAGAGGCTCAGGTCGGCCTTATCAATGGAAAAACCGCCAGGTTTTTCCACTCCGACCAGTACTTCGGCCAGGCCGAAGAGCCCCATGGCCACTGGTAAGAAGTCGATTCCGCTTAAGAGCTCCAGACGACCGAAAGTAAGACGAGAGGTTCCGGTCATGACGTCCAGTCCAACAGTGGCTATGAGCAGCCCCAGCAGGACGGAGATGAGACCTTTTAGCGGGGATGTGCCAGATAAACCGGCCAGGGCGGTAAACCCCAAGACCATCAAGGCGAAATACTCCGGCGGGCCAAAGGTGAGGGCGAAGTCGGCCAACAGGGGGGAGAAGAACATGAGGAGGGCAACCCCCATACTTCCGGCGAAGAAGGAACCCAGGGCCGCTATCCCTAGAGCCACACCGGCGCGGCCCTGACGGGCCATCTGATAGCCATCCAGGGTGGTCATGACCGAGGAAGACTCACCGGGTGTATTGATCAATACAGAGGTGATGGTTCCACCGTACATGGCTCCGTAGTATATCCCAGCCAGCATGATCATGGCCGTAGTGGGATTAGCCCCGAAGGTCAGGGGCAAAAGAATGGCCACACCGGCGGAGGGCCCAATTCCGGGGAGGGCGCCGATGATGGTACCCATAGCCACTCCCACCAGGCAAGACAACAGATTGGTCGGAATCAGGGCAACGGCGAAGCCGTGGAGCAGGTTGGAAAGAGTCTCCATCTTTACCCCCCGCAAGTGCTTTCAACCTATGGGCCAAGTAACGCTTTCCGCTTTAAAACCCCAAGAAACCTACGGGCAACGGTACCCCCAGCCATACCTCGAAGAGATAGTAGATACCGATGGGAACCAGGAGGGCGGTCAAAAGAGCCGTCCGACGTCGCACCCCGCCCAAGATGAAGGACATCCCGGCCAGGTAGAGGCCGATTACCGGCAGCATACCCAACCAGGGGATGAGGAGAGTGGCCAGGAGGGTGAGCCCGGAGGTGACTGCTACCCTCCTGACGGCCGGAGGTTTCAGAAAAGGAACTCCGCGGGGGAACTTTCCTGTCAGGAGGCTGACCGCTGTCAGCAGAGCCAGGAGCAGGCTAAGCCAAAGGGGGAAAAAGCCTGGGCCTGGCACGCCCTCCTTCCAGTAAACCAGCATCCTGGCGGCAGTAAAGGAGACTGCCGCCAGGAGTAGAAGGAAAAGACGGAAGTAGAGATTGGCTCTAGCCATGTTTTTTCTCCCGCAGACCGGCTGACAAGAACTGACAGAGCTCAGCCAACGCCCGCTTTAGAAGCCAGAGGGGCATATTGGGCTAGGAGACCGCTGAAAAACACCCATCTGCTGGCAGGAACTCTCCTGGCCGGTCGGTGCCAACAGCCTTACTTAATGACGCC
Source organism: Bacillota bacterium (assembly GCA_023475165.1). GTDB lineage: Bacteria > Bacillota > Sulfobacillia > JAMCWA01 > JAMCWA01 > JAMCWA01. The sequence continues at coordinate 60,264 of JAMCWA010000099.1, read as the reverse complement.
TAGATCTTTGTACACGGTCTTATAAGTCTCATTCCTCTCTTCCAGGGCCTGGCCGAAGTCCTTGGAACCCATGAATTCGGGAGTGATGAGATTCTTCTCCAAATAGTCCTTCTTCCAGGCAGTGGTCTCGGAGAGTTTTCGGAAGGCTGCCTCCAGGACCTTGACCGCCTCTTCCGGTATCCCCAGGGGGGCAACGATGCCGCGCCGCTGTTGGAAAACCACTTCAAACCCGGCTTCCTTTAGAGTGGGTACGCCGGGGAACTTGCTCAGGCGGGCCCGACTGGCCGAAGCGATGGGACGGATCTTTTTGGCCTCGATTTGGGCCAGGGCTTCGCCCGGATTGGCCCAGGCCAGGTCAACGTGACCACCCAACAAGGCTGTCATGACATCACCGCCACCCTTGAAGGGGACATAGTTAAACTGGATCCCGGCCTTCTTTTCCAGGAGAGAGGTCACGACGCGGTCGTCGCTGGTAGAGGTGCCACCCATCTTCAGGCTTTTGGGTTTGGCCTTGGCTGAGGCCACCATTTGCTTTACATCCGTGATGGCGGAATCTGCCTTGACCAGGAGCAAGAAGTCGTCCAAGCCGATTCCGGCGATGGGGGTAAAGCTCTTGTAGTTGACCGGCGTCTTTTCGGTAAGGGGCGTTGTCCAAAAACTTGAGCTGACGGTGGCGATGACATAGGGATCGCCCTTCTTTTCGGCGGCATAGGTCCAACCAATGGCTCCACCGCCGCCGGGCTTGTTGACTACGAGCAGGGGTTGCGGCAGGATCTTCTCCTGCTCCATGATCTTGGCGATGGTACGGGCCATGACGTCACTGCCGCCGCCAGGGGAGAAGGGGACCACCAACTCGATCGGTTTCTCGGGATAAGCCGTCTTCTTGGTTTCCGCCGCTCGCTGACACCCGGAAAGGATTCCGACACCGAGGACCAGTACCAGGACTATGGATACCGCTGCTACCTTCCGCCACATTTCTCTCCCCTCCCGCTTGTTACTTTTTGTTGCCGGTCTTAACTCAGAGCGCCGGACCCCAAGTCTCTTGCCGCCGGCCCCTCCGGGGCGAGCGCAGGGACATGCCGGTGCAACGGGACGTATTTCTGAAAAAGCTCGCGGGCACGATCCGGGTTGAAGATGCCGCAGACGCAAGGGCTGGCGATGCGGCGGGCCGCCTGCTCCGGGGTTAAGTTACCCTTCTTGACCCGGTCAATGGTGTCTTGCACCAGGCGGGCCGAGATCATGCCGTGACCACACATGGTGACAAACTCCAGGATTTCCTCCGAGGGCAGGTCGGCGGTACGACCGTGGACACCCAGGGAGAGATTAACGGAATGGGGTTGGATAGAAAGTTCTTGGGCCATGGCCAGGACCTCTTCAATCAAACCGCTGACGGTGATGGAGAGGCCCAGATCCTCTTCCTTAACCTGGCGGATCAGTTCCTTGACCTTTTCCCGGCTGGAAAAGGCCGTCCGCACTCGGGGAACCTCGGCCAGCCGGGCCTTGATCTCCTCAATGGTGGCACCGGCAAGAATGGTGCCCGTCTCGTAGGAGCCGATATTGGCGGGGCCTAGTTGGTAGATGAGATCGAGGATCCGGATCAGCTTTTCTTTAGAACCCTCGTGATTGATCCCGGCAGCCGGCGTGGCCAAAAAGACGAAATCATTGCGCAAGGATTCACGGCTGCCGTGGCGGTGCAGAGAGTGGGTCATGGTTCGGGCTCCTTTTGTGGCCAGAATAGCCTGCTCGGCGAGGATCTCGGGAGTTTCGTGCTGGATGGGCATACACCACGGGCTGGGCGAAGATTGGCGACGGTGTTGACACCATCCTTGATTCTGAAAAGTGGGTCTGACGGGCCACGGCTCAAACCCGCATACCGGCCCGGCGAGAGATGCTCACCCCTGAGCCGGAGGCCGTCCCAAACCCAAGTTTATCTTGGCGTTGGGTCGGTAACAAACGCCCAGTTTTTCGAGAGTGGTGAGAAGAGGGAGGGAACCATCCCTGGCGAAACTGGTCACCAGATCCAAAGAAAAGACGGTTTCAATCTCCCGGCTCACCACGGCAATGACTTGGAGCACGTCCTCCAACTCGGCTTCCGGTACCGTAAACTCTATGATGGCAGAGTTGACGCGGGCCGCTTTTGCTGGCGCGGGGAAGGTGCCCCGTTGACGATCCTCCATGAGGTGGGTAAGGGGATTGTTTTCTTCAAAGGAGACGCCCACCCCGGCCAGGGCCATGGTGATCTTTTCCACGTCACGAAAACTGGTGGCCAGGATGGGACGGCCAACCTCTATGGCCAGCCCAACTTTCCCCCGGGGGAACCGACCGGTAACGTCGTTGGTCTTGACTTCTTCCGTACCCCGTCCAGGGACCCGGGTAAGCTTATGGGTGGTGGTCGGGTCGCTGAAGTACTTTCTGATGGAGCGGGGGCCGTCCAGGATATCCAGGTCTTCCTGAATGGAATTAGTGGGGCAACGTACGATGTATTGGCGGCCGCAGGTTCCACACTCAGTGCAGGCTTCCAGATCAATGCAGGCCTTGCGGCGGGGAGCCCGAGGGGGTTTGGCTTCCTCCAGTCCCACAAGGTGGATTGCACCGACCGGGCAGTAGGGCAAACAAAGGCCACATCCAGTACAGGTTCCCGGGTTGATCTGCATTTTGGAGCCCCCCCCGACTGGCGGCATATTGTATACAAAATCGGCCTTCCAGCGCCTATATTCTCCGTAGGTTCTCAATTTCCTTTTTCGTCAGACGAAAATTTAACAGAACTGTTTGAAGAGATCTCTCTATTATGGATCTTTACCGGGGCTCGCCGTCCGGACTCCGGACCTCGTTTCGCCAAGCGTGGTCTTCGGCTCGGCTAAATCGCTCCGCGTGAAACCACCCGGGCGGTACCACGCCTCAAAGGTGAATTTGACAAAACCCTGTGTTTGCGCCCAAAAAGCTTTTAAGCCGGCTTTGGATCAGGTATACTTTAGAAAGGCAACGTTCCCAGTCCAGAAAAACTCAGTTATTGCCAGAGCGATGGATGGTGTTTGCCGTAGGCCTCGCTTCGCCGGGTGCAGTACCCGGCTCGGTGAAAATCGCCCGGCTGGCCATCACCCGTCCCTCGCTGGCCTGGCCTGTTTCGTCCTTTACGGCGCCGCCAGAGGCGGCATGGAAATCGAGCCTGATCGACGGGGGTAAGTCCGTGGCCCATTTTACTTTGGGAATTGAGACTTCTTGCGACGAAACTTCCGCGGCCGTGGTGGAGGACGGCCGCCTCATCCTTTCCAATGTCATCTTCAGCCAGATCGATCTGCATGCCCGTTACGGGGGTGTGGTGCCGGAGATAGCGTCGCGCCGCCACCTGGAGGTAGTGGTACTGGTCATCGAGGAGGCACTCCGGCAGTCCGGGGTGGCCCGCAGCAATCTAGATCTCATTGCCGTCACCTATGGCCCCGGCCTGGTTGGCCCGCTCCTGGTGGGCGTCTCTCTGGCCAAGGCCCTCGCCTATGGCCTGGAACGTCCCCTGATCGGCGTGAATCATCTGGAGGGTCACATCTTCGCCAATTTCCTGGCGGAAAAGGGCGGATCTTCTGCCGACTGGGGCTGGGCTGCCAAGCCGTCGAACTCCGGCGGTACCGATTCCCCCTGGCCGCTGATTTGCCTGGTGGCTTCCGGGGGACATAGCGATATTATCTATATGACAGAACCAGGAGAATATGAACTCTTGGGGAAAACCCGGGACGACGCGGCCGGCGAGGCTTTTGACAAGGTGGCCCGTCTGATGGGGCTTGGCTATCCTGGTGGCCCTTTGATCGACCGGCTGGCGCAGGAGGGGAATGCTGGGGCTGTTCCTCTGCCTCGGGCCCATCTGGGGGAGGGTTCCCTGGATTTCAGCTTCAGTGGCCTGAAGACGGCGGTCTGGCATTACCTGCAAGGGCCTGGCCGGGGAGCAGCCCTGGCCGACCTGGCCGCCAGCTTCCAGTTGGCCGTCGCCGATGCCCTGGTGGAGAAAACCCTGGCCGCGGCCAGCCAGAGGGGTGTCAAGAGGGTCCTTCTGGCGGGCGGCGTGGCGGCCAACTCCGCCCTGCGACGTCTCTTGACAGAACGGGCAGCACGGCAGGGGATAACGGTCTCCTACCCGCCACCCCTTCTATGTACGGATAACGGGGCCATGATCGCCGGGGCCGGATTTTACGCCTGGCGGAGGGGTGAGAGATCGTCACTGGAACTGAATGCCGTCCCCAACCTTGTGCTAGGAGACCGCAGACAAAGTGCGGTTTAAGTGGAGCGAGGTCGCGACATAGCGAGGAAAGCTTTTTCAAGTCGCCCCGAATTGTCGGTGTTCGCGGGCCGACGTCACCAAAGTATCGGGAAGCTGTTTTTTTGGTCCCGGAAGAGTCCTTGAGAGACTATCCGTCGCCCCGTCGGTCCTGGTGTCACTTGACGGAGTTTAGAATGGGTCTGGTCAATCATTTGTAATACTGGGGAGCTTTCTGGCTGCGTCACCTGGAGCGGGCCGGGCGACCTCATCCTCTGATCAATTTGACATAACAGTATGGAGATGAGCGGGATGTGGAAACTGGGGAAAAGGCTTCTTGGCCTTGTCCCACTTACCTTCAGCCTGTGGATAACCTGTGGATGAAGTGGATAACTGCACATAACGCTGTGTTATGTTTCGACAAAATCCCTGGCTGGCCGAACGAAAAGTGTCGAAAGCGGGAACTTTCGGACTCGCCTTATTCTCCAAGTTGCGATCAGGCCGGCTGATGCCGCCAAAGGGAACGGGAGGCCCCTGACGCAACCGGCGCGAGGAGAGTGCTGACGAACTGCGTTTTGGGTGGTTAACCCGCCCGAGAAATGGTTAGGTCGAGACCGTTCAAGAATGCCCAGATGCAAGGAGCGACAAGGTTTGGCGCGGAGGCGTATAGAGAAATACGTTGAGCACCAAGGCGCAGGCGCGACACCGCAGATGGGGGTTTTTCAGCGGTCTCCCAGAACCGCATCGCGGTTTAGCGACAAGTATTGTTAGCTTTCCGGGAACGGTGGTTGTGTTTCATGACCAGGAAAACCGAGAGGATCACTGTTAGCGGGATTAACCCCATGTATCATTGGTACCGGCAGGTACCCTTTTGGCGTTCCACCCGGAACTTTCTGGTGATCTACCTCTGTCGTTTCATCCCGTGGCCGAGTTTGAAGAGTACCCTCCTTCGCCTTCTGGGTATGAAAGTGGGCAGCAACGTCTCCTTTGCCGTCATGACCATGGTCGACATTTTCTTCCCTGAGCTGATAAGCGTCGGGGATAACAGTGTCATTGGGTATAACACCACCATCCTGGCCCACGAATTCCTGGTGCGGGAATGGCGGAAGGGCCCGGTGGTGATTGGCCGCGACGTCCTCATCGGGGCCAACTCCACGGTCCTGCCGGGGGTGACCATCGGCGACGGGGCCGTCATCGGGGCCATGTCTTTGGTGAACCGGGACGTGGCGGCGGGGGCGGTGGTCGGGGGTGTGCCCATTCGGGATCTGCGGGCCTAGCTAGGAGGAAGGTTTCATAATGTCAGCGAGCTCCCAACGGGGTATAGGGTCGCCGACCGCCCTTCTTTTTTCTGCCCAGAGACGCGGGGTGCTGCCCTTGACTTCCGTCTGCAACATGAACTGCCTCTTTTGCAGCCACCGTTTTAACCCACCCGGAGTGAAAGTACTGCGCCTGCCGCCCCGTCCCCTGGCGGAAGTCGAGGAATCCCTGGCCTGGCTCAGCGGCTCAAAGGTGGTCATCGGAGAATCGGTGACCAGGATAATTGAAGGGGAGCCTTTCACCCATCCCCAGATCATGGAGATCCTGACCTTGCTGCGCCGGAGGTTTCCGGAGAAGCTCCTGGCCATTACCTCCAATGGTTCTTTGCTCGATGAGAGGCGGGTCAAGGAACTGGCTAAGCTCGCACCAGTCGAACTGACCATTTCCCTCAACAGTGCCAATCCCCGCGGGCGAGCCTTCCTGATGCGGGACCGACAGCCAGAGGCGGTTATGGCTGCCCTGCGGGAGCTGGCGGGGGTCGGGCTGCCTTTCCATGGCAGCATTGTAGCCATGCCCCATCTGGTGGGTTGGGAAGATCTGCAAGCGACCATCGGTTTCCTGGATCGGGTTGGCGCTCGCACGGTCAGGGTCTTCCTTCCAGGTTTCACCCGTCTGACGCCCCCGGAGCTGCGCTTTCCACGGGATTTGCCGGACCAGCTTCAGGCCTTCCTGGCGGAACTTCGGCAGAAGGTTACCGTTCCTCTTCTGCTGGAACCACCGCCCGTCCGCGATGTGGAGGCAGTGGTAGAAGGCGTTATTTCGTCCTCGCCGGCCGACGGGGAGGGGGTACGGCCGGGCGACGTCATACTGGCCGTTGACGGGATGGCCCCTTTCTCGCGGGTACAGGCCTTCCAACTGGTCCTGGCCGCGGCCAGGCCCAGATTGCTCTTGCGACGCGGGGAGGCCCTCCTGGAGGTCACTCTGGACAAAGAGGCAGGTGAATCCTCGGGGTTGGCCATGCTTTATGATCTGGATCCAGGAATAATGGGTGAGATCGAGAGGGCGTTGGCAACGGGGCAGGATGGGCGAGCCAAGCCCGCAAGCCGGCGGCAGCCTTCCCGTGGTTATGGCCCAGGAAAAGGAGGGAGGTGCGCCGAGGAGACCCTTCTCCTAGCTTCTTCCCTGGGCGCCCCCGCCCTCCGGGCCGGGCTGGCCAAGAAGGGAATCCCTCTGACGCCTTACCCGGTGGAAAACGGCTTTTTTGGTGGTTCCATCGGCGCCGCCGGTCTCCTGGTGGTGCAAGACTTCATAGCTGCCATTCAGAAGGTGCAGGAAAAAGCCCACGGCCGCTACCGGAGGGCCCTGTTGCCCGGGCGGCCCTTTGACGAAAAGGGGCACGATCTGGTCGGCCGTTCCTACCTGGAGATTGAGGAAGTAACCGGGATAAGGGTCGAGGTTTTGGGAGAGTGCTGACGAACTGCGTTTTCAGTGGTCAGCCGGCAGGACGCCAGCCGTCTCTAAGTATGGAGGAAATGAGCAGGCGCGAGCGCTTTAGCGAACTCCTCTCCTCCAATTTCGCAGCAGAAAGACCAGAGAGTAAAGGCCCCAAAGGGCCAGTCCACCGGCAAATCCGACGCGCTGACCTGGTACGAGATAGGCTGAGGCCAAAACCCCCAGGATGAGGGCGGTGGTCAAAAGTGAGGTATAGGGATGACCCCAGGCCAGATAGCGCAGGGCCGCGGGGTTTTTCTTCTTCATCATCCCACGGAAGTAATAGTGGGTTAAGGAGATGACGATCCAGTTGAACATGGAGACAAAGCCGCTGGAACTGGTAAGATAGAGAAAGACCTGGTGGGGGAGCACATAGGCCAGGAGGCTGGCCAGAAGCAGGAACAAACTACTGAGAAGAACGGAGTACTGGGGGACGCCGTGACGGTTTAACCGGGCAAAGAGGCCCGGTGCTTCACCCTGTCCGGCCAGCGCGTAGAGCATCCTGGATACTCCATACATAGCGGCGTTGAGACTGGAGAGAACGGCCGTAAGCACCACCAGATTCATCAGATCGCTCGACCGGGGTAACCCGATGAGGCCAAAAGCTCGTACCATGGGGCTGATCCCGGGAGTGAGCTCCCACCAGGGCAGGATTCCCACCAACACGGTGACGGTACCAATATAAAGAACGGTCACGGCCAGGGTGATGGCCCGGATGGCCCCGGGCATCGTTTGGGCAGGATCCTTTGTCTCTGCCGCTGCCAGGCCGATGACGGAGGTGCCGGCGTAGGCAAACATGACCAGGAGGAGGGCGCTCCCTACACCCGTCCATCCCTTGGGGAGGAAACCACCGTGTCCCAGAAAATTGGCCAGGCCCGGTGAAGGGTGACCAGGTAAGAAGCCGAGCCAGAAGACGCTGCCGGCTACGATGAAAAAGATCAGGGCGGCCACCTTGATCACGGCCAGGGAAGATTCAACCCGGCCGAAACCCTTGACGTCCATGAGGTTAGCTCCGGTCAACAGGAGGGAAGAGATTAGGGTGAAGCCCCAGAGGGGGAAATGAGGCCACCACCAACGGGCAAAGATACCGGCGGCGGTGGCCTCGCTGGACATGGTCAAAACCCCGGCAGTCCAGTACATCCAGCCGGTAATAAATCCGGCATAAGGCCCCAAGGTCTCCCCGGCGAAATGGCTGAAGCCACCGGCCACAGGTTGTGCCGTCGTCATTTCCGCCAGAAAGGAGACCACACAGGCCATTATGACGCCGCCAATGAGGTAACTGATGATAACCCCCGGCCCGGCCGCCGGGATAGTCAGGCTGGTGGCCAGGAAAATGCCGGCCCCAATGATTCCACCTAAGGAGAGAAGAACCAGTTGCCCAAAGGAGATATCCCGTTTCAACCTCATGCTTTACTCCTCCATTTGCTAAGTTATCCGCCAGCCGCCCCGCTATACACCTGCAATTGACGCCGGGCAGGCCTAATGATAGAATCTTCCTGCGCGGGCCGTTTCTACACGGGCCGTTCGCCTCTGGGGAAGGTTTAAGAGGACCAAAGGAGGAAAAGGAGACAATGAGCGTTTCTGCCCGACCCGAGATTCTGGGTCTAAAGGTCTATGTGGCTGGGAAGCCGATAGATGAACTGAAACGGGAATTGGGACTGACGGAAGTGATCAAGCTGGCCTCCAATGAAAACCCTCTGGGCCCCTCGCCGCGGGCCGTTCAGGCCATCGTCGAGGCTGCCTCCACCGTCAACCTTTATCCCTTGCAGGATCACTACTACCTGCGCCAGAAGCTCAGCCAGCGCTGGAATACTGACATGGAAGGGATCGTGGCCGGTAGCGGTTTGGACGAGATGATCGAGTTTGTCGGCACAGCCTTTATCGGCCCTGGGGATGAGGCCATAGTCCCCGACCCATCTTTCTCTTCCTATGACCATGCGGTGGAGAAAATGGCCGGACATCTGATCAAGGTTCCCCTGAAGGATTTCACCGTCGACGTTCGGGCCATGCTGGCGGCCGTCACGCCGAAGACCAAGCTGGTGTTCGTCTGTAACCCTAACAATCCCACTGGTACGACCATCTCAGCTACGGAAGTCGATTACCTGCTGGACCATTTGCCCCCCGGGGTGGTGACGGTCCTGGACGAGGCCTATGCCGAATTCGTTGACCGGGCGGACTATCCTCAATCCATCAACTATGTTAAGGCCGGGCGTCCCGTGATTGTACAGCGTACCTTCTCCAAGGTCTATGGCCTGGCCGGGCTGCGGGTCGGTTACGTTATCACCACACCCCAGATCGCTGGCTACCTGCAACGGGTACGGGGGCCCTTCAATGTTAGCTCGGTGGCCCAAGCGGCGGCGGTGGCGGCCCTGGATGATGAAGAACACGTGCGCCAGACCGTGGCCAACAACCGTGCGGGCAAGGAGTACCTCTATCGGGAGTTTGAGCGGTTGGGGCTCCCCTATGTGCCGACCCAGACCAACTTTCTGATCGTGGATGTCAAGGGCCCTTCAACGCCCGTCTATCAGGCTCTCTTACGTCAAGGGGTCATCGTGCGCCAGGGTACTTTCTTCGGTTTGCCGACGATGCTGCGCGTCTCCATCGGGACGATGGAGGAGAACCGGCGTTTCATCCAGGCCTTGGAGAAGGTGTTGCCGGGTAATGCTTCCTGATACCACGATCAGGCGAGGACTGAGGGCCAGGCTGGTCGAGCCCTCCTGACGGGCAGAGGACTTTTTTGGTGATGTCCTTGTATCGATATCGGGCAGAAACAGGTGGTCTATTTTGAAGCGTGTCGCCTTCTTGGGCCCCTTGGGCACCTTCACCCAGGAGGCCCTTGCCTTATACTACCGGTACCGGGGAGAGGCAGTGGATCCCGTCCCTTACTCCACTGTTTTGGAGGTTTTGACCTGGGTGAAAGAAGGGCAGGTTCAGGAAGGGGTAGCCCCCCTGGAAAATTCCATCGAGGGTACGGTGAATCTGACCCTGGATTTTTTGACGCGCGAGAAAGACCTGGAAATGGTGGGGGAGGTGGTCCTCCCGATTCGTCACTTCCTCCTGGTTCCGGTCAACCCTCTGCTCCCGACCAGGCCAGACCTGGGCCGGATCCAGGAGGTCCTTTCCCATCCCCAAGCCCTGGCCCAATGCCAGGGGTTCTTGCGAGAAAACCTGCCTAAGGCGAGGCTGGTCCCCACCAATAGTACGGCAGAGGCAGCGGCTCTGGTGGCGGAGGGCTGGGGTGAGGTCCCCGGACCCTCAGGAGGACCCACCACGGCTAGCCGGGAACAGGGCGCCGGGGCCAGGCCGGGCGAGATGCCAACGAGCCCACCTCGCCGGGCTGCCATTGCCACCGCAGTCGCTGGACAGATTTATGGCCTGCAGGTCCTGGCCCGCGACATCCAGGACTTTGCCAGCAATGAAACCCGGTTCGCCATTGTCGCTCGTGTGCCTGGAGCGGATCGTGGCCAGCCCCCGGACCCGCCCTACCAACCACCTGGTGACGGCGAAGACCGGCTCAGCAGCCCAAACTGCAGCGGCTGTCCTGAGGCGGCCCAGGATGGGTTGGTCGCCGACCGCCAAGACGTTCACCAAACGGCGAAGGCGATTTCGGGAACACTGGCCCAGGACACCCCGCCAGGTCGCGCCTCCGGCAGTCCGGCCGCCGTCGCCGTGACGTCTGGAAAAGGGGACTTGGCCCGGACCGGCCGCACCTTCAAGACCTCGCTCACTTTCTCTCTGGCGGGAGATCGACCCGGGGGGTTGTATGAGACGTTGGGGATTTTCGCGGCCCTGGGGATAAACCTTACCCGTATCGAATCTCGCCCGGCCAAAACCGGGCTGGGAAAGTACTTCTTTTATATCGATCTGGAAGGTTGGCGGGGTGAGGACAGGGTAAAGGTGGCCCTGGCCAGGCTGAAGGAGATAACCTCATTTTTCAGGGTCATTGGGTCCTATCCGGCCTGGCCGGAAGGCGGGCCGTGAAAGGTGGAGAGCCTTTGACCGGACTAGCAAAAAATGCTATAATGGTGTCCGCGAGTCGTGGACGAAGGGGGGCAAACTAATTGGAAACCAGGGATTTCCTGCAAATGCTCTCTGAGGGCACGGGGGTCTCAGGGTACGAGGGCCGGGTCGCCGGGGCCATTAAGGAAGTCTGGGGTCCTTATGTTGATGAGCAAAAGGTGGACAATCTGGGCAACTTGGTGGCTCTGAAGCGAGGGGAAGCTTCGGGGCGCGGCCCGAAGATCATGCTGGCCGCCCACATGGACGAGATCGGCCTCATGGTGACTAAGATTGAAGAACGGGGTTTTCTTCGCTTTACCCAGGTGGGCGGAGTCGATCAACGGACGCTCTTGGCTCAGGAGGTAGTGGTGCACGGGAAGCGGGAACTGCCCGGGGTCATCGGAGCTAAGCCACCACACCTGATAAGCCCGGAGGAGGCAAAGAAATCCATTCCCATGGACCAGCTCTTTGTAGACGTCGGTTTGCCCAAAAACGAAGTGGCGGCGTTGGTGGAGGTGGGTGATCTCATCACCGTCCGGCGGCCCTTTACCCCGCTGCTTGGGGAATTTGCCGCCGGGAAAGCCATGGATGACCGGGCTGGGGTCGCTGTCCTCTACGAATGCCTGCGCGAGTTGAGACGTTTTCACCATCAGGCTGATGTCCTGGCGGTAGCCACGGTACAGGAAGAGGTGGGTTTAAAGGGGGCCATCACCAGTACCTATGGCCTGCAGCCTGACCTCGGTATCGCCCTTGATGTGGGGCATGGTGATGTTCCGGGGGTTCCGGAACAAAAGACTATGACCCTGGATAAGGGTCCTGGACTGGCGATGGGACCAAATATTCACCCGAAGATTTATGAGTCTTTGGTTAAAGCGGCTCAAGAACTGGGGATAAGCTACCAGATAGAGGTGGCGGCAGGCCCCACCGGAACTGATGCCTGGGCCATGCAGGTGAGCCGGGCCGGCGTTCCCACTGGTCTCATCTCCATTCCTCTCCGCTATATGCATACCTCGGTGGAAACCCTCTCGCTGGGGGATGTCAAGAAGAGCGGGAAGCTCCTCGCTTACTTTATCGCCGGGGTGGATGAGACGTTTGTCGAGGGGTTGAAATGGAACTAGAAGACTGCTGACGAATCGCGTTTTGAGTGGTTAACCCGGCCGGGACCTCGGGGTGACTGGGGAACCAGCAGTTACGAGCAGTGTTTCTGAATTGTTGACATTGCACGTCTTGGGAGGGATTGGCATGCTCCTCAAGAGACTTTCTGAGGCCCTGGGGGTCTCGGGAAACGAACATGAAGTCAGGGAAATCATAAAAGAAGCCATCAAAGACCAGGTGGACGAAATCAGGGTGGACACCCTGGGGAACCTCAGGGCCGTCAAGGGCAAGGGAAAGAGTCCACGGGTGATGGTGGCGGCCCATATGGACGAAGTGGGGCTGATGATCTCCTGGATTGAAAAGAGTGGCCTCTTAAGGTTCCGCAAGGTGGGGGGGATCGATGACCGGGTTTTGGTGTCTAAGACCGTCCTGGTTGGGAAGGACCGGATTCCCGGTGTCATCGGGGCCAAGGCCATTCATTTGCAGGATCCCAGGGAAAGGGAAACCCCCCTGAAGTACGAGGATCTTTACATAGACATCGGGGCCAAGAGCAAGGAAGAAGCCGAAAAAAAGGTCAAGCTGGGGGATTTCGCCGCCTTTGCCACCTGTTATGAGGAATTTGGGCAGCGGAAGGCCAAAGGAAAAGCCTTCGACGACCGGGTCGGTTGTACTGTCTTGATGGAAGCGCTCAAAGGCCAGTACGAATTTGAACTTAACGCCGTCTTTACGGTACAGGAGGAGGTCGGACTACGGGGGGCCGCTGTGGCCGCCTATGACCTGGATCCCCAAATGGGGCTGGTTTTGGAGGGGACCACCTGTTCGGATACCCCGGGGACTGACCCCGAGGGCTATGCCACCGAGGTGGGTAAGGGGCCGGCTTTAAGCCTCATGGATGCATCCTCCATTGCCAACAAGAAAATGGTTCAGGAGATGGTCCGGCTGGCTCAGGAAAACGGCCTCCCCTACCAGTTCCGGCGTACTACCATGGGGGGCAATGATGCCGGACGGATCCATTTGACCCGGCAAGGGGTACCCTCGGCTTCCCTCTCGGTACCGTGCCGTTACATTCATTCGCCGGTGTCGGTGATCAGCCTGGACGATTTGGAGAATGCCGTCAAGCTCCTGGGGCTCTTCCTAAAAACCGTCGAGCAGGGCTTCCGGCCGTAGGCGGGGGCCAGGGAGGGCGTCAGCAGGTGAGGTTGGCCTTTTCAACATTGGTCTAGATCAGAGCTATCGTAAAGGGGGCTTTTCCGGTGAAGGAATTGATCAAGAAGCTGGTGGAGACCCACGGACCCTCTGGGAGCGAGGAAAGCATCCAGGCGGTCATCCGCCAGGAGATAAAGGGTTTTGTCGACGAGGTCCGGGTAGACGCCCTGGGTAACCTCATCGCTATCAAGAAGGGCCGGGGCGGCAAGAAGGTCATGCTGGCCGCCCACATGGATGAGATCGGGCTCATGGTGACCCATATCGATGATAAGGGTTTCTTGCGGTTTGCCCAGATCGGTGGGGTATCTCCCTTTATCCTCCTTGGTCAAAGGGTGGTCTTTGCCAATGGGATCGTTGGGGTGATCGGGAGTGAGAAGATTGACGACATCAAGGATCTGCGGATGGAGAAGCTTTTTATCGATATTGGGGCCATTGACAGGCCCAGCGCTGAGGCCAAGGTGAAGGTGGGCGATTCGGCCGGCTACTGGCGTCCCTTGGACGATCTGGGTAACCGGCTGGTGGCCAAGTCCATGGACGACCGCATTGGCTGCGGCACCCTGATTGAGGCGGCCCGGCGCCTGAAGAATACCGACCATGAAGTGTATTTCGTCTTCACCGTCCAGGAAGAGGTGGGAACGCGGGGGGCGCGGACTGCGGCCTTCGGTCTCAGCCCTGATCTGGGCATCGCCGTGGACGTCACCCGCACCGGCGATACCCCTAAGAGCATCACCATGGAGGTGGCTCTGGGCAAAGGGGCGGCCATCAAGGTCAAAGACTCGGGTATTATTGGCCACCCCGGAGTCAAAAAGATGCTGGTGGAGACGGCCCGGCAGGCCGGTATCCCCTACCAGATGGAGGTTTTGGAGCAGGGTGGTACCGATGCCGGCCCCATTCAGCTGACCAGGGAAGGGATCCCGGCCGGGGTCATCTCCATCCCCACCCGTTACATTCATAGCCCTTCGGAGATGGTTGACCTGGGGGACGTCGAGGCGGCAGTCAACCTCCTGGTCAAGGTGCTGGAGTCGGAGCTGGCGTTTTGAGGAAGACAGATGAGACAAAAAGCCGAGGCTGAAAGACCACGGGCCGCCCGAGCACTGGGGCGGCCCTTTATCGGTGCGCCCGTCATGGGTGCTGTCTACCACTTGACCTAAATGTATCGCAGTTTTCGTGGAGCTTCCTGAACCGCCGGATGCGGACCCGCATGTCAGGTGGTGTGAGAGGGGGCGGGGAGACCCCGCCCCCTACTCGATCAGCGTCCACCTGGCTAGGATGCGAATTATCGGACTGAAAAACCATCTTCCGTCTCTTGCTTTTTCCAGGCATTCTGGTAAAATGGTCTCGGATGTACACAAAACTGTGCACAAGAAGCAAAGACCTGTTTCTTTTGGCTGGAGGTGGACAGACAATGATAAAGGATCTTCTCACCCTTGACGAGGCTCTCAAACTCAACCGGAAACAAGTACGCCAGCATTACGAGAATTACATTAACCCCGGCCTGGCCAATCTCTTAGGCCTGCTAGATTTTGATAAGCAATTCGTGCGGGCCCAGGGGGTGTCGGTCTGGGACAGCGATGGCCATGAATACCTGGATTTCCTGGGCGGTTATGGCTCCTTGAATATCGGCCACAACCACCCGCGGGTGATCGAAGCTTTGGAGAAGGTGCGCTCGGTTCCCAATTTTCTTCAGGCTTCCATGGGTACCCTGGCCAGCGCCTTGGCCTATAACCTGGCCCAGATCACCCCTGGCGACCTCGGCCGTTCCTTTTTTGGTAACAGTGGGGCCGAGGCCGTGGAAGGGGCCTTGAAGCTGGCCCGGGCCGCGACGAAAAAACCCCGCATCATTTATGTTGAGGGGAGCTTTCATGGAAAGACCTACGGTGCCCTCTCGGTGACGGGGCGGGCCAAGTACCAGACGGCCTTTGGCCCCCTGGTGCCGGGGACGGAGGTCGTCCCCTTCGGCGACCTGGCGGCCCTGGAGGAGAAGCTACGGAGCCGCGATGTGGCCGCCTTTATCGTCGAACCCATCCAGGGAGAAGGCGGGGTCAAGGTACCTCCGGAGGGCTATCTGAAGGCTGCCCTGGAGCTCTGCCACCGCCATGACGCCCTCCTGATCCTGGATGAGATTCAGACGGGCTTTGGACGTACCGGGCGAATGTTCGCGGCGGAGTTTGAGGACGTGGTGCCCGATGTGATGTGCTTAGCCAAGTCGTTGGGTGGAGGGATCATGCCCATCGGGGCCTACATCGCTCGCCCGGAGGTCTGGGACAGGGCCTACGGCGGGATCGACCGGGCCATTCTCCACACTTCCACCTTCGGCGGCAACAGTTGGGCGGCGGCGGCGGGCCTGGCGGCCATTGAGGTGATTATCAAAGAAAACCTCCCTGCGGAAGCGGCCCGCAAGGGGGACTACTTCCTGGGCAAGTTGCGAGATCTGGGGGCCAGGTTCCCGCTGATCAAGGAGGTACGCGGGCGCGGCCTCCTTATCGGGGTTGAGTTTGAAAAGCCGGCCAAGGGCTGGATGGATCGCCTCACCGGTGGAGCCGTCAACAAGCTCTCGGAGGAGTACCTGGGGGCCATGGTGGCCGGCGAGCTGCAGAACCGTCACCGGATCATCACCGCCTATACCCTGAATAACCCCAATGTCATCCGGCTGGAGCCGCCCCTCACCGTGACCTACGAGCAGATTGACCAGGTGGTCGAGGCCCTGGAAGACATCTTTACCCGAAACAAGGGTCTCCTGAGCTTCACCCTTTCCACAGCCAGGACGGCGGTGGGGTCTATGCTCAGGAGATGAGACCAGTTCAGAGAACGTCAAGGTTAAGTAACTTCGTCTTGCGCCATGCTGTGAACTGGCCACAACGGTAACTGCCAGTTTAATCCCTTCCCAAGGGCCAACGGGAAGGGATTTCTTCTTCGAAAATGGGGATTCGGGATTACTCCTTCCTTGTTTAAGGGGCGTAGAATCCGGGAGAGACCGCTTCCGCATGGGCCTCGGTCAGGAGTCCCCTGACCTTTTGAAGTTTCCCGGATACCTGGAGCCCAGAGCAACGCCTCCCGGGAAAGAGGAGAGCATGATCAGTTCCAAGTACCGGCTCATCATCTTTTGATCACAAGAATTGCCGTGCAGTCCAGAAGGCAACAGGACGTCGTATATGAAATATAAGGATAATTTGCTGCTTATCTAAATTCTAAATGGTAATTAGCGCCAGATCAACCCGCCTGGCTTGATAAAACGTGACATCTCTTCCCCGCGGGCTGGGGGGACGTTGCATGGCACGTTCCTGGATTAGGCAGAATAAAGCCCGTAGAACTAATCCTCGGGAGGTCTGATCATGCCAAGAAAGCGCGTCATCATCATGGGCGCCGCCGGGCGCGACTTTCACAATTTCAACGTCTTTTTCCGGGACAACGATGATTATGAGGTGGTGGGGTTCACCGCCACCCAAATCCCCGACATTGAAGGGAGGATCTATCCTGCGGATCTGGCCGGGCCGGCCTATCCGGAGGGCATTCACATCTATGACGAGGCCGACTTACCCCGCCTCATCAGGGAAAAGAAAGCGGAGCAGGTGGTTTTTGCCTACAGTGATGTTCCCCATGAATACGTCATGCACCGCGGATCCCTGGTTTTGGCCAATGGCGCCGATTTTACCCTGATGGGGCCCCGCCACACCATGTTGGAGTCCAGGAAGCCGGTGGTGGCAATCACGGCGGTCCGGACCGGGAGCGGTAAGAGTCAAACCACCCGCAAGGTAACCGACATCTTGAAAGAGAAGGGCCATCAGGTAGTGGTGGTCCGTCATCCCATGCCTTACGGGGATCTCCTCCGGCAGACCCTGCAGCGTTTCGCCGCCTATGAGGATTTGGATCGGCATCGTTGCACCATTGAAGAGAGGGAGGAGTATGAACCCCATTTGGAACGAGGGATGGTAGTTTACGCCGGGGTTGACTATGAACGGATCCTGCGGGAGGCAGAGAAGGAGGCTGACATCATCGTCTGGGACGGGGGAAATAATGACCTGCCCTTTTACCGGGCGGACGTCCACATCGTCGTCCTTGATCCCCACCGGCCCGGACACGAACTGCGTTACCATCCAGGAGAAACCAATCTGCGGATGGCCGACATCGTCATCATCAATAAGGTGGATACGGCTCGCCCAGAGGGGGTAGAGAAGGTCCGCGCCACGGCGCTGGGGGTGAACCCAACGGCGGTCTACATTGAGGCGGCCTCGCCGATTTTTGTTGACGACCCCTCGGCCATCCGGGGCAAGCGGGTCCTGGTGGTGGAAGATGGTCCAACCTTAACCCACGGTGAGATGGCCTACGGGGCGGGCGTCATCGCGGCCAAGCGATTTGGGGCCAGCGAACTGGTCGACCCGCGGCCCTACGCCGTGGGCCGGATTAAGGCCACCTACGACAAATATCGTCACATCGGCACCCTGTTGCCGGCCATGGGCTACGGGGATGAACAGATCCAAGATCTGGAGGCGACCATCAACGCCACCCCGGCCGAAGTGGTGGTGATCGCCACCCCGATTGACCTGCGCCGGATAGCCAGGCTGGCGAAGCCAGCCGTACGGGTCCGTTACGAGCTTCAGGAAATAGGCTACCCAACTCTGCGAGAGGCCTTGGAGGAAATCCTAGCCGAAGGCCGGAAGGAAAAACCATGGTCGACGGGGGTGGCCAGCGAACGGCTTAGCCAACTGCACTGATTTCCAGGATAAGCCGACCTTTGAGGTTGACAGCCCATAGATGAAATCGCTATAATGGAGTTGCCCTGGAAATTTGGGGCAATTAACGAGAGGGAAGTCGAAAGAATTGTCTAACACTTATAACGAGATCCTGGAGAAGATCCATGACCGCGACTATAAACTTACTCCCCAACGCCAGGTCATCCTCAGGATCATGTTGGAGCACGGTCATCAGCACTTGAGCGCCGAGGAAGTCTACAACATCGTGAAAAGAGAGGCTTCGGAGATTGGGCTGGCCACCGTCTATCGGACTCTAGAGCTTCTGGCGGAGCTGGAGGTCCTCCAAAAACTCAACTTTGACGACGGCCGCAGCCGATATGAGCTGAACGATCGGGAGGTGCATCACCACCATCACCTGGTGTGCATTCAATGTGGCCGGGTGATGGAGTTTGCGGAGGATCTACTGGAAGAATTGGAAAAGAAGGTCTGGAACGAGAGCAAGTTCCTGGTCTTGGACCACCAGGTCAAGTTTATCGGCCTCTGTCAGGAGTGCCAGGGAAAGACGGAAAAAGACCAATGAACTTGAAAACCCTATTCGTGACCTTCGGACTCATCTTTTTGGCCGAGTTGGGTGACAAAACACAACTAACCACCATGATGCTCGCGGCCCAGACCAGATCACCGCTTTCCGTCTTCCTGGGGGCCAGCCTCGCCCTGGCCTTGACCTCACTCCTGGGAGCGGTACTGGGAGGTTTCATTACGAACTTTATTCCGGTTCGTTATATTCACATGGCCGCGGGGGTGGCTTTTATTCTGTTGGGAACGCTGCTCTTGACTGGAAAAATGTAAACTAGAATATGAACTCTCCCTTCTTCAGTTGATTTCCGCGGGCGCGGGATCACTTCGCCTCACGTGGGTTTTGAGGCGCTTGCCTTTCAGAGCAAAGTATAATATAATGTTTTTGTTACCGGACGTTAGAACTGAATAGGCGCCCGTAGCTCAGTGGATAGAGCGCCGGCCTCCGGAGCCGGGTGCGGGGGTTCGATTCCCTTCGGGCGCACCATTGCCAACCTCGAGCCCGTCACCGACGGGCTTTTCCATGTCCGCCAAGCAATCCAGGGCCAAGTCCAGGGCCAAGCGAAGTGGCCGATCCGGCTCTTTTTCCCTGCCCAAAAATCAGCAACCACGAATGCCCTGCCCAAGAATCGCCGCGTTTCCTCGTGACCTTTGTGGATAAACTAGCATTGTATACAGCCATCTCACCTTTACTCCAATGACAGTTCAGTAACTCCTAAATCTTTCTAGAATAATTATGCAAAACGGGCGCCCGCCCGCCAATGGCACGTTTCTTGCTCCTATGAAGTTTGCCGGTATACCATTCTGTTTAGATTAAAAGACAGTTACCTCAGGCGGGAAATGGCCGGGATCTTTCCGGTTCTTCGTACTCGGCCTGGGTGACCAGGGGGGAAAGTTTATGGGTAAAGTAAGTATCAGAACGGAGATCCCGGGACCGCGGGCCCGGGAGTGGCAGCAGCGCCGGGAAGCGGCGGTAATTAAGGCCTTCAGCCCTCTCGCTCCCATTATCATTGAACATGCCACGGGGGCCACCGTAACCGATGTGGACGGGAACACCTTCATTGACTTTACCGGCGGGATCGGTTGTTTGAATGTGGGCCACACCCCGCCAGAAGTGGTGGAGGCGGTGATCGAACAGACCAGGAAGTTCCTGCACACCGACTTCACCGTCATACCTTACGCCCCTTTCATTGAACTGGCTGAGAGGCTCAGCCAGTTGACTCCCATCAGGGGAGCCAGGAAAGCCGTCTTCTTTAACTCCGGTGCGGAGGCTGTAGAGAATTCCATCAAAATTGCCCGCTATGCCACAGGGAAAAAGGCGGTCATCGCCTTTGAAGGGGCCTTTCACGGCCGAACCCTTCTGGCCATGTCTTTGACCAGCAAGATCAAGCCTTACAAGCAGAAGTTCGGTCCCTTTGCCCCGGAGGTTTACCGGATCCCCTACGCCAACTGTTATCGCTGCCCTTATGGCCTGGAGTACCCCAGTTGCGGGGTGCATTGCGCCCAGCAACTGGAACGCGCCTTTGTCACCATGGTTGACCCCCAGGATACGGCGGCCGTCATCGTGGAGCCGGTGCAAGGAGAAGGGGGGTTCGTTGTTCCCCCGCCCGGGTTTTTGCCAAGAATCAGGGAGATAACCAGGAAGTACGGTATCCTTCTGATCGCCGACGAAGTGCAAACGGGTTTCGGGCGAACGGGGAAGATGTTTGCCGTGGAGAACTGGGGTGTAGAACCGGACCTGGTAACGGTGGCCAAGTCCATCGCGGCCGGTTTGCCCCTGAGCGGGGTGGTGGGGCGGAAAGAAATCATGGATGCCCCCGACGACGGCACCATCGGGGGTACATTTGTGGGCAATCCGGTGGCCTGCGCCGCTGCCCTGAAGGTCCTGGACGTAATCGAGAACCAGCATCTGCTGGAACGCTCTCAAAGACTTGGAGAATACGTTAAGGGGCGTTTTGCAGAAATGCAGAAACGGCTCCCGCTGATCGGCGACGTGCGCGGGATCGGCGGTATGGTAGCCATGGAGCTGGTTAAGGATCGCCAAAGCAAAGAACCGGCCACCGCTGAGACGGGGCGCATCCTGGCGCGAGCCCTGGGGCGTGGCCTGATCTTACTGAAGGCGGGAACTTATGGCAACGTCATCCGTGTCCTGGCGCCTCTGGTGACTTCAGAGGAGGAACTGTCTGAGGGTCTGGACATATTGGAAGGGGTCATTACCGAGCTATCTTGATGGCTTGCCGCCCAAAATCGGGCATCGGCACCGCGAGCAGGAGTTCAGCGGTGCCGATGCCATCTTCCCACCAATCATACTGATTATGGCATTGGTCACAGACCAGGTGGAGGACTACCCCAGCCTGTGGGCTGACCGTCAGACCGTTACCGCAATGGGGACAGGCGAAACCGCTTTTCAAACGGATCACCCCCGGCAGATTATTGGATATAATTATAAGGGGCTGTTAGCGTCCTGTAAAGGGGGAAGAGCAAAGAATTCCGGGGAGTGGACCCAAAAGCAAATGGTCCAATTATCAAAGACAACAACCCATAGTGTTCTCATTGGCAGGACTACGAAGGAGGGGCCGATTTAAGGGGAAGTTTTTTTAAAAAATGGTCTTGATTTATTTTCCCTCGCTACTATAATAGAGTATCAAATAGAAACCCGGGGACATTTTTCACCTCGGGTTTTGTTTTACCCAAAAGGGGGTTGGCGAGGGGAATTGAAGGCGGGAGGTCTTAGAGAGGGTGACTTCAGAATACCGTCCGGCTGTGCCGTAGCCGGGATCATGAATGAGGACGGGAAGCGGTTTAACGGTGAAAAGATCGTGCAGGCCATCTCCATCATGCGGGAACGGTCCAATGGCCTGGGTGGCGGCTTCAGCGCCTACGGCATCTATCCCGAATTCAAGGATTATTACGCCTTCCACGTAATGTTTGACCACGAGGAGGGTCGGCATGGAACGGAGACCTTCTTGCAGGAGTCAACGGTGGTGGTCAAGTCCGAGGCCATTCCCATACGTAAACAACTGAGCATGACCGATGCACCCCTGTTGTGGCGTTATTTCTTGGAAGTGCCCAAGAGCAGGCTCAATGGACTGACGGAAGAGGACTATGTCATGCGGTTGGTGATGCATGTCAACGACTCCATTGAGGGGGCCTTTGTCTTTTCCAGTGGTAAGAACATGGGTGTTTTTAAGGGGGTGGGCTACCCAGAGGATATTGGGCGGTTCTTTCGGTTGGAAGAGTACGAGGGCTACCTTTGGACCGCTCATGGGCGCTTTCCTACCAATACCCCAGGCTGGTGGGGCGGCGCTCACCCCTTCTCGCTGCTGGGTTGGTCCGTGGTGCACAACGGAGAGATCTCTTCCTATGGCATCAACAAACGTTACCTGGAGATGTTTGGCTACCGTTGTACCCTTATGACCGACACCGAGGTGATCGTCTATCTCCTTGATCTGTTGATGAGGAAACATAACCTCCCTCTGGACGTCGCCTGTCTGGTGCTTGCCCCACCCTTCTGGAGGGACATCGACCGGATGGAGGAAAACCGGCGGGAGGCCGTTACCGCCTTGCGGATGATTTACGGCAGCGCCTTACTAAATGGCCCCTTCAGCGTCATCATCGCCCACGAGAATGAGATGATCGGTCTGACCGATCGGATTATGCTCCGACCGCTGGTCATTGCCCGCAAAGAGGCTACCCTTTACATGGCCTCCGAAGAGGCGGCCATCCGGGAGGTCTGCCCGTACCCGGACCGGGTCTGGACTCCCAAGGGCGGGGTCCCGGTTATGGCGCGGTTGAATGAGGCGGCAGCGGTGAGATAGTGATAGCAGCAGGGTGGCGACGCCCGAACGGTGCCCTGGAAGTGACTGGTTTGCTTCCTGGTAGTCCCTCCTACCGCCAGTCGCGGCAGCACAAAAGATAAAAACGTCGCTTCAGCAGGGGTCGGGGTCGATGTCGTGTGAGCCGATTTTGACCGAGCTCGGTACCGCTCCCGGCGAAGCGAGACCTATTGGCTGAGGAGAACAATCATGTTAAACTTCCTTCCTTCCGATTTTAGCGTGCTAATCGAGCCGGAAAGTTGCATCAAATGTCGCCGCTGTGTCCGGGAATGTAGTTTCGAAGCCCTGGTCTTCCGTGACCGGGTGGTTCCCGACCATAGCCGTTGCGTGGCCTGCCACCGTTGCGTAGCCGTCTGTCCCAGCGGAGCCATCACCGTAGTCAGGAATCGGCTGGCCTTCCGGCAAAATGCCAACTGGGACGAAGAGATCATCAAGAACGTTTACAAGCAGGCGCGAGTTGGGGGGAAGCTCCTGACCGGCACAGGGAACGACAAACCCTACCCCATTTACTGGGATCACCTCTTGATCGACGCGGCCCAGGTGACCAATCCCTCCATTGACCCCCTGCGGGAACCCATGGAGTTACGTACCTACCTGGGCCGTAAGCCTTCCCGCCTCGATTTCTACCATGATGCCGGCGGCGGGTTTAAGCTCACGACCGTGCTGGAGCCCCAGATCAAGCTGGAGACCCCCATCATCTTCGCCGGGATGTCCTACGGTGCCGTCAGCCTCAATGTCCACCGGGCCCTGGCTGCGGCTGCCCGGCGGGCCGGTACCCTTATGAACTCTGGTGAGGGTGGCCTGCACGAATCGCTTTACTCTTTCGGTGAAAACGTCATCGTTCAGGTGGCCTCCGGTCGCTTTGGGATCAACCGGGCTTACCTGGAGAGGGCGGCGGCGGTGGAGATTAAGATTGGACAGGGGGCCAAGCCGGGAATCGGGGGCCACCTACCAGGGGAAAAGGTGACGGGTGAGATCTCCAAGACCAGGATGATCCCGGAAGGGACCGATGCCCTTTCACCGGCGCCTCACCATGACATCTACTCCATCGAGGACCTGCGCCAACTGATTTACGCCATCAAGGAGGCGGTCCGCTACCAAAAACCGGTCGGCGTGAAGATTTCCGCCGTTCACAATGTAGCCGCCATCTCCAGCGGGGTGGTAAGAGCTGGGGCTGATTTTGTTACCATCGACGGCTTCCGGGGTGGCACGGGGGCCACACCCACCATCATTCGCGACCACGTCGGTATTCCCATCGAGATGGCCCTGGCCGCTGTGGATGATAGACTGCGCCAGGAGGGAATCCGGCACCAGGCCTCTCTCATTGCCAGCGGCAGCATTCGGTCCAGCGCCGATGTCCTCAAGGCCGTTGCCCTGGGGGCTGACGCGGTGGCCATTGGGACGGCGGCCCTGATCGCCTTGGGGTGCCAGATGTGTCAGAAGTGCTATACGGGACGGTGCGCCTGGGGGATAACCACCCAGAGGGTCGACTTAACCGACCGGGTCGATCCCGAGGAAGGCGCCGAGCGGCTTTATAACCTGCTCCGCGCCTGGAGCCTGGAGATAAAAGAGATCCTGGGGGCGCTGGGGCTAAACTCCATTGAAAGCCTGCGAGGCAGCCGCGAAAGGCTACGCGCCGTGGGGTTGACGGGAACCGAGATGGAGATCCTGGGAGTCAAGCCGGCGGGGCGATAAGTAGAGGGTATTAGGCAAAGGGCAGGAACCGCGACGCTCCCTATTCGCAGCGAGATTTTCCTTGAAAAGGAGGTTGGGAGGGAATGGCCCTGGTTAAGCACGACGCCCGGGGGCTTTCCTTTCGGGAGTTAAACGAAAGGCTGCACCGGCTGGTGGCAGATGGGATTGATATCATCGATCTGGTTAACGTCAACGGGCACCGTTACATCGGAACGGGACTGGCCAAACCGGTCCGCCTCAATATCTACGGTACCCCGGGAAGTGATCTGGGGGCCTTCATGGACGGCCCGGAGATCCGCGTCAATGGCAGCGGTCAGGACGCCATCGGCAATACCATGAACTCCGGGGCAATAATCATCAACGGCGATGCCGGTAACGTCCTAGGTCTGTCCATGCGCGGGGGTAAGATCTTCGTGCGCGGCAACGTGGGTCACCGGGTGGGCATCCACATCAAGGCCTTTGCCGAACAGGTCCCAAGAATAATTGTGGGCGGGGTAGCCGGGGACTTCTTCGGCGAATACATGGCGGGGGGCCGGATGATCTTGCTGGGCCTGGATCGCCGGGCGGGTCAGCCCGTAGTGGGGGATTACGTGGGGACGGGGATGCATGGTGGTACCATCTACATCCGGGGAAAGGTGGAGGAGCATCAGTTGGGCAAAGAGGTCGGTCTGGTGGAAATGACGGAGGAGGATTACGCCGTCCTCCAGGAGGATTTGGCTGAGTTCACCGCCTGCTTCAACCTCTCCCTCCCGGAGATCATGAGGGAGCCATTTGCCAAATTGGTGCCTCTCTCGCACCGACCTTACGGGCAGTTGTATGTCTACTGAGCGGCCTCGTCATTTCAGGAGGGAAAGCATCACCCCGGCGGCTACGGCGGTTCCGATTACCCCGGCTACGTTGGGCCCCATGGCGTGCATGAGGAGGAAGTTGGCGGGGTTTTCCCTTTGACCGACGACCTGGGAGACCCGGGCGGCCATGGGAACGGCAGAAACCCCGGCTGAGCCGATGAGGGGGTTGATTTTGCCGCCGCTCAGCCAATTCATGAGTTTCCCGAGGAGCACCCCACCCGCCGTGCCACCGGCAAAGGCCACCAGACCCAGAACGATGATCTCAATGGTCCTCAGGGTCAGGAAGGATTCGGCGTCCATGGTGGCGCCCACTGAGGTAGCGAGAAAGATGGTAACGATGTTGATCAGCTCGTTTTGGGCGGTTTTGGAGAGCCGCTCCACCACCCCGGCCTCGCGCATGAGGTTGCCCAGCATGAGCAGACCTATGAGAGGGGCGATGGGGGGAAGGAGCAGGCTGATGACGATGGTGCTCAGGATGGGAAAGAGGACTTTTTCCCTCTTTGAAACCGGCCGCAATTGCTCCATGACGATGCGCCTTTCCGCCGTTGTGGTCAGGAGCCGCATGATGGGCGGCTGGATCAGGGGCACCAGCGACATATAGGAGTAGGCGGCCACGGCGATGGGTCCCAGCAGGTGGGGGGCTAGTTTTATGGTGGTGTAGATGGCGGTAGGGCCGTCGGCCCCGCCGATAATGCCGATGGAGGCCGCTTCCTTGATGCTAAAGCCCAGGACCTGGGCGCCCATCAGGGAGATGAAGACCCCAATTTGCGCCGCTGCCCCCAGGAGGAGAGTGGAGGGGTTGGCCAGGAGAGGACCAAAGTCGGTCATGGCGCCTACCCCCAGGAAGATCAGCGGGGGAAAGATCTCATGCTCTACTCCGAAGTAAAGAAACCGCAAGAGGCCGCCTTCGGCCATGATCCCGGTGGCCGGCAGGTTGGCCAGGACGGCGCCAAAACCGATGGGCATGAGCAAGAGGGGCTCAAACCCCCTCTTGATGGCCAGGTAAAGGAGGACCAGACCCACCGAAATCATGACGACGTTACCGGCCCTCAACTGGAGTAGCCCGGTATCTTGCAGGAGCGAATACATTACCTCACTAAGCTTCATCGGGTTTAATTCGCCCTAGGACCGCTGAAAAAACCATCTGTGTGGCGCAATTCGCCAGAAGAGCTTTTCTTGTTAGCCGCTCCAAATGCAGTTCGTCAGCAGTCTCCCAGGAAGCCTGATAAAGGGACAGCTTCATCAGGCGCTCTTTGGCCGGGCTCAGCCTCCTTTGTCTTTTTTGTGGAGGGCATTAGCGATGACCGTAGGTCGACCGGCCCTGCCGCGAACGGATCAAGTCCAGGCGACCGCTGATGGTCCAGGCCCCCTGGCTTTCGGCCACCGGACGAATCCCCCTGATCAAGAAATGCTCCCGCTCGTCGCCCAGGTAGGCGGCCAAGGCGGCGGCTATTACGGCCACAGTGTCCGCGGGCAGACTCATAGGGACAGAGGATGATTCCGCCGGTGTGATCAGGGCGGGGGCTTCCTCCCCTTGGGGGTCTACTTCAGTCGCCTGGCCGGGGTTGGGAGCGATGCCGGGCACCGCTGGAACCGGGGTATTGGCTTTAGCTCTGTTGAAACGGTCTAAGAGGAACTTGACCAGCCGAATCATCAAGGCCAGACCATAGAGGACCACAAAAACGATGGTCATATCGATAATGGTCAGTTGGAGAGCACTTGACAGATTATCCGACAAGGGGCACCTCTCCCTTTTCCAATCCGTTTTCATCCGGTCCTGAGAAACCGCGGCAAAACCCTCATCTGCTTGTCAGGCTGGCTCTGCCCGCCTCCGCCAGGCCAGCCCGCTTTGGCCTTTATCACCTCTTCAATTTACTACAATTTCCCCAAGCCTGTCAACGAGGCCAGATGCCGCGCCTCCACAAGTGACCGGACCGAACAATCAAAATGAAGAGGAACCCTCAGCAAAGCCCTTGACTGAACATAGTGGCTGTGCTATCTTTTTTTCCAAAGAATATTCCACAAGACCTCATCTCCAAGAGAGGTGAGGTAGAGGCGCGGGTTACCAATAGTAGACGCGGGGAAAAGGGTATTGATGAACTGCGTCCAAAGGGGTACCCGCCGAAGTCTCGGAACGGCCAGGTTCCGGGGCTGGGCCTGCAGCGAAGAGGTGCAGGACTGTCACCACCGCCTCTCCCTTGGGCGGTGGTGGAGCGCTACTTCACAGCAAAGGGGGAGGGGAGGTATTGTTATACCGCGTCCCGGGTCTCCCGTGACGCTTTTTCATTTGACCAAGAATGCGGCTGCGGGTCACTAATAATAACTTTAATGCGGTGGCTTCGGGGAATTCCCCCCGCTGTGCCCTAGCTGGTTTGTGGGTGAGATGGGCCGGACCAGTAGCGGCGGATCTGATATTTTTGAGTAGGGCAACGAAGAATAATCTGGGGGCGCACGGCGACTGAGGAGATTCCCATGCCGCAGGGGACCAAAAGTCAGGGCGGCAACGTCCGAGCGGCGGCCTGGAAGTAACCGGTTTGTTTCAGGGTAGACTGCTCCGAAAGCGCGGTTTCGGTGGCAATCGTGTCCGAGATACCGCCAGGCCGAGACCTCAAATCAGCCCGGATGCCTCGATGGCAATCAGGGGGTGCTACAATGTCGGAGATTCTCTCAGGGAAAAAGGTTGGAGTGGCCTTCACGGCTGCAGCGGGATTGATTCCTGCCGTAACCAAGGAAGTCGAGACCCTGGTGGAGGCCGGGGTAACGGTGATTCCCATCTTTTCGACGATGACCGTGGAATTGGACGAAGGAGACCGCTGGCAGGAAAACCTGCACCGCATTACCGGGCAAAAGCCTTGGACCAGCATCCGCCAGGCGGAGAGGATTGGTCCCGGGAGACTCCTGGATCTACTCCTCATCGCTCCTTGTACCGGCAACACCTTGGGGAAGTTCGCCAACGCCATCACCGATGGCCCCGTCCTGATGGCGGCCAAAGCCACGTTGAGGAACGGTCGACCGGTGGTGCTGGGGATCGCCACCAATGACGCCTTGGGGCTCAATGCCAGGAACCTGGGGGTGTTGTTGGCCTCCAAGGGGATCTATTTCGTCCCCTTTGGGCAGGACAACCCGCGTGAGAAACCAACCTCATTGGTTTTTCGCCCTGAGCTCATTCAGCCAACCCTGGAGGCGGCCCTGGCCGGAAGGCAGTATCAACCTTTACTTTATGTACCCCTAACATAAAAGAGCGAGAGTTGATTTCAGCGGTCTTTTCGCAGTATCAACCTCTACTTCTACACGCCGCAAGGACAAAAGAACCGTGCGGTTTCAGGAAGAGGGTGTTAACAATCAAGATAATTGTGCAGAAGTTCGGCGGGACTTCGGTGGCGACGGCGACGGCCAGGGCCAGGGTGGTGGAACGGGTTCTGGAGGCTCTGGCGGGCGGATATAGGGTCGTGGTAGTGGTCTCGGCCATGGGCCGGCGGGGTGACCCCTATGCCACCGATACCCTCCTGGACTTGGTCCGGGGAATAGGCGGGGGCCTGAATGCCCGAGAGATGGATCTCCTGGCTTCCTGCGGTGAGACCATCTCTGGCGCCATCATGGCTCAGACCTTGCGGAAAGAGGGGTTGCCGGCCATTTTCTTAACTGGCGGAGAGGCTGGCATTATCACCGACGAGAGTTTTACCGAAGCGAGGATTATCCGAGTGGATCGGGAACCCCTGCTCAAGGAACTTCGTCAGGACAGGGTGGTGGTAGTGGCCGGGTTTCAGGGCCGGACCGAGGACTGGGAGCAGACCACCCTGGGGCGGGGTGGTAGCGATACTACGGCCGCCGCCCTGGGCCTAGCTTTACGGTCGGAAATGGTGGAGATTTACACCGATGTTGAAGGGGTCAAGACGGCCGATCCCCGCTTTGTGCCGGAGGCCCAGACCATGGAACAGATTTCCTATGATGAACTCTTTCAACTGGCCACGGAAGGAGCTCGGGTTATTCACCCCAGGGCGGTGGAGATGGCCATGCGCGGGAATATACCCATGCGGATCAGATCCAGCTTTGCTCCTGGCCCGGGAACCCTGGTGATGGGGGTACCCGATGGCCAGCTTTTCAGCGAAACCCAGATGAGACCGGTGGTGGGGGTGACCTTCGTGACCGAGCGGGCCTGGGTGGTGGTGCGGGGCGCCGAAGGGGTTGATGGCTTGCGCGTCTTCGGAAAGCTGGCCGAGGTCAGGATCAGCGTTGACATGATCAGCCTGAGCCAGGAACGAGCAGCCTTCATCATCGATGCGGATCAGGCCCAGCGGGCCAAAGAGACCCTGGATAACCTCGCTGTTCCGGCGACGGTGACCACGGGATTTGCCAAAGTAACGGTAGTGGGAACCGGAATGCGGGGCCGTCCCGGGGTCATGGCCAGGCTGGTCACCGCCCTCACCCAGGCCGGGGTACGGATTTTCCATACAGCCGATTCCTACAATACCATCTCCTGCCTGGTACGGCAGGAGGATATGGAGAAGGCCTTAAAGAGTCTCCACCAGGAGTTTGGGCTCAACCAGATGCGCGAAGGTTGATCACGAGAAAGATGGGGGGAAAATAATGTTTGGACAGCTTCTGACCGCCATGGTGACCGTGTTTAAGAGGGATTATTCGGTGGATTACCGGGGTTCGGCAGAGATGGCCCGCCGCCTGCTAGGTACTGGTTCCGACGGACTGGTGATAACTGGAACCACAGGAGAAGCACCGACCCTGACCGACGAGGAAAAGATCCGCCTTTGGGCGTCTGTCCGAGAGGCGGTGGGGAATAAGGGTAAGGTTCTGGCCGGGACGGGGACCAACGATACCCTGCACGCCGTGCGGATGTCCCAGGAGGCCGCCAGGATCGGGATGGACGGCCTCCTGGTGGTTACCCCTTACTATAACAAACCGCCTCAGGAGGGACTCTACGACTATTTCCGGCAGGTGGCCGAAGCTACCCCCTTGCCGGTGATCCTTTACAACGTGCCGGGTCGGACCGGGGTAAACCTCCTTCCTGAGACGGTGCTTAAGTTGGCGGCAATCCCCAATGTCGTGGCCGTTAAGGAGGCCAGCGGCAGTCCGGATCAGGCCGGGGAGATTCTAGGCGGTCCAGATCTTCAATTTACCCTTTACAGCGGCGACGACAGCCTCACACTACCGCTGCTGGCGGTGGGGGGCCACGGCGTGATTAGCGTGGCCTCTCATCTGGTGGGGAGAGAGATGAAGTCTATGATTGAGGCTTACGCGGCCGGCCGGGTGAAAGACGCGGCGGCCCTTCACCAGCGTCTGCTCCCGCTGTTCAAGGTCCTGTTCCTTACCGCCAATCCCATCCCCGTTAAGGCGGCCCTGCGCTTGGTAGGTTTTGACGCGGGCCCGTTACGTTCTCCCCTCACCGGGGCCAGCGGGGCGGTGGAGAAGGCCATCAAGGAGGTGCTGCAGGAACTGGGGCTCTTGCCCTAGGAGACCGCTGAAAAACACCCATCTGCGGTGTCGCTCCGGCGGCTCCTCGCTCAACGTACCACCTAGTACGCCTCGCCTCGGAGCCTTGTCGCTCCTAGCATCTGGGCATTTTTGAGCGGTCTCGCCCTAACGGCTTCTCGGGCGGGTTAACCACTCAAAACGCAGTTCGTCAGCAGTCTCCTAGGAGACCGCTGAAAAACACCCGTCTGCGGTGTCGCTCTCAGCAGTCCCCTGGGACGTCAGCGGCGGTGTAGTCTAAATCCCCATAAAGGCGGCTTACTCGCGGGGATCCTGTGGGCCTTCATCCTTCAGGGTCCAAGGACGGCTGACATCCACGTTTTGCAGAGCCCGGAGCAGGTTGTCCCTGATGTCCGGGATGTCCTTCTCCAGTTGGTCAAGGAAGGTCTTCATTTCATGACGCTTGGTCTGCTTGTCGGCCGGGCAATGGTTGCTGATGACCGGTAAATTGAAGATCTGGACCGCCTCGGTCAGGGTGTCTTCCCGGACGTAAATTAAGGGGCGGATGACCGTTATCCCCTTGCGGTCCAGGAAGCTTCTGGGCTCAAAGCTATGGATACGTCCTTCAAAGAACATACTCATCAGGAGGGTTTCCACGGCGTCGCCGGCATGATGGCCCAGTGCTACCTTGTTGCAGCCTAATTCCTTAGCCCGGTTATGCAAAGCCCCGTTCCTGAGCTTGGAGCAGAGGGAACAGGGGTTTTTTTCGTGCCGGATCTCGAAGATGATCCGGGCAATCTCGGTCTTGACCAAGTGGAAGGGAACGTTGATCCTTTCCGAAAAACGGACCAGGGGGGAAAAATCCATTCGCAGCCCGAGATCCAAGGTGATGGTTTCCAGCTGGAAGCGCACCGGGGCGTAGTTGCGGATTTCTGAAAGGATATAGAGAAGGGCGACGCTGTCCTTGCCGCCGGAGACGCTGACGGCGATGTGATCACCATCCTGTATCATCTGGTAATCGGCCAGGGCGCGGCCCACCTTTTGCCAAAGGGTGTTTTGCAAGGGACGGCCCAAAGAAGATCTCTCCCATCCACCGAGGTAGTTTATTAGGACCTACGGCTGGTTTCACCTTGAGTATACCACCAGGTGACCGCTGAAAAAACCCCATCTGCTCTGGCGCACGCGGTTCGTCAGCGGCCTCCTTGCAGCCGGGGTCTTTCCAGTCTGTCCCCCCTAATCGGGGAGTAACAGTTTTGGCAGCTGCAGCTCGTTCTCGACATAGTCTTCCCCCGGGTCGCAAGAAATGACATTTATGCACTGTTTGACGGTTTTTGCAACAAGACGGCAGGAATTGCAGCCGTGATGACGAATTTTAGTTAACAGAAGATATCGGCTACCCATTAGGGGAACGGACCACATCCGGGCTGATCGGCGGTCCGGGGTTAAGGTCTTGTAAATAAAACAGGAGGTTCAGGAATGGACCGGCATAAGTTGACAAAAGGCGACTTTAACACCGGCGAGTTCGAGCGGCTGGGTGAAAAGGGGGAGGACACCCAAGGCCTCCCTGCATTAGCAAGACGCGCGAATTCGAAGAAGAGCCCAGCCATCCCTTCCTGGGTCCGGTTTTCCACGGGCCTCCTTATCGGGGCGGCTCTTCTTTGGCCGGCGGGAGTGCAGGCCTATTCGGTCAAGGTCAGTGAACCTGTGGTTAATCTTCGAGCGGGTCCAGCAATCAACCAGACCAAGGTGGGTGAGGCCAAAGCGGGGACGACTATGGAGGTACTGGCCGAGCAGGGGGATTGGCTCAAGATTAGACTGCCCTCGGGACAGGAGGCCTGGGTGGCCGGGTGGCTGGTGGAGAAGGATTTCTCCGGGGAATTCGTGGTCACCGCCCCAATGGCCGGCGGTATCAACATTAGGACCGGTCCCGGCACGAATTACTCTATTTTGGCGCGGACAGAGTCCAACGTCTCCTATCCAATCCTGGGGGCGGCGGGAAAATGGCTTAAGATCCGTCTTGCCAATGGGGCGGAGGGTTGGGTGGCGGCCTGGCTCACGGATAAACGGACCTTGGAGTTGAAGGACTTTTCCACCCCCACCCCACCACGGGCGGTGGTCCCGGTGGTGGCCAAGATCTACCTCCGGGCCTTGCCCCAGGAGGATTCCGCCATTTTGGCGACGATCCAGAGTAACACCGTCTTGACCTACTTGGAGAGCCGGCAGGGCTGGCACAAGGTGAGCTTGCCCGGGCCAGTGATCGGTTGGGTGGATGGCAACGAAACTAAGATCTATAACCGGACGGTTCCTTTTGAAATGTCACCCAACTACTGGTTGAGTAGGGATACTTGGGCGATCCGGGAATACCCCATCGGGTTTATTAAAGAAGCGCTGGTTAATCTTCGCCAGGGGCCGGGCACCGGCTATGCCCTGGCGGGAAGACTCACCCGGGGGACCTCCTTCAAGATCTATGAATCGGCCGGGGAATGGTATCGCATTGTCACGGACGACGGCCGGGCCGGGTGGTTGGCAGGATGGCTGACCGGGTCAAAAACCTCTCCCCGTTTAAGGGAGGCCATCTACCAAAGGAAGTCTACGTTTGAAAAGAGCCTGGTCCTGCGCGGTAACTTCGGCGGTCCCGCCGTAATTAAGGAACTGGACGATGGTCGAGCCCTGGCCGTCTATCTGGGAAGCACCCAGGGATACCCGGCCCTGCTTGACGTCAACTCCGAAGAGGTGGACGCCCTCCATCTAACTCAATTGGGACTGCTGGTACGCTTGAAGGAAAGGGCCTACTACCAAGTAGCCAGGAACACGGCCTCAGAGATTGTGATCAACTTCTCTGGACTGGTGGAGTCCGTTTCTGCCGGGGTGGTGGGTGACCGGCGGGTCATTACTTTCCAGACCAGGGGTTACGTGGAGCCTGAGGCCAGGGTCATCCCAGGCCAAAACGCCCTAAGCGTGACCTTTCCGGGGGTCGCTTTCTCCGGAAAACTGGTCCAACCCAAAGATCAGGTGATCAAGAACCTGGTCGCCCGGAGAGATGCGGGAGGGGTGACCTTCGATCTCAGTTTCGAGGGACGCATCGGCTGGGCTCCGGCCGGGGCTGCGGGGACTGGGGCCGCGCAAGAGGCGGCCGCCGCCCAAGGGGGTTCCCTTAACGCCGGGTTTGTCCCTGGCGCGGGCGGATCATCCCTTTCCGTTGCCAGCGGTACCCCTAGCCGCCCGCCTATCCCTGGAGGACCCAGTATGGCCGGCAGCAGTACCGGACTTGCCGGGGCCCAGAGCCCTGCGGCACCAGCCTCCGGTTTGAGCCTGTCCGCCGGCAGTTACCTCCTGCGGCGTTCGGCCAATCAGGTGGTTCTGGAGATGCTGCCAAGAGGACTGAAGGGCAAGATCATCCTCTTAGATCCCGGACACGGCGGGCCTGATCCCGGAGCCAAGGGCCCCACCGGCTTGCTGGAGAAGATCCCTAACCTGGAGATCGCTCTGCGGTTGAAGGCCCTCCTGGAGAAGGAAGGAGCCCTGGTGATCATGACCAGGTCAACCGATAGCAGCAGTCTCGCGGATAATCGGGCCGAATACTGGCACGAACGCGTGGTGGATGAGCTCCTCAACCGGAGCCTTTTGGCCGACCGGAACCGGGCCGATCTTTTGCTGTCTATACACAACAATGCCAATGACAGCCAGGATAAAGGGGGGACAGCTACCTACTTTGCCCCCAGCAGTTTTAATCTCGACCGCAGCCAATACCTGGCAGCCCTGGTTCAGGAAGAACTGGTGCGGGGCCTGGGACGCCAGGACAACGGCGTCAAGCAGGCGGAGTTCTTTGTTCTGAAAAATACCACCGTTCCCTCGGCGTTGGCCGAGGTGGTTTTCGTCAGTAATCCCCAAGAGGAGGTCCTGCTGCGCGATCCGGTCTTCTTAGACCGGGTGGCCGGCAGCCTGGGCCGGGCGTTGAAGCGCTATTTTGGGGAGTAATTGCCCAAGGCCTAAGGGACCTTTCGGGCCGCCGCTCAAAAGCTGGCGGCCTTTTCCATGAGCCCAGGGCTGCTTGGTGGAGGCTGCTGCCAACTTGGCTAAACAAGCCAGACAAAAAACGCTTTCGAAGATCAGCGGCCATCCTAGCTTGTTCGGTTTTCCTCTCACAAGCCGAACATTTGCCAACACTCTTTCTTAAGGACCGGGCGGCTTCCTCCGGACTACAGGCGGGAAACCACCCGGGCGGCAACAGGAAGAGACCTTTGACGTGGTCCTGTTCTGTAAGCAGAATCACTGGCAAATGCCCCGGCGTTAGTTTATAATCTACTATGGTTTTTGGGATTACTAAGCAGGGAACGGAATGGAGGGACCTTGATGGTCACAAAGGGTGATGTTATGAAAGCCCTGGAAAAGGTCATGGACCCGGAGCTGGGGCGCAATATTGTGGACTTGAACATGGTTCGGCGGGCGGAGGTGGAGGGGGATCGGGTGACGGTGGAGGTGGCTCTGACGGTGCCCGAGTGTCCACTTTCCGCTCAAATCGAAAATGATACCCGGGAAGCGGTGCGGCGCGTTCCTGGGGTTAAAGAGGCCAACATAATTATGGGGGCTATGACGGATGAAGAGCGAGAGGCTGCCTACGCCAAGGTACGGGAGGGATACCAGAAGCAGGGTAAAGGAGCTCACCCGGCGGTCGAGGTAGAACCATTGAAGCTGGGGATGAGTGATGTCTTCGCCGGTGTCAAAATCCTGGCCATTGGTAGCGGCAAGGGCGGCGTCGGTAAGTCCACCGTTTCGGCGAATCTGGCCGTGGCCCTGGCCGCTGAGGGGGTTAAGGTGGGGCTCCTGGATGCCGATATTTATGGTTTCAGTATTCCCCGGATTCTCGGGCTCCTGGATGTCCAACCTACAGTGCTCGACGAAAATACCCTTCTTCCCATTCAGGCCTACGGCGTCAAGCTGATCTCCATGGGTAATTTCCTGCAAGAGGATACCCCCGTCATCTGGAGGGGACCTCTCTTGATAAAAATGATCGAACAATTCCTCAATGACGTCGACTGGGGTGAGTTGGACTATTTTCTTATTGACCTCCCGCCGGGGACGGGGGATGTGCCCTTGACGATAATGCAAAAGTTTCCTGAAAGCCGCCTGCTCCTGGTGACGACCCCGCAGGAGACTTCGGTGCATGTGGCTAGCCGGACGGCGCATATGGCTCAGAAGACAAACATTAGGATCACCGGGATCATAGAAAACATGGCCTACTTTGTCTGTCCTCATTGTGGGGAACGGACAGAAATCTTCGGCCACGGCGGGACCGAGCGGATGGCTTCGGAACTGGGGGTTCCCATTTTGGGCCGCATCCCCATTGAGGTAAGCCTCCGTGAGGGCGGTGACATTGGTAGACCAGTCCTGGCGACGGCACCGCAATCGACCTCGGCCCAGGTCTTCCGGGAAATGGCGCAGAAGATCATCAACGAGAAAATTTAGCGTTCCCAAGAGCGTGCTTGGAGACCGCGGTTTCAGTGGTTAGCCTGGGTTACTATCCTATAAAAGCCCTGCTCAACCGATCCGAATGACTTTCCAGTCTTTGGGGCGGCCGCCGCAGGGCTTTTCCTGACGGGAGGGGACAGTTATGGAACACAGGCATCATCCCGGCACCAAAAGCGAAGAGCGTGTGGCGCGGGGTTTGAAAAGGCTGAAGCTGCCTTTTCAGCGCTCGGTGACCCTGGGTCCCTATGAGATAGACTTTCAGGTTGGCCGCAAGATCTTGATCGAAGTAGACGGTTATGTCCACATCGCCCGCGAGGCCCGCCGGCACGATCAGATCAAGGAAAGGTATCTGGCCGACCTGGGTTATCGCCTCTTTCGGATCACCAATACCGAAGCTCACAACCCGACCAGCCTGGAGTTCCTCCTGGAGGGCGTCAAGGAGGCCTACTATCAGGAACGGCAAGGCGCGGAGCGGGAGCCGGCCGGCTTGCTGGATACCGACGCGATGCGCCGCTTACGTGACCGCCTGGCGGAGGACGCCAGGAAGCGGTCGGAAGCCGAAGCCCAGGCCCGTCAGGAAGATGAACCGGTTGATGACGCCAGGCTGTTTCACGAATGGATCGAGCGGGAATCCGCGGGGCGAGGGAAAAAGGAGACAGACAGGCTTTCTTGAGAGGGCCCCGTTCCCATCAGAGCAGTCCCCCATGCCGCCTGCCGCGGCACCACGCCGCGGTGCCGGACGGAGGGCTGAAGCTGAGCCGCGATGCGGTCGTCGTAGGTGACCGAAAGCTAGGACGGCAACGCCCGAGCGGCGCCCTGGGAATAGCTGGTCTGTTTCAGAGTAGTCCCCAGGCCGTTTTTGCGGCACCAGCCGAGGTATGAAAATCAACGCCGGCGGGCTGCTCGTGCTCCCAGCATAGCCGGATTGACCCATGGCAGCACGGCTCTCTTTCTACCGCGCTTTCCCATATTCCCACACCGAATCTCCCTTCTCTGTTGGAGACCGCTGAGAACCCCCCATCTGCCTTGTCGCTCCTCGCATCTGGAGCTCTTTTGAGCAGTCTTCTCCTCAGTCTCTCAGTTATGTCTTCCTTCAGTCCCTCGTGCTGGCAGAACAGGGTTCCGTTAAAGTCACCTTTAAAACACGCTGCCGGACGGAGGGCTAAAGTTGAGCCTTAGCGTGGTCGGCGAAGACTGCCGAAAGCGAGGCGCGAAGCCACCCGAGCGGCAACAGGAGGAGACGACTTTGACGTCGTCATGACTGGCAGAAGGCTCCGGATGGCTTTTACCGCCTGATTGTAGTATAATAATCATTGACGAACAGGTGTTAGCTAACCGGACCAAAACCGCGACCAGGGGGGTTGTTCAGCGGTCTCCTAGAATCGGCTGAGAGAGGTTACCGTTCATGTTCACCCACTTACACGTGCACAGTGAATATAGTTTCATGGATGGCCTGCCAAGTCTTTCCCTGTTGGCAAAGAGAGCCAGGGCCCTGGGCATGACGGCCCTTGCCCTGACCGACCATGGAAACCTTTACGGGGCCATAGAGTTTTACCGCTTGGCTCGCGCCGAGGGGTTGAAACCTATTTTGGGCTGCGAGGTCTATCTTCAGCGTGAGGGTAAAACTGCTAATCATTCTACTTTTCACCTGACTCTCCTGGCCATGAACGAGGAGGGATACAGGAACCTGTTGAAACTGGTTTCTCTGGCTAACGGATACCGGTCCGGGGATACCGGGCCGGGGTCCCCGGGTAGCTGGCCGGCAGGCAAAGGAGATGCCGGTCAGGTGGGGGAGGCCTTGATCGGGACAGCGGGATCTTTTTCAACCCCTCCTAAACCTGGTGGCGTCCACAACGGGAGCGGTTATCTCCGTCCGACCCTTCCGCTCACCACGACCCGGGAACTGGCCGACCATGCCACCGGCCTCATTGCCCTCAGTGGTTGCTTCCAGGGGGAGATCCCGCAGGCCTTGATCGGGGGCGAGAAACAAAGGGCCAGGCGGCTTATCCGCTGGTACCGGGCCGTTTTTGAAGATCGCTTCTATTTGGAAGTCCAGGACCATGGGCTAACCGAGGAGAAGGTCGGGAACGGTTACCTGGTTGAGCTGGCCAGGGAGGAGGGCGTTCCCTTGGTCGCCACCAACAACGTGCATTACCTTTGGCCTCGCGAGGCGGCGGCTCAGCGCCTCGCCCTGGCTATTCAGCGGCAGCAACGGAACCGTCCGGCCAATCCGGGGACCTACACGCTTCCCGAATACTACCTCAAGTCTCCCCAGGAGATGGAGGAGCGCTTCCTGGAGATACCTGAGGCTTGTACCAATACCCTGGTGATTACGGAGAGATGTAACCTGGAACTGGACCTGGAGGGGCTTCACCTGCCTCGCTTTCTTGGGCAAGACGAGAAGGAAGAGGTCCTTTTTCTCCGGCAGTTGGCCCTGGAAGGGGCCAGGGTAAGGTACCCGACTGAACCTGGCGGCTGTCCCCGGCGGAAAGTGGAAAGAACGTCCTCAGCTCCCCTCTACCAGGAAGGTGGGGCCAGAAAAGGGCCGGGTCAGGAGCTTTCGGGACCTTCACCTGAACCGGTGGAGGCAGTTTCCCACCAAGTCAGCTCCTCGCTTTCTACCCCGGTGGATACGGGTTCCCTCCAAGAGGGGGAGGTAAGGTGCAGGCTGGGCGACGACTTTCCGGCATCTTCCCTTGAACCGGCGCCGACAGTTTTCCACCTAGAACCTGAGGTAAGACAACGCCTGGATTATGAGCTGGACGTCATCGAAAGACGGGGTCTGGCCGGCTATTTCCTCATCGTTTGGGACATCGTTCGCTGGACCCGGGAGCAGGGGATTCCCGTGGGACCCGGGCGAGGCTCGGCGGCCGGGAGCCTGGCGGCTTTTTGCCTTGGGATTACGGACGTCGATCCTTTACGCTACGATCTGTACTTTGAACGTTTCCTGAATCCCCAACGGCGTGATCTCCCTGATATCGACATCGATTTTTGCCAACGCCGCCGCCCGGAAGTCCTGGACTATCTCCGTCGGCGATACGGTCAGGACCGGGTGGCGCACATCGCGGTCATCAATACCCTGGGGGCGAGGGGAGCCGTCCGGGCTGTCGGTAAGGCCCTAGGTATTCCTGCGGGCACGGTGGACCGACTGGCCAAGCTCTTCCCTCACCTGGGAGGAAAAGGGGCCATTGACCATGCCCTCAGTACCATCCCTGAATTGCAGCGCCTTCCTCTGGAACAGGAGCCGGTGCGGAGTCTCCTGGCCGGGGCCCGCGCCATGGAGGGACGGCCAATCCACATTTCACGGCACGCCGCCGGGATGCTCATCACGCCTGGGCCGTTGACGGAGATGGTTCCCCTGGAGGTCGGACCTGAGGGTGATGTTTTCTGTCAGTACCCCATGGAGTCCCTGGAGGCACTGGGCCTGCTCAAGATGGATCTCCTGGGGCTGAGGAACCTAACCATCATTGATGACACCTTAAAGCTGTTGGGTACCTCTCACGGGGAGGCTGCAAGCCAGGACCAGAAAGCAAGTGGCCAACTGGAGATCTCCTGGGCTCCCGGGTTTCCGCTGGACGATCCGGAAACCTACCAGCTCCTTCAGGCGGGAGACACCATCGGTTGCTTTCAGCTGGAAAGCACCGGCATGAGGGAGCTCTTGCGCAGACTGAAGCCGCAGGACATCGAGGATATCGTTGCTGTCCTTTCCCTTTACCGCCCCGGACCATGGGACAGTGGGGCCGTGGCATCCTTTCTGCGGCGCCGGCGGGGAGAGGAACCGGTTACCTTCCTCCATCCCCTTCTGGAACCCATCCTGCGCTCTTCCTATGGCATCATCCTCTATCAGGAACAGGTGATGAAAATCGCCCAGGCGATGGCCGGCTTTTCCCTCGGGGAAGGAGATCTTCTGCGGCGGGCCCTGGCCAAAAACGACCCGCGGCAGAGGAAGACCTATCAGGAGCGGTTCCTCAAGGGTGCCCGGGAGACGGGAGTCGGTCTCAGGGTGGCCAGGGAGATGTTTTCCGCTCTTTCCCGGTTCTCCGGCTACAGCTTCAATCGGTCCCACAGTGCCGCCTACGCCCATCTTTCTTATCTGACCGCCTATCTCAAGGCCCATTACCCCGTAGAATACTTTACCGCCCTCCTCTCTACCCAAATGGGTTACTATGACCAGGGGGTTTATGTTGAGGAAGCCAAGAGGCGGGGGGTGACTTTTCTTCCCCCGGACATTAATAGAAGCGGGGTTGATTTTACGGTAGAGGAAGGCCCCGCTGACCTGGCGGAGCGAAGCGGGCCGGGCTTGCTCCAGGAGGCCCAGAGGCCCGGGCGGGGCCCGAAACCAAGAGGGAGCTCATCTGGAAGCTTTTCGCAACGACCCGGATGGCTTCTTTCGCCATCTTTTTCGGCGCAGGCGGCCTCTTCGATTTGCGATCATAACCCCCCGGCAAAAGACACGGGGCCCCGCAATCACCATGGGTTCATCCGCATTGGGTTTTCATCGATTAAAGGGGTCGGGCCGGCAGCCATCCAGGCCATCCTGTCGGCCCGAACTCCGGGGCCCTTCTCATCCTTTGAAGAGTTCCTGCGGCGGATTGACTTGAGGGCGGCCAAGAAGACGGCTTTGCGAAACCTGATCAAGGCCGGGGCTCTGGACAGCCTCGGTCCCCGGCGGGCCCTCCTCCTCTTCCTGGAGGAAGACCTACGACGGGCGAGGGAGGGGAAGGACCTGGGAGACTGCTTACAAACTGCGGTTTCAGTGCTAAACCCGACCGGGCCTGCCGCATCTTGGTTCCTGGAGAGCTGGCCGGTCGAACTGGCCGACTTCTCGCCTCAGGAAAAGGAGGCCCTGACCAGGGAGGTTCTGACCATCAACCTCGGTTCCCATCCCCTGGCCGCGCTCCGACCAGAGCTGGAGCGTCAGGGCGTTATCAGAAATGTTGAGGTAGCTAAGAAGGAGCGCGGGGCGCGGCTCCTTATCGCCGGGCGAGTGGCC
The DNA here is from genome assembly GCA_023475165.1 of Bacillota bacterium. Taxonomy (GTDB): domain Bacteria; phylum Bacillota; class Sulfobacillia; order JAMCWA01; family JAMCWA01; genus JAMCWA01. Next base: position 19,441 of record JAMCWA010000099.1, on the reverse strand, counting down.
AGTGCCCGTCGCCAGGCGACCAAGAAAGGGGAAACCATGCTCTTTCTCCTCCTGGAAGATGAGACGGGGCTGGTGGAGGTGATCCTTTTCCCCAGGGTTTATCAAAAGGAAGCGGTCAGGATTGTGCCAGAGGGGATCATCATCGTGGGAACCCGTTCGGGGGAGGGAAGGGAAGCCAAGGTGATTACCGAAAGAATCATGCCGTTGCCGGACGACAAAAAGGATTGTCCCGTTACCGGGGTGTGATGCTCCGCGTTACCTGGCCCAGCCCAAGTGCGGGCAGAGTGAGCGGTTTCCAGCGAGAACCGGCGCAGGGCAGCAGGGAGAGATGAATATTGCAGGGTGAGAACCCCGTCTCTAGGGAATGGGAACGGCGTTGGGCTGAGCTCAAGGAGGAGATCAGCCATTGTCTGCGCTGCCCTCTATCCCAGACCAGGACCAATGCCGTTCCTGGTGAGGGATCGCGTGGCGCGGTGGTCTTCTTCGTCGGGGAGGCGCCAGGAGAGAAGGAAGATCTGGCTGGACGCCCATTTGTCGGCCCGGCCGGACGCTATTTCGACCGGTTATTGCCGCTGGCCGGCCTGATCCGGGAAGAGGTTTTCGTCACCGGGCTGGTGAAATGCCGCCCGCCGCAAAATCGTAATCCCCGAGCCGCAGAGATCCGGGCCTGCTCGGAGTACCTCTGCCGCCAGCTTGAGTTGATCGCTCCTCGCCTGGTGGTCCCGCTGGGGAACTTTGCCCTGAAAGAGTTCGTCGGGAAGAAGTTTTCCATTACCCAGGTCCATGGTCAGCCTCTGGACAAAGACGGTCTGAGGTACTTTCCCCTTTTTCACCCGGCGGCGCTCTTTTACAACGAGAAGCTGCGTCAGGAAATGGAGAAGGACATGGAGAGTTTAAGGAGGTACCTTCGGTCGTTCCTCTCAGAGCAACCGGGAGGCAAACGAACTCATACGCGTCCGAGAAGCTTGAAGGGTGACACAAGATGACGCTTCAATCCTAAGTCTTTTGGGCTTACGCCCAGGGCCAATCCCATAAGCTGGGTAAAGTAAAACACGGGGATGTCGTACTTGGTGTTGTATTTTTTCTCGATGATCTTCTGTTTCCCATCCAGACTCAGGTGGCACATAGGGCAGGTCACCACAAAGCAATCGGCTCCCAGTTCCCGGGCCTCGTCCAGCAGTTTCCTGGTGGCAGAATACGCCACATTCGGGTCGGTGAGGAGAAGCGGTCCCCCACAACAAGTGGTTTTGCCGGAGAAGGGAAGGGGTTGCGCTCCTAGGCCCCGAACAAGATTGTCCAGGAGTTGGGGATGGTAATTGGAGTCGGGGATAGCCACCTCTTTTGGTCTTGTCAGAAGGCATCCATAATAGGAGATGACCTTCCAGCCTTCCAAGGGTCTGACCACCCTGGCGATAACTTCCGCCAAGCCGATGTCCAGACAATAAACGTCAAGCGGGTGTCGTACGGCTACTTCCGTTTCCAGCTTGAGTCCGGCCGGTTGTAGCAAGAGGTTGACCTTCTTTTTAAGGTCAGGATCTTTAAGGAGATGGGCCCCTTTGGCCAGATTGTTGTAGCAGAGGTTACAGGGGACCATGATGTTCCCGGGCGGTTCCTGAGCCAGAATGAGGTTGCGGGCGGCCAGGAGCAGGGGAAGTTCGTCGGTAATGGCCTTGGCGGCAGTGGCTCCGCAGCAATTCCAATCCTTCAGTTCAAGAAGCTCGATCCCCAGCCGGGACGAGACCGCCTGGAAAGAGTCGGCATATTCCCTGGCTGACCCGTGTAAGGAACATCCGGGGAGATAATGATACCGCATCTAAAGGTCACCCCCGCTGGGCTGGCCGGTAGCCTGCTCTTGTTGAAGCAGCGAGGTCAAGGCTCGCCGGAAGGCCCCGCCATTATTGAGCCTGACCGGTCTAAGAGGGATCTTGCCTCGCAAAAACATCTCCCAACCTGATTCCAACTGACCAGCCAGTACCTGCCACCCAGCCACCCTGGCATAGTTCACCAAGAAGATGGGTTCAGACAAGAGGCCGTCCTGCACTATGGTTGAGACAAAAGTCTGGTAGAATTTGACCGGAAGGTTCTCCAGTCCGCAGGCCATGGCCACCTGTCGCAAACGGCTCATCAGCCAGGTCAGATCAACCCCGCGGGGGCAACCGACGGCGCAAGCATAGCAACCGGCGCATAACCAGATGGTCTTGCTGAACAGGACTTGGTCCCAGCGCCCCAACTGCAGGTGACGAAGGAGGGCGCGAGGGGAGTAATCCATTTCCCTAACCACTGGACAACCGCCGGAGCAGCGGCCGCATTGATAACAGGCGTTGATCATGGCGATGGCTTCTGGATCCAATTTTCTAGAAGTACCGGTGACCGAGAGCATAACCTTCACTCCGGTTGTGTTTTCTCGCGCCGGCAGGCGCTATGAGCATCCGTCATCCTTTAAAGGGATTCGGTCCCAGACGTCTGAGCTCAGCCACAAAGTCGTTGATCGTCCGGACGAACCCCTCGGTATCGGTGATGTTGAGAGTTAACCATTTCACGCGCTGCGCCTCCAGCATCATCCGCTGGAGGGTCTCCTGCATATTCTGCAACCGGGTTTTCGCCAGATCACTGCCGCGGACAAAGTGACATTGGTCGGAGGCGCAACCGGCGACTATTATCCCGTCAGCGCCGCCGGCCAGGGCATCGGCCACCAGGGCGACATTGAGGGAGCCGGCGCAGGGGACTCGGATGGCAACCAGGTTCGCTGGGTACGTCAGTCCTTTCTCGCAGGCGGCGTCCACCGCCGGGTAGGCGTCATTGTAACATAAGAAGGCCAGAATCGTCGGTTCCCTTTCACCGAGGAAGGAAGGGTCGAAGGCTTCCACCATACTGGCCGTCTGCTTGACGGTGGAGTGCTTCAGCGCTATGACTTTCATCGGGCAGCCGCCCTGACAAATGCCACATTGACGGCACTGAAGCAGGTTCGGGGACGGGTATCCGGCATCGTCCCAACCCCAGGCCCCGAAGGGGCACTCCTCCATGCAGCGTTTGCATTTGTCACATTTGGTCTTGTCCAATACTGGGACGGTTGGACGGATAACGATTTCCTCCGGCAGAGAAACGAGCGCCTTCATCGCCGCCCCAGCGGCACTTTTTATGGCCGAAGAGGCATCCATGGGCTCCTGGGAGGTTCCCGCCGCATAGATGCCCGCGCGCCGGCTTTCAAAAGGGAAACACTGCAGGTGGCCGGAGGCGAAGGCACCCATCTCCAAAGGAAGACCAACACGTTCGCCAAGTTGGCGAAACTCCTGGTTAGGTGTCATTCCCGTGGCCAGGACGACCATGTCGGCCCCTATTTTCACCATTTGTCCCGACAGGGTATCTTCCGCCTGCAGGATCAGGTCGTGGGAGTTGATGTCTTCGATTACCCGGGAAGGAATTCCCCGGATAAAGAGCGCTTGGCTTTCCTCCTGGGCCAAGCGGTACATCTCTTCGTACTCACCTGTGGCCCGCATATCCATGTAAAAGACGAAGATCTGGGCCTCCGGTGCGAACTCACGGACGTATTTGATTTGCTTGAGGGTTACTGTACAGCAGACTTTAGAGCAGTAAGGCAGGTGGTTTTTGTCTCGACTGCCGACGCATTGGATAAAGGCTATTCTCTTGACCGGTTGACCATTGGACAGACGCACCAGCTTACCCCCGGTGGGACCGGAGGGGGAGACCAGGCGTTCAAATTCCATATTGTTTATGACGTCGGGATACTGCTGATAGCCAAACTGCTCCACCAGGCGGGCGTCAAAGGGGTCCCAACCAGTGGCCACGATGATACTGCCCACCTTGATTGTTCTTTCCCGCGGGCTTTCCTCCAGATCGATGGCCTGCACCGGGCAGGCTTGGCGGCACAAAGAACACTCCTGTCCGAGACAGCGGTCTGGGTCAATGACATAGCTTTGGGGATGGGGAAAGCCCTTGGGCAGGTAGATGGCCTTGGTCTGACTCAAACCGAAATCAAAATGGTCTTTACGATCGGCGGGGCAAAGGGGGGCGCAGTTACCACAAGCCGTACATCGGTCAGGCATCACATACCTTGGCTTCTGTAAAAGCGTTACCTCAAAATTACCTGGTCCGCCAGACAAGCTCTTTACCTCGGTCAGGGTAGTCAGCTCGATTTTGGAATTGGACCGAATTTTTTGCAGAATGTAATCAATTCCACAACCAGGGGGACACAGTCGAGGGAAATAGCGATACAGCTGGGCCGCCCTGCCGCCCAGGAAGGCCTCCCTCTCCACCAGTACCACTTCAACGCCAGCCTCAGCCAGGTCAAGGGAGGCGCTGAGGCCGGCGATTCCGCCGCCAACTACCAATACCCTCCTAGTAGCCGTAAACCTCAACGGTTCCAGGGGTTCCAGCCAGCGGCTCCTGGCCAGGGACATTTGTGCCAGAATCGCGGCCTTTTTATAGGCCTGTTTTGCTTCCTCATGGACCCAGGCACACTGCTCACGCAGGTTAGATGTTTCCAGGAGGTATTCGCTAATCCCGGCTTTCCGGAGAATCGCCTTGAAGGTCTCTTCGTGCCTTCTGGGAGAGCAGGCGAGGATAACGACCCGGTCAATTTCCCCGGAACGAAGATCATCCTCAATGAGTTGTAATCCCTGGAGGCTGCAAAGAGACTCATGCTCCCGACAGAGCGCCACACCTTTCTTCTTGGCCATGGTGGCGGCCAACTGGTGGAGATCAATTCTTTTAGAGATCTCACCCTGGCAGCCGCACACATAGACACCGGTGCGAGGTTGCCCCACGGTCCCCCTCCTCAAATAAGGTCGTGAAGTTCAGGCGCCGCTCGGGTGAGCATCCACGAGCGAAGTCGGCATCACCGAGCGGCGCCGATCCGCTGACCTACTAATCGTTCCTCGTCTTAATGACGAAGCGCTCGACCTTCCCGTTGATATCGATGCAGGTCCAGGTGATCTTATTGGTTCCCATCAAAGGAATCAATTTGGCCGGATAGTAACCGAGCTGGTAAGGCAGTTTGGTCTCCAGAGCCCCTTGCGGGCATATCTTCACGCAGGACATGCAGTCCCAGCAATCTCTGGTCGAGCGACAGTAGGCCTTTCTTGTCTCTGGATTAAGGGTCATGAGATCACCAGGGCAGATCTGTTCGCACAAGGGCTCGTGTTCAGCTTTGCAGCCATCACATTTTTCCTTATTAACTCTCGGCGGCATGATGACATTCCTCCCTCCTTGGCTAGAGCTTAAGGCCGGTATCTATCGCCAGGAACGACCTGTTCGTAAGGTCGTGAGAAGACTTCAATTTCTCCCGTTTCCGGGTTGCGGCGAGAATTCACGAAGCAATCGAATTTCTCGTCGTTCCGACTGGGAAAGTCAGTCCGCGTCTGCCAGCCAGGCCACCTGGTTTCTTCCCGGTAAAGGAGGTGATGGATCAAAACCTCCGCCACGTCCAGGCGGTCCACGACCTCATGGGCCTCCATTAACTCGTGGAGATCTCGCGCGATCAGGTACTTCGTTTGGTCCTTCAGGAGACGGAGATGCTTCAGTGCGTATTCCAGGCCTTCCTTGTTCATGCGGAAGAACTGGTGGATTCCGCCGGCGTATTCATCCATCAGACGCTGCATTCGCTCCTCAACTTCTTTGGGAATCAGACCGTCGCCTTCCGAGGTCTGACGTAGCGCCGGGGCAAAAATGCGGGCCTTTTCCACCGCCACCTGTTCCGAATTCACCTTCGTCGGGGAATTCAATCGATTGATATATTCCAGTGCCCCGCGGGCCGCCAACATCCCCTCGGCCGCGCAGCCACCGACGAATTTATTAGGTGTACCGCCGGCCACGTCTCCACTGGCAAAGAGACCGGGCAAAGTAGTCGCCCGTTTGCGGTCGACCCAATAACCGCTGGCCGTATGGCCGCCAACGATATACGGATCGTTCCCGTAGATCTCAATGGGTTCCTGGCGGATGTCCTGTCCGCGAGCGGCCAAAAAGAGGACGAAGCTCGGCCGCTCGTTAAGATAGTCTATCTTCATGTCCCGGATCTGCTCGGGCGTCATCCCCCTGGTATCGACATAGCAGGGTCCACGTCCTGCCTGCCATTCTTCCATCGGAACGTTGGCTCGGATGAAGCGCGGAGCGGCATCGCCACCGAGATGGGCATAGCGCTCCTCAAGGACCTTTTCCCCCTTAGCGTTGATCATCGGTGTCTTATACCCAACGGAGATGGTATCAATGGGACCGTTGAAATCCTTGGTCCTGGTGGCGCACCAGCGCATTTCAAAGGTGGTCATTTCTGCCCCGGCCCTGATCCCGATGGCGTAGCCTGTGCCGACATTGAAGGGGCAATACCAGAGATAGTGGTGGCTGTCGACCCCGTCCGCTTGGTAGGGTTTGTAGATCCCGGCCGCTCCTCCGGTGGAGACTACGGTAGCTTTAGCCTTTACCACGTAGAGCTTCCCGTCGCGTACTCCAAAACCGACCGCCCCGATGACCCGGTTACCATCGGTCAGGTAATTGGTCGCGACCACCCGATTCAAGATCTCGCACCCATGTTCCCGGACCTTTTCGGCCAGGATTACCTTCATTTCCGATCCCTTGATGGTGATGTCCCATTTGCCCCGGGTGTGATATTCATCGCCATCTTCTTCGTAATCAATGGGCAGGCCCCATTCTTCCCATTGTTCTGTGGGCTGATTGAGGATCTCGGCCAGCGATACGGCTAAGTCCTCGCGAATGAGACCACCGGCCTGGGAACGGCTCCAGCGGACGAACTCCTCGATAGTCCGTCCCTTTTTGAGGTAAGTGTTGATGGCGTCCATTCCGGCGGCCAGACACCCGCTCCGATCGATATGGGCTTTCTCCATCAAGGTTACCTTGAGATTCGGGTTCAGCTTTTTGGCCTCAATTGCGGCAAAGCAACCCGAATTCCCCGCGCCGATTACCAACAGGTCTGTTTCCAACATCACTTCCTGGACTTCCGCCAGACTGGTCGGTAACTTTGTAGCCATGTGTGTCCCTCCTGATTCTGGTTGAAGTGGGATCTTAGAGGGGATACCCTAGGAGAGCTAACCAGGCACCCTGAATAAAGATCACATAGAGATTGGCGATAATGGAGAGAGGTGCACCAAATTTAATAACCTCCGAACCAGAAGCTCCCGACGCCCCCCAGGCGATGAGAAAAGCGGTAATGGAAATCGGCAGGAAAAAGGCGTAGCTTAGGCAATTGGTGACGATCAGGGAAAAGGGCAAAACAGGAAATCCCAACTGCTTCGCCAGGCCGATGGTCAAAGGAATGAAAGCGGCCCCCGTGGCAACGGCACTGACAATACCGGCCCTAGCGATATGGAAGCCGAAAACCAGAATGACCAGTACGAGGAACGGATTGGCCAGGCCGGCGCTCTTGATCGGATTGACAATAAAGCTGGCCAACCACCCAACCGCTCCGGATTTGTAGAGAACATCGCCGACAGAGATCGCCCCTCCGAGAAGTACCCAGACATCCCACATGATATGGGCGGACATCTCCTCGAATTTCAGCCGCCCAAAGGGCAAGAAGGCCATCAGGACCACCAGCAGGGCGACCATTCCCGTTTTCATGCCGTGTAGGGTACCCTCAGTTATCCACAGGAAAAGACCCAGTCCCAGGCAAGCCAGAACCCATATCTCCTGCCAGGTGATCTTGCCCAGTTCCCGCTTCATACGAGGTAACTCCTCGTCGGCCCCTGGCACATTGATGCCGCTCAGCTTGAAATACCGGACGACGTAAAAGAAGAGGATGGGCAAAAGGCCCCAAAGTGGCAGGTTCAGGACAAACCACTGCGCCCAGGAGACATGTATGCCAGCTGTATCCGCCAGGTGCCCAACCAGCATGATGTTGGGGAAATGACTGGTGAGGATCAGCGGGCCAGTGAAGAGAGGGGCCAATCCGGTTATCATCAGCAATAGAGCGGTGCTGATTCTCTTGGACTCCGCCAGGTGCTCTTTGCCTTTCATTAAACCGGTAACGCCCTTGGCTATGGGGAGAAAGAGAGCCGTTTCGCTGACTGTCGGCAGGACTCCACCAATGGCCAAATCGGATAGGGTCAATCCGAGGAGGATCCTGGTGGCCCTGGTCGATCTTAAAGCGCTGGTAATCGCCAGGGCGATCCTTTTGCCCAGGGGCGTCCCCATCATGATCGCGGCGTAAACAAAAGCCCCGGCCGCCAGGAAGAACTCATTGTTGGAGAAAGCGGCAAAGGCTTCTGGCATCTTCCACTTGGCTAGTACCACCACCAGCGTGGGGGCAGCCAGGCCGATAACCGCCTTGGGCAGAGCGTCCGTGACCATGCAGACAATAAACCAGGCGAATACACCCATGACAGTCTGAGCCTGGGGCTTCAATCCGGGCAGAGCAGGTCCGAAGTGAAGTCCAAAAAGGAAAGCGAAGGCAATCACAAGACCCAGCATTTGTTTATTGAAGTATCCTCTTTCATCAAGCCCTCCTTTTTGCGCCATAGATACCCGACCTCCTTTTGTGACTGGGTTATCAAATTCCCCAAGATGATCCCCTGCCAATTGCAATAATAGCAGTACCCCATTGGTATGACTGTCTCCCAGCCGACAAAGGGCGAGTCAGCTTGCTGACAAGATTCCTGAGAGAACAAAAAAGTCCAGCCGTGGCTGGAGAGTTACCGGAGCGATGCTTTCAGTTTTCAGTTAATCCATCGGGCCAGCTTGTCAGCCTGGGCGATCTTAATTTCGGAGCCTTGCAGGATGATGAGTTTCTCACTCTTAAAGAAGTTCAGGACGGAGGTAACAGTTTGACGAGTGGTTCCCAACATGCACGCGATTTCTTCGTGGGTTAGTTTGAGTTTCACCCGAATCCCGTCGCCATCCGGGATTCCACAACGTTCGGCCAACTTTAACAGGAGGAGGGCGACACGACCCGGAACCTGGTAGGCGACAATATCGAAGAGGGTTGATTCTGCTTCGCGCAAACGTTGAGCCAGGATGGCCGCCACCTTTATGGCCAGGTCCGAATCATGGCCAAGCGTTCGGAGAAAGTCGACATGCTTAATGACATAGGCATCCACCTCCTCCAGGGCTTCCGCAAAGCAAAGGCGTTCAATACAACAGAGCATTTCGGCCAAACCGATTAAATCACCTGGGTGTCGGATGGCAACGGTTATTCTACGGCCGTCGCTGGTGATACGGTGAATCTTTACTCTCCCTCTTTCAATCAAATAAACCTTGTTGGCCTGATCGGTGGGAGAGAAGAGATTATATCCCCGTCGGAAATGCACCAGAGGTGAATCATGGAGCAAGAGCCTTTTTTCTGTTTCCTGGAGCGAGGGGGGTTTTGCCAAAGCCACCCCAGAGCGCCTCCCTATAGTGATTATATTCACATATTTGCCCCCAAAAAACCAGTCCTATTATATTTTATATTTCGCCACCAATTTCGGAATTCCTCCTGCAAAGCCTGCCCGAGGAAAAAAGAAAGCTAGGTTTAAGCTGCTGACGTTCCCAGCTTACAAAATAGCACATGAAAAGGTCATTTCAGCAGGGGTCTGGGTCGATGTCATGTGAGCCGGTCTTGACCGAGACCGGCTCACCAGCGTTTTTTGAACACCAAAAGCCTCAACTGCCTGGCCGCAAAACCGGCACTTGCTCCGAGCAGCGGCACGAGGGTGACCCCCGGAAGTACCAGAAGCCAGAAGTCGTGCAAGATGGTTGGGGTCAAGAACCAGACGGCGAGGAGCATTCCCAGCATGACGAGAAGAGTAACGACTGCGAGTTTTGCCTTTGACAGCAGCGCGCGGGCAACAAGCCAGATGACCACCGTCAGGACCCAAAAGAAATAGGTCATAACGTAGGCCCCCGCGTAGCTGTGTTTGGCAAAGACGGCTGTCTTAATCATAAGTAGGGTTAAGCTGGGCATAAGCAAATCAATGACGGAGGGGATGTCATATCACTTCCTTGCCCGCATTCACCACGAGCAGCGCCTTCACGACCATTCTTGGCCTCTTCCGGTGGCGTTTCGGACATTAAAACTGCTTTGCCGGGAGAGATCATCACGGCTTGGCCGTCCTGCAGCGACGCCAGTGATCCCACTGGTGAGCGACCTCTTACCCGGCAAGCCGCAACCCTAACCGCCAGAAGAGGAAGGTCCAGACGTCGGCCTGCTCCTCTACCACCTTACTGACGGGCTTGCCAATACCATGACCCGCCTCGTTCTCCACCCGGAGCAGAACCGGGCGCCGGGAGCCAGTGGCATATTGCAGTAGGGCCGTCATCTTCCGGGCGTGCAGGGGGTCGACGCGGCTGTCGGAAGTAGCGGTATAGAAGAGCACGGCCGGGTATTCCCTGCCTTCCACGACATTGTGATAGGGCGAATAAGCCCGTAACCACCGGTACTGCTCCGGATCATCGGCCGACCCGTATTCGGAGATCCAGAGGGCCCCGATCAAGAACCTATGATATCTTAACATATCAAGGAGTGGTACCCCACAGACGACCGCCTGGAAGAGATCCGGGCGTTGGGTGAGGGCGGCACCCACGAGAAGACCGCCGTTGCTGCGGCCTTCAATCCCCAGGTGAGCGCGGTCAGTGTAACCCTCCCTGATGAGGTATTCCCCGGCGGCGATGAAATCATCAAAGACATTTTGCTTATGACCAAGCATCCCGGCCCGGTGCCATTCCTCACCATACTCCCCGCCGCCCCGCAGGTTGGCCACGGCATAAATGCCGCCGCTGGCCAGCCAGGGATAGATGGCCGGGGTGTAGCGCGGCGTCCGGCTGATGTTGAAACCGCCGTACCCAGTCAGAACCGTGGGCGTGGCGCCATTGGGTACCAGGTCCAGGCGATGCAGAATGAACATGGGGATCATGGTCCCGTCCCGGGAAGGATAGAAGACTTGCTTAACGGCAATATTGGCGATTTCCAACGGGGGGGCAATAGTCTCGTAATTTCCCGCACCGGCAGCGTCCTTTTCTGGTAGTCTGGCCGGTCGGTCTGTTACACCTGGGACGGAGGTCTCAGCAGCGGGTCCCGCTAAAGAGATGTCGCCCGCTGCCCCGCCAGAATTGACATCAGGGGAGTTCCCACCGGGCTCCAGGCGGTGGCTCTGGGGCCAATGCGGCCCCGCCCAGGGTTCCAACTGCCGATTGCTTAGATCCAGTCTATAGATGTGCAGTGGCAGGGCAAAAGACTCGAAGGCAACAAAGGCCCGGTCGCCGCCGGCTTCACCCGCCAACCCGGCCACCGTCCCGAGGGTAGGCAGGGGCACTTCGGCCTGTCGGGCGCCCCTTCGATCATAGACGAACAGGCGGGATGCCGCATCCTTCAAACCGGCAACGATGAGATGTTGGCCGGCGATGGTGAAGTGCTCCAGGATGACATCAGACTGTTCCGGGATGATTTCATGCCAGTTCTCTTGCTGGGGGTGGGCCAGGTCGATGGCCAGCAGGCGGTAGTGCGGAGCGTCCAAATTCGTTAAGGCATAGAGGGTCCCGTCGACGATCCGGCCGTGAAAGAGGGCATCTTCCCCGGTGACGATGGGAATGAACTCCCACGCCCCGGCGGATTCGTCCCGGTAGTAGAGGTCGGAGCTGTTCCAGCCGTGGGAGCTGGTCAGCAGCAAATAGCGACCATCGTTGGAAAAGGATACGTTGTGCATCTCTCGCATCGGCCTTCCCGCACCGTAAACCAAGGGGTCCTGGGCGGGATCGGTGCCCAGGCGGTGATAAAAGACCCGCCGATGGTAGTTTTCTTCACCGGGAGGAACTTCCCCAGGCTGAGGGTAACGGGTATAGTAGAAGCCCGAGTGGTCATGTTCCCAGGCGACACTGGCGTAGCGCGTCCGGTGGATCTCGTCCGGCAGGTGTTCCCCGGTGGCCACTTTCAAAATCCGCAAGGTGCTCCACTCGTCACCATTTTGAGAATAGCCGTAGGCCAGGAAGGTCCCGTCCGGCGAAGGGTGCCACCAATCCAGGGCCACCGTACCCTTGTCATTGGCCTGGTTCGGGTCCAGCAACGCCCGTTCCCCCGCGGAACCGTCGTTTCGCAGGACCAGGACGGGCTGGTTCTGCCCGGACCGGCGACGGGTGTAAAAAACCCGGTCGCCTCGTAAAACGGGTAGGCCGACGCCGCCGGCCGAGAGGAGTCCAGTCAGGCGAGTGACAATGGGGGGACGTTCGGGGCGTTCCGCCAGGAGGGCGGTGGTATATTGACTTTGGGCTGCGGTCCAGTCATGAGCGGCCTTACCCTGACCGTCCTCCAACCAGCGGTAGGGATCGACGATGGTCTCCCCGTGGATAACCTCCGAAAAGGGTTGCCGGGGCGTGGGTGGGGGAAAGAGGTCATTCTCTGAAAGCATCAGTTTTCAACTCCTTATTTTTGCGTCCCGGCAAGACCGGGTGACCGCTGAAAAAGCCCATCTACTAAGAAACCGCTGAAAAGCACCCATCTGCGTGTCAGGCGGGCTTCCGCCCGCCTCCGTTAGGGGGGCACGCCCCCCTTCGGCGGCACCTACGGTGCCTGAGCACCCCCCAATGCCTGGGGTAGTCCCTCCCCCAGACCCACTGGCGGCGCTGACGCGCCGTCCGGCGGCTCCTCGCTCAACGTACCGCCCAGTACGCCTCGCCTCGGAGCCTTGTCGCTCCTAGTATCTGGGCTGATTTGAGGTCTTGGCCTAACGGTATCTCGGACGCGCTAACCACGCAAAACGCAGTTCGTCAGCACTCTCCCAGTCGCTCCGGCGGTTTGGCCAGCGCCGCCAGAGACCGAGCCGCCAAGTGGGAGCGAGACACTACTCCTTCGACAACTTCGCAAGGTTTCTCGGCCCCAGACTTGCAGAGGGAGAATCAAGTGGGAGTCGACATATTACTCTTTCGACAACCTACGACTGTTCTCCTTTAACTTCTGGCTGGGACTGCTTTACTTTGGGCAACTCTCTTGACAGGAACGGTGAAACCTAAGAAAAGCCCCAAAAAATAAAATTATGTCCGGCCCCTTGCATAATTATACGGATATAAGTATAATTATACCTCAAAAGGACCTGCTGACCTCAGGTTACCGATTGGGGACCCCCGCTGGATGGCAGAATCTCTCAGTCCTGTTGCCCGTAGACTTATTACTTGTGGTCAGCTTCAGGAGGGATATCCTTGATCAAAGCCAGCGTCATCGGAGCCACGGGTTACGCCGGGGTGGAGTTGGTGCGGATATTGGGGCAGCACCCGGCAGTACAGCTGGTGGCCCTGACCACGGAAAGCTATAAAGATCAGAAAATGAGCGCCGTCTTTCCGCACCTGGTCCATGGGGTTGAGATGACGGCCCTGGAACTTGACCTGGTGGCTGTGGTGGAGAAGTCGGACGTGGTTTTCACCTCGCTCCCGCACGCCCTGGCCATGAGCATCGTCCCGGCAGTGGTGGCCGGCGGAAAAAAGATCATTGACCTGGGTGCCGATTACCGGCTAAAGGACGCAACCGTCTACGGAGCCTGGTACAAACACCAGCACACAGACCTGGAAAACCTGGCCCAGGCCGTTTATGGACTTCCGGAGCTTCACCGGGCCCAGATCCGGGGGAGGAAGGTCGTGGGCAATCCCGGATGTTACCCCACCAGCGTCGCCTTGGGGGTGGCCCCGCTGGGTAGGGCGGATTGGGTCGATTGGGATAGCCTGATCATCGACTCCAAGTCCGGCGTCTCCGGAGCCGGCCGGGGTCTTTCCCTGGGGGTTCATTTCAGCGAGGTCAACGAAAACCTGAAGGCCTATAACATCGCCGGTACCCACCGTCATACCCCGGAAATCGAGCAGGAGATTAGCGGGCTGGCCGGGCGGCCGATCAAGGTCTCCTTTACGCCCCATCTCATCCCTATGACCCGTGGTATTCTCAGCACCATGTACTTCTCTATTAAGTCCGGCGTAGGCGTAAAAGAAGTCTATGAAGCCTATCAGGCATTCTACAGCCAGGAACCCTTCGTTAACGTCCTGGAACCTGGGCAGCTCCCCCAAACCAAGCACGTCTACGGCTCCAACTACTGCCAGATTGGCTTGGCGGTTGATCAGCGGACCAACCGGCTCTTGGTGGTTTCGGTCATAGACAATCTGGTCAAGGGAGCGGCGGGTCAGGCGGTCCAGAACATGAACCTCCTCTTTGACCTGGAAGAGACTGTGGGATTGCGGACCTTACCCATCTTTCCTTAGGAGATCCCCATGCCGCCTTTTTGCGGCGCCAAAGAGGAATGAAACAGCGGCGGCGCCCTGGAAGTAGCTGGTTTGTTTTAGGGTAGACCATTGAAAAAGTATTTCTTCATTAATGATGGATGAGGTGGATGATCATGTTTCAGCTAACGGCCAAGTGGGAGGTTCTACCCGGCGGTGGGGTAACCAGCCCCTTGGGTTTTCAGGCGACCGGGGTTTATGCTGGCATCAAAAGAAAGGAGAAGCTGGACCTGGCCTTGCTTCATTCCCAGGTACCGGCGGTGGCGGCGGGGGTTTTTACTACCAATCGGGTCAAGGCGGCCCCGCTTCTGGTGACCATGGCCAATGTGGCGCAAGGGCAGATCCAGGCGGTGGTGGCCAACAGCGGCAATGCCAATGCCGGCGTAGGACCCCAGGGGGTGGATGCCGCCCGCAAAATGGCAGAGGAGACGGCCTTAGCCCTGGGCCTGGAGCCTTCTCAGGTGGCCGTAGCTTCTACGGGGGTAATCGGAGTGCCATTGCCTGTGGAGAAGGCGACGGCCGGAATCCGGGCGGCGAGTCAGGCTTTAAGCGTAAATGGTGGAAGCCTGGCGGCCGAGGCCATCATGACCACCGATACCTTCCCCAAGGAAATCGCCCTTCGCTTTAATCTAGGCGGGCGGGAGGTAACCATTGGGGGAATGGCCAAGGGTTCCGGGATGATCCACCCCAATATGGCCACCATGCTGGCCTTCCTCACCACCGATGCCGCCATTGCTAAGGAGGTTTTGAACCAGGCCTTTCGTTCCTCGGTGGCCAAGTCCTTCAACATGATCACTGTAGATGGCGATACCAGCACCAACGACATGGCTATGATTCTGGCCAATGGGCAGGCGGGAAACCAGGAGATCGTCCGGGGGACGGAGGACTTTGACCTTTTTCAGGCGGCCCTGGATCAAGTGACAGTTCATCTGGCCAAAGCCATTGCCCGCGACGGAGAAGGGGCGACCAAGTTAATGGAGGTGACCGTCACCGGTGCCCCCAGCCAGACTGATGCCCGGAAGGGGGCCATGGCCATCGCCAAATCCAACCTGGTTAAGACTGCCATCTTTGGGGGAGACGCCAACTGGGGCCGGATCATCGCCGCCCTGGGCTATTCCGGGGCGGAGTTTGACCCGAACCTGGTGGATATCTATCTGGGGCCTCTTCAGGTAGCCGCCAACGGTCAGGCCCTGGCCTTTGACGAAGCCCAGGCGGCAAGGATTCTGGGAAAGGACGAAGTCAAGATCCTCGTGGAGTTAAAATCAGGCAAAGATGAGGCCACTGTCTGGGGTTGTGACCTATCTTATGATTATGTTAAGATCAATGGGAGTTATCGAAGTTAGTTCCAATGGGGGGAGCAAGGTTGCTCGGGGTTATTGAGAAAGCCAGCGTCCTGGTGGAGGCCCTGCCATACATCAAGTTCTTTTCTGGTAAGACCGTGGTCATAAAGTATGGCGGTAACGCCATGCTCAACGAGGAACTAAAGAATTCCGTCATGCAGGACATTGTCCTGATGAAATTTGTTGGGATCAACCCGGTGGTCATCCATGGCGGTGGTCCGGAGATTACCGCCTTGATGAAGCGGTTGGGTAAGCAACCGCAGTTTGTTGATGGACTGCGGGTGACGGACGCCGAAACGGTGGAGATCGCCGAGATGGTCCTCTCAGGGAAGCTGAGTAAAGAGATTGTCTCTCTGATCCAGCGCCATGGGGGGAAAGCGGTAGGCCTTTCGGGCAAAGACGGCGGCCTCTTCCGGGCGGAGAAGCACTACCACCGGGTCGAGGGCCCCATGGGACCAGAGAGAAAGGATATCGGTTTTGTCGGGGATATTGTTGAGGTTAACCCCGAACTGTTGGAGAATCTGATTCGCGCCAGTTACATCCCCGTCATCTCTTCCATCGCCTATGGGGCTGGCGGGGAGACTTACAACATCAATGCCGATACGGCGGCGGGGAAACTGGCGGCCGCCCTGAAAGCCGACAAGCTGGTCCTTTTGACCGATGTGGAAGGGATCTTTGACGACTACCAGGACAAGACTACCCTCATCTCGACCTTGAAGGTAGCCGATATTCCGGGGAAGATCCAGAAGGGCGGCATCGACGGGGGAATGGTACCGAAAGTCGAGGCCTGCGTCACCGCCCTGGAGGGTGGCGTGACCAGGACCCATATCATTGATGGGCGCATCCCTCACTCCCTCTTACTGGAGGTGTTTACCCAGGAAGGGGTAGGGACCATGGTGGTAAAGGACTGAAGGTAAGCGAGCGGGTTTGGCTGAGAAACGAATAATAAAGGACGTGTTGCCATGACTACCAGCGAGGTAATAGCTCTGGAGAAAGAACACATCATGCAAACCTACGGGCGGGCCCCCATGGTTCTAGTCAAAGGCCACGGGGCCTATGTTTGGGATGCCGATGGTAAGGAGTACCTGGATTTCTTGGCGGGGATAGCCGTCAACAGCCTGGGCCACACCCATCCCCGGGTCGTGGCCGCCCTGCAGGAACAGGCGGCCAAACTCATCCATACCTCCAATCTCTACTATACAGAACCGCAAGCCCGCCTGGCCGAGATCTTGACCCGGATTTCCGGACTGGATCGGGTGTTTTTCGCCAACAGCGGGGCGGAGGCCAACGAAGGGGCCATCAAACTGGCCCGCAAATACGCCAAGACCCATTTTGGAGCGGAACGCTACGAAATCATCGTTACTACCCATTCCTTCCACGGCCGTACCCTGGCTACCCTGGCGGCCACAGGCCAGACCAAGTACCATAAGGGCTTTGAACCCTTACCGCCAGGTTTCATCCGAGCGGAATATAACGATCTGGAATCAGTACGGGCCGCGGTGACGGAGCGGACCGGGGCCATCCTGGTGGAGCCCTTCCAGGGGGAGAGTGGGATCCATCCTGCCAGTCGGGAATTCATGGCCGGGCTAGATGAGCTACGTCGGGAGAAAGGGATCCTGCTGATCTTCGATGAAATTCAGTCCGGTCTGGGACGGACCGGGAAGTTGTTTGCATTTGAGCACTATGGGATAAAGCCCGACATCCTGACTTTGGCAAAAGCCCTGGGTGGTGGCGTCCCCATCGGGGCCTTCCTGGCTCGTCAGGAGGTGGCCGAGGCTCTAGGTCCCGGGGATCACGGTAGTACCTTTGGGGGCAATCCCCTGGCCACGGCGGCCGGGCTGGCTGCGGTATCGGCCCTGCTAGAGGAGAAATTGCCGGAGCGGGCGGCCAGGGTCGGTGAGTACTTCTTCCAAAGATTACAGGGACTGGCCCGGCGTTATCCAGCCATCAAGGAGATTCGTGGTAAGGGCCTCATGATCGGCATCGAACTGGACTTTGAGTGCAAGGGCTTTGTGGAAAGCTGCCGCCAGAAGGGACTTCTTTTGAATTGCACGGAGGGGAAGGTTCTGCGTTTGGTGCCGCCCCTCATCATCGGCGAGGCCGAAGTGGACAAAGCTGTTGCCATTCTGGAGACTGTCTTCCAGGAGGGGGCGGAGTCTCAGATGGAGGGTAAAACCTCGGGTGGGTGTCAGGGATAATCACTTCTCCCAGGAGACCGCTGGAAAACATCCATCTGCGTGTCAGGCGGGCTCCCGCCCGCCTCCGCTAGGG
Organism: Bacillota bacterium; assembly: GCA_023475165.1. Lineage (GTDB taxonomy): Bacteria > Bacillota > Sulfobacillia > JAMCWA01 > JAMCWA01 > JAMCWA01. The sequence goes on along the minus strand of JAMCWA010000099.1, from coordinate 1,637 downwards.
GGGCACGCCCCTCTTTGGCGGCACCTGCGGTGCCTGAGCACCCCCTAATGCCTGGGGGGCGTCCCTCCCCCAGACCGGCCGGCGGCTCCTCGCTCAACGTACCGCTTAGTGCGCCTCGCTTCGGAGCCTTGTCGCTCCTAGCATCTGGGTATTTTTGAGTCGTCTTGGCCCAACGATTGGGCTAAAGCCGCCCAAAGAACGTTCGTTAGCAAGCCTTTTATAGATAGGGCGGCTTTGCTCGGGCAGGCTAACCACTCAAAACGCAGTTTGTCAGCAGTCTCCTAGAATCCGGCTCCTGAGGAGGGTTTAGGCTTGGAGGGATATTTGGCCTTGGAGGACGGCTCCATATTTATGGGTGAACTCTTCGGAACGAACCGGGAGGCGGAAGGGGAGGTCGTCTTCAGCACGGGGATGACGGGTTATCAGGAGGTCCTGACCGACCCCTCCTATTGCGGGCAGATTGTGGTGATGACCTATCCCCTCATAGGAAACTACGGTGTTAACGACCAGGACTTGGAGTCCTTTTTTTCGGGAGTGCGGGGCTTTGTGGTCCGGGAAAAGAGCGACGCCCCCAGCCACTGGCGTATGACCGGGACCTTGGTCGATTACCTCTATCAGCGCGGCCTTCCCGGCCTGGAAGGGATCGATACCCGGGCCCTGACGCGCCGGCTTCGGGAAAAAGGGACCATGCGCGGTCTTCTTACCCATCGACGAGAGCAGGCGGAAACCTTTGCCCGTCTACCCAGGTTCTCCAGTTCAAAAACAGGGACGAATGTAGAGACGTCCTCTGTTGGCGAATTCGGGGCGCCGGCCTCCGCTGCGACTGGGACGGCTACTTTTGCTAGTACCGGGATTCCCCCTGCCAATTACAGCTGGTTGCCGACCTCTGGTCTGGACAGCTCTCCCGCTGTGTTCCCCGGTGCAAGGGTCACCCTCCCCTGGGAAAGGGTGGCCCAAGTGGGGGGACTGGTGGCGGAAGTTACGACCCCCCTTCCTTACAAAATCTTCGGCCAGGGCCCTCAGATCGTGACCATGGATTTCGGGATCAAGAAAGGAATCCTCAGGGCTTTAGTGGACAGGGATTGTTCGGTGACGGTGGTGCCAGCCTGGACCTCATTGGGGGAAATACTGGACCTGGAGCCCGACGGGGTTCTTCTTTCCAACGGGCCTGGTGATCCCAAGGATGTCCAGAACGGTATAGAAGTGGCCCGGGGACTCTTGGGCCGCCTACCCTTATTCGGGATTTGCCTGGGGCATCAAATCCTTTCCCTGGCCCTGGGCGGTGACACCTACAAGCTAAAGTATGGCCACCGGGGGGTCAACCACCCGGTCAAGGAACTGACTAGCCAAAGGGTTTACATTACGACACAAAACCATGGCTACGCCGTTGCCCCCCAGAGCCTGACCGCTCAAGAGGTGTTGGTAACCCACACGAACCTGAATGACGGGACGGTGGAGGGCCTGGCCCACCGGGAGTTGCCCGTTTTCTCCGTTCAGTTTCACCCGGAGGGGGGACCGGGCCCCACGGAGACGGGGTATCTCTTCGATCGGTTCCTGGAATTAATTCAAGGAGCGCCGGGGCGCTTGGCGGAGGCGACCGCCAGTGGCATACGACGGGCCGGGACGTAGATCAATAT
>JAMCWA010000031.1 GCA_023475165.1 Bacillota bacterium | reverse complement strand
CATGTCCCCCTGATCTTTCTCGTTCCCGAAAAAAGCAAAGTTCTGTTGCTGGAGCTTTTCCATTTCCCATCCCCCGCACCCAAGGAGACATCTATTCTTCCGAAGAGTTTTCCCACTGTTGGCGAGAGGTCCTACCGTTACTGGCCAAGGCATGGTCGGCTAAGGCTTGTGCCATCCACTTGATCAAAGCAGCCTTATGGATGATTTCGCGCCTGACCGGTCATTTTCCTTCCTCTGAGCTAACTCTTTCCTCAGAGTATCCCGCAGGCCGGATGTCATTACGCTGCGCCAGCAGGCGGTGACGGATGGGATGACTTTGACGTGGTCCTGATAAAGACGTCCGGAGGGATTGACATTTCCCTGGCGTTGTCTATAATGGTGGCCAAAGGGGAGCTCCTTGGAGGGGCTGAGAAAGGGCTCATAGCACCTGACCCATCACCTGATCAGGGTAATGCCTGCGGAGGGAAAGACGTCAGCACCCCACGTTAGTTCCCGTCCTTCAGCCGGCCTACTCTTCAGGGTACGCCGGATTTTGTTTCCCAGGGGCCTCCTTGAAATTTGCAGGAGAAGGGAGAGAAAAAGGGCTGACGCTGAATAGCCGCGCCTTTCCCGCTGTGGTAGACCTTGGGTGGGAATTCCTCCTGCCCCAGGAGTCGGCGGAGGTAGTAAGGCGCAATCTCATCTAGAGTCACCGGTCAGCCCACCCAGTATGCCAGAAATTGAAACCGCCGTCGCTGAGAATCTTCGCCGGGTCCGGAAGGAAACACCCCTGGTTCACCACATCACCAACCTGGTGGTGACCAATGTCACCGCCAACGTCAGCCTGGCCATTGGGGCCTCTCCCGTCATGGCCCATGCCCAGGAGGAGGTCGCCCAAATGGTTCGCTTTGCCCGAGCCCTGGTCTTAAACATCGGCACCCTGACCCCGGCCACCGTCGACGCCATGCTCACTGCCGGCCAGGAGGCTAACCGCCTGGGGGTCCCGGTGGTGTTAGACCCGGTGGGAGCCGGAGCCACTGATCTTAGGACCAAAAGTACCGAGCGACTCCTCTCGGAGGTCAAGGTGACTGTCCTACGCGGAAACGCCGGAGAAATAGCCACCATAGGGGGATACGGGGGCCGCGTCCGCGGTGTGGACTCGCTGGAAGGAAGTCGGGACATGGCCGCCATGGTCTCCGAAATGGCCCGGCACTTTGGCACAGTGGTGGCCGCTACGGGCAAAACTGACTACATTAGTGACGGTCAACGCGTGGCTACCGTGCACAATGGCCATCTCCTCCTCACCACCGTTACCGGGACGGGCTGCATGGTCACCTCCGTCATCGGGGCCTTCGTCGGCGTGGGCAAAGACCCCCTGTTGGCCACTGCTGGTGCTCTGGCCTACTACGGCCTCGCCGCGGAAATAGCTGCCCGAGAGGCCAACGGCCCGGCCAGTTTTCAGGTGGCGCTCATCGACACCCTGTACAACATGACCGAAGAAGAACTGTCCCGGGGAGCCAGGATCAGGATAGCACCCGTCTAAGAAATGCTCAGGCCGCCTGCGAATGAAAAAGCCGCGGCGTGACAGCGCTCGGGCGGTCGACGTAGGTGACCAACGGTGAGGACGGCAACGCCCGAGCGGCTGTCCTCCAAGGGAAAGATCTCAAAAAAAACGGACCGCGGGCCAAAACGCCCCCGGCCGTTTCTTCTTGACGAAGCCTGTCGGAAACAGGACGGGCCTCCTCGTGCAACTGATCCCTCTACAACAGGCTTCCTTCAGTGAAGCCTTCCAAAAGACAGGAACCCTTTACTCCTCCAGGATTTCCACATTGGCCCGTGGGATGGTGACCTCTCTCCCGTCGGTCAGCCTGGCCTTCAGGATACGAACGTGGGCCTCGGTTTCAATGGTTTGCAGCTCCGGTGGCAGGTCCACCACCTCGGCCAGCTCGCCAAAGAAAGGTTCCCGGATAATCCGGATGGGTGTACCGGGTATGAGTCCTTCTGAGATCTTGGTTTCGGCGGCCACAGTCTTGGGGACATAACCGGCCACGATGATCTCCGGACGCATGACCCCCGCCCGGATCTGGGTCGCTCCGTTGATGGAGGCGGTTTGACCACTCAGCTCCTTCAGGAGGTGGAAGGTCTTTTCAGCCATTCTGATCTTCCCGAAGCCCTCCGTGATTACAATGGTCAAAGGGATATCCTCATGACCAGTGATGGCCACGCCGATATCATATCCCAGGATCTCCACCAAATCCTTATCAATGATCCCCCCGGCGACAATCCCTTTTACCCCGTACTCCATAGCCTTTTTGATCGCTCTCCCAGTCACCAGGGAACCACCGATCACAATCTGGTCTTTCCCCTCCGGGGTGATGTCTTTTTCGTCGAGGATATTGTCGGGATTCTTGGCCAACATCTTTAGCCGCCCCTGCCGCTCCCCTCCGACGCCGAAAATCCCCTGGATGAAGGCCCCTCGTGTTTCCACGATCACCCCTTCGCGGGGCATGACCTGAGTAATCTTTCCTTTAATGTAAGCATCAACCTGAACGGGGATGGCGGGTTCCCGTACCACCACTTGACCGGTGACGGCGGAAATGTTTTCTATCACACCCTCGACCGGAGAAGTCACGTTATTCTTCATCAGACCAAAAAAGGCCCGGTAGGTGGCGATGACCTCACCCTTGCCGACCTTATCCCCGACCTTTCTTACCATGAAATGGGGCACGTCTTCCGGCTCCACCGAAAGGCTGTTGGCGACGTTAACCGTATGCGGATTACCGGGAAGCTGGGCGCGAGCCACCACCATCTCCGGTGTGACCTCTTTCCCCTCGGCGACCAGGACCTCTCCTAAGATGGGGAGCCGGCGCATTTTTCGGACCGTTGCCTGCTCAGTAACCTTTAACCCCGGGGTATACGCATGGGCCATAACTTTACCTCCAATTCCAAAGACGGATCAATCTGTGCTCTTCCCGCGGCCACGCTGAACGCAGTCGGCCATTACAGCCTGGCTGCCGGCGCGGCCGCGCTAAAAGAGGTTGTCCAAAGGCTCCCTGGGCTACCTGGCGTATCTGGCCAGGAGTTCGCTGGGGTAGACCTCCAGGGCAGTGAACCACTCTAAGAGTTTCTTTCTCCTCTGAAGGCCGTCCTCAGGCAGGACAAAAGGTTGGCGACCCCGGGCATCAATTATGATTCCGGCCACTCCACCCTTCACCTGAGTTTTGAGGACGTGTCCCTTGCCCGCCCCGACATCGAAACCGCGGGCGGGATGAATCTCCAATTCTACCAGATCGGTTTCCCGTAAGGGAATGTGCTTCATCGCCCCGAACTTGATCGTTTCGCTCAGGGATGTCCCGTCGGGGAGAACCCCGCGAATAGTGACACAGTCGTCACCCTCACGGCCAACCCCTACTGGGGCGATCGCCGTCCCCAGCCAGATGAGGCAGTCCTTCTCGAAAACCTCCACGGCCGCCGTTTCGTGTACCGTGGAAAGTACCCCCAACTGGGGCATCATGAAGATACTGTCGACGGTCAGGGTGGTTACCCCTTCCGGGAGGAAGGCATCCAACATCATCAAGGCCGACTGCACCCGACGGGGGGCGTGGGAAAGCACCCCGCCGCTCCCAATGAGCATCCCCAAGTCCATGAGGTTAATCAGGCTCTCACCGCTGGAGCTTTGGTCAAAGGCATCGCCGATGGTTCGTTGCTTTTGTACACCCTTGAGACCAACCGCCAGGGTCTTATGGTGTTCAAAGGCCAAGCGTAAGGCCTCCCGAGAAAGGGCCTGCTCGATAACCAGCTCATCCAGGGTTTGCGGGATAGTGGTAGGCCGGATCATCTTGTTGCGAATGCGGTTCCGCAGGTCGGCTTCATCGATGTTAAAGGGGATCCAACGCCTGATGTTGGCTGTCCCAGCCTCCAGGAGGACGTTGGAAATGCTATAGCTCATCCCCAGGTTGGCACTGACGGTACGGTTAAAGACCTCTCCCACCACGGAGAAGACATCGGTGGTGGCACCACCGATGTCCACCCCCACCACGCTAATGTCATACTTCTTGGCTGTGGCCTGCATGATCAGACCCACGGCCCCCGGGGTAGGCATGATGGGGATCGGTGTCCATTTCATAAGTTTATTATAACCTGGGGCCTGAGCCATGACGTGCTCCATAAAGAGGTTGTGGATCTCCTCCCGGGCCGGACCCAGAACCTCCCTTTCCAGGACCGGACGCAGGTTGTCTACAATCCTCAGGTCGAGCTTGTCCCCCAAGGTTTTCTCGATGTGCTGCCGGGCATCCTTGTTCCCGGCGTAGATTATGGGCAGCTTGAAGCCAATGCCCAGGCGTGGTTTTGGTTCTGCCGCTGCGATGAGTTCGGCAATCTCCACCACGTGGGTGATGGTGCCCCCATCAATTCCGCCGGAAAGAAGGATCATGTCCGGTCGCAGATGACGAATGCGCTGGATCTTTTCATGAGGCCGCCGGCCATCGTCGACGGAGATGACATCCATGACAATGGCCCCGGCCCCGAGAGCGGCCCGCTGCGCGCTCTCCGCGGTCATGTTTTTCACTACGCCCGCCACCATCATCTGCAGTCCACCGCCAGCGCTGGAGGTGGAAAGATAGATGTCTACCCCAGACCCATCAGCCTGCCGGGGCGTGATGACCCCTTCCTCAGACAAAAGATGGCGCCCTGTAAGCTCCTCTACCTCCCGGATGGCATTTCGTGCCCCCATGGTCACGTCTTCAAAAGGTGCCTCCACCGTGGTGGGAGCCTCTCCCCGCACGATCAGCCGGTACTCCCCATTGACTTTTTCAATTAGGATGGCTTTGGTGGTGGTACTGCCACAGTCCGTCGCCAGAATGGAATTGATTTCGGGCGGCAGGTCGTAAGACCCGTTCTTCAATTTTCGTCCTCCTCCCCCGTAGACACAAACCCATAAATGGGGCTAATTGTCTCTCAACCGTGGACGCCAACCCTGAAGGGCCGTTCTCCGTTCCTGGACCCCCTGACGGGCATAATCGCGCCGGCCCAATCTGCTCCAGCCGCCCCCAGAGCGGGCGGCGGGAACACCTCATTATCTGTGGAGTTTTCCTGTTTGTCCCTCTAAGGGGCACGAGAGTTTCTGGCCTCTTTCTTCTTGCGAGCCTCTTCCTTTTGCCGTCGGTGCGCCTCTTCCTCCTCCCGGCTCAGTTCCTCCAGGCGGACGATCAGTCGCTCCACATTCTGCCGGTCCTCAAAAAAGTAGGCATATTCCTGGAAATTGTTAAAGAGGACAGAGACAATGGGCGAAAAGAAATGCATGGCCTGGCTGCCGATGAAGCTGATGGGTTTATTCATTTCCAGGAAGAAGATGGCCGGGGTAATCATCCCGTACTGCGCCACCCGCTTGGCCATGGCGTCAACCAACTGGTCCCGCCTTTCCGGTGTTAATTCATCCGCAAACATCCTTTCACCCCCAGTTGCGGGCCGGCGGATCCTACCCTGGGCCTCTGACCAAACCATGGTCAGGTCAAAAAGCCCGGATTCCCCGCCGATCCTTCCCCTATTATACCCAAAAGCTACATCAAGCGAAAAACCGGCAATGGCATCGTAGAAGCATCTGTTCAACGTGTTCAGCGGTCTACCCTGAAACAAACCAGCTACTTCCAGGACGCCGCGCGGGCGTCGCCGTCCTCGCTTTCGGTCACCTGCGCCGACCGCAGCGCGGCTCAGTTCGGCCCTCCGGCCGGCACCGCGCAAACTCGCCGTCCCGGGCCTCGCTTTGCCGGATGCGGTGCCCGGCTCGGTGAAAGCGCTCCGCCGGCAATCGCCCGCCCGTCGCCACCCTCCTGCTGTTTCATAACTTTGTGGCGCTGCCAAAAGGCGGCATGGGGATCTCCTAGAAGACCTCGACATTGGCCCGGGGTACAACAACCCTTTCCCCGTTCTCCAGTTCTACCTCAACCACCGGTACCCGGGCTTCGGTCTCTACCAGGACAGGCTCACGAGGAATGGCAGCAATGTGACCCATCCGGCCAAAGTAGGGGTCGCTGATGAGGCGGACTCGTTGTTGAAGGGAGAGTTCCTCGTCCACCTGCTGTTCCTCCGCCATGGTCCCCTGGTAGTCGGGGAAGGCCACGATGATCTCCGGACGGATGGCTCCAGCTCTAATCTGGGTCGCACCGTTAATGGAAGCCGACGTCCCCTCCAAAGCCTTGAGGGTGACAAAGACCTCTTCCCGCATATCCAGATGACCGAAACCCTCCATGAGGATCACGGTCATCCCGATATCTTCTTGGCCGGTGATGCCCACCCCCAGTTTCACCCCCAGGGACTTGGTGATGTTCAGATAGTTGGCCGTCCCAGTGATGACTCCTTTGACCCCCGTGTCCAGGGCCTTCTTCAGGGCCTCGTTGGTGGCAAAGGAGCCGCCGACGATGATCTTGCCGGCACAATCCGGGGTAATCTTTTCCTCCGTCAAGATATCGCGATGGCTATTCACCACCACCTTGAGTTCACCGTGCACCTCCCGCCCCAAACCAAAGATGCCGGTCAGGCGGATAGCCGGGGTCTCTATCACCACCCCCCGGTTGGGAAGCACCCTGGTCACCCGTCCGTTAATATAACCTTTTACGACCACTTCCTTGAAGGGACGCGCAATAGTGACATAACCAGTTTGATCGTTGATCTCAGAAATGATCCCGGAGATGGGGGCGATGGCCGTCTTGGTGAAGAAGGCCGCCGTTTCACCCTTCTTGGCGATAATGGCCCCCTTCTTGACCTCATCGCCTTCCTTACGTAACATGTAACCTCGTACATCCCGGGGTCGCGCCCCCAACTCAAAGGCCACGTCAAAACTCACCGGAGGTTCTTCCTTGCCAAATTCCTCGCGAATGACAATGCGTCCGGAGTTCGTAGAGATGTCCTCGATGATCCCATCGGTGGGGGCTGCCAGCTCCTTCCGCCCATAGATACCCTGCTCGGCTCGGGCGATGACCTCCTTGGTCTTAACGGAGTCCCCCACCTTTCGCAGCATGGCCATTTGCAGTTTTTCCGGTTCAACCCCCAAAAGCCTGGCCGCGGGAACCACCCAAGGGATACCAGGACGCAGGCTGATTCTGGCCACAGGCATATCCGGCTCCACCCGGTCACCCACCTGAACCAGAACCTCACCAGGAAGGGGGAGTTTACGCACCTTCTGAATCAAGGCTACGGGATGCTTAACGCTTGAAAAGTCGACCAAAGAGTCCGCCCTCCTTCTTGGTTCCCGCATCTGACTGACCGGCGTTTATGGGGTTGGCCTTTTGGTATTTCTCCACCAGTTCCATGGGATAGGCATTCATGGCCTTAATCCAACTGGTTAACTTGGAAACCCTCTGGGCCGTATCCTCGGGAATCTCCAGCGGGCGGCCACGCCCATCGAGAATGATGCCAACCAAACCCCCTTCAATTTCCTTTTCTACCTTCTTCCCTTTCCCGGCTCCCAGGTCAAACTGTCCCACGGGATGAACCTCCGCCCTGGCTTTCTCCCCTACCCCCAGCGGAAGACGCTTCAGTTCTCCGTAAATGATCTTTTCCTCTTGCACGCGTCCGTCGGGGAAGGTAATCTTGACACTGGCCGTGGGCTGCCCATCGCGTCCCTTTCCCACCGGAGCGATACAGGTCCCCAGGCGGACCAGGCAGTCTTTGTCAAAGACCTCAGCGGCAATCTCCCGATGGACGCTGGAGAGGACCCCGAGGTGCGGCATCATAAAAATACTGTCCACCGCCAACTGAGTAATCCCTTCCGGTTGGAAGGCATCCATCAACATCAAGGCGGCCTGCTCCCGACGAGGGGCATGGGAAAGGACGCCGCCACTTCCAACCAGCATATCCAGGCGCATCATATCAATGATCTCTTGCCCGGCCGACTTAAAAATCTGTTGCTGGTTCTTCCAACTGGCCACGGCTTCCTCTTTTTCCACCTTCTTGGCCAGACTCTTGTGATGAGCAAAGGACAAGCGCAAGGCTTCTCGCGACAAGGCCTGTTCCAGCATGAGCCGTTCCATGGTCTGAGGGATAGTGGTGGGACGAACCATCTTGTTGGAGATCCAGTCGGAGAGCTTTTCCTCGTTGACGCCAAAGGGTATCCACCGGAGGATATTGGCAAAACCGGCTTCCTCCAGAACGTTGGTGATGCTGTAGCTCATGCCCAGGTTGGCACTCACTGTCCTGGTGAAAATCCCGTCGAAGCTGGAGAAGACGTCGGTGGTGGCCCCACCGATATCCACCCCGACGATATTGGCCTTATACTGCTCGGCCATGACGCTGATGATGTAGCCCACAGCCCCAGGGGTAGGCATTATGGTAACGTCCACCCATTTCATCAGCTCTCCATAACCGGGGGCCTGAGCCATAACGTGGTTCATGAAGAGTTCGTGGATGGCTTCCCGAGCCGGTCCTAAATTCTCTACGTCGTGGCGGGGGCGAAGGTTCTCCACCACGTGAATATCGAGGTCCTTCTGGGCAATCGATTGAACCATATCCTGAGCATCTTTATTACCGGCATAAATGAGGGGCAGTTTATAGGTGGCACCGAAGCGAGGCTGTGGGTTGGCTTGAACGATGGTCTCGGCAATAGCGGCAATATAGGCCACTGAGCCGCCGTCAACCCCACCAGACATGAGGATTATATCAGGGCGTAGTTCCGTAATGCGGGTGATCTGTTCCGAGGTCGAGCGCCCATCATCCACAGCCACGACGTCCAAAACCACCGCTCCTGCCCCCAGGGCCGCCCGGTGGGCCGAACTGGCGCTAATGGTGGAGACGAGACCGGCCACCATCATCTGGAGACCGCCCCCGGCACTGGAAGTCGAGACGTAGATGTCAACTCCCCTGTCACCGGAGCGCGGCCGCATAATGAGACCATTCTCATCCAGCAGGGGGCGCTGGATTAACTCCTCCACGCGCCGGATGGCCTTGCGTACCCCAGCCATCACATTTTCCCAGGGAGCTTCTACGGTGGTGGGCATTTCCCCCCGGGTGACCAACCGGTATTCGTCACCCCTCTTTTCAATCAGGATGGCTTTGGTGGTCGTGCTCCCCACATCAGTAGCGAGAATAGAAACCGGTCTTCTGTCCTCTGACATTGTTTCCCTCCTCAGTTGCCCATAAGACATCTATACCAGTTGTCCCTATTAAAAAGGCCCTCTCATTGGAGGGGCCTTTCTAAGATCTCTAGCCTCCAAAAGAAAATCTGATAACGCAGTTATTCGCCAAAGTCAATCTTTTTTCCTGCTCTTTCGTCAACTTTTTTATTTGATCATTTTTTCCTGGTTGTTTCGGCCTCTTGGGGGACCTTGCGACGGACCAGTTCCAGGATCTGTTCCTTCTTTTCCCCCTGGCGGTCGAAATAAAGAAAAAGCCCCTTCAGGATGCGCCCGCGGAGATCGCGCTGGTCAAAATAGAGCTGCACCCCGTCTCGAAAGACATGATGAGTGGTGTAGCGTGACCATTCTTTGCTCTCAAAGGATAGAAAGTTCCGCATTGTGACCTGATTTTCAGTTAAACGATACTTGATGGGGAAGAGGAACTGGGAAAGGGAGCCGATCATAACCACCCCCATGATGGCCACAAAAAACGGGTTCGGCTCTACCAGATAGATGAGCAGCATGGAACCCCCAATGCCAAGGAGGGCCAGAAGGGCGGCCAGTTTCCGCTGAGCCGCGACGTGGACCCCCCATTCCAAGAGGACGGGATCCTCGGGGGGCTGCCTTTCTTCAGGGCGAGATCTGCCAGGAGCGTTCCCGGCAGGTGTTCCTGGCCCACTCCGTCGTGCGGCACTTGGGGACGGTCGGCCGATCGCCGGCTCGCGCCCCGGACCCGGCCCTGGTCGGGCGGAAGTAGAGGGGGATGACCGTTGTGGAGGGGCCGGTTGCCTCCGCCCTCCACCCCCACTTCCGACCCGGCTACCACTCAAAGATGGCGACGCGGGTTTCCCGGATTTCTTGCTATCATTATTGTCAACCATGGTGATCACCACCGTTCCTGAAAACTCATTACCGTCTTGACCAGCATCGCCACCCCGACGGGGATGGCCGCCTCATCAAAGTCGTACTTCGGGTGATGTCCAGGAAAGACGATACCCTTCTCCTGATTGCGACTACCCAGCCGGAAAAAACAACCAGGAGCCTTCTGGGCAAAATAGGCAAAATCCTCACCGCCCATGCTGGGACGCGGGATAATGACGACGTTTTCCCCACCCAGAAGCTCCCGGCCCGTTTCCTCCACTAAACTGGTCACCCGTTCGTCATTACTCACCGAGGCATAACCCTGGTTGATCTTCAGTTCGTAACGGGCGCGTCCGGCCTGCGTAATGCCTTGCAGGATCCGCTCTAATCTTTGAGGCATGGCCTCCCTGGTCTTGGGATCGAGAGTCCGGATGGTCCCCGTCAGCACAACCTGGTCGGCGATGACGTTATGTCGATAACCACCATTAATTGTGCCCACCGTCAGGACCACGGAATCCAAAGGATCTGTCTCCCGGCTGACCACCGTCTGCAGCGCCGTCACCGCTTGAGCCGCCACCACCACGGCGTCTACGGAACTATGGGGGTGAGCCCCATGGCCCCCTTCCCCGATGATCTTGATCTCGAAAGAATCGGTGGAGGCGTTGGTAGTCCCATAGCGAATCCCAATTTGCCCGACGGGAAGGTCGTTGTGGAGGTGAAGCCCCACCACAGCATCAACTTTGGGATCTTCCAGAGCCCCATCGGTGATCATGGGTATGGCACCACCCGGACCTTCCTCCGCCGGTTGGAAAAGGAGCTTGACATTACCTTTGAGTTTAGTCCGCCACCCTTGGAGGACAGTGGCCGCCCCCAAAAGGATGGTGGTGTGGCCATCATGGCCGCAGGCATGCATCTTCCCGGGTACCTGAGAAGTATAGGAGACGGATTTCTGATCCTGGATGGGAAGGGCGTCCATATCGGCCCGCAGACCTATGGTCGGCCCCGCGTTGGCGCCGCGGATCAGTCCCACCACCCCGGTCCCGCCGACGCCGGTTCGTACCTCCACCCCCAGATTCCGCAGGTGCTCGGCCACCAGGTCGGCGGTCCGGAACTCCTCCATTCCCAGTTCCGGGTGCTGGTGCAAATCACGCCGGAAGGTTACCAGCTGGTCCTGCAAAGCCATGGCCTTTTCCCAGATTTCTTTGGACAAAATTTACACCTCCACTTGCTCGGAAAATGTCTGTGGCGCTGCCGCGCTGGTCCGCCGGCAGCACGAAGAATATCGGCAATCCCAAAAGGCCTCCTAGAGACCGCTGAAAACGTCCACCTGCGTTGGCGCCATCCGCCGTCCATCAGCGTTCTTCTAGGAGAGTGCTGACGAACTGCGGTTTGAGTGGTTAACCCGCCCGAGAAGCCGTTAGGGCGAGACCTCAAATCAGCCCAGATGCTAGGAGCGACAAGGCTCCGAGGCGAGGCATACTAAGTGGTACGTTGAGCGAGGAGCCGCCGGAGCGACAATCGGCAATAGTAACGCCCCTTTAATAAAAAGGTTCTTTCTTGCAGATTGCGCCACACCGCAGATGGTGGTTTTTCAGCAGTCTCCTAGTGTAACTGGAAGGCCGGTCTGATTACTCCCACCACCTGGCCCCGGCGGTTGGTGTTGGCCGGCTGGTGGAAGGAAGCCAGGTTTCCCTCCTCTTCCCGGTTCAGCGCGCCCAATTGATGGAGAACCTCCACCACCGTCGGGGGAATCCCCCGGCTGGAGCCATCCTCCACCTTGACGGCCACGCCCAGCCCCTTTTCCGGCAGGCCGAGACAAAAGAGACCCTCCGCCCCGGTCTTGCCCCAAACCCTTCCATTGGTCCTGGTCATGAGTTCGCTGTTAAAGCGGCCCCGTCCTGCCACCATGATCGGGTACCTGGTCATCGCGGAAACGATCTCTTGCGCCGCTCGGGCCCGTTCCGGCTCCAGGCCGGGGCTGATCATCCGGGCGTAGGCAAAAGCCATGTTCCGCAGAGGCATCCCAAAGACGGGAACACCGCAACCATCGATGCCGACATGGATGTTTTGTGGCCTGAGCCCGGTCATTTCGGCCATAGTCCTTAAGATCAGCTGCTGCAGGGGATGATCAGGCCGGTAATAGTCCTGTAGAGGTAACTTAAGGTAGGCAGCCATGGCCAGCATGCCCGAATGTTTACCTGAACAGTTGTTATGAACGGGGCCAGGGTCCTTCCCCTCCAGCAGCAGAAGGCGGGCGCTGGTTTCATCCAAGGGGGGGTGTACGCCGCAGGCCAGATAGGTTTCGTCAAGACCAATCTTTCTTAGGATGCCCTGCACCGTCTCGATATGCTCCTGCTCAGCGGCGTGGGAAGCACAGATGACGGCCAGTTCCTTCCCCGTCAAGCCGAAGGCCCCGGCTGCTCCTGTCTCCACCACGGGGAGAGCCTGAATGGGCTTCGCCGAAGAACGCATGAAGGTGACCTTCTCCGGATCACCCACGCAAGCCACAACCCGCCCTTGCGCATCCACCACAGCGACATCACCGCGGTGCAGGCTCTCCACCAGCTCTCCTCGAAGCACTTCTGCCAAAATCTCGGACATGTTGCACCTCGCTACGAAATCTCCGGAGGACTCTGAGCCTCTGCCCGCCCTTTAATCCTCAAGGGTGTACTTCGCCCGAGCGGAAAAAGGGCTTTTCTTAAACCTCCCGGGGGAATCTTTGAAGAATCTCCAGGACCCGCTCCAGGGGTAAGGCATACCGAATGTTCCCGTCCCGCCCCACCATGGTCTCAGCCCGGAAAAGGGCGTTTAAGATGGACTCCTCGGTGCTTTCGATAACCGCCTGGAAGAGGGGTCCGAAGTAGCGATTGCCTTCTGGCAACCCCTCTCCCAGCAAGACTTTCTCATCAGCGTAGTGAGAGATACGGTGAGCGGTAGAAAAGGCCAGGACGATGTCACCACTGCCATTGGAGGCGGTGGAGCCCGTCCTGGCCAGGCCCAAAACCGCTCGTCGGGCCAGGCGCCCCAACTGCCGGGAGGAAAGGGGGGCATTGGTGGCCACGACGATGATGATGGAACCGTCGCCGGGGCCGGTCCCCGGACCATTCCCTTGGCCATTCTCAGGGCCGCCGACCCCGCCGGTCAGAGGCCGGGACACTGCTACTGGCGATGCCGTTCCCGCCTGAACAGAACGGTGACCTTCGGCGCCTCTCTCCTGACCTGGTTTCGTTCCCGGTGTCTTGGGCCTCAAGGGAATCCGATCCCTGGTCAAACCAGTACCGGTTCCCTGGTCCCCCTCCGGTTCGCCCTCTGGCCTCCAGTCCTTCAATACCCGGCCAACCGGGACACCGGCAACAACTAGTTCCTCCCGCCGCCCGAAATTGGCCAGGGCCAGGGTTCCAACGAGATAACCCCCCGCCTGCGGCCCGATTTCGCGGGAAGAGGTCCCAATGCCGCCTTTGAAACCGAAGGCCGACATGCCCGTTCCCGCTCCCACCGAACCCTCTTTTACCGGCCCGCCGGCGGCCGTCCGGATGGCCTCCCGGACCTCCTCCCGCCCCACGTGCCGCCCCTGGAGGTCATTGAGAAACCCGTCATTACACTCGGCCACCACAGGGTTAACGGTCCCCGTAGTCACCCCGATTTCCGGGTTTTCCTCCAGCATATGGTCAATCAAGGCATCAGCCACGCGGCCGACATTCAAGGTGTTGGTCAACAGGATGGGGGTCTCCAGGGTTCCCAACTCGTCGATCTGAACCAGGCCGATAGTCTTGCCAAAGCCATTGAGAACAAAGCTGGCCGCCTTTACCTTCTCCCGGAAGAGATTGCCACCATGGGGTAGGATGGCCGTTACCCCCGTCCGTACTGGTCCTCTGCCAGGGTGCAGGACTCCCTCCCCCCGGATCAAGGTGGCCTGGCCCACCAGCACTCCGGGAACATCGGTTATGGCGTTGTTCGGCCCCGGATTCAGGGTGCCGATGATGATGCCGCCCTCCCGGGCGCGAGGTCTGGAGTTAGCCAAGGGATACCCCTCCTCTAGGAGACCGCTGAAAAACACCCATCTGCGGTGTCGAAATCCGCCGAAGAACTTCTCTTAAAATGGTGCGTAACTGTAGCGGATTGTGGCACAACCGCCAGGAGAAGTTCCTCCGAAAATGCTGCGCAACTATAGGCGATTGTGTCGCTCCGGCGGCTCCTCGCTCAACGTACCGCCATGCCTCGCCTCGGAGGCTTATCGCTCCAGGCATCTGGGCTGATTTGAGGTCTCGCCCTCGCGGTTCCACTATCGGGTAAACCACTCAAAACGTAGTTCGTCAGCACTCTCCTAGGAGACCGTCGGGATGAAAAAGTCCACTCTCTTTCAGCTTACTGGGGCGGTGTCGATGTCCTCTCCGCTCCTCCGTGACCTGCGCCCACCGCACCACGACTCAACTGCGGCCCTGCGGCCGGCGCCGCGCAAGCTCGCCGTCCCTGCCTCGGTTGCGCCCGGCAACATCCGTGTTGCCATCCGGCCTCTTGGGCCTGGTTTCGCCGGGAGCGGTGCCGGGCTCGGTCAATATCGCTCGCCGACATCGACACAGCCCCGGGTGAGGCGACTTTCTCAGCTGTGGCGCTGCCCGCAAATAGGGACCTGAACAGCCTCCCCGATCTATCCTCGCGCTGCCTCCACTAGAGCGGTGAAAATGGCCAGATACCGGGGCTCCTTCTCCCACATCCCCTCCGGATGCCACTGCACCCCCACGGTGAAGGGGTCCCCAGGTCGTTCGATGCCTTCGGTGACCCCATCCCCGGCCCAGGCTGAAACGACAAAGCCTGGAGCCACCCGGCTCACCGCCTGGTGATGGAAGGAATTCACCCTCAAGGCCTTTACCCCGTGGATTTTCCCCACCAGTGCGGCCTGGTCCAATTTCACTTCATGGGAGGGGTACCAGCGTGGAGCCTCCTGGTTGTGTTTGAGGGGATCTTTCACCTGGGAATAGATATCCTGGAAGACCGCCCCGCCAGCGGCGATATTCAAGAGTTGAATACCCCGGCAGACTCCCAGTAGTGGTAATCTTTTTTCCAGAGCCGCCCGCGCCAGGGGGATCTCGATCCGATCTCGCTCCGGGCTGACCCTCCCCAGCTTGGGGCGCGGCTCTTCCCCGAAATGGCTCGGGTCCACATCAACGCCGCCCGTCAGGATGAGACCATCCAATCGATCCAAGAGCGCCCCCACCCGCCCGGGATTGTCCAAAACCGGGATCAGCAGGGGTATTCCCCCCGCGCTTTCTACCGCACGAGTGTAGTCGGAGGAAACCGTGCTACGGTGATTTTCTAAGTCAAAATTGGACGTGATGCCAATAACGGGAAACATGTCTAGCCCTCCATATGCACTTCCGTGTCATGGCTGTACCTCTACCGGAAATACTCCTCCATCGCAAAGAGGGCCGGAGCACCGCCGGTATGGAAGAAGACCAGGTTGGCCTTTTCCGGAAAGTAACCCTTTTTAACCAGGTCAATATAGCCCGCCATGGCCTTCCCGGTATAAACCGGGTCAAGCAAGATCCCCTCCGTTTTTGCCAGGAGCTTGATGGCTTCCAGGCCCTCCGGTGTAGGAATGCCGTAGGCCTCACCAATGTATTGGTCGAAGACATCTATTTCCTCGGCGGGAAACTTGAGCTCAACGCCCAGGAGTGAAGCCGCAGCTTCGCTGATGCTGCAGAGTCGCTGGGTCAGAGAAACCCGATCACGACTGACGCTGATGCCCACCACCTTCAAGTTCGGGGCGAAGATCCTGGCCCCCACCAGCATGCCGGACATGGTACCTCCCGAGCCGGTGGCGCTGACGATATAATCAAAGTTAACTCCCCTATCCGTGGCCTGCCCCATAAGTTCCAGGATGGCCTGGACATACCCCAAGGAACCAAGGGGAGTGGCTCCGCCAACGGGGATGACGTAAGGACGTCGACCCTGCCGCCTGAGCTCTTCCGCCATGGCCTCCATCCTGGGATGGACGATGTCATAGTCCTTCGTCCCGGCGAAGATGACCTGGGCTCCCAGGATATGGTCAAGGAGCAGGTTACCTCTCCAGTCCTTCGGTTCTTCCCCGGTAAGCAGGAGGATGACCTCCATTCCCAGTTGTCGGGCCAGGGCCGCCACCATCCGGGCGTGGTTGGACTGGGGACCGCCAGTGGTGATGACCACATCGCATTGCTTTTCCAGGGCATCGGCCATCAAGTATTCTAGCTTCCTGGCCTTGTTGCCTCCCAGGGCCAAACCGGTGTTGTCATCACGCTTCATGAAAAGGCGTGGGCCGCCGATGGCCTGACGGAAGCGTCTCAGTTCCTCCAGGGGCGTCGGCAGGTTGGCCACCCGGATTCGCGGAAAGCCGGCTAAACGCAATTCCTTCTTCCTCCTTCAAAGATGGACTCTTCGGCGCTTCTTTTTCCATTAGCTCTTCAAGGTTATTCTGGCCTGGTTATACCGGTATACTGTATAGTTCGTAGTCCGCAAGAAAACTCCTGCCGAAGAAGACAAAAAAACCGCCTTGCCGGCGGCCATACAAAAACAGCGGTTAGAGGTCGGATAAGCCACCAGAAGCATGATCGCCATCAAGCGCGGCCCAAACCATGGCGTCTTTTGGCTAAAGCCGCCAGAAGAACGTTCGTTATCAAGCTTCATATAGACTATGGCGTCTTTTGGCTAAAGCCGCCAGGGGAACGTTCGTTATCAAGCTCTATATAGACTATGGCGTCTTTTGGCTAAAGCCGCCAGGGGAACGTTCGTTATCAAGCTTTATATAGACTATGGCGTCTTTTGGCTGAAGCCGCCAGGGGAACGTTCGTTATCAAGCTTTATATAGACTATGGCGTCTTTTGGCTAAAGCCGCCAGGGGAACGTTCGTTATCAAGCTTCATATAGACTATGGCGTCTTTTCTTGGGCGGGTCA
>JAMCWA010000111.1 GCA_023475165.1 Bacillota bacterium | reverse complement strand
GCTGTGTCCCAGGTTATAACCCAATCCCACCAGGGCCAGGCCCACGATAAGGACAGCCAGCGCCAGGTAAAGGTAGCGGCTTCTAAACTTTTTGAATAGCATAAAAAATCTCTCCTCGAGCTTTGAGCTTGTCTCTTTTCCTTGCGCCTGGTCTGGCTACGCCGTCTTCTCCCCCACCCTGGCCTGATTTTCCAGGTACCCGTAAATAAAGGGGTCCAGGTCCCCATCCATTACGCCCTGGACGTTGCCCACCTCGACATTGGTCCGGTGATCTTTGACCAGGCTGTAAGGCTGGAAGATATAAGAGCGGATCTGATTACCCCAGGCGATATCGGTTTTTTGTCCCCGCAGGGAGGCAAGTTCCCTTTCCCTTTCCTCCTCCTTGAGTTCCACCAGCTTCGACCGTAAAATCCTCAGGGCCGTGGCCCGATTTTGCACCTGAGAGCGCTCGCTCTGGCAGGCCACGACGATGCCCGTAGGCAGATGGGTGATCCGCACCGCCGACTCCGTCTTATTAACGTGTTGTCCGCCGGCCCCACCCGAACGGAAGGTATCAAACTTCAGTTCCTCCGGCCTTATCTCCACAGCCGCCTCGTCCTCTATTTCCGGCATGACTTCGACCGAGGCAAAGGAGGTATGGCGCCGCCCCGAGGCGTCAAAGGGGGAAATCCGCACCAACCGGTGTACCCCCTTCTCGGGACGCAAGAATCCGTAGGCGTTTTCCCCGGAAATCAGGATGGTGACGCTCTTCACCCCCGCCTCTTCCCCAGGAAGGAGGTCCAGGGTCTCGACCCGGTATCCTCGTCCTTCTGCCCAACGGCTGTACATGCGCAGCAGCATCTCCACCCAGTCCATGGCCTCGGTGCCCCCGGCCCCGGCATGGAGGGTCAAAATGGCGTTGTTCCGATCGTAAGGACCGGATAAGAGGATTTCCAATTGAAACTGCCGTACCTCCCGGTCCAAGGCCACGAGCTCGCCGGTCGCCTCCTGGCCTAAAGACAGGTCCTCCTCCTCGGCCCCCAGTTCCACCATTACCTCCAGATCCTCAAAACGTCGCCGCAAGTTGTGATAGGTCTCCAGCGGTTGCCGTAAAGCGGAGATCTCCTTGAAAATCTTCTGAGCGGCCGCCTGATCATCCCAAAAATCAGGGGCGCTCATCTTCTCCTCCAGGGACGCGATCTTCTTCTGCCGGTCCTCTAAGTCAAAGAGACCCCCTTAAAAGGGTCATCTTCTCGGCCAGTTCGGCCAAGGAACGCTGCAACTCGTCATACATGAGTGACCACTCCTCGGAAGAATAGATTTCGCCTGCATGAAACAATCCAGCCGCTTGCAGGGCGCCCCTCGGGCGTTGCCGTCTTCGCTTTCGGTCACCTACGCCGACCGCACCGCCTCTCGGCGAAAGCGCTCGCCCGGTAATCGCCCGCCCGCCGCCTGGCCCCGGTGTTTCATTCCTTTATGGCGCTGCCAAAGGCGGCCTGGCCGTCTGGGGTTCTGGGCCGATGTGATCGAAGCTCCTCAAGCCTCACGCACTCCTCCCGCAGCAGTGCTTATACTTCTTCCCGCTGCCGCAGGGGCATGGGTCGTTGCGACCGATCTTTTTCCCTTTTAAGACGGGCTTAATGGGAACGGCGGCAGAGCGGTTTTCCACGGTCCGGCGCCGCTCCGGCTCTTTGACCACCGACAGGCGGTAAATGTATTTTACCACATCCTCTTTAAAACTTTGTACCATGGATTGAAACATGTCGTAGGCCTCAAACTTGTACTCCAACAGAGGATCTTTTTGCCCGTACGCCCGAAGACCTACCCCTTCCCGCAGGTCATCCATGGCGTCCAGGTGATCCATCCACTTGGAATCCAGAACCTTGAGCATGACCACCCGCTCCAGCTGGCGCATGGTCTCCTGGCCAAGATCCTCTTCCTTTTTCTGATAGAGTTGGTCAGCCAGCCCCATCAGCCTTCCGGCCAGCTCGGCGCGATTATTGCCGTCCAAATCGGCCGGCTTAAGCTGTCCTTCCGGAAGAAACACCCCTTGCAGGTATTCGATCAGAGCGGCCAGATCCCAATCCTCCGGGTGAACCTTTTCCCCGGCGTAAAGCTCCAGGCCCCGGTTGACAACCTCCTGGATGTATTCCCGGAGGTTCTCCCGCAGGCTTTCGCTGGTCAGAACCTTGCGCCTTTCGCGGTAGATGATCTCCCGCTGCTTATTCATCACATCATCGTACTCGAGGACGTGTTTGCGGATGTCAAAATTACGAGCCTCCACCTTTTTCTGGGCGTTCTCAATGGCGCGCGTCACCAGGTTGTTTTCGATGGGGATATCCTCTTCCAGTCCCAGGCGATCCATGATCCCGGCGATGCTGTCCGAACCAAAGAGACGCATCAGGTCGTCACCCAGAGAAACATAAAAACGGGTAGAACCGGGGTCCCCCTGGCGACCGCAACGACCCCGCAACTGGTTATCGATGCGGCGGCTCTCATGCCGCTCGGTACCGATGATGTGCAACCCACCCAGGGCCACCACCTGGTCATGTTCGGCCTCCGTACCCTTTCTGGCCTCCTCATATAAGGCCCGGTAGACCCGGCGCGCCGCCAGAATGTCCGGGTCTTCGGTCCTGGTCATGGACACGGCGGCATAGATGAGCTCCGGGGCATAGCCCTTTTCCCGCATCTTCTGCCGGGCCAGGAAATCGGGGTTACCGCCCAAAAGGATGTCCGTCCCCCGACCGGCCATGTTGGTGGCGATAGTCACCATTCCCAATTTACCGGCCTGGGCCACGATTTCCGCTTCCTTTTCGTGGTGCTTGGCATTGAGGACCTGGTGTGGGATCCCCCGCCGGGTCAGGAGCCGGCTCAGCTCCTCTGACTTCTCAATGGAAATGGTCCCCACTAACAGCGGCTGGCCCTGGCGATGACGTTCCGCGATCTCCTCAACCGCGGCCCGGAACTTGGCCGCCTCGGTCTTGTAAACCACGTCCGGGTAATCGTGGCGGATCATAGCCTTGTTGGTAGGAATGACCAGGACGTCCAGACCATAGATCTTACGAAATTCCTCTTCTTCCGTCAGGGCGGTGCCCGTCATCCCGGCCAGCTTCTTATACATCCGGAAGTAGTTCTGGAAGGTGATGGTGGCCAGGGTTTGCGTCTCCTGCTCAATCTTGACCCCTTCCTTGGCCTCGATGGCCTGGTGGAGCCCATCGCTGTAGCGACGTCCAATCATCAATCGTCCCGTAAACTCATCGACAATGATGACCTGGCCATCCTTGACCACATAGTCCCGGTCCCGCTTCATCAGGGCGTGGGCCCTCAGGGCGTTATACAAATAGTGAGAGAGGTCCAGGTTGTTATGGTCGTAGAGGTTGCCCATCCCCAAGAGCTTTTCCACATGGGCGACGCCCTCCTCCGTAGGGGCCACGGTATGGGCCTTCTCGTCCACGTGATAATCCACATCCAGCTTCAACTTGGGAGTGATCCGGGCAAAGGTATAATAGAGGTCCGTCGGTTTTTCGGCCGGCCCGGAAATAATGAGAGGGGTCCTGGCCTCATCGATGAGAATACTATCAACCTCGTCGACAATGGCATAGTTTAGCAGCGGCCGCTGCACCATTTCCTCACGGTAGAGGACCATGTTGTCCCGTAAGTAATCAAATCCGAACTCATTGTTGGTACCATAAGTGATATCCGCCTGGTAAGCCTCCTGGCGCTGGGCCGCCTCCAAACCATGGACAATGACCCCCACCCGAAGCCCCAAGAAACGGTAGATCTCCCCCATCCATTCACTGTCGCGCCGTGCCAGGTAGTCGTTGACGGTAACAATGTGCACCCCCTGGCCGGTCAGGGCGTTGAGGTAAGCCGGGAGGGTGGCCACCAGGGTTTTGCCTTCCCCGGTCTTCATCTCGGCGATGTTACCCTCGTGCAAGGCAACCCCGCCCATGAGCTGGACATCGAAAGGCCTGAGCCCCAGGGTGCGGCGCGACGCCTCCCGAACCACGGCGAAGGCCTCCACCAAGAGATCCTCCAGGCTGGCCCCCGCGGCCAACCGCTCCCTGAATTCAGCCGTCTTAGCCTTCAAGGCCTCATCGGAAAGGGCCTCCAGGCCGGGCTCCAGGGCATTGATCTCCTCCACGTAGCGGCTCAAGCGTTTAATCTCGCGCTCGTTGAAATTGCCTACCAGTAGATTGGTTATAAACTTTAACAAGGGTATCACTTCTTTCTACTAGGAGACCGCTGAAAAACACCCATTTGCGTGTCAGGCGGGCTTGCACCCGCCTCCGCTAGGGGGGCACGCACCCTTTCGGGGGCACCTGCGGTGCCTGAGCACCCCTAATGCCTGGGGAAGTCCCTCCCCCAGACCCCCCGCCGGCGCTGAAGCGCCGTCCGGCGGCTCCTTGCTCAACGTACCACCTAGTACGCCTCGCTTCGAAGCCTTGTCTCCTTCGCATCACGTTATTCTTGAGCGGTCTTGGCCTAGCGGTTTTCCGGGCGAGTTAACCACACCGAACGCAGTTCGTCAGCCCTCTCCTACTCAGATAGCAAAGCTAGAGGAACCTGGTCGAGGTTCCTCTGCAAACGGTTAGGACACATAATAATTTTAGCATTTCCTAGGGCCGGGGGCAATGTTTTTTGGATCATTTCTTTCCATTTATTGACACACGCATCACGATTTCGTTGATGCGAAGGATTCCCAGATGTTTTTTGGGTCATTTATTCCCATTTATTGACACGTTGTCCAGGCCGCAGGTCACCAGCTAGCGGGGCCGCGGTTTGCTGGTCGCAGCTGGCAGGCGCCCGAGCATGGCCGCCTGAATCAAGAGAAAGACCCCGATGACCATCAGGGCATCCCCTGGGCTGAAGGCCGCTGGGCGAGGAAAGGGCGGCGGCATCAGCCAGTAATCCCCCAACCACCAGAGGCGGGTATAAGGTCCCATCAATTGGTGGGTCAGGCTCAGGTTTTGGACCAACAGATCGTGGTGTTGAACCAGACCCAAGCGTAGGAGGGCCGGCCCGGAAACGGGCATCCGCCCGCCATTGGCGGCAATAACCAGGCAATTTAACAAGACTCCCGTCAGGAGGTAGAAAACCCCTGGCAAACGGCGATTGTTCCAAAGGGCATAAAGCAGGAGCAGGTACAAACTGACATGGAGTATAGCCGCCAAGGGATCCCCCAAACCCCAACGAAGCCCAAAGCCCAGCAAAACCTCCAGGAAAAAGGCCAGAAAGACCAAACCGAGATGGGCAAATTCCAGGTTGGCCAAGGTACCCAGCCGTCCCCCGCGCAGGCTACCAACTATAATCGAAACTATAATGGCGCTGGAAAGCATGCCCGCCCCACTCCCGTTCCTCTTTAATTACGGCCTGAAAGACTCTTACCACTTCTTTGTCATAAAGCTGCCCGCTACCTTGTCTCAGCTGTTCTATGGCCTCGGCGTGGGTCATGGCCTGAGGGTGGTAGGGTCGCCCGGAACGCATGGCGTCATAGACCTCAGCTACCGTCAGGACGCGGGCCGCCAGGGGAATCTCCGTACCGGCCAGTCGGTCGGGATAACCAGTGCCGTCCAGGAATTCATGGTGATGGCGAACGCTCGGACTGATGGCTTCCAGGAAGGGAATCCGCCCCGTGATCCTACCGCCGTAGACGCTGTGGTTCTTGATCTCACGGAATTCCTTGTTAGTTAGCTGGCCCTCTTTCAAGAGGATAGCGTCAGGAATGGCCATCTTCCCGATATCGTGCAAGAGACCGGCTCCATAAAGGAGGAGGATGTCCTCCTCGGAAAAAAGCATCTTCCGGCCCATGGCCACCACGTAGTTCAAGACTCGGTGGGAATGGCCGGAGGTATGTTCATCCTTGGCCTCCAGAGTGCGGACCAGGGCGTGCAGCGTTCCCCAATAGGCCTCCCGGACGTGGACATACAGGTGGGTGGCGTATATTACCAGGATCAGGAAGAGCCCAAACAGGACCAGGGCAAAAAGGTCCATCCTCAGCCAAAAGTAGAATCCAGCTAAAAAGACGGCCAGCAGAGGCTGGGCCAGGTAGTAGACGGGATTAAGAGCTACATCCCTGGCCAGGGCGGCGGAGAGCCCGACGGCATAACGCAAGCTGTAGCCAAGGCCCCGCGTAAGCCAATCCGAAACGGTGTAGAGTAGGATGGTCTGGAGAAAGGGCCCGAAATTGGTGTTGCCGACCCAGGAACCACTGACCCCACCCAACCCCAGCCAGTAGAAAGAGACCAGGGCCAGGAGAAAAGAGGCCCGCAGGAGGTCATAAACGGGGTACCCACCCCTCACCCAGGCCTGGGAGCGGAACTGGCGGCGCACCAGGAGGGCGCCCAGACGGCCCAGGAGGGCATTGACGACGGCCCAATTTGGCCCGGCGATGGCCATGGTCGCCAGATCAATCCCGGGGCTGATGGAAAAACGCGGCATTCTCTTGCTGTCCCATAAAGCCAGTTCGCTCAGGGTCAACAGCATGAAGGTGAAGACGTAGTCGGGCCAGGCGGCAGGGGTTAACCTGTCCAAGAAGGGGTATACCAGCAGGGAGGTAGTCAGACCCAAACTCAGCAAGAAGGCGTGAAAAGGTGTCGGCAGTCTGATGGCCAAGGCACTCACCTGAAAGAGGGAGGTTGGTAATCTGGAGACCGCTGAAACCACGGTTTGTCAGCAGTCTCCCGGGAGACCGTTTAGCGGGTGGGCCCGGCTCGGGGTGGTGCCGGCCCCCTCCCCGATGCCTCGGAAGCAGTCACCCGGGTCTTCTCCAGGATAGAGGGGTAGGGGGTAGCCATAACCCGAGAGGCCAATTCTGCGGCGATGGGGAGAAAGGCAGCCACCACCTCGGGATCAAACTGGGATCCGGAATTGCTCTTGATCTCCTCCAGGGCCTGGGGCAAGGGTAACCCCCTCTTGTAGGGACGATCCGAGACGATGGCGTCAAAGGCGTCGGCCAGGGTGATGATCCTGGCCCCCAAGGGGGTGACCTCACCCTTTAGGCGGCCCGGGAATCCTCGTCCATCAAATCTCTCGTGGTGGTGCAAAACCCACTCCCGGGCCGTTCCCAACAGGCTGATGTCCTTGATGATGTCCTCCCCTATGGCCGGGTGTCTCCGCATATGCCGGTATTCTTCATCCGAGTAGATCCCGGCTTTCTTTAAAACCGCGTCCGTAATCCCAACCTTGCCGATATCGTGCAACAGTCCGGCGTAATTCAGGAGTTCCAGCTGGTCCTCCGTCAGCTTGAGCTGCTTCCCGATGGCCACCGCGTATTCCGCTACCCGCTGGGAATGGCCCCGAGTATTATTATCCCTGGCGTCCAAGACGGCCATCAGCATGCGGATGGTGCTCTGAAAGGCGTCGCGCATCTCCAGGTGCTTCTGAAAGGAGTAACGAGCCACCAGGAGGGGGAGGAAGAAGAGGAGGACGCTGAAGGGACCGGCCGCCCGGTAGGTAACGGCGATGAGGATGCCCAGGGGGGCCAGGGCCAACATGTGGGGAATTAACCAGCGAATGTTTATGGCCCAATTGCCGCGCAAGGACATTTTCTCAGCGATTGATATGGCCAGGGTGATGAGGCCGACATTGGTTACCCAATAAGCCAAGGCGGCCAGCCCAAGAGCCGGAAGGTCTTTCCAGCTGAGGTCTCCGCCTAGCTTTCCGCCCAGGAACAGGAAAATCCATCCCGCCATCCCGGCCGCAAGAAACAACTGCGCCCGGTTGAAGAGGACGCCCAGCCAGGGAACCTTCCCGGAGAAATCCCGCACCCGCAAAGTCCCGATTGCCGCCATCAATGCACCAGTAGTAGGTCCAAAAAGTAACACGACGGCATAGATAATCGAGAACCCTACAGACACAGTCCCCTTGCCTTGCGGGAGTGGCAATGCCCCCAATTCAGACAATTGGGTCAGGACTAAGAAGAGAACCAGGCTGGGAGATCCGCTCACGGGCGATAAGGACCAAAGGAAGTAAGAAACGCCCAGGGTTAAACCTATGACCGTCAAGAAATAGATCTTCAGATTTCTCGAAAGAGGCTTCACGTGTCAACCCTCCGAAGAATCAAGATCTCCAGAAAGTGCAATCGTGGAGATATATCAATAACCTGAACCACACTTTTGTCTTAGCCCCATTGCAAATTCGCTCCCCCCGCCAGAAGAATCGCCAGCAGGACCAGGAGGACCTTTACTAAACGTGCCATGGTTGTGACCTCAGATTGAGGCCGCCGGAAGGCTCGGAACCCGCTATCCTTACTCCCGGTTTGGTTTGTTCGCTCACTCCGCTTTGCACCATGACGCCTGATTGAGATAGAACGGTGGTTCAGGTTATTGGCTTTTGAGGGTCCGGCTCTTACGTTCTTGCCGGCCGACAGGAGTCCATCGGCCCGAGTCAGGCCGGAATTGGGAAAGCCGGAATAGGTTGTCCAGCAATAGTTTAGGCTCCACCCCCAGCAAATTCTTTCTAAGAGACCGCTGAAAAACCCCCATCTGCTGCGTCGCTCCGGCGGCTCCTCGCTCAACGTACCACTCAGTACGCCTCGCCTCGGAGCCTTGTCGCTCCTTGCATCTGGGCATTTTTGGGCGGTCTCGCCCTAATGTTTTGTCTAAAGCCGCCAGAAGAACGTTCGTTATCAAGCTCTTCGTAGACTCTGGTGTCTTTCCTCGGCCGGGCTTACCACTGAAATCGCAGTTCGTCAGCACTCTCCTCGTCCAATCAGGTAGCCCCAACCTCTCGCCTCTTCTTTGACCCCGCGGTCTTTACCATAAACTGCCGGTTCAGGGCATCCAGGGTGGCGCGGGCCACCGCCTCCCGCTCATCGTTGCGCATTGGGGCCGAGCCGGTTAACGTATAGACCTTCCCCAGATGATCGACAAAGTTTACTGCCGCCACCGCGGCCCGCACCGTTCCCAGGGGTAAGAGCACAACCTCTTCCAGTTGGAACTCCAGCCCCGCCTGAAGATAACTTCCTGCCGCCCGCAAAGTGGCCTCGGATACCACCCGCAGGTGGCTGCTCCCGTAAGCCGGCCCCTGGGCCTCGCCCCGAAAAGTAGCCCCCTGGTGTCTTAGTGCCACCGTCACCTGGCTCAGGGTGCCCTGAGCTACTACTTCTACCGTGGTCAAGACCGGGCGACCCCAACCCGTCTCGGGTTCCAGGTCGCTCCCGATGAGGGTGACCCGGATGCGATCCGGACTGAGCTTGGCATCAAACTGGCTGAGCAAGGCCGTTTGGATGTCTTTGATAATCTGTTTGACGCTCCGTCCACCGCTGGCCAGCACATGCACTTCTTCAACGGATCCGTCGCTTCCCAGGTTTACCTTGGCCGTATGAATGTCCCGAATGTGATGGAGTACCCTCTCGTACTGGGAGTGAATCATGCTCCTGTCCACCGGCGTCCTCCACGATCCGCCATTTCCCCTGGTCCGCTTCTGACACCTGATCGCCCCGCCCCAAGCCCTATCTTCTGCCGGTGGCTAACCAAGGTCGAGCCCTTAGGAGACCGCTGAAAACCCCCAGCTGCGTCGCCAACCTCCCGACCTGCCCACCGAAGGCATAAGTAAGGAAAATGTGGGAGCTTAGGGATTAAAATTCCAACGAGTATACAATTCGACCGGGGGTGCCATTATTCCTTCTTTTCTGCCAGAGAAAGACCAGTTTTTTTGAACAGGAACAAGCTCTAAACCCTGCGGGTACTCTCCTGGGCGCTCTTCTGTACGGCCGCCATACACAGTACTAGTACAAGCGTACGGCGCCCACTTCTCCGAAGTTAGGGCCGGGACAGTTCTCGCTCTGAAACCAAACCCTCGGCCAAAAGCCAGAGCCCCCCGGACACCAGAGAGTGACCGCCCAAGACCACCGGAATCCTGGTCGAGGCCGCCGCCTGAGTAAACTCCCGCACCAGCGGGTCCCCAATGACCTGGTGGTGACCCAGGTCCGAATGGAAGCGGTCCCATTCGGAAACGGCCCTCTTCCAGTGGGCAAAGAGGACTCGTGTGTCCAGGAAGGCGACATGGGCCATTTTCTCCAGATCCCCAAAAAAACCCTCCGGACCGATCCGGTCCAGGAGAAATCCCAGGAGGGAGACTACCTCGCCCCGCTCTTCCCGCCCCAGGGCCTTCATCCCTCGCTCTTCCGAGTACACGCGCAGACGGAGGGGAAAATTGGAGTTGATGTAGGTGATGAGGGGGGCACCGACTCGACCGGCGATGACCACCTCGGCCGAGTTTTGCCGCAATACGTCTTGGGCCCGCTCCAGACGGTGAAAGTCCCAGTCCAGGTTCCGCAAGGCCGCCCGGGCCCGCGGTCCACAGTCGCGCTGCAGGGCCAGGATCATCATATCTGTTGGGGTATCCAGATCAAAGTTGATGCGAGGGGAATTGGGCATCAGGAGGCGGGTTAGACCGGCTTCCCGGAGGAGATAGCCCAGAGAGTTATCATTCTCCGGGGGTGAAATCTCCAGGGCCGTCCGGGCCGGGGTGAAGGCCACTAAATCAGCCGATTGAACGTTATTGACGATAACGACCTTCCTTTGTTCGCGCAGGGTACGGGCCAGTCCGGCCAGATCTTCCCGGCGCAAGAGAGGGGCGCTGACTCCCCCCATATATATGACGCTTTCCAGCTCATGGGCCTGGATCACGCCGGCCAGGCGCCGGCCGAAATGAAAGGGCGCCCGCGAGAAATCCACCCTGGCCCCCAGGGCTTCCGCCCCAGCCGCCAGATCGGGGTAGTTGGTACACAAAAGCACCTGGCTGATTTCGGGAACCCCGACCACCCTGGCAATGGTATCCAGGGTGACCGCCTTCCTTACCCCAATTAAGAGCTCGTCCAATTCCGTCCGAACCTGGCCCCCTTCAAAGATGACCAGGGTCACCTTCTCCTCCGGCATGCGCTGCACCCCGTCCAGTGTCAATTCAACGTCATTATATCATAGGGTTCCGAGACAAGAAACGCAGAAAAATGGGACCGAGGCGAGCCCGGTAATACCGTGGCCCTTACCCCGGTCACCTTGGAGAGCACCATTATGGAAAAGCCAGTTGCTGCCAGCTTACCGGGTCTGGGTTCGATGTGATCGAAGCTCCTCCATGACCTGCGCCCACCGCGCCGCGGGTTAACTGCGGCCCTCCGTCCGGCACCGCGCCAACTCGCCCTCCATAGTTCGGTTGCGCTCGGCGACATCCGTGTTGCCGTCCGTCCTCTCGGGCCTGGTTCTCGCCGGGAGCGGTGGCGGGCTCAGTCAAGATAGCTTTGCTGACACAACCCAGACCCCCGCTGAAGCGACGTTTTCATCCGTTGTGACACCGCCGGAGCAGCAGGGGGGACTGCCCTGAAACAAGGCGGTTACCTGCCAGTACCGCCTCCCTCTCAAAACTCCGGGTCGATCAGCCCGTAGTTCCCATCCCTTCTACGGTAAAGGACGTTGATCCGCTCTGTTTCGCTGTTAGCAAAGACAAAGAAGTCATGCCCCAGAAGATTCATCTGCAGAACGGCCTCGTCCACATCCATGGGCTTAACCGGAAAGCGTTTCGTCTTGACCACCCGGTATTCGCCCTCGCCAGCGTCTTCCCCCACCACCGCTCCCACCGCAGGCTCGAACTGTCGCAGCCGCCGGCCGAGGCGGGTCTTGAACTTGCCAATCTGTTTCTCCAATTTCTCAATGACCAGGTCGACAGAGGAATACATATCGCCGCTGGCCTCTTCACCCCGGAGGAGCATCCCGTTTAGAGGTACCTGAACTTCCACGATGTGCCGGTCCCTCTGGACCTGCATGGTTACCTGGGCCGTCAGCGGGAGGTCGAAAAACCTCTCGATCTTCCCCACTTTCTTTTCCGCATAATCCCGTAAGGCCGGCGTAACCTCCATGTTCTTCCCTCTGACAACGACTTGCATGGCCTCAACTCCTTTCAGGGTTTCTCCCTAGTATATTATTCCCCGCGAAAAGCCAAAATCCTGCTAAAGCCTGCCATCGGGTGATTTCCCTGCGGAGCAGGCAGATTATACGGCTCCGCGCGGAGACCTCGCCTCGGTTTTTTGGGGAAGTCCACCCAGTGTGACCAATTAACTTATCGCTCCCCGGTCAGCCGTTGACAGCAGACAATGGCCTGTCTACGGGCCAAGGGGAGAAAAAAATAAAGGCCCGGATCTCGGGCCTTCCTTACTAAAGTTGATGGAGCTCACAATCGGGATTGAACCGATGACCTCGTCCTTACCAAGGACGCGCTCTACCGACTGAGCTATGTGAGCACCAAAGTATATGATAAGATGTTGGTTTTCTTGGTTGCGGGGGTAGGATTTGAACCTACGACCTCCGGGTTATGAGCCCGACGAGCTACCAGACTGCTCTACCCCGCGATGTTTTCTGGTGGAGAGGGGTGGATTTGAACCACCGAAGGCGCCAGCCAACAGATTTACAGTCTGCCCCCTTTAGCCACTCGGGAACCTCTCCACGTTCCTGATTTGTCCTGGAGCTGGCGATGGGAGTCGAACCCGCAACCTGCTGATTACAAATCAGCTGCTCTGCCATTGAGCTACGCCAGCGCTAGTTGCAAAAGGTATCATACCATAGCCGCCGGCCAATTTCAACCCTGAAAACGAACCCAGTCCGAAAAATCTTTGGTAAGCTTTTTATCTTTCGCCTGGTTTATGGATCGAGAAGTCGCTTAGAGACTTTTCTTGGCCATCCCTGCGTTAAGCCCCGCAGTTCAAAGCCGGCCAGCTTCAGATATCTAAGGGCCTGGGGATGGTTCCGTCACGGTGTTCCAGATAGCGCTCCAGTTTCCGCTTTACTCGCTGGAGGGCGTTATCGATAGATTTGACATGTCTTCTTAAATCCACGGCAATTTCCTGATAGGACTTCCCATCAAGATAAGACATGAGGACCTGCCATTCCAGGTCACTCAGAATCTCCCCCATCTTGTCTTCAATATTGCCAAACTCCTCGCGATTGATGATGAGCTCTTCCGGATCACTAACTTTGGAACCGGAGATTACATCCAGAAGGGTCCGGTCGGAATCTTCATCATAAATCGGCTTGTTCAATGATACATAGGAATTAAGGGGAATATGCTTTTGCCTGGTAGCCGTCTTAATAGCCGTTATTATCTGTCTGGTCACACAAAGCTCAGCAAAAGCACGGAAAGAAGAGAGCTTATCCCCCCGAAAGTCACGAATGGCCTTGTAAAGTCCGATCAGACCCTCCTGAAGGATATCTTCGCGATCGGCTCCGATCAGAAAATAGGAGCGGGCCTTGGCTCGGACAAAGTTCTTATACTTATTTATGAGATACTCCTCAGCGGCCTTTGATCCCTCCCTGGCATATTCCACCACTTCCTCGTCCAGCATACCGTCATAGTCTTGATACAGGTTACGCTGGATATTAACACTCATTTAATCGCCTCCATGCCAGTATGGGATTGCCGGTTTTAAGGGGGAAGCAAAAGATGAGTGGCCGCGAGCGGCGATGAAAGAACTGCGTCTTGGATGGAGGTAAATTGTTGGACAACCACTTTTGATTATAGAGCACTCAAGCAAATTCGTCAAGGTGATCCCTTGACAAGGTGGTCCAATTATCAATAAATTCGGTTGCCTTGTCCACCCTTGGACTAATATATGCTCGTCCCGGGTCTTTTAGTACCACTGAAAGTGCGGCTCTGAGGTCCACCCTGAAACAAACCAGTTACTTCCATGACGCCGCTGGGGCATTGTCTGGCCACGGGTGTTTCATTCGTTCATGGTGCCCCAAAGGCGGTATTGAAAAACCTGGCAAGAAAGACATGTTCAATCTGGGCCCGTCGGCCCCGGGGTTGGCCACCGCTGGCGCCGGGCCTCATAAAGAAGGAGAGCCCCCGCCACGGAAGCATTGAGGGAGGAAATAGAGCCCTGCATGGGGATCCGGACCAGCAGATCGCATTTCTCCTTGACCAGGCGAGAAATCCCTCGATCCTCACCCCCCACCACCAGGGCCAGTGGCCGGCGGAGATCCGTTTCCCAGTAGATCTTTTCGCCGTTGGCATCGGCACCATAAACCCAAAGGCCTGCCTCCTGCAATTCCCCAATGGCGCGAACCAGGTTGGTCACCCTGGCCACGGAGACGTATTCCATGGCCCCGGCTGAAGCCCTGGCCACGGCGGCCGTAAGCCCCACGGCATGGTGTTTGGGTATAACCACCCCATGGGCCCCCGCCGTCTCTACCGTTCGCAAGAGCGCCCCCAAGTTATGGGGGTCTTCAATGCCGTCCAACACGAGGAGCAGAGGGGCCTGTCCTCGTTGAGCCGCTAAAGAGAGAAGGTCTTCCAGCTCGGCGTAACCCTTGGCGGCAGCCTGGGCAATGACCCCCTGGTGGCGACCGGTGACCGATTCCCGATCCAACCGTTCCCGTTTCACCAACTCTACGGGGATCCCAAGCTGCCGGGCCAACCCCCTTATCTCCTGAAGTTGACGCATCCCTTCCGCCAGGAGGATCCGGTTGATGGGACGCCCAGCCCGCAGGGCCTCCAGGACAACGTTCTTGCCCTCGATTTGGTCATTATCCATGAACAATGCTCCCATATGACAGTAGTTCTGGCAACCGTCGCTTGGCAACGACTAACCCACACCCATTGAGGAGCTTCGATCACCTCGAACCAGACCCGGCAAGCTGGCAGCAACAGGACCTCTTCATACCAAAAACCAACCGCTTTATTTTTATTCGTGAGGCTACCAGACAATCAGACCAGCCGGGTTAACCCCCCTTTGTGGCCGCCGCCTCAGCCAGGGCGGCCTCCTTCTTATGCCTTTCTTTCAGTCGCCGCCATCGACCGCAGGACATCTTACCTTCCCGGCAAATCCCCTCAGTCACGCAGGGTGGACCCGCCTGCCGGAAAACAATGGGGGCCGCTTTTCTGGCCTCACGTAAAAGTTTATAGGCCAACCGGCGAATCTCCCATTGGGCCCTCTGACAGGTCCGCAGTTCCAAAATGTGGAGAAGCTCGCGGAAGTTGGTGGTGAAGACGATTTTTGATTCCGTGGCGTTGGGCAGGAGATAGCGGGCATCCTCCTGGTGGATACCCAAAGCCAGCAACCGATTGTAAGCCTCCTGAATTCTCTCCATCTCCTCCAAGAAAATCGCTCTGGCCTCAGACCGCTCCTCGATGGAGGGGGGGAGGATGAAATCAAAGTCCCGCTCCTTGACATAGCGCTGGGATTTCTGGGTAAAAGAAGCGATGCGGTGGCGAACCAGCTGGTTTAACATCACCCGGCTCACACCTTCGATCCCAAAAGTGATGCTGGCGTGTTCAAAAGGTGACAGGTGCCCCAACTCCAAGAGCTGCCCCAAGAAGCGCTCCACTTCGGCCTGAGTCAAACGGTCCTTGATTTCGTCGATACCCGAGGCCGAGTAGGCCAGTTTGGCCGCAGCGGCGATAGTCCTTTCGGGATCCGGGGTGTGGCTCAGGACAATGACCTTCATCTGCGTTCTCTCCTTCTGGCGGGCGGACCGCCCGCCTGAGGCCGGCTCTAATAACGGAGGCCCGGCCCCCTTTCAGACAGAAGTCCCTTACTCGGACCCCGTCAAAGTCGTCCATCCGTTACGGCCCGGCGGCCCTGGCGGGCCTGGCTGTATTATTTCTCTTCCGAGGCGAAAAACTCCTCCACCTGCCCGAAAATCCAGCTCAACCTGTCCTGCTGGTCTTTCGCGAAAAGGAATCCTACCAGCGCCTCAAAGGCGGTACTGGCATGGTATTCCGCCACCGTCGCTCCGCGCGGGGCGTGGCCGGGCCGGGCGTTCCTGGCCCGGCGAACGACGTCCTCTTCCTCGGGCCGCAGGCCGGGTCGCAGGTAGGCCAAAATCCGGGCCTGGCTCCGGGCGTTTACATACCTGACCGCAGCCTGATGCAGTCGTTCCGGATTGGTCTCTCCGCCGCTCAGAAGCTTCCCTCGTACGTAGAGTTCGTAAACCGCATCTCCCAGATAGGCCAGGGAAAGGGAGGGTAAGTTGTCCAAAGAGGCGAGGTGCCCAGAAAGGTTCCAGGTCAGCATCGTTGCCTCACTTTCAAATTCCAGCAGTCGTCCATAAATCTGTGTTCCCCATTTGGCTCAGGCGGTCAAGAAGAGGCCGCGCCGTTCCTGCGCAGCAAACCTTTCCTGCAAGTATTGGAGTTAAATGGTGACCCGTTGTTGGGTATGCGAACTTGCTACAACTACCCGCGTTTCCAGCGCGTTCCCAGCGGCGTATCCTCAAGAATGATCCCCCGCCCCTTGAGGGTTTGCCGGATCTGGTCCGCCAGGGCCCAGTTCTTTTCCCGCCGGGCCTGCTCCCGTTGGTGAACCAAAGCGGCAACTTCGGCCTCCAGGTCAGCCGGTCCGCTTACCTCTTGAAAGAGGCCCAGGATCTGGCCAAAATAGCTGTACGTGGCCAGGATTTCCTCCAGGCGTCTCTTTTCCGGTTTTTCCTGTCGGAGCAGGGAGTTGACCTCGCGGGTGAAATCAAAGACGGCCGCCAGGGCCTGGGCGGTGTTGAAGTCGTCCTCCATGGCCCGGTCCAAGGCCTCTCGGGCCGGCCGGGCCAACTCCGGCCACGGCCGGCCCTCATCCAGACTCGCTGGAGATTCCTCCCCGGCGGACTGGTTCTTTGACCCAGGCTCCCTGCCCCGCTGTAAGCCCGCACCGGAAAAGGGGGCGGCCCCACCACCAGGCGGCGTTTCTTGCCCTCCCGGGGTCGCCGGCCCGCCCCCTGCCCTGGCTGAGCCGTCTTCCTCAGCCGCATTTGTGACTCGCAGGGCGTGTTTGACGTTGAGAATGGCATTATGAATCCGTTCCAGGGCGCTTTTCGCCTGCTCCATGTTCTCCTCGGAAAAATTCAGCGGGCTCCGGTAATGAACGGAGAGGACGTAAAAACGGATCACCTCCGGGGCGTAGCGATCCAAGAGCTCCCGGGTGGTAACGAAATTCCCCAGGGACTTAGACATCTATGTTTGCG
>JAMCWA010000017.1 GCA_023475165.1 Bacillota bacterium | reverse complement strand
TTCCGATCATAGTGTCTGGCAAAAATAGCACGGGGAGTTTTTTCATGTCCTGCGACCAATTAAAGATGGCCAAAAAAAGAAGTGTCGGAACAAAACAAACGCTCAAGGCCATCCTGAAAGGTGAGGCCAAGTTGGTTTTTGTGGCGAAGGACGCCGAAGCCCACGTGGTCAAAGACCTTCTAAGAGCCTGTCAAGAGCGGGGCGTGGAGCTGGTCTATGCCGATTCGATGCAGGCTCTTGGGGCGGCCTGCGGCATCCAGGTGGGGGCGGCATCGGCCGCCATCATTGGGGACTAGGACATGGCTGACAGACGGCGTTTGGCGCGGTTAACCCGGCTGGAGAACTGAATTCCTAATGAGGCCAGGCTTGAGTTCTTGCATTTTCAGGTGCCTCATCTTTTTTGTGCCCGGAGTTTGATTTTGTTCATTAACTCTCGTTTTGTTGAGGAGGTGGAGGAATGCCTACATTAAGCCAACTGGTGCGGCAGGGGAGAGAGGAACTGGCCACCAAATCGGCGGCACCCGCCTTAAAGAGATCGCCCCAACGGCGCGGTGTCTGCACTCAGGTGCGGACGGTGACCCCTAAGAAACCCAACTCGGCCTTGCGCAAGATCGCCCGGGTCAGATTGACCAATGGCATTGAAGTAACCGCCTATATTCCGGGGATCGGGCACAACCTGCAGGAACACTCGGTAGTGCTGGTACGGGGTGGCCGCGTGAAGGACCTTCCCGGCGTCCGCTATCACATTATCCGGGGGACTCTGGATACGGCCGGAGTGGCCAAGCGGGCTCAGGGACGTTCCAAGTATGGGGCGAAACGGCCCAAGAAGTAGTCAGGAGGGAAATTCATGCCACGGAGAGGACAGGTCTCTCGCCGGGAGATAGACCCTGATCCGGTTTATCAGAGCGAGATGGCGGCCCGCTTCATCAATAACTTGATGCAGCGGGGCAAAAAGGCCTTAGCCCAGCGGATCTTTTATGACGCCATGGAAATTGTCAAGAGCAAGACGGGGAAAGAACCCCTGTCGCTGTTTGAACAGGCGCTTAAGAACGTTACTCCCCTTTTAGAGGTGCGGCCACGCCGGGTTGGTGGGGCGACTTATCAGGTCCCCATGGAGGTAAGACCCGATCGCCGTATTTCCCTCTCCATACGCTGGCTGATTCGTTACGCCCGGACGCGGGGCGAACGGACCATGGAAGAGAAATTGGCCGGGGAGTTGCTGGATGCTGCCAATAACACCGGAGGGGCAGTAAAGAAAAAGGAAGAAACTCATAAAATGGCCGAAGCCAACAAGGCCTTTGCTCATTACCGGTGGTAGGGCGAAAGGGCAGGACCATGCCGATGGCTTTAAAACAGATCGGTCGAAAGGGGGGAGAAGGATGCCCAGGACAAACCCATTAGAACGAACCAGGAATATTGGGATTATGGCGCATATTGACGCCGGCAAGACGACCACCACCGAGAGGATCTTATTTTACACCGGAAAGGTTCACCGTATGGGTGAGGTCCACGACGGCGCGGCTACCATGGACTGGATGGTCCAGGAACAGGAGCGCGGCATCACTATCACCTCCGCTGCCACCACCTGTTACTGGCGGGATCATCGCATTAATATCATCGACACACCCGGACACGTTGATTTCACCATGGAAGTAGAGCGCTCGCTGCGCGTCCTGGACGGGGCTATAGCCGTATTTTGCGCCAAGGGTGGCGTCGAGCCTCAGTCGGAAACAGTTTGGCGGCAGGCCGATCGCTATCGAGTGCCCCGCATTGCCTATGTTAATAAATTGGATACTATCGGGGCTGACTTTTTCCGCGTGGTCAAGATGATGGAGGAACGCCTGGCGACCAGGCCGGTCCCGGTCCAAATCCCCATTGGGGTGGAAGATAGTTTTGTGGGCATGGTGGATCTGGTCCATATGCGGGCCATCATCTACACC
Source organism: Bacillota bacterium (assembly GCA_023475165.1). Lineage (GTDB taxonomy): Bacteria > Bacillota > Sulfobacillia > JAMCWA01 > JAMCWA01 > JAMCWA01. The sequence goes on along the minus strand of JAMCWA010000017.1, from coordinate 15,117 downwards.
GATGACCTGGGGACGCGGAGCGAGGAAACGGATGTCCCGGCTGATCTATTGCCACTGGCCCTGGAGTACCGGGAGAAACTCTTAGAGACTGTGGCTGAGGTCGACGACGACCTGATGGTCAAGTACCTGGAGGGGGAAGAGATAACGCCGGAGGAGGTCAGGGCCGCCCTCCGTGAGGGCACTCTGAAGTTAAAGCTGGTACCGGTACTCTGTGGGTCGTCTTATCGGAACAAGGGGGTACAGCCCCTTTTGGATGCGGTGGTAGAATACTTGCCAGCGCCCCTGGATATTCCTCCGGTGGAGGGTTTTAATCCAGAAACAGGGGAGAATACCGAACGGAAGGCTGACGATGCAGAACCTTTTGCCGCCCTGGCCTTCAAGATCATGACCGACCCCTATGTGGGTAAGTTGACCTATTTTCGCGTTTACTCCGGGGTTTTAACGGCGGGCTCTTATGTCTATAACGTCGGCAAGAACCGCAAAGAGCGCGTGGGACGGATCCTCTTGATGCACGCCAATCACCGGGAAGACCTGACCGAGGTCCGGACCGGGGATATTGCCGCGGCCGTCGGTTTCAAGGAGACCAGCACCGGGGATACCCTGGCTGAGGAGAAGCATCCCATCATCCTGGAGGCGATGCAGTTCCCCGAACCAGTGATCTCGGTGGCCATCGAGCCCAAGACCAAGGCCGATCAGGACAAAATGGGGCTGTCCTTGACGAAACTGACCGAGGAAGACCCCACCTTTCGAATCCACACCGATTCGGAAACGGGTCAGACCATCATCTCCGGGATGGGAGAACTTCACCTGGAGATCATCGTAGACCGGCTGCTGCGGGAGTTCAAGGTGGAGGCCAATGTTGGGCGGCCTCAGGTCGCTTTCAAGGAGACCGTTTCCTCCGGCGCTCAGGCCGAGGGACGCTTCGTCCGGCAAACGGGCGGCCGCGGTCAATACGGTCATGTAGTCCTGGAGATCGCCCCCTTGGAAAAGGGTCAGGGTTTTGAATTTGTGAACAAGATCGTGGGTGGCGTCGTTCCCAAAGAGTACATTCCGGCCGTGGAGGCTGGCGTGAAAGAGGCTATGGCTACAGGAACCCTAGCCGGCTTTCCCATGGTGGATGTTCGGGTCACTCTGATCGACGGTTCGTATCATGAGGTTGACTCTTCGGAGATGGCCTTTAAGATTGCCGGCTCGCTGGGGTTCAAGAATGCCGTAGCTAAGGCCCATCCTGTCCTGCTGGAACCGGTCATGAGGGTCGAGGTAGTCGTGCCGGAAGAGTATATGGGTGACATCATCGGCGACCTGAATGCGCGACGTGGTCGGATTGAGGCGCTGGAGAATAGGGCGGGAGCTCAGGTGATCCGTAGCTTCGTCCCCCTGGCCGAGATGTTCGGCTACGCCACTGATCTGCGCTCGCGCAGTCAAGGCCGCGGAACTTATACCATGCAATTTTCTCATTATGACCTGGTGCCCAAGAATGTGGCCGAAGAGATCATCGCCAAGGCGCAAGGTAGATAGGGTTGCTCAAAGAGGACAGCTGACAAATGGATTGCGCCATACACATGGGGGTTTTTCAGCGGTCTGCTGGGAGACTGCTGACGGACTGCGTTTTGAGCGGTTGACGCGCCCGAGACAGCGTTAGGGCGAGACCGCTCAAAAATGCCCAGATGCTAGGAGCGACAACGCAGATGGGGGTTTTTCAGCGGTCTGCTGGGAGACTGCTGACGGACTGCGTTTTGAGCGGTTGACGCGCCCGAGACAGCGTTAGGGCGAGACCGCTCAAAAATGCCCAGATGCTAGGAGCGACAAGGCTTGGCGCGGAGGCGTATAGAGAAATACGTTGAGCACCAAGCCGCAGGAGCGACAACGCAGATGGGGGTTTTTCAGCGGTCTGCTAGGTAGGTAAATTGGCCCGCGGCTTCACTAGGACGGGGCCTGGCAATTAGAAAGAAGGAGGAAAGAAAAAATGGCGAAGAAAAAGTTTGAAAGGACCAAACCGCATGTTAACGTGGGAACCATCGGTCACATTGACCATGGCAAGACAACCCTGACGGCGGCCATCACCAAGGTCTTGGCTACGGCTGGTAAAGCCGAGTATACCCCTTACGATCAGATTGACAAGGCTCCCGAGGAGAAGGAAAGGGGTATTACCATCAACACCGCTCACGTCGAGTATGAGACGGAGAAGCGGCACTACGCCCACGTGGATTGCCCGGGTCACGCCGACTATATCAAGAACATGATCACCGGGGCGGCTCAGATGGACGGGGCCATTTTGGTAGTGGCGGCACCCGATAGTGTCATGCCTCAGACGCGGGAGCACATCCTTTTGGCCCGGCAGGTAGGCGTTCCGGCCATGGTCGTGTTTATGAACAAGGTGGACATGATGGATGACCCGGAGTTGCTGGAACTGGTGGAAATGGAAGTGCGCGACGTCCTCAACAAGTATGAGTTTCCGGGAGATGAAATCCCCATTATCAAGGGCTCAGCCTTGAAGGCCCTGGAGTGCGGCTGTGGTAAGCGCGAGTGCCCGCATTGCGGGAAGATCTGGGAACTGATGGATGCCGTCGATAATTACGTCCCGACGCCGGAGCGGCCGTTAGACAAGCCCTTCTTGATGCCGGTCGAGGATGTCTTCAGCATTACCGGTCGCGGCACCGTGGCCACCGGCCGCGTGGAACGAGGCACCGTTAAGGTACGCGAAGAGGTTGAGATCGTTGGTATGATGGACCGTCCGCGCAAGACGGTAGTTACCGGAGTGGAGATGTTTCGCAAACTCCTGGATCAGGCCATTGCCGGCGACAACATTGGAACCCTGTTACGGGGCATCGACAAAGACGAGATCCAGAGGGGACAGGTCCTGGCTAAGCCTGGCTCCATCAAGCCCCATACAAAGTTCTCCTCACAAGTCTATGTTTTGACCAAGGAGGAAGGCGGCCGCCACACCCCCTTCTTCAATGGCTACCGGCCCCAGTTCTATTTCCGGACGACTGACGTGACCGGTGTCACCAAGCTCCCGGAGGGCGTCGAGATGGTCATGCCGGGGGACAACATCCGGATGGATATTGAACTGATTACCCCCATCGCCATTGAAGAAGGTCTGCGCTTCGCTATCCGCGAGGGCGGCCGTACCGTCGGGGCCGGCGTGGTTACCAAGATTGCGGAATAGGTTCTGAAGGCGTTTCTGAAGGCAGGGATGGGCCCGCCGGGTTCATCCCTGCGTCAGGAGCCGCCGTACAAGGAGGGGAAGGCCATGCCTGCACAAAAGATCAGGATCCGGCTCCGGGGTTTTGACCACCGGGTTTTGGACCAGTCCGCGGCCAAGATCGTGGAGACGGCGCGGCGGACGGGGGCCGATGTCTCTGGTCCGGTGCCATTGCCGACGGAGAAGAGCGTATATACCATCCTGACGGCCCCCAACGGTGAGAAGGACATCAGGGAGCAGTTTGAGATGAGGACGCATAAACGTCTCATTGATATCGTCGATGCCAGCCATAAGACGGTTGATGCCTTGATGCGACTGGATCTTCCGGCTGGGGTGGATATTGAGATCAAGCTTTAGGGACACGGCACAAAGGAGGTAGGGAGATGCAGAAGGGGATATTAGGGAAAAAACTCGGAATGACCGAGCTCTTTGATGAGCAGGGCCGGGCTATCCCCCTGACGGTCATTGAGGCCGGGCCTTGTGTCGTGGTCCAGAAGAAAACGGTACAAACCGACGGCTATAATGCCCTGCAGGTAGGTTTCGGTGAGGTAAAGGAACGGAACCTGAACAAGCCCGCCAAAGGTCATTTTTCCCGGGTCAACGTCAAGCCCCGCCGGTACCTTAGGGAGCTGCGGCTGGATCAGGTCGAGGATTATCGTGTCGGGCAGGAGATCAAAGCCGACATTTTTGCGGCCGGCGACCGGGTGGACGTCATCGGGATCACCAAAGGCAAGGGTTTTGCCGGCGGCGTGAAACGCTGGGGTTTCGGTCGCGGTCCCATGGCGCACGGTTCTAAGTATCATCGCGGACCGGGCTCGCTCCAGTCTCGGGATGCGGCCCGGGTCTTCAAGGGCCGCCGGATGCCCGGTCATCTGGGCCAGGAGAGGGTGACGGTTCAAAACCTCAAGGTTTTTGGGGTTGATCCAGAGCGGAATCTTTTGCTGGTCAAGGGGGCTGTTCCCGGGGCGCGGGGTTCCCTGGTCGTGATTAAGAATACCGTCAAGGCCGGTTAGGTCGGAAAGGGGGAATCTCGTATGCCAAGAGTCACGGTTTATGATACTACCGGAACTCCGGTGGATGAAATGGAATTGCGCGAGGACGTTTTTGGGGTAACGGTTAATGAGGCCTTGTTGCATCAGGCCGTGCTCAGACATCTGGCCAACCAGCGCCAGGGGACAGCGGCCACGAAGAATCGGGCCATGGTACGGGGCGGTGGTCGCAAGCCCTGGCGGCAAAAGGGGACCGGGCGAGCCCGCCAGGGCTCCATTCGCTCCCCTTTATGGAGAAAGGGCGGGGTAGTCTTCGGACCACAACCGCGGGATTACCGCCTGGCTTTGCCACGGCAGGCCCGCCGGCAGGCTTTGAAGTCGGCCCTCTCGGCCAAGGTTCGCGATGGTGAGATGGTAGTCCTCAATGAACTAAGGCTGGAAAGACCCAAGACCAAGGAAATGGCGAACATCCTGGCCAATCTGAAGACCAAAGAGGCCCTCATTGTCACCGCCAATGGTGATTCCAACATCTATCTTTCGGCGCGCAACATCGAGGGGACCGGTGTCACCAACGCCCTAGGACTTAATGTATACGACATCTTAACCCATGACCGTCTGGTTATTACCCGGGACGCGGTGACCAGGGTGGAGGAGGTGCTCTCTCGTGGCTAGTCTTCGTGATATCATCATCCGCCCCGTCATCACTGAGAAGACTAACGGCCTGATGGCCGAGGGAAAATATACCTTTGTGGTCGACCCGCGGGCTTCCAAGGGTGTCATTAAGCAGGCCATCGAGGATAAGTTCAAGGTCAAGGTTAAGGACGTCAACACCAGCCGGGTGCAGGGTAAGATCAGGCGTATGGGGCGTCACGTCGGCCGCCAGCCCAGCTGGAAAAAGGCCGTGGTCACCCTGGAAGCGGGGCAGAAGATTGAATTCTTTGAAGGGATGTAGGTGTGGGGCTTCCCCACAGGCCTGCTCCTCGGGCAATGGAGGTAATCCTGTATGGGTATCAAGAAGTTTAAGCCAACCTCCCCCGGACGCCGCGGGATGACGGTAGCCACCTTTGAGGAAGTGACCAGTCTCGAACCCGAACGTTCCCTCCTTTCCAAGCTTAAGAAGACGGGAGGACGGAACGCCAACGGACGTCTGACGGTTCGCCATCAAGGGGGTGGTAGCCGGAGGCTTTATCGCATCATTGATTTTAAAAGGGATAAGGATGGGATCCCGGCGCGGGTGGCCACCATCGAGTATGACCCAAATCGGACGGCCCGCATCGCCCTTTTGCAGTATGTGGACGGAGAGAAGCGGTATATTCTGGCCCCGCTGGGGATGGCTGTAGGCGATCGCCTCCTCTCGGGACCTGGGGCCGATATTAAACCCGGGAACGCCCTCTTTTTGCGCGATATCCCCGTGGGAACAATGGTTCATAACATTGAGTTGGTACCAGGGCATGGGGGCCAACTGGTACGCTCGGCCGGTGCCGCCGCTCAGCTCATGGCCAAGGAAGGTAACCTGGCCCTCATCCGAATGCCGTCGGGGGAACAAAGGCAGGTCAAGGTGGACTGTAAGGCCACCATCGGCCAGGTCGGCAATGTCGAGCACGAAAATGTCACCCTGGGCAAGGCCGGCCGCTCCCGCTGGAAGGGCATCCGGCCGACGGTACGGGGCGTCGTGATGAATCCCGTGGATCACCCCCACGGTGGCGGCGAGGGCAAATCCCCCATCGGTCGTCCTTCGCCGGTGTCACCCTGGGGTCAGCCGGCGCTGGGTTATAAGACCAGGAAGAGGAACCGACCCTCCGACAGATATATTGTCAAACGGCGGACCAAGTAGCGGAGTGGCCAAGACGGACGAAAGTGCATTAGTGAGGTGGGTGCGATATGGGACGTTCTCTGAAAAAGGGGCCCTACGTTGAGGCCAGCCTGTTAAACCGGATCAAGGCCCTTAACGAAAAGAATGAAAAGCGGGTCCTCAAGACTTGGTCCCGAGACTCCACCATCTTTCCGGAAATGGTGGGTCATACCATTGCTGTTTACGATGGGCGTAAGCACGTCCCCATCTATGTCACCGACGAGATGGTGGGACACAAGCTGGGAGAGTTTGCTCCCACCCGTACCTTTCGGGGCCATGGAGCCCACACGGAGAGGTCAACGGCCCTGAAATAGGAGGTGTTTTTCATGGAGGCCAGGGCGGCAGCACGTTACGTGCGGATCAGCCCGAGCAAGGTCAGGATCGTGATCGACCTCATTCGAGGAAAATCGGTGGATGAGGCGCTGGCCATCTTAAGACATGTCCCCCGAGTGGCCTCGGAGGCCATCAGTAAGGTGGTACGCTCGGCGGTGGCCAACGCGGAGAATAATCTGGACGCCAACCGGGATGACCTTTATGTTGCCGAAGCCTACGCCGATGAGGGACCGACCATGAAGCGGTATCACCCTCGGCAGCGCGGTCAGGCCTTCCCGATCCTCAAAAGGTCAAGCCATATTACCGTTGTGGTCAGGACGAAGGAGGGCTGAGGTCGTGGGTCAAAAGGTTCACCCAAAGGGACTAAGGATCGGTATCATCAGGGACTGGGATTCCCGTTGGTATAGCGGCAAGAAGGACTTCCCCAAGACCCTGCTGGAGGACCAGAAGGTTCGTAAGTTCATTAAGAAGACCCTTTATGCCTCGGGTATCGCCCGGGTGGAGATTGAGCGGGACCCCAACCGCATCCGGGTCTTCATTCACACCGCCAAACCGGGCATGGTCATCGGTAAGGGCGGAACAGGGGTTGAAAACCTCCGCAAGACCCTGGAGGCGATGACGGGGAAGCACGTTTCCATTAACATCAACGAGATTAAGGCACCGGAGCTGGAAGCCCAATTGGTGGCGGAAAGCGTCGCCTCATCCCTGGAGAAAAGGGTTGGCTTCCGGCGGGCGATGAAACAGGCCATTTCGCGAACCCTGCGTTTGGGCGCCCGTGGGGCTAAGGTCATTGTTTCTGGCCGGTTGGGCGGAGCGGAGATGGCCCGTCGTGAGGCGAGCATGGAGGGTAGTGTCCCCCTGCACACCCTGAGGGCGGATGTGGATTACGGTTTTGCGGTGGCCAAGACCACCTACGGGCAGATTGGGGTTAAAGTCTGGGTCTATAAGGGTGAGGTTATTCCCGAGAAGAAGGCCGCGTCCGACCCGGGAAAGCCGGGGAAGAGAGTGGCCGCCGGACCCGGAATTCCCCAGAAGGTTGCGGGGGAAAGGAGAGGGTAGGCCATGCTCATGCCCAAGAGGGTGAAATATCGTAAGCAGCAGCGGGGCCGAATGAAGGGCCGCGCTTCGCGGGGTACGGAGTTAGTCTACGGGGAGTTTGGCCTGGTGGCCCTGGAGCCGGCCTGGATCACCGACCGCCAAATTGAGGCGGCGCGTATCGCCTTGACGAGGTTTACAAAGAGAGGCGGCCAGGTTTGGATCAAGGTTTTCCCCGACAAACCGGTGACCAAGAAGCCGGCGGAAACCCGTATGGGAAGCGGCAAAGGCGCCCCGGAGTTTTGGGTGGCAGTGGTGAAACCAGGTCGGGTCATGTTTGAATTAGCCGGGGTGCCGGAAGATATGGCTCGCGAGGCCATGCGGCTGGCTTCCCATAAGCTGCCCATAAAGACCAAATTCGTTAAACGGGAAGAACTAGGTGGTGAAGCCATTGAAACCAGTGAAGGCTAAGGACCTGGCCGAACTGTCGAGTCAGGAGTTAACGGCCAAACTGGCCGGCCTGAAGGATGAGCTCTTCAACCTCAGGTTCCAATTGGCGACCGGTCAACTGGAGAACCCGATGCGAATTCGCGAGGTCAAGAAGAACATTGCCCGGGTCAAGACGATGCAACGGGAAAAGGAATTAGCAGCGGAAAGGGCGACCGGCAAGTAAGGAGGTTCAGCGATGGAGGAGCAAGGGAGACGTAAGACCCGGGTCGGAACGGTCGTCAGCAACCGGATGGAAAAGACCGTGGTGGTGGCAGTGGAAAGGATAACGCCCCACCCCCTTTATGGACGCCGGCTCAGGCGCACCGAGAAATATAAGGCCCATGATGAAAACAACGAGGCCCAAGTGGGCGACCGGGTCCGAATCATGGAGACTCGTCCTGTCAGTAAGGAAAAGTGCTGGCGGGTGGTCGAGATCGTCGAGAAGAGCCGTTAAAGCGCGAAGCCCCTTAAGATGGTGCTGACGAATTGCGTTCTGAGCGGTTAACTGGTCCGAGACACCGTCAGGCCAAGACCTCAAATCAGCCCAGATGCTAGGAGCGACAAGGCTCCGAAGCGAGGCGTACGAGGTGGTACGTTGAGCGAGGAGCCGCCGGACGGCGCGTCGGCGCCGCCGGGGGCTGGGGGAGGGACTCCCCCAGGCCTTAGGGGGTGCTCAGGCACCGTAGGTGCCGCCGAAGGGGGCGTGCCCCCTAGCGGAGGCGGGCGGGAGCCCGCCTGACACGCAGATGGGTGTTTTCAGCGGTCTCCTGGGAGACTGCTTGGAAACAGTGTTTTCACTGGTCTCCTAGCGAAGGCGGACGGAAGGTTGCCCGACGTGCAGCCGGACTTTTCCGGCGGTCTCTTGGTGGGGGTCAGGCCGTAGGCGGCCGAAGGAGGAATCAAGATGATTCAGGAGTATACGCGGCTTAACGTGGCTGATAACACCGGGGCTAAGGAAATCATGTGTGTCAAGGTCGTGGGCGGCCATTACCGGCGCTACGCCAATATCGGTGATGTGATCGTAGCTTCCGTTAAGCATGCCACCCCGGGTGGCGTGGTCAAGAAGGGTGACGTGGTTAAGGCCGTAGTGGTCCGGTCCAAGAAGGGTCTAAGGCGGGAAGACGGGTCGCGCATCCGCTTTGACGACAATGCCGCCGTCATTCTGCGGGATGACAAGGAGCCAAAAGGAACCCGAATCTTTGGACCTGTCGCCCGGGAATTACGCGAGAAAGAGTTCATGAAGATCATTTCTCTGGCCCCAGAAGTTTTGTAAGGAGAGTTGGATTCAGCCCGGCAGGTTCACCCGGGATGTCGCCATAACCGGCGGTCTCCTGGGAAGGGAGGCAACAATATGCCAGTAACAGCCAAGATCCATGTTAAGAAAGGCGATACCGTTTTGATCATTTCCGGCAAGGACAAAGGCAAGAAGGGTAAGGTCCTATCCGTCATCCCGGATAAGGGCCGGGTGGTGGTGGAAGGAGTCAACGTTATCAAGAAACACCAGAAACCAACGCAGAAGGTCATGCAGGGTGGGATCATTAATCAGGAGGCTCCTATTCATAGCTCCAAGGTGATGGTCTTTTGCACCAAGTGCGGCAGCGCCACCCGAATTGGACACCGGACTCTGGCTGATGGCCGCTCTGTCCGAGTATGCCAGGAGTGCGGCGAGGCGCTGGATAAGTAAGCCGGGAAAGGAGGTCTATCATGTCCAGACTAAAGGAGAAGTACCAAAAGGAGATCGTCCCGGCCCTCATGAAGACCTTTGCCTATGAGAGCATTATGCAGGTTCCCAGGCTGGAGAAGGTGGTCGTCAACATGGGCGTCGGTGACGCCATCGGTAACCCCAAGACCCTGGATGCGGCCGCCGCTGATCTGACGGCCATTACCGGCCAGAAGGCGGTCATCACTCGGGCCAAGAAATCCATCGCCGCCTTCAAACTGAGACGGGGGATGGCCATAGGGACTAAGGTGACGTTGCGCGGGGAACGGATGTACCATTTTGTCGACAAGCTAATTAATGTTGCCCTCCCTCGGGTGCGGGACTTCCGCGGGGTCTCCCCGAAAGGGTTCGACGGGCGGGGCAATTACACTATGGGGTTGAAAGAACAGTTGGTTTTCCCGGAAATCGACTACGACAAGGTGGAGAAGGTACGGGGAATGGATATCATCTTTGTTACCACGGCCAGGAATGATGCCGAGGCGAAGGAATTTCTAAAGCTCCTGGGGATGCCCTTCCGAGAATGACTGCACTCGGCAACTAGAGAGGAAAGGTAAGGGGGCAAGTGATTTGGCCAAGAAATCCCTGATCAATAAGGCGCAGCGGGAGCCCAAGTACAAGGTGAGGAAGTATAACCGTTGCAAGATTTGCGGGCGGCCCCACGCCTATATGCGGCACTTCGGGATTTGCCGGATGTGTTTCCGCGAGCTGGCCCACCGGGGTGAGATACCCGGTATCCGGAAAGCCAGTTGGTGACTCCGACCTGGGAAGGAGGTAAGAAAGATGGGTATGACTGATCCCATTGCCGATATGCTGACCCGGATCCGCAACGCTTCATCTGTTAATCATGCCAAGGTGGAGATTCCGGGTTCCAAACTAAAGAGGGCCATTGCCCAAATCCTTAAGGAAGAGGGTTTCATTCACGACTATGATTGGGTAAATGACGGACGTCAAGGTCTCCTCCGGATTTACCTTCGCTATGGTCCCAACAAGACCAAGGTCTTAAGCGGTCTGAAACGGATCTCCAAACCCGGGTTGAGGGTCTATGTCAAGAAAGACATGATTCCTAAGGTCCTGGGGGGACTGGGCATAGCCATCCTCTCCACCCCCAGCGGGGTTATGACCGATAAAAAGGCCAGAACCGAGGGTGTCGGCGGGGAAGTGCTCTGCTATATCTGGTAGCGGAAGACAGGATGGAGGTGAAGGGAGATGTCCAGGATTGGCCGGAAACCGGTGCAGGTGCCGGCGGGTGTTCAGGTTGCTGTGGAGGGCAATACCATCCGGATCAAGGGACCTAAAGGTGAGCTTTCCCGGGAACTACACCAGGACATGTCCGTAAAATTGGAGGGTAATGAAGTCATCGTTGTGAGGCCGTCGGATGAGAATTTTCACCGGGCCCTGCACGGCTTGACTCGTACCCTGGTGCAAAACATGGTGGAGGGCGTTACCCGGGGCTTTTCCAAGAACTTGGAACTGGTGGGGGTTGGCTACCGTGCCGCTAAGTCCGGGAACAAGCTGGTCCTAACCGTTGGTTATTCTCATCCGGTGGAGATGGTTCCACCTCCGGGGATTGAGGTCGAGGTTCCTAACCCAACCAGTGTGGTAGTGAAAGGGAGCAATAAGGAGCTAGTAGGGCAATTCGCAGCCGAGATTCGCGAAGTACGTCCACCTGAGCCCTATCTTGGCAAGGGTATCAAGTACGCCGGCGAACATATTCGCCGCAAAGTCGGTAAGACCGGCAAGAAGTAGGGGAAGGGGGAATCGGCTTGATCACGAAAGCGGACCGGAGGGCATCCCGGCGCGTTCGCCACCGCCGGGTCCGAAAAAACGTCAGCGGGACACAGGAGCGGCCGCGCTTGAGTGTCTTCCGGAGTTTAAATCATATCTACGCCCAAATCATCGCTGATGAGACGGGACAGACCCTGGCTGCTGCCTCCACCCTGGATCAGCAAGTCAAGGAGCGGATCAAGAAGGGCGGCAATATTGAGGCAGCCAGGGTTGTTGGTGAGGTCATTGCCCGACGCGCCCTGGAGAAAGGGATAAAGTCGGTGGTCTTTGACCGGGGCGGATTCCTTTATCACGGTCGCGTGGCAGCCCTGGCTGAGGCTGCGCGCGAGGCTGGACTTTCCTTTTAGGGGGGTGGGGTAATGCCGAGAATAGATACCGCTCAGATGGAGCTGAAGGAGAAAGTGGTTTCCATCAAGCGAGTGGCCAAGGTAGTCAAGGGTGGCCGGCGTTTCAGTTTCAGCGCCCTGGTGGTGGTCGGGGACGAGAATGGTCACGTCGGGGCCGGGTTGGGGAAAGCGACCGAGATCCCCGATGCCATTAAGAAGGGTATCGAAGACGCCAAAAAGAACATCGTTTTTGTCCCTCGCGTTGGAAGCACTATCCCTCACGAGGTCCTGGGACATTTTGGAGCCGGCCAGGTCTTGATGAAGCCGGCCTCAGAGGGGACGGGAGTAATTGCCGGCGGGGCCGTGCGCGCTGTTTTGGAACTGGCCGGGGTGCGGGATGTCTTGACCAAATCCCTGGGCTCTTCCAATTCCAATAACATGCTCTATGCCGCTCTGGCCGCCTTGAAGGGTTTAAAGAGTGCCGAAGAGGTGGCTCGCCTGCGGGGGCGAACGGTGGAGCAGCTTTACAGCTAGTTTACAGCTAGTTCGACAGACCCGGCAAGGATTTCTTTACGCCGGCCCAGACGGTATTTGCAGGTGAACGGAAGAAGGGTCAAAAAGGCTTCTCCTGATCCGGCTTCCAACCTCTAATGTCTAATATCCGATTTTTTTCGGAGGCAATGGTTATGGCTAAACTGGAGATAAAGCTGGTAAGAAGTCTGAACAGCCGCCCCCAGGAGCAGATCGTTATTGCCCGGACCCTGGGTCTGGGGAAGCTGCAGAGCAAGGTTATCCAGGAGGACAACCCGGCTATCAGGGGCATGGTTAATCGAATAAGACATTTGGTTGAGGTCAAGGAGATCTGAGGCGAGGAGGTGCCAGAATGAAGATACAGGAGTTGCGGCCAGCCGCCGGTTCCCGGCAAAAGCGAACCCGGGTGGGAAGGGGAATCGGTTCGGGATTGGGCAAGACGTCGGGTTGTGGCCATAAGGGCCAGAAGGCCAGAGCGGGCGGCGGGGTCCGACCCGGCTTCGAAGGTGGCCAGATGCCTTTGCAACGCCGCCTGCCCAAACGGGGGTTTAATAATATCTTCAAGAAGGAGTACGCCCTGGTCAACGTGGCCGAGTTGAACCGCTTTGAGGAAGGGACGGAGATTACCCCGGAACTCCTTTTGAAGAGCAAAGTGATAAAAGACCTCAAGGCTGGCCTCCGGGTTTTGGGGGAAGGCGAACTGAGCAAGTCCTTAACGGTGAAGGCCAACCACTTTTCCCGGGCGGCTCAGGAGAAGATCCAGGCGGCCGGTGGGAAAGCCGAGGTGATCTAAATGCTGGAGAACCTGCGGCGGGCCTGGAAGGTAGGCGACCTGCGGGCGAGGATTCTCTTCACGGCCGGAATGCTGGTCATTTTCCGGGTGGGAGCGCATGTCCCGGTTCCCGGCATCGACAGCAAGATCATTCAAGAGATGTTCAAGGAAGGCTCCCTTTTTGGCCTCCTGGACCTCTTTTCGGGCGGGGCGCTGAAGGCCTTCTCCATTTTTGCCATGAGCATCACCCCCTATATCAACTCCTCCATCATCATGCAGTTGTTGACCATGGTCATTCCCAAACTGGAGCAAATGCAGAAGGAGGGAGACGAAGGGCGGCGCAAGATCCAACAATACGTTCGTTACGGTACGGTGGTTTTAGCCCTAATCCAAGCCATCGGTATGAGTATCGGGCTGCGGACGGCGGTTATCCGGCCCGGGTTTTGGTCCTATCTGGTGATCTCCGTCAGCCTGACGGCCGGGACGGCCTTCTTGATGTGGCTGGGGGAGATGATTACCGATCGCGGCATCGGCAACGGCATCTCCCTGCTCATCTTCGCCGGGATCGTCTCGCGGCTGCCTTCCGGAGCCGGCAATATCTACCAGTATCTAGTGGGCGGCCGGATTAGCTTTTTCAACCTCTTGCTTCTGCTGGCCATCGGCGTGCTGGTCATCGCGGCCGTGGTCCTGGTGCAGGAGGGGCAGAGGAAGATTCCGGTTCAATACGCCAAACGGGTGGTGGGCCGAAAGATCTACGGTGGTCAGTCCAGTTTCATCCCAATGAAGGTAAACCAGGCCGGGGTGATCCCTGTCATTTTTGCCGCCTCAGTTCTGGCCTTTCCAGTAACGGTGGCTTCCTTCTTTCATACGGGTTGGGCCGCGACCATTGAAAGGTATTTTGGCTTCCGCACACCGCTTTATACCATTCTGTACGCCCTGTTAATCGTTTTCTTCACCTATTTCTATACGGCGGTCACCTTTAATCCTATGGATGTGGCCAATAACATCAAGAAGTATGGTGGATTCATACCAGGGCTACGACCGGGGCGGCCGACGGCGGAACACCTGGGGCGAATTTTGGAACGCATCACCCTGCCGGGAGCTATCTTCCTGGCGCTCATCGCCGTCCTTCCCAACTTTGTCATGATCGTTACCGACATCCCCGGTCTTTATTTCGGCGGGACCGCCCTCCTGATCGTCGTGGGTGTGGCCCTGGAAACCATGAAGCAGATCGAGGCCCATCTTTTGATGCGGCACTATCAGGGTTTTGTTAAGTAGGGGGCCGGAAAGATGAGACTGCTCTTATTGGGTCCGCCGGGGGCGGGCAAGGGTACTCAGGCCCGACGATTGACCGAACGCTTGCAGATTCCCCACATTTCCACCGGCGATATGTTTCGCCAGGCCATGGCTCAAGGGACGCCTCTGGGGCTTGCGGCCAAGTCCTATATGGAGCGCGGGCAGCTGGTCCCCGACGACGTGACCATCGGGTTGGTCCGGGAAAGGTTGGGAGAGGCTGATTGCGAGAGGGGTTTTCTCCTGGATGGCTTCCCCAGGACGGTGCCCCAGGCCGACGCCCTGGGGAGGATCTTAGGGGATGTAGGCCGGCCCCTGGATCAAGCCATCAACCTGGAGGTCCCTGAGAAGCGGCTAATCGAGCGGGCGGTCGGACGGCGGGTTTGTCCCAATTGTGGTGCCACTTATCACGTGGTTTACAATCCTCCCCGTCTACCAGAGATCTGTGATGTCTGTGGCCACCCCCTCCGCCAGCGGGACGATGACCGGGAAGAGACGGTCAAGCGACGACTGGAGGTCTATTATCAGCAGACCGAGCCCTTGATTCGCTATTATGAAGAGGCAGGGCTCTTGAAAAACGTCAACGGCGACCAGGATATGGATAGCGTTTTGGAAGCCATTCTCCTGGCCCTAGGAAACCGCTGAAAAACACCCATCTGCGGTGTCGCTCTTTTCTCGGGCGGGTTAACCACTCAAAACGCAGTTCGTCAGCACCCTCCTAGGAGTGTCAGGTAATGATCATTCTTAAGTCAGAGAGAGAGATCCAGTATATGCGGGAGGCCGGCCG
>JAMCWA010000007.1 GCA_023475165.1 Bacillota bacterium | reverse complement strand
TGTCCAGCTTTTTCTGGATCATGTCACGGGCATCCTGTCCGGTCAAAGAGACCAAGGGGTCCCCGGCCTGCACCTTGACCATCTCGTGGACGTAGACACGGGTGGCGATGGCGTCGGCCCGGTTCAAAACCCGTTCCTCTCTGCCATAGCCATCCACTCTGGCGGGATAGCGCAAGAAAGTGACTCGCGAGACTACGGTCCTATTGTCCCCGGAGGCGGCACTGCCGTCGTCCGCGATCAGCCCGACCTTGGCCACCATGCCGGGGCGAACCAGGCCAGGGTTCTTGCCCTCCACGGTTACCCAGTTGACAAAAACGTATTGGTCACTGGTAGAATTGCCCGGCTCGAGGCTGGCCGTACTCTCAGGGATAGGAGTGGGGTTAATTGCCGTCACACGGGCGTCTATAAAACCGTCAAACTGGTCAAATCGCAGGGCGACGCCCTGACCCAAGCTGACCTGTTTGAATTCCCCGGGCGTGAGTTTAGCCACCAAGCGAAAGCGCGAGTCATCGACCACCTGGGCGATTATCTGTCCCTGTTTCATAGCCGCGCCCTCAGTGACCGCCAACCCCACCACCCGACCATCAATGGGGGCGCGCAGGGTGATCCCTGCCGCTGGATCCACCCGATCTACCTCGGTGGGCGGTACGCCCATCAGGTCGGCCAGGGCCTGGCGATCGGCCTGGATTTGCTCCGTTAGGCTTTGAACCTGGCTCTCCAGGTCCGGCGCCTTCAACCGGGCGATGAGCTGACCCTGTTTTACTACGTCACCGGGCTGGACCAGGACTTCCTGGATGACGTAGGTAACGGCGCCGGGTGCGCCGGGGCCCATGGGGCCGTATCCGCCGGGGGTCTGGATGCCTCCACCCCGCGAGGGGTTGAGGGGGCCGGTAGCCTCCACCCCCACGGAGATGTCTCCTCGGGTTACTGGTTTGGTAGCATAGACTGGTCCCTGCACCTCTTTCACCGGCGAAACCAGGCGGTGATAAGCATAGAAGCCGCCGCCAAGGACAATAACCACGATGAGGGCGATCATGAGCCAGCGTTGCAACATTTTCTTAGCCTCCAAAGAATGGGTTCGGGCCGGGTCACGGATCTGGCCAACGCCTGCAGTGGCGGGAGAGATCAAGCCAGGACCGCCGCCTCTCCGGATGGAGCCGGGTTAGCGCCGAGGAGCTCTTCCCTTTCCACCAGCCCGTCCAGGAGATGGACAATATGTCCTCCGTAACGGGCAATGTTCTCGTCATGAGTCACCTGCACTATCGTCAGGCCCCTCTCCCGATTCAGTTGCTGGAAGATACCCATAATGGTCTGCCCGGAACGAGAATCCAGGGCCCCGGTGGGCTCATCGGCCAGAATCACCAGGGGATCGCCAACCAGGGCCCGGGCGATGGCCACCCTTTGCTGCTCCCCGCCCGATAGTTGCGCCGGTCGGTGGTGTCGCCGCGGACCAAGTCCAACTGCTTCCAGGGCGGTTTTGGCCCGGGTCTCGCGCTCGCGCCGTCCCAGGCCTCGGTAGATAAGGGGCAGCTCCACATTGGCTTGGGCATCCATGTCGGACAATAGGTGGAAACTCTGAAAGACAAAGCCGATAAGCTGGTTACGAACGTCGGCCAGCCGGCCATCCGGCAGTCTGTCCACCCGTTGGCCGGCCAATTCGTATGTCCCTGATGTCGGCAGGTCCAGACAGCCGATAATATTCAACAAGGTAGACTTGCCCGAGCCGGAGGGCCCCATGATGGAAACGAACCAGCCCTGTTCGATGGTCAGGTCGATTCCCCGTAGGGCATCGATACGGACCTGCCCATTTCTATACTGGCGAGACACTCCCCGCAATTGCAGCAATGCCAAATCTGGTCGCGCTCCTTAAATGGTTTTCTGGGAACTTTAGACGTGTTGGCACGGCAAAAGTTCCCGGCTAAAAAAGAAAAACGGTGTTGTGCACACCTGATGGATTTCTCGCTGGTAGGAGCCCCGAGAAGCCGGCGGCCGATCCACTCCAACCACAGTTCGCTGGTCTTCTAGCCGCGCAACGTGGCCACCAGGCGTTTTGGTTCCAAAAGGAGGTCCAGCCCGGTCACGCTTTCTCTGACCAGTATTGTGGCGGTCTGGACCGCCTCAGCCGCCGCCCCCTCCGGGCCAAGGACGGCGATGCCCAAGCCGGCCCGCCGGAGCATGGCCGCGTCATTCCGGCCATTACCCATGGCGACGACCGTCTCTGCCCCAAGGTTGGCAACAAACTCCTCCTTGGCTTTGGCTCCTTCCTCCCCCGGGATGATGTGCAGGGATACCGGAAGCCCGTGGCAAGCCTCCCCGGCCCGACCGAAGGTATCGGCGGTCAGGACATGGATGGAGAGGTCCTCGGCAATGGTCGTCAACCTTTCCCCAACTCCGGGGAGCAGCCGGCCATCGACCGCCAGGGTCCCGTTATAGTCCAGGACCAGATGCTCCAGGTGCAGGGACCGGTAACCGGGGATATCGATCTTTAACACGGGCGCTGCCTCCCAAGTCTTACCTCACAATGGGGTTCTTAATCAGGGCTTTCTCCGCCAGTTCGGCGAGATCGTAGACTTGCACCTCTTCCTGTCTTCCTTTCAGCTTCAGGCCGTCCTGGAGCATGGTCAGGCAGAAGGGGCAGGCGGTACTGATGATGGTAGCCCCCGTCGCCAGGGCCTGCTCGACTCGCAGGAGGTTGATCCGCCGGCCCTGGGTTTCCTCCAGCCACATCCGCCCACCACCCGCGCCACAGCAGAAACTCCGCTCGTGGTGGCGTTCCATCTCCAGGAGTTCGACCCCGGCGGCGCCACCATCGGGTCCTGGACCCGACGAAAAGACTGTACCGTTCAGACTTTCCAGGATCAGCCGTGGCTGCTCGTAAACCTGGTTATAGCGACCCAGATAGCAAGAATCGTGATAAGTTAACTTCACCCCCGCCGTCCCCGGCCATTGCCTGGCCTCCCTACCAACCATCTCCGGACCGGCCGGGGAACCTCCCCTGACCTGGACTGCTCCTAAGTCCGTACTGCTCTCACCCGCTTGGTCTGTGAGGATGTCGCCACTGCCTCCGCCCGTTCCCCCGCCAAGTCCTGGCATTCCCAGCAGCGAGGCATCCAATTTGATTCGCCCTTCCCGCAGGAGCTGCGCCAGAAGCTCAGAGTGATGCCAGACCTCGAAATTTCCACCCAGCTGGGGATATTCGTTCTTGATGGTGTTATAGCCATGGGGGCAGGTGGTGACGATCTTCTTGACGTTATAGGCCTTGAGAACCTCGATATTCTCCATGGCCAGGCTCTGAAAGAGGTACTCATTCCCGGAACGTCGCGCCCAGTCGCCGCAGCATTTTTCCTCGCTGCCCAAGCGGGTGAGAGC
>JAMCWA010000103.1 GCA_023475165.1 Bacillota bacterium | reverse complement strand
GCGCACTGGTAACGGGTAGAGGCCGACAAATGAGGAAAAGCCCTCTTCCAGCACCCCACCTTCCACTTGAAGGCCACCGATGGGGTTGGGTCGGTCCAGGACCAGGAAGGGCAATCCTCCCTCTGCCGCCGCCTCCAGGCTGTAGGCCATGGTGTAAAGGTAGGTGTAGAAACGAGCCCCTACGTCCTGCAGGTCAAAGACCAGGAGATCAAGCCCCTGCAACATCTCCGGCGTCGGCTTCTTGGTGGGACCATAAAGGCTGAACACCCGCAGCCCCGTCTCCTCGTCGACGTACGAGGTCACTTCCTGCCCGCCCTGAGCACTGCCCAAGAAGCCGTGCTCCGGGCCGAAGATGGCGGCCAAACCCTCGGGGAACCTTTCCCGGAAGAGATCAATGTTGTTTCTGAGCCGGGAGTCCACCCCAGTGTGGTTCGTAATGAGCCCAAAGCGCCTCCCTTCCAACCAGGTCGGAGCGTCCAGAAGCACTTCCAGACCGACGCGTACTCGTGTCATGTTTTTGCCTGGTGGCCGTCGACCAGGCTTAAGCCTCCTTTGCCGATTCTTTTGCTTGGTCAGTCTCTGTGATTTCTACAAATTCTTGATCAAGGGCGCGGAATCCTTCTTCCTTACAGAAAACGATGCTTGGCAGCAAGAAAGCCAGGGGATCAACCCTGGCTTTCATCCTCCAATTCCGGCTTATAGCTTGCGAACCTGTCCAGGCTACCGTGTTCTGGCACTGGTACCGTCGCCTGGTACTACTAAGTACGCTGGAGGTCAAGTTGGAGGCCGGTCGTATTTGCGCAGCAAATCGTCCAGGGCTTCTCGGAGTAGGCCCGACTCCTTTCGACCCAATCGCTCGGCCACTTGCTTGAGGCGGCGGATGGAGGTCCCTGGGTAATAGCATGATTTCATAACCATTTCTTCAGTCGGCGGCAAAGCAACGCGGTTCCCTCCCGCTTCCTTGGCGGCAAACAGAGCCGCTTCCGCCAGTTTGAAGACCCCCTTGGGTTCCCTGGTATCGCGAGGATAATGAGCCAACCCGATCGTAACGGTAAAAAGACGTCTCTCGGGAAAAGCGAATCGCTCCCGCGCCATCTCCACATCACGCCGGAAGGCCTCCATCTCCAGGAAGGCCTGTTCGAGGGACCTCCCGGGGAACAGGGCGGCAAACTCATCCCCGGCCACACGGTAGAATTGCCCACCAAGTTGGGCCTCCTGGAACAGTTCGCTCAGAGTTCGCAAGGCCCGATCGCCCACCTCATAACCAAACTCGGTGTTGATCTCCAAGAAGTTATCGACGTCCAGCATGGCCAAAGCCAAACCTTCTCCTGCCGCAGCCGCCGCATCCAGGTCCAGTTGGAGTTGGTGTCGATCAGGGAGCCCGGTTAACTCGTCATCTTTTCCGGCCATTTTCGTACCTCCTTATATATGCCTCAAAATAAATATATATATATCAATATTAGTTTGTCAATATCCTTCTATAATGTTTTTCTAATCTTATGGGGATGGGGAGACTGTCCCATGGTATCTGCTCGGATCTCCGTCAGCAGGAGGGCCAAGAGACCGCTGAAAAACGCCCATCTGCGGTGTGGCGCAATCTGCAAGAAAGAGACTTTTTGTTAAAGGGGCGTTACTATTGCCGATTGTCGCTCCGGCGGCTCCTCGCTCAACGTACCACTTAGTATGCCTCGCTTCGGAGCCTTGTCGCTCCTGGCATCTGGGCTGATTTGAGGTCTCGCCCTTACGATTGGGCTAAAGCCGCCAGAAGCACGATCGCCATCAAGCGCAGTACAGACTATGGCAGCTTTTGGCTAAAGCCGCCAGAAGTGCGGCCGCCATAGAACATGCAAATCTCCTGGCGGCTTTTCCCGGGCGGGTTAACGCAGTTCGTCAGCAATCTCCCAGGGCCTGGCCGATGGCACCCAAATTACCATCGGTCAAAGCAAGAGGCACCGGCTTTTTTTGCTCCGGTGCCTCGGTGACAGAACGACTCGCCCGCCGTCAAATGGTAGAGGTATCTGGGCTTCGCCTGGCGCCGATCGGTATTTCCGTGGCCCCTTCATCTTCCTCCTGCCGTTCGCCTTCCTCCACCAGCCTCAGCGTTGACCGGCTTATAAAAAGCGCCATGATCCCACTGACGAAGGGCAGAAGCCACCAGGTCGTAAAGACTATTCGGTAGACCAACCCCCAGACCAGCAAGGCCGTGACCAGGCTGTAAGCTGGGCTCCCCAGAAAAAGCCGCCAGGAGATTTGCATGGCCCGTCCCAGGCTCACCCTCCTGGTGGCCAGGAGCGGCAAGGTGTGAATCTGGGAGACAAAGAACAATAACATCCCCGTCAGCTCGGCCCAAAACAGGTAGCGACTGAAGAAACCATCAATGTGCCGGTAGTATTGATAGCTGGACAGAGGAAGGACCAAAATGGTCATATACGCCGTTTGCAGGACTATACCCCGCCAGAAAAAGCGATAACCCCCCCGGATGACCTCCCGGATAGCCTGAAGCGGACCTATCCGCCGGCCCGCTTCCAACCGATCGAGGAGAGACAGGACGCCCAGCGTCGCCGGGAGCAGGGTAACAATCGGCAGGGACAAGATCGTCCACGAGAGACTGACCAGGACCAAGGCCGCCGGGTTGGAACGGAAAATGACAGCGCTGTCCCGGAGTGCCCCCCAAAGGTGCCACGGGCTTAACCCATCCGGGTTTCGCCCACGCCAGACTCGTCTGGTGGTAGGTAGAACGACGGCTCCCAGGGGAGCCAAAACCTTGAACCGGCGGCCAGGGAAGGGCAGCCAGGGAACACGCCTGGTTACCCAGAGCCCTCTGCTAGCCATATGCTGTTTGGACTCTCCCGATCTCAGGCCCCCCAGATCGTGCCAGCGCAAAACCCTGGCTGTCCGCCCGGTATGTCTTTTCCTATTATTCGGGGAATTGGAGTTAGACATCCGCCTGCATCTCCGTCCGAATCGTCAGAATGGAACTGAGGAACCATACCATTGCCAGGCCAAATACAAACCAGGTCCAAATAGCGGTAGTCCTCCGGAGAATCTAAGAGATGGAGAGACCGGCCCAACCATTGTCTCAGTCGCAGCTTCCTGCAGTATAAATACTATTCTGGGTCGCAACAGAGGAATCCTTCCTTATTGATCTTAATTTGAGGGAAAATGACGATAAAACGTTGCTTGATTAAACGTAGTGCTACCCTGAAACAAACCGGCTGCTTCCAGGGCGTCGCCGTCCTCGCTTTCGGTCACCTGTGCCGACCGCATCGCGGCTCGGCTTCAGCCGTCCGGCCGGCACCGCGCAAACTCGCCGTCCCTGGCCCGATTCCGCTCGGCGGCATCCATGCCGCCCTCCGGCCTCTAGGGCCCCGCTTCGCCGGATGCGGTGCCCGGCTCGGTGAAAGCGCTCCGCCGGCAAACGCCCGCCCGTCTCCACCCCGCTACTGTTTCATTATGACACGCAGATGGGGTTTTTCAGCGGTCTCCTGGTCTATGATGCCCACAAGATACTTCTCATCCCCCAGCCTTGGGTCGCCTGGGTTTACATATGATCTCCAAAATTTCGGTCTCGAAGAATTCCCGGGCGTGGGCCGGACGCAATACCAGCGCTGTGTCGGCGCCCCGCCCGCTCCCCCCGATGGCGATGATCTCCTCGCCGTAAGGCACCAGTCCCGCGTCCAGCGCCATGACGGCAACCTCCACCGCCACCTTGGTCCCCTGACCAAACATCCGCAAGGTGTGCGAAATGATCCCCCCGGGGTAAAGGCCCCCGAATTTGTTGGTGACGGCCCGCTCCACGTTGGCAAACAGGTGGGTGGTGGTCAAAACAGGCAGGCCCTTCTCAGCAAAGAAGCGTCTTCTTTCTGCGGGCATCTCGTCATCCCCCGGCTGCCGGAAGCCGACGTGATGGGAAACAATAACTACTTGGAAGCCCTGGTCCAGGAGCGGCAGGGCGGTGTCGCCGGTGTTGGAAGCCACCACGAGATACCTTATCCCCAGTTCCCGTCCCCGCCGCAGGGCCTCCTGCAAGGTGGCAGTAGTATTCTCCCGGCCCCTTTTCTCCCAATACATCCTCCAGCACCCCTTCCCTTCAGTCAGTTACTTCCTTCGGAGATCGCTGAAAAACCCCTATCTGTGTGGCGCAATCTGCCAGGAGAAGTTCTCATAGGCTATGGCGCCTTTTGCCTAAAACCGCCGGAAGAACGATCGCCATCAAGGGCGGCACAGACTATGGCGTCTTTCCTCGGGCGCGTTAACTACTCAAGACGCAGTTGGTCAGCAGTCTTCTCGTTCCCGGTGAACCCCTTCTTCGGCCTTCCGGCCCGCAGCAGGGATAGGAGGACACCCAGGAGCCCGATGGCCATACCCACCTTGAACACCGCCGAAAATCCGGCCATAAAGGTCATGACCTCTCTTTCGGCGGCACTCACTTCCGGACGGGCCAGCAGGGCCGTCATCGCCCGGGTCTTCTGGTTGGTGAAAATGGCCACGGCGGTGGCCACCCCGGTGACCATCCCCACGTTACGCACCGTGGCGATAATCCCACTGGCGACGCCGCTGGCGGCCGGGGGGAGGGAGCCCATGATCGCGCTGTTATTGGGGGAGGTAAAGAGACCCATCCCTGTCCCTATCAAGATAAGGCGCCCAGCAACCTCCATAAAGTTGGAAGCAGGGGTGAGCCGCGCCATCAGGAGATGGGCCGCCGACAGCACCAGAAGCCCCACGCTGGCCGGAAGGATAGAACCGATCCGGTCAGAAAGCCAGCCGCTCAGGGGAGCCACCAAGAACATGACCATTGGCTGGAAGGTCATCAAGAGACCGATGCGCGCTGCCTCGTAATGCAAGATGGTCCCCAGATAGAGGGGTACCAGGAAGGCCGAGAAAAAAGCCAGCACATAGGAGAAAAAGCCGGTCAGGTTCCCCACCGAAAAAGACCACACCTTGAAGAAAGAAAGGTTAATGATCGGGTACGGGGTTCGGCTTTCCACCCACACGAAAAGCAACAGCATTGCTGCACCCAGCCCCACCCCGGCCAGGATCAGAGGTGACCGCCAGCCCCAATCCTCCCCGCTGGAGATGGCCAAAAGGATGAGGGCCAACCCTCCCGCAAAAGTCAAGGCGCCAACGAAGTCAAACCGTTCACCCCGCGCCCCCTCCCGCCTTAGGGGAGGCATGACCAGCCAGGCCGCCAGCGTTCCCAAGAGACCGACCGGGAGGTTAACAAAAAAAATCGACCGCCAGCTGAACAGGTGAAGGAGCATCCCGCCTATAGCCGGCCCGGATAAAGAACCGATGGCCACCACGCTCCCCATAGTCCCCAGGGCACTTCCCCGTTGCTGAGGTGGAAAGACGTTGGCGACAATGGCCATGGTATTGGCCAAAAACATTGAACCGCCCAGGGCCTGCAACGCCCGGAAGAGGATGAGTTGCTGGATGGAAGCAGACATTGCGCACAGGAGCGAACCACCGGTAAAAATCAAGAGACCCAAAATGAAAACGGTCTTACGCCCGATCATGTCGGCAAGACGGCCAAAAGAAGGCAGGGTGCTGGAAACGGTTAAGAGATAGGCCGAAACCACCCACTGCAAAAGACGTGGATCAGCGCCGAAGTTCCCGGATAAAACAGGGAGCGCAACGTTAACTATGCTCCCATCCAGGGTGGCCATATAGGTCCCCACTGCCGCTGTGGCTAAAACCAACCAGGGATTAACCTCTTTGGCGGGGTTTGAATCAAAGGAAGTCTCAGCAACCCGCAAACCTGAGTCTCCGAGCGTCCCGGGGCGTTGGGCCTGCTTCCCGGGACCAGGCGTTCCGCCGGTTTTCCCGCCGCTGGATGGGAGGAAGGTCGAACTGCTGTCTTCTGGAACCGGATTGACCATCCGATCACCTCATTCTGAACCCGAATATTTCGTCACTTAAGGCTTATTTTAGGTCTGAGGTTTGGCAAAGTCAATGCAAGCCCCCTGGGAGACCGCTGACAAACACCCGGCGGCGGTGTCGCTAGCCAAAAGACATCTTTGACGTGATCCTGCTTGAAAACGCCAAGAAGAAGGTCACAGCCGGATTGGTATGATATAATCTGTCTGGGGGTGCCGGAAAGTCAGAGCGCTTCCCCCCAACCTGGAGAGATGATCAATGTCACTCTGGCCTGAATACAAGGACCAATGGAAGACCTTCGACCCGAGAATCCGCCGCTTTCTGTTTGCAGTCTTTTTCTACCAACTGGCGCTGGTCGTTTTCAACCTCTTTTACAACCTCTACCTCTTAGAGTTGGGCTTTCGGGAGGATTTCCTCGGGGTCATCAACGGCCTTTACCCCCTGGCCGCCGGCCTGATCGCCCTGCCCGGGGGCATCCTGTCCGATCGTTTCGGCCGCCAGCGGGCCATCAGCCTGGCCTTTTCCTTAAGCATCCTGACCATCCTGGGCCGGGTTTACCTGGTGAGCGTTCCGGTGGTCTATGGTCTGTTTTTCCTGGACGGCCTGGGCTTCGGCCTTTACGCCGTGGCCCAGGGTCCTTTCGTTTTCGAAAACAGCCGACCCGAGGAGAGGATCTCCGTGTTCACCTTTCTCTTTCTGGCAGCCCTTCTACCGGGTATCATCGGAAACCTCTTGGGGGGGTATCTCCCCCATGTGGTCCGTCTCCTGGCCCCGGGGCTGACGCGGGCCAACATCTTCCGGGTGGTCCTGACCGCCTCCCCTCTCTTTTTGCTGGCGGCTGTGGCTGTGTTGACACGAATCGAGGAAGCCGGACCCCCTCCGCAGGCCGGGGCTTCCCTGACCATCTCCCTGGCCCCTGGGGAATGGTCCGTTGTAGGCAAATTCCTGATCACCACCGCCTTGATCTCCTTCGGGGCCTCGCATTTCCTGCCTTTCATGAACGCCTTTTTCAGCCGGGCCCTACAGGCGACACCGGCCCAAATTGGCGTTATTTTCTCCCTGTCCCAGGCCACTGTGGCCCTGGCTTCCCTCAGTGCGCCTTTTCTGGCTGAAAAAATGGGGAAAATCCGGGCCATTGTCTTTTTCCAATCTTTTGCCGTTCCCCTCCTCTTCACCATGGCCTGGGCGCCCAATCTGGCCATCACAGCCGTGGCTTTTGCCTTACGCAACGCCTTCATGCAGATGGTCGGACCCATAAAAAACCCCCTGGCCCTGAGTCTGGTCACCCAGGAAAACCGGGGGAAGGTCAACGGCATCCTGAACCTGGGCAACAGTTTGGCCCAATCCGGCGGCTCTTTCTCGGCCGGTTACATCATCCACTACATCGGCTACGGACCGTCTTTTTCCGTAGCCGCCGTGACCTATTTCATTTCCACGGTGCTCTTCTGGTTATTTTTCCGCCATCTGGACAAGAATGACTCTTCTGATTCAGGTCCAAAAGGCCGGCCATTGCCGACATAACCCCGCCCCAATCTCGCCCGGCCAAAACTAGTGCCCATCTCCTCTGGCCGAGTGGTCGGGCTGCCCTACAAACAGATCCACTATCTTGAAGTTAACGCTGTCCACCAGGCCACGGTTAGTGAGTCGCAGCTCGGGCAGAACCGGCAGGGCCAAAAGGGCCATCGTCATGAAGGGCGAGGCCAGCCGGCAGCCCAGTTCGCGCCAGGCCCCCTCCAGGTGCCTAACCTGTTCCGCCACCACCACCGCGGGTTGGTCAGACATCAGGCCGGCAATGGGCAGGGGGACCAGAGCCAGGATCTTCCCGTCCTTGACCGCCACCATGCCTCCTCCGACCTGGACCAGGGTATTGGCCGCCAACGCCATGTCCTCGTCCCGCATCCCCACCACCAGGAGGTTATGACTGTCGTGGGCCACGGTGGAGGCCACTGCCCCCGTCCAAAACCCGAAGCCTTTCACAAAACCCGACCCCATGGTTCCCATGCCGCGGTGCCGTTCGATGGAGGCCACCTTGGCCACCCCTTTTTCTGGCGAAGCCGACACCTGGTCTTCTATTATTGGCAACTCCTCGACCACTGACCGGGTCAAGACGTTGTTTTCCCTGATCTCCATGGTCCGAACCCTGACCAGGGCCTGCCCCCCGGAAGGCTTTCCCACCGTACCTGATGGGATCATGATCCGGAAGTCCTCCGGCCGCATGGGTGCCCTCAGGTGCAGGGACTGCCTGGCAGCCTCCGGATACTGAGGGGCGGGGAGATCCACCAGCATCTCCCCGTTCTCGGCTACGAGCCGCCCATTGACCATGACCCGGTGCGGCCGCATCTGGGCCAGATCCTGCAAGAAAAGGATATCGGCCACCTTACCCGGGGCAATGCTCCCAACATCCCGGCTCACCCCGAAATACTCAGCGGTGTTCAGAGTGACCGCCTGGATGGCCCGGATCGGGTCCAGCCCCTCCTGGATGGCCCGGCGCACCACATGATTCAGGTGCCCGACCGTGCTAATGGTGTCGGGGTGGGTGTCGTCGGTGACCAGGAGCAGATGCCGGGTATCCAGCCGGTTTTCTGTAACACTCTTGATGGTGGCCTTGACGTCGTGCCAGGCCGAACCCTCGCGGAGCATGGCATACATCCCCAGCCGAAGCTTAGCCAGGACCTCTTCGGCTGTGGTCGACTCATGGCAGGAACTGCCGCCGGCCGCAATGTAACCTTGGAGGCCTGGACCCGAATCGGGAAGACCGTAGTGACCGGTAACCACCCGATCGGCGCGCAGGGTGGCCCGGATTTCACCATGTACGGCCTCATCCCCCGCCAGGACCCCGGGAAAGTTCATCATCTCCCCCAGGCCAACGACGCCCGGCCAGGTCATCGCCTCGGCCACGTCCACCGGAGCAATGGCGGCCCCGGTATCTTCAAAGCCGGGGGCAGCCGGCACACAGGAGGGGATGGTGGTATAAACCCTGAGCGGTAAAGCCCGGGCCTCCTCCATCATCAGGCGTATCCCTTCCAGACCCAGGACGTTGGCGATCTCGTGGGGATCCATAAAGATGCCCGTTGTGCCCTGGGGCAGAATGGCCCTGGCCAACTCCGTCACCGTCACCATACTGCTTTCCACGTGCATGTGCCCATCCAGAAGACCCGGAATGAGATAGCATCCTTCGGCATCAATCACCTGGGTTTGGGATCCTATAGCAAAAGAGGCGTCGCCGATGAAAACGACTCGCCCCTCCTTGATGACCACATCCACCGGGCTTTGGACCTCGCCGGTATGGACGTTGACTAATCTGCCTCTCTTTATAGCCGTGTCGGCTTTCTCAATACCCTGGGCCGCCAAAACCAGCCTCCTGGTCAACTCGGCCAAAGGTTTAACCGCTAAAGTCATGACTCTTACCTCCTCTTCTGCAACTTATTTCGCGGTGGCCCCCAAAATTCCTGCCGGAGAGGAATTCCATTCGGCAGAATTAAGCGTGGTTAAAGCAGGCTTGTTCTAAGCAAAACTTGTTGGTAAGCTGTCTTTTCCGAGAGGAAAAATATAATTTGTCGCGAAATAAGAGATAGTACTGTAAAGCCGGGAGGTGAGGACGCTAAGGTCCCAAGAGGCCTTCTGCAGAATGGCACTTGTTCCAATCTTAACATCTCGCCTCAGTTGGTAGGCTGGGCAGAGGTTTTCTTGACAATAGGGGGGATTTTATGTACAAGCTCCAAGATCCGATTGGCACCAGGAATAGGGCCTACGGGGTGTCGGGCTGGAAGGCTTTCTCCTCCGGTCCGGTCCGTAAAGCCGGGATGTGGGCCTGGATCCTGCACCGCATTTCCGGACTGGCCATCATCCTCTTCCTTCTCCTCCACATCTGGGAGATCTCGTCGGCCAACCGTGGTGGTACCAACCTTTTTAATCAGACCATGGCCGGTTTGAAAGCACCTCTTTACGTCGTCGGGGAATGGTTGCTCTTTTTGGCCGTCGTCTACCATGGGATTAATGGCGTGCGCCTGGTCCTCTTTGACCTCAACATCGGGGTCAAGAAACAAAAGACCCTCTTTTGGGTGGTCCTGGGCCTCTCGGCCGTCCTGATCGCGGCCGGGACTTCAGCCTTCCTTTCCCTGCTGGTGTGATTCGTCTGGGCCAGGGTTGACCTAGGCCAGAGCGTGCACCCAAGAAAGTCAAGCATCTTTTAGGTTTCTAGGGGGGATTAATCATGGGTCACACCCAAGGCCTTTGGGCCTGGTTCCTGCAAAGGGTCAGCGCGGCACTGCTGATCTTTTTCCTGGGGACGCATTTCTTCGTTTTGCACTTCGTTCCCGGCAACATCGATATCAATTTCGCCGGGGTCCAAACCCGGCTGCAATCAGCCCTTTTCATCGTGGTTGACCTGGGGTTGCTTGTCACCGGTCTCTACCATGGTTTGAACGGGGTCAGGGCGGTGGTCCTGGATTGGTGGCCGCGCCTGGCCAGCAGCATCACCTGGGTCCTCTGGATCGTGGGGGTGGCTGCCACCGTCTACGGTTGGCAGACCCTGCTGGTCTTTTTGCGATAACTGGAGGTGAAAAGCTTGATCTACCATCAAGTCCTTGTCGTCGGCGGCGGCCTGGCCGGCCTGCGGGCGGCCATCGAAACCGGCGATAAGCTGGATGTAGCCGTTATTTCGCGAGTCAACCCGGTTCGTTCCCACTCGGTGGCGGCTCAGGGCGGGATCAATGGGGCGCTGGCCAACGCCGAAAACGGTCGCGACGACACCCCGGAGCGGCATGCCTTTGACACCGTCAAGGGCAGTGACTATCTGGCCGATCAGGATGCCGTGGAAATCATGACCCACGATGCCCCCATCAGGATTATCGAGATGGAACACTGGGGCTGCCCCTTCAGCCGTACGCCGGAAGGGAAAATAGCCCAGCGCCCCTTCGGCGGGGCCGGTTACCCCCGGACCTGTTATGCCGCCGACAAGACCGGCCACGCCCTGCTCCACACCATGTATGAGCAGGCCATCCGGCGCGGGGTCCAGGTCTACGAGGAGTGGCAGGTCCAACGGTTGGTCCTGGAGAACGGGAAGACCCGTGGGGTCATCGCCATGAACCTCATCACCGGCCAGCTGGAAGCCTTCCAGGCCGAGGCCGTCCTCTTAGCCACCGGCGGGGCCGGACGGGTCTTTGCCCGCTCCACCAACTCCCTCATCGTCACCGGGGCCGGGCAGGCCATGGCCTACAAGGCCGGGATTCCGCTGAAAGACATGGAATTCATCCAGTTTCACCCCACCGCCCTCTATGGGCCCAGTATCCTGATTTCCGAGGCCGCCCGCGGGGAGGGGGGGTACCTCAAGAACAACCGGGGCGAACGTTTCATGGAAAAGTATGCTCCGAAGGCCATGGAGCTTTCCCCTCGTGATATCGTGGCTCGTTCCATCCAAACCGAGATCAATGAAGGGCGCGGGTTTGGGGACCCGGGGGCCGGCGGTTATGTCCATTTGGATCTGACTCATCTGGGCAAAGAAAAGATCATGGAACGGCTACCCGCCATCCGTGACATCGCCATGAGCTTTGCCGGGGTCGATCCTATTGAAAAACCCATCCCCATCCAACCCGGGATGCATTACACCATGGGTGGCATCGACTGCAACGCCGATGGGGAGACGGTGGCGGAGGGCTTTTATGCCGCCGGCGAGGTGGCCTGCGTCAGCGTCCACGGGGCCAACCGCCTCGGAGGGAATTCCTTGCTGGAAACCATCGTCTTTGGGCAGCGTTCTGGGGCGGCCATGCTCCGCTACGTCATGGGTCTGGACAAGACTCGCCAGGGGACCATAGCCCTGGAGGCCGCCCTGCGGGAAGAAAAAGAGAGGGTCGAGGAGCTCTTGCAGCGCGATGGTGCGGAAAACCCGGGCCGTCTCCACGAAGAGTTGCGCAACACCATGTTCTACAAGATTGGAGTCTTCCGGCAGGAAGAGGAGATGAGGGAAGGCCTGGAGAAGGTGCGGGAGCTCAAAGACCGGGTGAAGAAGATCCATATCGCCCA
The DNA here is from genome assembly GCA_023475165.1 of Bacillota bacterium. Lineage (GTDB taxonomy): Bacteria > Bacillota > Sulfobacillia > JAMCWA01 > JAMCWA01 > JAMCWA01. The sequence continues at coordinate 5,550 of JAMCWA010000103.1, read as the reverse complement.
TAAAGGGCGGCGTTATAATCTTGATCTGGCCCGCAACCTGGAGTTGGAAGGTATGGTGGAAATGGCTGAGGTCATCGCCCTGGGAGCCATTACCCGGAAAGAAAGCCGCGGCTCCCATTACCGGCTGGATCACCGTGAGCGGGATGATGCCAACTGGCTTAAGCACACCCTGGCCTACCGGACCGACGACGGACCCCGTCTGGACTACAAGCCAGTGACCATTACCAGATACCAGCCGGAAGCGAGGAGGTATTAAAGCATGGCCGATCTTGACGTCAAGGTTTTTCGCTTCGATCCGGATACCGACGACAAGCCCCGCTACGATACCTACCAGGTTACTTACCGGGAGGGTATGACCATCCTCGATGTCCTCTTTTACATCCTGGAGAACCTGGATGGTTCCCTGGCCTTCCGCTACGCCTGCCGCGAGGCCATCTGCGGCAATTGCGCCATGTATGTCAACGGTCTGCAACGGCTGGCCTGCAAGACACAGGTTAAAGACCTGAAGACCACGGAGCTTTTCATCGAACCCCTGCCGAGCCTGCCAGTGATCAAGGACCTGGTGGTGGACCTGGACTCCTTCTTTGGCAAGTACGTATCTATTAAACCTTACCTGATTCCGGCTGAGTCCCCGCCGGAAAAGGAGTACTATCAGAGCCAGTCCGACCGGCATGTTCTCAACGAGGCCGTGGACTGCATCCTTTGCGGGGCCTGCTATTCCTCCTGCCCCGCGGTTTGGACTGACGAAGACTACCTCGGCCCGGCCGCCCTGATCAAGGCTTTTCGCTTTTATGCCGACAGCCGCGACGGGGCTCAGAAGGAACGTTTGGACCTGGTGGCCCACGAGCACGGCCTCTGGCGCTGCCACACCGTTTTCAATTGCGTCGAGGTTTGTCCGAAGGGGATCGACAACACTTCCGCCATCCAGTACCTGAAAAAGCAGGCGGTGGGCCGGGCCCTGGGAATGGGAGTGGGGAAAAGGGCCGCCACTTAAAGTTGCTCCGAAAGGTTGCAGCCTGAGGTAAGGGTTCCGCCGCAAGGCGGAGTCGGAAGGAAGCCGGCAGCCAACCTCCGGCTCGAGGGGCGCGAATCCCCCTGCCGCTGTCGGCCCGGCCTCAAGATCAGTAAGCCCTACCGTTGCGCCAAGGGTGCTTGGCGCCGCAGTACCGCCCGGATGTTGGACGGGCATCAAGACAAGTAATCCCTGCCAGCGAGGCCGGCTGGCGTAGCCGGTCTCGCTTTTTTGTCACCTGCTCCACTTTCTACACCCGCCCCTGAAACCAAATCCTCAGCCTGGTTGGAGCCGCCGGAAGGGCGGAACGACAGGATAGGCGAAGATGACGAAGATAGTACTTGGGAACGAGGATCAGATTGCTGGTGGGGGCAATGGTCTCCTCGTATCGATCAGCTTCCCAGATCGACTGGTCAGGGCTGTAATCCAATCGTACCAGGGCACTGGCGTTGCCAAGATTGGCCACAAAGCAGGTGCAGGTATCCAGTTCCCCGACTTCCACGGCCGGAGAAGCGACATAATAGGGACCCGTTTCCAGAGTAATGGGCGGTAATCCAAAGAATCGCCGACCGTCCAGATAGACCCGCCAGGGTACCGCTTCTGTCGAGAGCTCCTCCTGCAACACCCAGCATTCAACGAGAAAGACTACCTTGACTCTAAGATCTTGACCCATCAGCTCGGGCGTAAGGTTTTCCTTCCTGAATTCCACCCGGGCTTGCATCCCGGGCCTGGCCACCGGGATGGTCATCAGGAGCCGGATTGACATGTCCTCTCTTTGATAGATAAGTAGCGAATCTTCGCCCAGGTAAAGGATGTCCACCTCGAGGGTGGCTTCGGCTATCACCTTCCCCTCCAGAACTGACCCCCTGGCTTGCCGGAAGGTGATAGTCACGCCACGCAAGGCCTGGGCCGGTTCAGAGAGATGAAAGATCTTGTCGGCCAGACCCTGCTCCAGGGCCTGCCCAAGCACGACCTCCTGTAATATGGGACGGATAGGTGCCACCTGGTCCGAGGCCATGAACCCTTCCTCCAAACTTAACAATACTTACAGTTGAGCTGCAACGGCCTTGAGCTTGGGCGGAACCGGTTCTCCCCGCAAGCGCTGTTACGATTTATCCTGCAGCCAAAAACGAAAAGCGGCCGAGGCGTCGGTGTTTGGCCCCTTGGCGATGCCGCTGACCTTGGCATGATTCTTCTCCGTCACCGTTATGGGGATGCGCAGGGCCATGAAGATGGAGCTCCCGGTCACCGTGGCCAGATCGCGGATGTGGATGACACTTGGCCCCCCGCCCTCAGCCGTAAAATCCCACCTCCTCTCCTCGGTGGTATCTAGTTAATTATATTCCAAAGTAGACATAATGGTTCAGTCAGGTCGAGGTTGTCAACCACACCGAGAAAGTCCCGCCGCGCGGCTAAAGGAGACGAGTTTAGCGGGGTCCTGGATTCGCTTAGGAACGCTTGTCGCCCCAGTCCCTGGTATGTTACAATAGTTCCTGGGTCTAACCAGACCGCCGTGCCGCCATTGGCGGCGCCATAAAGCAATGAAACAGCAGCAGGCTGGCGACGGGTGGGCGATTGCCGGCGGAGCGCTTTCACCGAGCCGCGATGCAGTCGTCGCAGGTGACCGAAAGCGAGGACGGCGATGCCGGCACGGTGCCCTGGAAGTAGTTGGTTTGTTTCAGGGTGGGAGTTCTGCCAAAGCGAAGCCCCAAAGGTAGGAGGTCCGGCACGGTCCATGGACCAGACTAAACTCAAGAGGTTTGCCGCCTTTAACCCCCTGGATCTTGCCGAATACCAGGAAGTAACCATCGGCAGCGGTTCCATCGGGGGAAAGGCCAAAGGAATGCTCTTCGCCCGGGAGGTATTGAAACAAGTCAGCCCCGCGGAGTCTCTGGGCCGCGGCCGGGTCCTAACGGTAGTCATCCCGGAGAGCCACTTTGTGGCATCCGAGTTTTTTGATGAATTCCTGGCTTTGAACCACCTCGAAGGCCTGCGGGATGACCCGGAGGCAGTCCCCGCTTATCAGGAAGCCTTCCTGCAGGGAGAAATCCCAGCTGGCCTCCGTCAGCAGTTGGTAAGACTCTTGGAACAGGCCGCTTACCCCCTGGCCGTTCGTTCTTCCTCCCTTCTCGAGGACAATCCCGATCACTCCTTCGCCGGCAAGTACCTGACCACCTTTCTGGCCAACAACGGTGATCCCGAGGCCCGGTTGCGGGAACTCGCGATGGCCATAAAGCAGGTTTACGCCAGCACCTATGGTTTGAACGCCATCGAATATCGCCTGAAGCACCGGCTTTCCGGGGAAAAAATGGCCGTGATCATCCAGCGCCTGGAGGGAAGGCGGCGTGGGCAGTTTTTTTATCCGGAAATCTCCGGGGTCGGCTTTTCTAAGGCGTATCGCCGCTGGACGGAGCGGATTCGGGCCGAGGATGGGGTTATGCGGATCGCCTTTGGCCTGGGAACAAGGTGTACCGGCCGCGGGTATGCGCGAACCCTGTCTTTGACCAATCCCAAGCTGCGTCCCGAAGGGAACAATCCAGCCGACGTGGCCAGGTATTCTCAGGAAACGATTGATGTCTTGGATATGGAAGCCGGGCACTTTGTCTCCTTTAATATAAATGAGAAGTCAAGCCTGTTACGGGAGCACCACCACTACCACCTTCTGACCCAGATCTATGACTCCCAGGAGAACAGTTTGCAAAGGGTTGTCCCACCTATTGAAACTGCGTCCCCCGGGCAAAGATATGTCTTTACCTTTCAAGGTCTCCCCACTGCTTGCCCGGAGCTATTTCATACCACCAGCTTCCTCTACGAAGTCCTGGAACAAGAAATGGGCACTCCCGTGGACATTGAATTCACTTATGAGACCGCCGACCGGACTTATTCCCTGGTCCAGGCGCGACCCCTGTCAAGTTACGAGGAGTACCGCCGGGTAGCGATTCCCGTCCTGACCCCAGACCGAATCCTCCTCAAGGGAGACAGGATGCTGACCAACGGAATCTTGAAGGACGTCCGCTATCTGGTCTACGTCGACTACTGGGCCTACGCCTCGGCAGCCAACAAAGGTGCCGTCGCCCGGGAGATCGGGCGCATCAACCGGCGCCTGGCGGGAGAACGCTATATTCTGGTCGGGCCTGGCCGCTGGGGCTCCACCGACCCGATCCTGGGGGTGCCGGTGACCTACCAGGAGATCTCCAACGCCGGGCTACTGGTGGAAATAGGCATCAGCCACCAGCGTTTCGCTCCCGAACTGTCCTACGGGACCCATTTCTTTGCCGACCTGGAAGCCGACCGGGTCCTCTACCTGCCGGTTTTTGACGAGATCAAGACCAATGTCTTTAACCGTTCCTGGTTTGACCAAACACCCTTTTCCCAAAGCGAGACCCCCGCGGTCAGGGTTTACGAAGGAAAGTTCTCCGCTTACCTGGATAGCCACGACATGCGAGGCCTGGTCGTCAGGGAATTTGAATCATAGCACTCAGCATCCCTTAGCAGGGGTTGAAACTCCTCCCATTGAATGGTATAAAAGATGGTGTGCGGACGTGGAGGTAAGTGGGCCCTTGATGAACCTGAAAATCATCCGGCTTTGCCCCCGGCGTCCTCCGGTTGAGGTAGAAAGGCTCCTTTCACTGTCTCGGAGCGTTATCCTTTGAGAGGGAGGGTTCTACAAATCTTGGACACTATCCTGGTCTCCCAGCTCCGCAAGAGCTATGGCCCGGTGCGGGCTGTAGACGGACTGAGTTTTCGGGTTGGCCCCGGCGAGGTCTATGGCCTCTTGGGACCTAACGGAGCCGGCAAAACCACCACAGTTGAAACCTTGATCGGTTTGAGAAACCGAGATGGCGGTGAGGTGAAGGTATTGGGCCTGGACCCGGAGCACCAGTCCCGGGAACTGAAAACCCGCATTGGCGTTCAACTGCAAGCCTCCTCGTTATATCCCCGTCTCACCGTTCGCGAAACCGTGCGCCTTTTTGCCAACTTCTATCCCAAGCCCCTCCCGGCCGATGAAGTCATCGCTCTGGTGGGGTTGAAAGAAAAGGCCAAGGTGCAAACGAGAAGTCTCTCCGGGGGACAACTCCAACGTCTGGCGGCGGCCCTGGCCCTGATCGGCGACGGCGAGATCATCTTCCTGGATGAACCGACCACGGGGCTTGACCCCCAGGCCCGCCGCGGCCTCTGGGATCTGATACAGGATCTGAAACACCGGGGCAAGACGGTCTTCCTGACTACTCACTATATGGACGAAGCGGAACGGCTCTGTGACCGGGTGGCGGTGGTTGATCATGGCCAGATCATTGCCGAAGGTCCTCCCCGGGTCTTGATCGAAGCGTACTTCCGCGAACGTGCCGTGGAATTTGTCAAACCCAAGTCCTTTAGCGGTGAGCAATTGACGAAACTACCGGGTGTCCAGCGGGTGCAGGAGGAAGATGAACGAACGACCCTCTACACGACTGAAGCCTCCCAGACCGTCGCCGCCCTTCTGACTCAGGTGGCAGCCAATGGGACCAGCCTGGAGGACGCCGGGGGCAAAGCCGGAT
>JAMCWA010000115.1 GCA_023475165.1 Bacillota bacterium | reverse complement strand
CGCTAGCGATGGGATCGGCAATGTCGCCACTCAGCAGAGCACCGCTGCCCAGGTGGATAATACGGTGCCGGTTGCCAGTGGGGCGACCTTTGCTCCGAACCCCTTTTCTCCCAACGGTGATGCCGTCAACGATACGTCAACGCTAAGTTTTAACCTCTCTGAGGCGGCCTCGGTCACTGCCATCCTTTACGACGCCGGGAATACCGCTGTCCGGACCCTGGCCAACGGGGCTACCTTGAGCGCGGGGGCCAATTCCCTGCTCTGGGATGGTAAGAACGATGCGGCGACGGTGGTTCCCGACGGGAGTTATACGGTGAAGATTGATGCCACGGATGCGGCCGGGAACAAAGCTGGCCAGATTACCGCCGCGGTCGTGGCGGACATCGCCCCTCCGGCTGTGGCTTCCACCTATCCCAGCAGTGGGGCCACCGGTATACCTCAGGACGCCACCATCACGGCCACCTTCAGCGAACCGGTCGACGGCAGCACGGTTACTTCGGCCACCTTCACTTTGGATAACCTCACCTCAGGTGGCCCTGTAGCCGGCTTGGTCAGTTATGACGCGGGGACAAAGACTGCCAGCTTCACACCTAGTGCCAAGATGTATGCCAATGAGACCTATCAGGCGACTTTGAGTACGGCGATCAAGGATCTTGCCGGTAACCCCCTCGCGGCGGTATTTAATTGGTCCTTTACCACCAAAGATACCACCCCGCCCACGGTGCTCAGTTTGGCTCCGGCCAACACCGTCAGCGTCCCGGGTGGTAGCGTCGCCATCACGGCCGATGCTCAGGACAACGTGGGCGTGACCAAAGTGGAGTTTTACTATGGGGACAACGTCCCTACCCCCACCTGGAATCTCTTCGCCGCGGACACCACGGCGGGGGATGGCTGGAGCGGGGCCTGGAACACCAGCGGATTGGCCGATGGAACGACCTACAAGGTGCGCGCCCTGGCCTATGACGCCGTGGGTCTCACGGGGGAACTGATTTACACCTACACCGTGGACAAATCCCCGCCGGTGATCAGTGGGACGGCTGCCAGCCCGGCGGCCATCTCATCGGTCAATGGCGGTCTGGCCACCGTTACCTATAGCATAAATGAGGCGGCGCAAGTTCGTCTGCAGGTCAGGAACTCCTCGGCCACCCTGGTATACGAATCAGTGCTGACCTCGGTGGGGGCGGGAAGTAACCTCACCCTCACCTGGGATGGAACACAAAACTATGGCGGGTTGAGCGGGGCGGCCTCGGAGGGAACCTATTCCTTTACCATCGTCGCCATCGACCTGGTCAATAATACTTCCCAAACGGCGGCTGGCAGTGTCACCGTGGACAACACGCCCCCGGCGGTGACCATCAGCAGCGTCAGTCCGGCCATCTTTTCGGCCACCTTAAGTCAAGTGGTGACGGTGACTTATACCATCAACGATCAGGCCAACGTGAAACTGCGCGTCAAAAGCGGCGGCACCATCGTTTACGAGACCTCCCCAGTCCTTTCGGTTACGGGAGGGTCCAACCGAACCATCACCTGGGACGGGATCAGGAACTACGGGGGATTGAGCGGGGTGGCCCCGGACGGGGTCTACAGCCTGGAGATAGTGGCGACCGACCTTCAGAATAATCCCTCAACTTCTGCAGCCGGGGACGTCACCCTGGATAGCACAGCGCCGGCCGTGACGGTGACCTCGACCACGCCGACGGCCTTTTCCCCGGCCCTGGCCGGTCACGTTACGGTCACCTATGACCTGGGGGAGACGGCCAAGGTCAAACTCCAGGTACGCGATAGTTCCAACACCATCGTTTTTGAAACCTCCCCGGTAGTTCAGGAAACGGCCGGTACGGCCAAGAACCTGACCTGGAATGGATCGCAAAACTACGGCGGGCTCTCGGGCACTGCTCCCGATGGTTCTTACTCCCTAATGATAGTGGCGGCGGATACCCCGGGCAATGCCTCCACCACCACGGCCGGGACGGTGACCCTGGATGGTACATCTCCGGCTATCACCGTCGCCCCGGCCGCGAGTAACCTTTCGGGAACCGGGGCCATCATCACCTGGACGACAGGGGAGGCGGCTACCTCCAAGGTGGAGTATGGGACAAGCATGAGCTATGGTTCCAGCACCACGGTAGACAGCACCCTGGTCACCAGTCATAGCGTCAATCTCAATGGGCTTTCCCCGACCACCACCTATCACTACCGGGTGATTTCCGGCGACGCCGTGGGCAACACTACCACCTCGGGGGATTACACCTTTGCCACCACCGTCAATGACACCTCGCCGCCCAATTTCCGGGTTTACTACTATAGCGATGCCGGGCGGACCGTCTTGCTCAAGGTGATCAACGGGACGGTGGCCACCCGGCCGCAGACGGTCTATTTGAAGGTCGTCACCGACGAGAGCATTAAGGCAGGGACCACGCCCACCTTTTCTATTGATGCCCCCGGCACATCGAATGATGTCTCTGGTGGGACGACCACGTCCGACGGGGGGAGCCAGACCACCTTCCTGGCCACCTGGAACGTCTTGTCCGGCAACCCGGACGGGTCGGCCACCGTCACCGTCAGCGGCTCTGACCCGTACAACAATGCCGCCACCAACGCTACACCCCTGGAGGGGGGGCGGGTCTATATCGACAGCACGGCTCCGGTCTTCTTGGAGGCGCGACCGATCAACAACACCACCGTCGATGCCATCTTCAGCGATTACTGGTTGGACGCTGCCACCACCGATGTGACTGGCGGTTACTCCATCACCCCCAGCCTGGCGGTGACTTCGGCCACCCTGCAATCCGACGGCAAGACGGTACGGCTGAAGACGGCAGCCCAGACCAACAACACCAGCTACACCCTGAGCGTCCTCAACGATGGATCCCTGAAGGACGCGGCGGGGAATGGTTTCACCGGGGCCAATACGAAGACCTTCAGCGGGACCTCGGCCCTGGCCGAGACCCCCCATGGCTACTATATTTCCAACACCAATCTTTGCGTTATCTGTCACAGCCAGCATAAGGCGGTAAACACCCGACTTTTGAACCAAAACGATATCAAGACCCTCTGTTACCTCTGCCACGACCCCGGGGGGCAGAGCAAATACGACGTGGCCTCGGAATTTGGGACTGTATCTCCCTACGCCACCACCCACCATAAGGTGCCCGAGGGGATCCAGACCTGTACCGACTGCCACAACCCCCACGATGGCGGCCGGGATGCCAATGGTAACCAGGTCCACTGGCCACGCCTTCTGCAAAGCTTTGTTGACCGTTCGGCGCATGGTGGGAACCAGTTCTGCTGGACCTGTCACGGCAGCTCTCATCCCACCAGCAATGACTGTGCCAAATGCCACGACCCGCATAATCTGGGTTCGTCCATCAACGGCGACCACCAGACCTGGTATCCCGGGAACACGGCCAACGCCTCCAATCCCAACCTGGCCGGGACGGGTCATGATAGCGCCTCTCTGAATCCTCCCACGGGGACAGGGATCAAGTGCTCGACCTGCCACCAGAGCCACGGCTCTTCCTTGCTCAAGATGTTCCAGACGGTGGTCAACGGCAATACCACCACCGGGAACGACAACACCCAGTGCCAGGCCTGTCACCAGAACAACCTGAATACCTACGGCGGGGCCACGGCCTATGACGCGTCCGGTCACGGCACCAGCACCTCTACCCTGGCCCATAACGGGGTGGCCACCCCGGTGGGATATTGCATTCAATGTCACAATCCCCACGGTACGGCCAATGTCCACTACACCGTCGGAGAGGAAGAGAATCTATGCTATAACTGTCACAGCGCCACCTCTGGGGTGACCGGGGCGGTGGACATCCAGTCCGCCTTTGGCAAGATCTCGCACCACAAGATCACCGCCACTGAACAGACGGCCGGGTCCAGGGTGGAATGCGTTAGTTGTCACAATAGCCATACCGTCACCGCTACCAACAAAACCAGTAACCCGGCGAACACCACGGCGGTTTTAAGCGGGGTGGACTTCTGCCTGGGTTGCCATGGAACGGCGGGGAGCCGCCCCGCGGCCGGGGGAACGGTGCCCTACACTGTAAGCTTTGAACCGAGGAGCATCACCACCAACAACGGCAATAACGGTGACGGTTGGGACAAATCGACCTATAAAAACTCGGCTCATTTCCTGAAAGGGATCACCTGCGGTGACTGCCATAGCAGTCACGGTTCCGATTATTCCCTGCTGCTCAACCGGCCCGAGGATACAGATACGGTCAGCGGTCTCTGCTTGAGTTGCCATGACGGGAGCCGGGCCGATGCTCCCAACGTCAAACCGGACTTGACCCAGACCGGCAGCCCGTCCCCGGATCGCTACCGCCATCCAACCCTGTATGTCTCCGGGCAGCACAGCGATACTGAGGACTACGCCACCCTTTACGCCAGCGGCAAAAGGCATGCCGAGTGTGTCGACTGCCATGACCCGCATAACGAGCTGCCGAGAACCACGACGGTTAACCCGCCCGCCGCGCCGCCGCCACTGCAAAACGTCAGCGGGGTGGAGGTGACCTTTGGCACCAAGACCTGGGCCGACTGGGAGTCCACCGGTCCGGCCCCCATGACCTTCATCAAACCGATTCAATACCAGTACCAGCTCTGCTTTAAGTGCCATTCCTCTTATGCCTTTGGTTCCAACCCACCGACGCCAGGGGGCAGCATCCAGCAGACTGATACACCGAAGGAATTCAATCCCAACAACCCGGCCTATCATGCGGTGGTGGGAACGAGCAAGATTCAGACTTTTACTTATAACAGCCAGACCTATTATTACGGTAAGTTCACCGGCACCGACTCCAACGGCAATGCCATGACTGCGACAACACGCCTTTATTGTGAGGACTGCCACCGCAGCAGCTCTTCCGGCCTGAAAGGACCCCACGGTTCATCCTACTGGTATATCCTGCGCGGACCCTGGACCAGGAGTACCGGGGCCGAGGGCATCGGGGGAACGGGCGGTCCCAATACCTCAAATCACCTTTGTTTCTTCTGTCACGATTACAACTTTTATGCCGCCGGGGTCGATGGTGGCAGCGCCACAGTGCGTTCGGCCTTTTCCAACAGCTCGAACTACAACTTGCACAGGAAGCACAAAGAACGGGGCTGCACGAGTTGCCATTCAGCGGTGCCCCATGGTTGGAAGACGCGGTCACTGTTGACAGAAACCACTGACCCGGCTCCTTACAGCGATGGCTCCTGGCTCAAGATCAGGACCTGGCGATCGCCGGGAGGTTGGCAACAGATGGATTGCGACCATAGCCAGTGCGGGTGATGAAAGTGGCGTTCACGGAGGACGCTGTTACTATCTCAAATGATCGCGGCGAGCCTGTCTTGTGGGACTGACTGGACGGGGAGGAGGTGGTGAGGATTATGGGGAGAAAAGCCTGGAGGTTCTTGACATCTGTCCGTCTGGCCCTGGTCCTCATCACCCTGTTGACGGTAACCGGGGTACTGGGAGCCATTGCCGGGCGGAGGGTTTTTTCGACCTGGCCCTTCCTGCTCCTGGTGGTTTCCTTGGGACTTAACCTGACGGCCTGTACTTTGCTGCAATACGTACGGGCCTGGCGACGCTGGAGGTCGCGGGCGATGGAGAAGCTGCCGGAGAAAGGGTTTACGAGCCCTTCGGATCCCGGTGCTCAAGACGCGATCCTGCCGGTAGCCATAGCGGGCGAAGTGCCAGGGCGGAGCAGCCTCCAGGTCATCCGCCGCCGTATCATTGTTCAGGGCGGAGCAGTAGCGGGAGAAGGGCCAGTGAGGATCTCGCGGAGTCCGCTGTGGCTTTTCGGTTCCCCTCTTTTTCACACCGGTCTCCTCGTCATTCTCGTCGGCGGGTTCATTACCGCCGGATGGAGCAGTTACGGTGCCTTCGGTGTCATCGAGGGGGATGTCTTTGTCGATAGGCCGGCTGTAACTTTCGGCCCCGGGGGAAGCCGGGCGCCCCTGGCCGGAGACAGTCCGATTGACGGGTATGTTACCTATCACCAGGGGCGCTTGGCGGGGGCGCGAGGATCTCGCTTCACCCTGCGGCTGAACCGGGTGGATTTCCAGCGCGGCGTCGGAGGGAAGGTGGAGGATTACCTGGCCGATATCTCCTTTCTTGAAGGCAAGCGGGAGGTCAAACGGACCGTCCTTTCCGGCGTGGGTCCGGTAAACTTTGCCGGGCTGGATTTCTATCAAAAGACCTACGGCTATGCCCCGGCCTTTATCTTACGTCGATCGGACGGTAGGGAAGTGAGCCGCTTTCTCCTGGCCCTGGAGTCCGATTTTTCCGGCGGCCTGTCCCCGGGTTGGCACTACGGCCAGGGCAACCTTCCCGGTGCTCCGTACCAGGTGCGCGTCAACTTTTTCCCGGCGCCGGTGGGAAGCGGCGGGTCCAGGGGCTCGCCAGATGATGCGCGGGCCGCGACCGTGGCGACAGCCAGGGGTGATTTGCTTGGAAGCGCTGGTGGAACGATGAGGATGGGGGAGAGCGGAGCCAGGGTTCATCTGGAGGTCCAGCGAGGTCAGGAAAGGGTTTACGACGGAGAACTGGCCGTGGGTCAGAAGGCCGGTTTCGCTGGATACAGCCTGGAGTTCCACCATTACCGGTTATGGTATGGTTTTACAGCCAAGTACGACCCGGGCGTTCCCTGGGTCTATTCGGGATTCCTTTTAGGTCTTACCGGTTTGATCCTGGTTTTTACTCTTCCAGATAGCCACAGTCGGCCCAACAAGACCAAGAAAGGATGAGTCATCCTGATCCAGACGGAAATCTTCCTCCTGTGGGTTGCCGTAGCCCTCTATGCCGCCAGTGCCGTCTTTTACGCCTGGGGGGTCAGCTTTTACGGAGGATCACCGGCGGGAAAGTCGCCGGTGCCGGCGGCGAAGCCAGACCAGGTCTTGCCGGCGGGCAGCGAAGCACAGCAGCTATCACCACCGGCGCTGGCGGCGAAGCTGGAACGTCACCTGATCCGGGCTACCTTCTTGGCTTGGGCTGGATTTGCCGTTCATACGGTGCAATTGGCTCTCCGCTGGATGGATGCTGGTCACGGGCCTTATTACCGACGTTATGAGGTTTATTCCTCCGATGCCTGGGTGGCTTTGTTGATCTTCCTTTTTCTGGTCACCGAGAACCGGCGGCTACGCTTCTTGGGGGTGGTGGTCTTGCCAGCGACCTTCCTTCTCCTGGGCGGAGCTATCATGTCCTCGCCCGAGATCAGGACCCTGCCGCCCAGTTTTCGGACCTTTTGGCTGGTAATCCACATCCTCTTCGCCAAACTGGCCTACGGGGCCAATCTTCTGGGAGCAGGGGTAAGCGGGTTTTATCTTTGGAAGGAGAGACGCTCTAGACCACTGCCGGACGATGTCGGGTTACAGTTCCCTTTACGGCAGGAGTCGCCCAGTTTGACGGCGGATCAGGGTTCCCACCGGGAAGCGCCCGGCTCAGGGCATTCCCAGGGAAATGGTGGGCCGGCGAGGGACTGGAAACGTTCTGCCGGTGACCCGGCCGTAATGAACGGCCTGCCGGCCCTGGTCCGCCTGGACGACCTGGCCTATTCCCTGACGACCTTTGGCTTCATCAACCTGACAGTGATGATCGTGGCCGGGTCCATCTGGGCCCGGACGGCCTGGGGTAGCTACTGGAGTTGGGATGCTGTGGAGACCTGGTCTTTGGTGTCCTGGCTGGTTTATGGTCTTTATCTGCACCTGCGGCGCACCTACGGTTGGCGGGGGAGCAAAGCGGCCTGGTTTGCCCTCGCCGCCTTGGGGTTCCTCCTGTTTGCCCTTTTCGGCGTCGGGGTATTTTACAGGACCAACCATGCGCCGTATCTGGGGTGAGGAAGGGCAGGCAGCGGTGTCCATAGGATGGTTATTTCGGAGGGGATCATGCGCAAGAAGGTTCTTCTGATTACACCGCCCTATCACGCCGGGGTGGTGGAGTCGGCCGGTCGCTGGCCTAACCTCGGTTTTGTCTATATTGCCGGCCACTTGCGGGCGGCGGGCTTTGAGGTGGAGATATACGACGCCATGACCAGGGGGGACGACCTGGAGTCGGTTGGGAAGCTGCTGGCCGATCACCGCCCCCATTATGTGGGCACCTCGGCCATTACCGCTTCCTATCCGGCCGCCTTGGAAGTCCTGCGGCTGGCCAAGGGGCTCAATCCGCGGGTGATCACCCTCCTGGGTGGTGTGCACCCCACCATGATGTACACACAGGTCTTGGAGGAAAACCCGGGCGTTGTGGATTTTGTGATCAGGGGCGAGGGCGAGGTCACTACGGTGGAGCTCCTCCAGGCCCTGGAGTCAGGTAGCCCACTGGATGGAGTTCTCGGGATGGCCTACCTTGAAAGAACAGAGGGCTCTCATCGCCGACGGGCGTCCCAAGCCCTGGAGGGGGTTCCCGGGATCGCCCGCCTTGACAAAGGGTGTACGGAAGGGGCGGAATCCCGCCAGGTTGACGTCAGCGCCGGACAGGTGGTGGCTACTGCACCCCGTCCCTTCATCCAGGATCTGGATTCCCTGCTACCGGCCTGGGATCTGGTGAACTGGTCCGATTACACCCTCTTTGTCAGGCCTGGCTCGCGCCTGGGGATCGTCAGCTCCTCCCGGGGGTGTGTCAACGCCTGCCGTTTCTGCTCTCAGCAGAAGTTCTGGCACCGGAGCTACCGCCAGCGCTCCCCGGAATCCTTCGTCCAGGAACTGGAGCACCTCCGCGACAGCTATGGTGTAACGGTGGTGATGCTCTCCGACGAGTACCCGACCCGGGACCGGCAGCGTTGGGAGAGGATACTGCATCTTCTCAGCGAAAGGCGGGTGGGTATGGATCTTCTCCTGGAAACCTGTGTCGCCGACATTTTGCGGGACGCCGACATCCTGGAGCGTTACCACCAAGCAGGGGTACGTCACATCTATGTGGGGGTGGAGGCCACCAGCAATCAACGCTTGGAGATCTTTCAGAAGGATATCAAGTGCGAGGAATCGCGGGAGGCTTTGCGCCTCATCAACGAGGCTGGTATCATCACCGAATGCTCCTTCGTCCTGGGTTTGCCTGATGAAACGCCTGAGCGCATCGCGGAAACCCTGGCTCTGGCCAAGTACTATGACCCGGATTTTGCCCATTTCCTTCACCTGGCCCCCTGGCCTTACGCCGATCTATACCAGGAGGTGCGGGGGTTCATCGTGGAGGAGGACTACTCCAAATACAATTTTGTAGAGCCGATCCTGCAGCCAGAGGCCATGGCCTTGGCTGAGATGAAGCAGACCATCATAGACTGTTACCGCGAGTTCTATCTGGATAAGGCCAGATCCTATCGCGCCGGGCCCGACGGTTTCAAGAAAGAATATTTTTTCCGCTCCCTGCAGGTGATGCTGAAAAACTCCTTTTTGAAAAAACACCTGGCTGGGTTGGGGAAGATGCCCCGCGAAGTGGAAACGCTGTTGGCACCACTTCCCGTAAAGGGGGTGGACGATGGGTAGCCTGGTTGAAACCAACGCCCATTACCAGGCCAGAACGACAAAGCGGCTTCTTGTGGTAAAGCCCTGGAGGCCACCAGTAGAATCTAACTCATAAAAGAGGTGAGTTCTCAGTGGGCTTCTTTCCTCCCAAAGAGGTCACGCCTAGGAAAGGCAAGCTGCCGGCGCCCCTGTGGTTGATGGCGGGTTCCGTGCTGATCTTTTTGATCTTCACCTTCGGGACGCTGCAATACACCTCCCGACCGGACTTTTGCGCCAGTTGCCACGAAATGAAGGCGGAATACACTACCTGGCAGGAATCGGCTCACAGCCGGGTGAACTGTACTACCTGTCACATCCCTCCGGGGATGGGGAATTTCATCAAGCACAAAATCTCGGCCCTGGAACAAGTCTATCGTCATGTCTTCCATCTGGTTCCCGACAAGATCGTTCTCAAAGACCCTATTCCTAACGAGGTCTGCCTGAAGTGCCACGTGGTCAGCCGCGAGGTGACGGCTTCCGGCGACCTGATCGTTCCCCATGCCAAGCATATCAAAGAAAATGGAGCCCTTTGTGTTGATTGCCACGCCCGGTCCACCCACGGCGGGTTGGCTGAGACCAAGGACTTTCAACCCACGGAAGCCAATCTGGTGAAACTGACCACCCTGGAATCTAAGGACTTCCGACCTCGGATGGCAGAATGCATGGGTTGCCACAATGGTCAGAAGGCCTTCTACACCTGCGACCGCTGCCATAAAACGATCAAGACACCGCCTACTCATGATAACCAGACCTGGGCCAGCGCCCACGGAGAGTTGGCCAAGGCGGATGTGGTCAGTTGTATCAAGTGTCATTCCATTCCTTTGGGCAAATTCCCGGATCTAAGCAAGCCAACCCTGGCAGAAGAGGTTCGCTCCAACGATTTCTGCCTGGATTGCCACCTGAAGCGGCCCCCTTCCCATAACCAGACCTGGGCCCTGGGTCATGCCCGGGAGGGTAAAGCAGACCGAATCGGCTGCCTAGTCTGCCACGATGAGCAAAAGCCGGCTTCGCCGGAAGCCAGGGTTAACCCTGTCTATTGCACCAAGTGCCACAGCCAGGTCCATCCCAAGACCTGGAAGCTGGATCACCCGTTGGTGGTAAAGAAGGATGGGATGGGGAACTGCATGAAGTGCCATGATGCCTCCAGCTGCCAGAGGTGTCACGACGCCAATAACGTCAAGCGGTAACGCTATCGGTTGGATCCTTTGCCGGATTAAAGGGATGGGAGGGGCCTAGGGCCGAAATAGCAGAAGGTTGTTTTGCAGCCGTCTCCTAGAGGCTCCTCCTATCCGGGCCGAGACCCCAAAAGTTCAAAGGATAGTTGACCAACCCGAAAAGGGTCGGGTTGCCTCCAGGCCTTTTTACTTTGGTATTGTTGTTCTTGGCGCCAGGGTCGGGGCTTTTACGGTGGTGCGCTGGCCGCGGATTGTTCGTGATGTCTCTAACAAACACCGGTGCCCGATGCACCATCGGGGGCTAGAGCCCGGGGGGCTCAGGGCCTCAAGGTAATGCCAGGCGGACGAATTTCAGCTAGTTCCCGGAGGAGGCGGACCAGGCGTGCCACGTAAGGAAGACTGTCGCAAGCAGTTGGACGAGCTGGCCAGGATTGTAGAGGAATCCCCGAACGAAATCTATGTTCTTGACGTTAACACGTTGAGATTCAGTTATGCCAACGAGAGTGCCCTGCGAAACACCGGCTTCACGCTGGAGGAGTTACGAGGGCGCACCCCACTGGATCTCGTGCCAGCCTTTACCTGGGATGGTCTTGAAGCGCAGTTGTCCCAGCTACGCCGGGGGAGCCGGGAATCCATGGACTTTGAGGCGCTGTATCGTCGCAAGGACGGTTCCACTTACCCGGCCCTGACCCGCCTAAAGTTTTTCGGTGGCGGGAGTCCTCCCGTGTTTGTGGCCTTTACCCAGGATATTACCGAGCGCAAAAGGCATGAGGAGCAGCTCAGCTATCTGGGGCACCATGATCACGTCACCGGCCTGCCCAACCGGCGTTTGTTGGAAAGGGCCTTGGAACGGGTGGTGGCCAACGCTCGTCGGGGGTCGGGAGGGGCACTCCTCTACCTGGATTTGGACAACTTTAAGGTGGTGAACGACAACCTGGGTCATGCCAAAGGAGATAGCCTCTTGGTTAACCTGGGCCATCTTTTGAACGGCGCGCTGCGCAAGGGTGACCTCCTGGCCCGGTGGGGTGGGGACGAATTCGCGGTGTTGCTGGAAGAGACGTCCAATGGTGAAGCCCTGGCGGTAGCGGAACGGTTGCGCCGAGCGGTGGAAGAGTACCGTCTACATATGAACGGCCATACCTATGGGCTGAGCCTCAGCATCGGGGTGGCCCTCATCGACGGTAACTCCGGCGTTCAAGAGCTTCTGGTACAGGCCGATACGGCCCTCTATGCGGCCAAGGCCCGGGGTGGGAACTGTCTGGTGCTCTATCGGGAAGTGAAAGACGAACAAGTGCGGCTTTCGGAAGCCAGCCAGTGGGCGGCTCGGATCAAGGATGCCTTAAGAGAAGACCGCCTAGTCCTCTTTTTTCAGCCAATTGTTCAGGTCAGCAACGGAGAAGTTGAGCATTACGAGGCTTTAGTTCGCATGCGGGAGAAGGACGATGAGATCATCCTCCCCGGGGTTTTCCTCCAGGCGGCGGAGCGTTTTGGGTTAATGCCCCAGGTTGACCGTTGGGTGGTGGAAAAGGTTCTGGCTATCCTGCGTGCCGACTCCAGGGTAAGGATCTTTGTCAACATCTCGGGAGAGAGTTTGGGGGACGAAGCCCTCTTGAAAACCATTGAGGAGAAGATCATCGAAAGTCGGGTTGACCCCCGCCTGCTGGGATTTGAGATCACCGAGACCACCGCGGTACGGGAAGAGGCGCGGACCCGCTGTTGGATCGAACGACTGAAGAACCTGGGCTGCAGTTTCGCCCTGGACGACTTTGGTGCCGGGTTCTCGTCTTTCAGCTATCTGCGCAGCCTCCCGGTCGATTATGTAAAAATCGATGGATCTTTTGTTAAGAACCTAGATCAAGACCTTACCCATCGGGCCTTGGTTCAGGCCATTTATAATGTGGCCCGCGCCCTGGGGAAAAGGACCATTTCCGAATATGTGGAGAATGAGGCCGTGCTGCGGATCTTGCGGGAGCTCGGGGTAGATTACGGCCAGGGCTTTTTCCTGGGACGGCCCGGTCCGGAAACCCCTTTTCGGCGCAATTGACACCGTTGCCCGGGAAGACTAAAATGGTGAGGGAAAAAACTGGCGCAGGAGCAATAGACTGAAGCAAGGAGGCGTTATTTGTGATTACCATTGCCGTTCCCAGTTCGGATGATCAGGGGCTGGACAGTGATGTTTCCGGACACTTTGGGCGAGCCCCCTTTTTTACGGTGGTGAAGATCGAGGCGGGAGAGATCAAGGAGGTCAAGGTCCTGGGTAACAGTGCCCGCGAGGGTTTTCATCATGAGGATCTTTTTTCCCTTTTCGGCCGGGAAGGGGTCGGGCTCATCATCGCCGGTGGCATTGGTGGCGGGGCGGTGGCCCACTTTGAGGAGCGGGGCATCGAAGTGTTACCCGGCGTTTCGGGACGGGTGGGGGATGCGGTCCTGGCCTATATCAAGGGTGGGCTCAATAGTAACCGTTCCGTCATTGAATGGGACAAGGGGCATCACCATCACCACCATTGAGTGATATAGTCTAGATCGCCAGACCGCCTTTGGCGGTGACCTGGAAGTATCTGGTTTTGTTTCGCGGGTAGAGGCTGAGAGGTTAAGATGAAACGTTATCAGGTAGCCGCCATTTTTGAAAACATTGCCGACCTGCTCGAGCTATCCGGGGCCGAACCTTTCCGAGCAGGGGCTTACCGCCGAGGGGCGCGAGCCGTGGAGAATCTGACGGAGGACCTGGAAAAGGTGACCCGGGAAGGTCGGCTGGAGGAGATCTCCGGTATCGGGAAGGCGCTGGCGCAAAAAATCAAGGAGATCCTGACTACCGGTACCTGTCACTTCTATGAGGAATTGAGAGGGAAGGTTCCGCCCGGACTAACCGATCTTCTGGAGGTACCAGGGGTGGGGGCGAGGACGGCGCGGGTCATCTACGAACGCCTGGGGATAACCAATCTGGCCGACTTGAAGAAGGCGGCCGAGGAGCACCGTCTCCGTGATCTCCCCGGGATCGGGGCCAAGAAGGAAGGCTACTTCCTAGAGGGGATCAACCTCCTGGCTGGCCGTGGTGGGCGGATACCCCTGGGATTTGCCTTACCCCTGGCCCAGGAGTTGGCTGGGCGTTTGCGGAGATTGCCGGGAGTGGAGCGGGCCGAAGTGGCGGGAAGTGTTCGCCGTCATCAGGAGACCGTGGGAGACATCGACCTGGTGGCGGGAACGGTTGACCCGCGGGGTCTGATGGAGGCTTTCACCACTCTACCCCAGGTCAAAGAGGTCTTAGCCAGGGATGAGACTACGGCCAGCCTAACGGTAGGGCCTGGCTGGCGAGTGAACCTGTGGGCCGTTCCTCCCCAGTACTTTATTCAGACCTGGCACCATCTTACGGGCTCTAAGGAACATAACGACCGCCTGCAGGGCCTGGCCAGCGGCATGGGTCTGAAGATCAATGAGTACGGGATCTTTCGGGAGGAGGATTGGGCGCAAGGGGAGAACGTCCCTGGGCCAAAGCCGGGACAGCACTCGTTGAGAGGGACCGGTGAACCCAGAGGAAGTCCTGAGGCCGGAGGGCCTTCGGCATTGGGAACCAGCGCCGTTGGAGCAGGCTCTGAACTCGATACCGGAGAGGGTTCGGCAATGCCTTGGGTCGGGGAGGGCCAGGCTTCGCCGGCCGCTTCCAGGAGGGAAGCTAGTTTTGTCATAACCTCCGAGAAGGAACTGTATCAACACCTGGGCCTTCCCTACATTCCCCCGGAACTCCGGGAGGATCGGGGCGAGATTGAGGCGGCTCGGGAGGGAAGTCTGCCGGTCCTGGTCGAAGAAGGTGACCTCCGGGGGGACCTGCACGTTCATTCTACCTGGAGCGATGGGCTGGGGAGCATACCAGAGATGGCCCAAGCGGCCCGGCGACGCGGCTATGAGTATCTGGCCATCACTGACCACTCCAAGTCCCTGGGTATCGCCCGCGGTCTGAACGAGGAGCAGCTTCGCCAGCAGATGAGGGAGATAGATAGGCTGAACCGGTCTTGGGAAGGGTTTACCATCCTCAAGGGGATGGAGGTGGACATCCTGGGGGATTCTCGCCTGGATATCGCCGACGACCTGCTCCAGGAACTGGACCTGGTCATTGCCTCGATACATACCGGTTTCCGGCAGCCGGCGGAGCAGATCAACCGGCGTTTGGAGGGAGCGCTGAAAAACCCCCACGTCGATATCATTGCCCACCCGACCGGACGACTTTTGGCCCGGCGCGAGGGTTACTCAGTGGATGTGGACAGGCTGCTGGAGCTGGCGGCCAGGACGGGAACGGCCCTGGAAATCAACGCCTCTCCCGACCGGTTGGACCTTTGCGACCAAAACGCCAGACGCGCCCGGGAATATGGGATAAAGTTAGCCATTGATACCGACAGCCACAGCCAGGCGGGGTTGGAGGACATGAAATACGGGGTGGCGGTGGCTCGGCGTGGCTGGTTGGAGAAGAAGGACGTCTTAAACACCCTGGAACTGGGGGATCTAAAGAGATGGCTTAACACATGAACCTGCCTTCCCGGGGGGAAAAATATGACCTAGGTCATTACCTTGGGAAGGGAAGTGGCATCGGTGAAGCTGGTTGTTGACATCGGCAAGCTTTTCTTGCAGACGGCCTTGCTCTATTTCCTCGTCCTGGTGGTTTTTCGGCTGATGGGCAAAAGAACCCTGGGGAACCTGGCTCCCTTTGATATCGCCGTAATCATTATGGTGGGAGAAGCGGCCATGATTCCCATCGCCGAAGAGAAGGTACCGCTGATTCGCGGCATCATTCCTATCCTCTCTTTGGGGTTTCTGCAGATTCTCCTTACGGTCATCAACATGTACAGTCGCGGCTTTGAAAAGGCCACCCAGGGGACGTCGACGATCCTGGTCAAGAATGGACAGATCCTGGCGGAAAACCTGCGGCGGGAGAGGGTGACCCTGGCCGACCTGTCCATTGGCCTGCGGGAGAAAGAGGTGGAAAACCTGAGCGATGTCAGGGAGGCTCGTCTGGAACCAACCGGCCAGATCAGCGTCATCAAAGAAAAGAGCGCCCAGCCCGTGACCCCTGGGGATGTTAACCTTTTGACCATGATGCGTCTGGACGCCATTCTGGAAGAGAACGTCCAAAGACTAAGAAGTGAGATGGC
This sequence comes from Bacillota bacterium, assembly GCA_023475165.1. Taxonomy (GTDB): domain Bacteria; phylum Bacillota; class Sulfobacillia; order JAMCWA01; family JAMCWA01; genus JAMCWA01. Next base: position 1,824 of record JAMCWA010000115.1, on the reverse strand, counting down.
CGGCTTTTTACGGGAATTGGAGACAAGCCGGACCAGGGCCGCCGGCGAGAAGGCCGCTCACCCTTTGGACAAAGGCCAGGTCCACTAGGAGAGTGCTGACGAACTGCGGTTTGGTTGGTTAACCCGTCCGAGGGAGCGCTAGGTCGAGACCTCAAATCAGCCCAGATGTTAGGAGCGACAAGGCTCCGAGGCGAGGCGTACTGGGTGGTACGTTGAGCGAGGAGCCGCCGGAGCGACAATCTTAGTAACGCCCCTTTAATAAGAAGGTTCTTTCTTGCAGATTGCGCCACACCGCAGATGGGGGTTTTTCAGCGGTCTCCTAGGAGAGTGCTGACGAACTGCGTCTTGCGTGGTCGGTCTGGCCGGGAAAAGGGGATTGACCACCTACATAACACCCTGTGACATAGTTCATAGATTTCCTGCCAGATGGTGATAGAGTTTTGGCTGGACACAGTTGGCCTCCCGAGCCAGCGAAAGGGACGGCGGAGGCAACTAAGAAGGGGGCGCAAGAATGATTTCCCTGAAAAAACAAACCACTCTGGCGGAAGCCCTGCGGGAGTATCCGGGCTTGGTGGATTTTCTGGTTGAGTTTTCCCCGCGGTATAACCTGTTGAAGAACACCACGATCCGTAAGCTCATGGCTCCTCGGACCTCGCTGGCCAAAGTGGCCCAGCGTGGGGGTCTGACCTTTGAGGAGCTGCTGACGAAGCTGAATGCGGCCGGGGAAGAATTGAAAAAGGGGGCCACCCAGGGGCCCCAGGACGACTCGGAGCAGGTCAAGGAAGAAATCAAAAGCATGATCAAGCAGCTCAAAGCCGGTGAGGACATTAATACCTTCAAGGAAAGGTTTAAGGACCTGCTGCGCAAGAGTAACCCGCTGGTCATCGCCGTAGCGGAGGCTGAGCTTACCAGAGAGGGGTATACCATCCAGGATTTGATGAACGCCTGTGACATCCACCTGGAGCTCTTTCGAGAAAACCTGGAGAAGGCTAAAGTCAGGGTGCCCCGGGAGCATCCTCTCTGGAGGTTGACCAGGGATCACGAAGCCATCCTCTTTTGGTTAAACCAGGGGCGCGATGTGGTCAAAGAGATGATGAAGCGAGAGGGTTATCACGACAGCGGGGATCTGGTGGATAAGCTCAAGGGGATAATGGCCAAACTCAGGGCAGCCGAGAATCACGACGTGCGGCAGGAGAACACCCTTTTCCCGGTTTTGGAGAAGTACGGGGTAGAAGAACCGGCTACAATCATGTGGGAAGAACATTCCCAGATGAAAGACCGCCGGCGCGAGATTGGGAGGATCCTGGAGGCTCCGCCGGCTGGCTGGGATTTTCGCAAGTATGCAGAATACCTCAATGGTCTGTTCCTTTTCATCCTGGAGACCTTCTCCAAACATAGCACCAAGGAGCAGGAGATCCTTTACCAGGTAGCCCTGGAGCTCTTGAGCGAAGACGACTGGAAGGAAATAAAGGAAGAGTCCGATGACCTAGGGTACTTCGAGCTGCCGAAGGAGGTCCTGACATCCGAGTACTAGGAGACCGCTGAAAAAACACCGGTCCCAGTTGGTTTTCTAAAGGAGGAATGAAACCTTGAGCGACAGTTCCGCCAAACTCTTTGAGGATTTACCGATAGGAACGCTCTTCCAAATCCTTGACGCCCTACCGGTGGATGTTTCCTTTGTGGACGAGCAGGATACAGTAACCTACTTCAACCTGCCCGCTGAAGGGAGAATCTTTCCCCGGGCCAAGACCGATATCGGCCGAAAGGTCCAGCGGTGCCATCCACCCAGGAGCCTGCACCTGGTCAACCAGGTTTTGGAGGAGC
>JAMCWA010000042.1:16881-17721 GCA_023475165.1 Bacillota bacterium | reverse complement strand
ACTCGGAGAGAGGCATCCCGGCGTTTAAAGCCAGTGAAGCGCATCTGCCCCCGGTGAACCGGGAAAGGCTAACCTCCAACCTCAGGACTGATTCTTTGGTCAGGAGGCTTTTCAGATTCCCAGGGGTGTCACAGGCCAGGATTTTCCCCTGGTCGATGATGGCCACCCGGTCGCACATCTCCTCAGCCTCGGCCATGTAGTGGGTGGTCAGAAGGACGGTCCGCCTTCCCCGGCGCGCCCAGTCCTTGACGTAGGAGCGAACCACCCGGGATGCCCCCACATCTAGGCCCAGGGTCGGCTCGTCAAGAAAAATGATCTCGGGGTCGCTGACAAAACCGCGGGCGAAGTTCATTTTCTGCCTCAGCCCGGTGGAGAGCTTGTTGATCTTGGCGTTGGCCTTATCCTCCAGGCCCACAGCCCTGATCAGTTCGTCCACGCGCGGCCGGGCTGTCTTTAGGGGCAAACCGTAGAACTGGGAGAACATCAGGAGGTGTTCCCGTACGGTTAGGACCCCGTAACCGGAGTGTTCTCCCCCCGAGACCATGCTGATCTTGCGGCGAACGGAAAAGGAGTCCTGCACCGGGTCAATGCCCCCTACCAGAACCCGTCCGGAACTGGGCAAGAGGAGGGTGGCCAGGATCTTGATGAGGGTCGTTTTCCCAGCACCGTTGGGTCCCAGCAAACCGAAGATCTCCCCCTCTTTAACCTTGAGGTTAAGTCTGTCCAGAGCCAGGAAGTCCTTTTTCTTCTTCTTCTCATCTCTAAACACCCTGCTCAGGTCTTGTATTTCAATGGCGTACTGGTCTTGAACCAAAGTCTCCATTTTCTTTTCCTCCATCT
>JAMCWA010000042.1:0-16871 GCA_023475165.1 Bacillota bacterium | reverse complement strand
ATCTGGAGCTTCTTGAGCGGTCTCGCCCTAAGAGACCGCTGAAAGACCCCTATCTGCGTTGGCGCTCCGGCGGCGCCTAGCATCTGGGCTGATTTGAGGTCTTGGCCCAACAGTATCTCGGGCGGGTTAACCACTCAAAACGCAGTTCGTCAGCATTCCCTAGGAGGCGGCTGGAAACCCCCCTCTGCCTTGGCGCAATCTCAAAACGCAGTTTCCTAGCAGTCTCCTAGGCTAGAACCACGGTCTCGAAGCAGTCTCCCAGGCCAGCCTTCTATCTCGGCCCACCGAACCAGAGCCAGGAAGTCAGGAAGCCCGCCGCAAAGGCCAGCACAATGGCGGTGTTACGCCCCAAGCTCGGCGACCCCTCAGCGTATTGGACGGTTTTGAGGGCCTCGCGGATCTTATCCTCGGCGAGCTTGTGCAATGTGAACTCACTTTCGTATGGAAACAATTCGCTCATCCTCCTCACAGCAGAAGGTGGGGCGCTACAGGGCAACAAAAAACCACGGGCTGATCACGCCCATGGTTTCCTTCTTTCGATCGGTCAGGAGCCGGCCGATCCCGACCGTTTGAGACTAAAGGACCATGGGCCGTCTACCCATGGTCGTCAAAACCTGCCTATTTGACCCCTGCGGTAGACGTTCTATGGAGTTGGGTGAAAAGGGACAGTTCGACCCCGGCCCCCATTACCGCTCGCAGCTTGATCACGTCTACCACCTCCTAATTATCTTCCTTCGGGTCCCCACTTCCAGGCAATTCCCTGGTTCTCTTGGTAGGATTCCCCTCAGGCCAACAGTAATTTATCACAGCGGTCTATTATTTGTCAACGGGTAAAGTCAAAAAAAGTTCATCAAAGAACTGAACAATAATCTCACCCCAACGTATTATGTTATAGATGGCGCGCAACGCCAGAAACCACTTCGATAGGAGGTCTTGTCGTGTCCTCAACCTGCCCCAAGTGTGCCACCCCAGACTGTTCCGAGTATAAGTTCGGCATCACCGAACGCCCGGAGGAATTGGATTACCTCTATTGGTACCGCTGTCCGTCCTGCGGTCACGAATGGAAGGAGGCGGTAGCCAAGAAAAAGTAGGTGCAGGCCGGCCGGATCATCCGCCTCAGAGAAAAACTCCGTCAGGGGAAAAATCCTCTTGACCTCCACGGAAGCGCCAAGCCATAATTATGTTTTGCTGGTCCCGTTGGCAAGAGGCGGTACCGGACGGAGGTGGAGCCAGTGGTCTATCTGCTCCTGGCCAGTAAGAACTTCCAGCGGAACCTGCAGTATCGCGCTGCCCACATGATCACGGCAGGCGGTGAGCAGCATCATTCATGCGTTGGGACAGCTGGGGGAGATGAAAGACATTTACCTGGCCGAACCTTCTAGCGAGGAAGTCGTCCGCCGCTTTTATGAAAAAGGGACCTTCCCGGAGTTACCGGGAAGTCCCCATAATGTCTTCTAGGAGACCCCTGAAAAACACCCATCTGCGGTGTGGCGCTATCTGCGAGAAAGAACCTTTTTATTAAAGGGGCGTTACTATTGCAGATTGTCGTCCCGGCGGCTCCACGCTCAACGTACCACCTAGTACGCCTCGCTTTGGACCCTTGTCGCTCCTAGCATCTGAGCTGATTTGAGGTCTTGGCCTGGCGGTTTGGCTAGAGCCGTCAGAAGCACGATCACCATCAAGCGCGGCACAGACTTTGGCGGCTTTTCTCGGGCGCGTCAGCCACTCAAAACGCAGTTCGTCAGCGGTCTTCTAGAACCTGGGCGGCGTGATGGCCGACAGGAAGACCAGGTCCTTTTCCCCGACACTGATGAGACGGTGGGGTACCGAGGAGAAATAGTAGATGCTGTCCCCTTCGTCCAGGTGGTAGACCTCGCCACCTATGTCAATGTCCATGGCCCCCTCCATTACCAGGATGAATTCCTCACCCGGATGGGACAGGGGCATATCACTGGAGGCGGCACCCGGCTCCAAGCGCGCCATCATCACCTCCATCTTTCTTTCCAGGTCAGGAGTAAGGAGCTCGAAAGCCAGGTGCGACTGCGGTACCGAAAGAACCCGTCTTTCATTCCGCCGTACTACCGGGTTGTGTCCGTCCCGATCCACCAAAAAATAAAAGATCGGTACCTCCAACGCCTCAGCAATCTTGCGAAGGGAGGTAATAGAAGGTTCAGCCAGGTCCCTTTCTACCTGGCTGAGAAAGCTGGGGGTAAGTTGCGTCCTTTCCGCCAGTTCCTTCAGGCTGATTCCCTTTTCTTGACGTTTTTCCCTGATTTTCTCCCCGAGCAAACCTATCAGTCCTTTCGCCATCCCACTACCCGGGATGAAACTACCCCAGGTCTTCCGGTCTTCTCGAACGCCAACAGCTCAGGTCACATCATCGATTCAGTCACTACCGGCGCAACCGGTACCAAGAGTCAATTGCCCAATCCCCACCGCCATCGGTGTAAGAGCAATAAGACATACTTAATATTACTATTCCTTTTCGACATTACTTAAATGAATCCTCCCATCCAACGATCTTTTTCCCGTAAAAAAGAAGATGGCCTCCGGGCAGAAAGACATCTGGTGTGAAAAGGTCCAGCTTCCGCCGGCTGTGGGGCTCGGCCGATAAGAGCGAAGTTCCTTAAATGAAATGACCTGCGCCCACCGTGCCGAGGGTTCGGACTAGATAAGTTGCTCATTGGAGAGAGGGGTAGAGCTGCGGCCCTCCGACCGGCACCGCGCCGGTATGGGGATCTAGTTAACCCCAGCCCTCTTGACCAGGCGGCGGATGGCCTCGTTGGCCTTGTTTCGCACGGCGGTCTCGTCAATCGTGGTCAATCGCCTTTCCTCCATGACCACCCGTCCGTCTACTAGCACTGTCCGGATGTCGTGACTTTTGGCGGCATAGACCAGATGTGAGATGAGATCGACCTCTTCGGTGGGCCAGACGTGAAAGTCGCCCAGATCAACGATAGCCAGGTCGGCCCTCTTACCTGCCTCCAGGCTGCCAATCTCCGTTTCCAGGCCGATAGCCCGGGCGCCCCCGATGGTAGCCATCTCGAAAACCTGCCGCGCCGGCATGGCCATAGGCCCACCGGCAATCTTGTGAATCAAGGCCGTGTGCCGCATCTCCACGAACATATCGAGATTATTGTTGCAGGGAGCACCGTCTGCCCCTAGGGAGACAGAAATGCCGCGCTCCAACATCTCCGGGACCCTGGCGATGCCCGATGCCAGCTTCAAATTGGAACTGGGGCAATGAACCACCCGGGTTCCCGATCGCTGTAAAATAGACATCTCTTCTTCGTCCAGCCAGATACAGTGGGCCAGGATGAGGTTTTTCCCCGTCAGGCCGAGGCGATCAAAATAGACGACATTGCGATAACCACGGTCCTGCCTGACCAGCTCGATCTCGCCGCGATTCTCCGAGGCGTGAGTATGGACCATAACGCCATTTTCCCTGGCCAGGTCCCTAACCCTGAGCAAGAGGTCCTCACTGCAAGAAACGGCAAAACGGGGGGCAAAGGCATAGCCAATGCGACCTTCATCCTGGCCATGCCATCTCTCCAGGAGGGCCAGGCTTTCCTTTAAGGAGTCTTCCGTAGTCTCCCGGAGGCCCTCCGGGACGTCCTCGCCGTAATCCATCATCACCTTGCCGGCCAGAGCCCGAATCCCGGTGTCCCGGATAGCCCGGAAGGCCTGCTCAGTATGGTGAACCGTTTCCATGTCCAAAATGGTTGTTGTCCCACCCTTAAAGAGTTCACCGATCCCCAGCAGAGCGGAAATGTAGAGGCTTTCCTCATCATGGGCGGCCTCCAGCGGCCAGATGCGCTTCTTCAGCCAGTCTAGAAGTTCCAGATCGTCGGCCTGACCTCGAAAGAGGGTTTGGCAAAGGTGGATGTGGGTTTGCACGAAGCCGGGGATGACCAGTCGTCCCCCGGCATCAATGACCTTGTCGGCGGGCCGCTGCGGTCCGCCGATTTCTATAATGCGACGGTCGGCAAGAAAGATGTTGCCTTGCAGGATCTCCCGCTCCGGGTTCATGGTGATGATGGTGCCATCTTTGATGAGAACCGTTGACAAAAAGATCACTCCCCGATCCTAACCTAGGAGAATCCTGACGAACTGCAGTTTCAGTGGTGAGCCCTGCCGGGGCATCGCCAGGGCGAGACCTCAAATCAGCCCAGATGCTAGGAGCGACTAGGCTTTGAGCGGAAGCTGTATAGAGAAATACGCTGAGCACAAAGCCGCTAGAGCGACAATCTGCGATAGTAACGCCCCTTTAATAAAAAGGTTCCTTCTTGCAGATTGCGCTACACCGCAGATGGGTGTTTTTCAGCGGTCTCCTAGAACCTCTCCCACAGGCTGGCCGCTAATTCCCTGGCCTTCCTGGTCACGGCTTCCTCATCCACGGCCAAAAGCTCCCGGTCCTGCATCAGGATCCGCCCATTGACGATGGTGTGGCGTACCATCCCTCCGGAAACCCCAAAAAGGAGGTGCCCATAATAGTTATCCCTGGTCAAAGGGGTAGGGGGGTGATAGTCCACCGCGATCACGTCGGCATATGCACCGGGTTCCAAGACTCCGACGGGCCGGCTGAAAAAGCGTCCCATGATGGTAGAATTATTGGTGAAGATCATCTGGGGAACTTCGCTCCAGGCTGCCCCTGGATCTCCCTGAGCGTGCTTGTGCAAGATATTGGCCACCTTGATCCCCTCAAACATGTCGGTGGTGTAACCATCGGTGCCCATCCCCACTAAAAGCCCCCGCCGGAGCATTGACAGGACCGGCGCATAACCAACGGCATTGCCCATATTGGATTCCGGGTTATGGATGACCATGGTCCCCGTTTCCCGTATGAGGTCGATCTCCTGGTCGTTGACGTGGACGCAATGAACGGCCAGGGTCTTGGGCCCCAAAACGCCCCGATCCGCCAGGCGTTCCACCACCCGCTGGCCATAGCGCGAAAGGTTGGTCTGGACGTCTTCCGTCCCTTCGGCGACATGGACATGAAAGCCCGCAGCAAGGCTCTGGGCCACTTCCACCGCCTCTTTCAGGGTGGCGTCGCCCAGGGTGAAGGCAGCATGGAGCCCAAACGTACCGGACAAAAGACCGCCGCCGTCATCTTTGCGGACTTCCTCCAGAAAGCGGGCGTTCTCCTGGATTCCTTCCCGGGCGATTTCCAGACCATCCCGGTCTGAGACCTCGTAGCAGAGCCCGCTCCGCATCCCGACCTCTTTGGCCGCCCGGGCGATGGTTGCCAGGCTGCCGGTAACGGCGTGGGGACTGGCGTGGTGGTCCAGAATTGAAGTGGTACCATTCTTAACGCAGTCCAGGAGAGGGATCAAGGCGCTGTAGTAGATATCCTCCAAATTCAAGGCCTTATCCAGCCGCCACCAGAGACGCTCCAGGATCTGTCCGAAGGTCTTGGGAGGCAGGTCCTTCAAAGCCATGCCCCGGGCGAAGGTACTGTAAAGATGCATGTGGGTGTTGGTCAGACCCGGCATGATCAGCCCACCCCGAGCGTCCAGGAAAGCCGCCGGACGGTAGGCGGCTTCCAATTCCGCCCGTTTGCCCACAGCCTTGATCAGATTGTCCTCCAGCAACACCGCCCCGTCCTCGATGACCTGGTTCCCGGTACCCAGGGTAATGACCGTGCCATTACTTACCAGCAGCATTGACTTCACTCCTTCGGAATTCAAGACCCGCCCCCACCGATGGGGGAGAGGATTTTGACCTCATCCCCCTCCTTTAGGGCCTCTTCTTCATCGACGCGACCGTTATTGACAAGAATGACAATGTAAATCCGGTCCTCCACCCCGAAGTGATCAAGAAGGTCGCTGACCTTGACCCCCGCCGGCAGTTCCACGGCCAGGCCGTCTTCCTGGGCATATCTTTTCAGGGGGCCATAAAAAGTCACTTTTATCTGCAAAATCCTTCCCTCCCCCAGGCAGGGCTGAGTCGCAGTTACCTGTACCCACCTAGTCGCGCCATTGCAGCCTGCCGGCGTTTTTCACGAGAGAAACAGGATGTGGTACAAACTCTGGTATAGCAACGCTATCGCCATGTCCCTCCGGTATTGGGCGGAAGCCCGGATGTCAGTGATGGGGGCGACTTCCTTCCAGGCCAGCTGAGTGATCCCTTTCAGGGAAGCTTCGTCCAGTTCCCGATCGGTCAAGGCGTCTTCCACCATCCGGCCCCTCTTAACGGTAGGAGCCAGGGCCCCAAAGGCGATCCGCACCCTGGACAGGGTGTTCTTCCTTTCTCCTAAGCGAACCCAGACGGCCACGTTGGCGATGGAGATGGCCAGGGCGTTCCGCTGTCCGAGCTTGTTGTAAAACCCTTTCTCACCTTCCCGGGCGCAGGGGAGGATGATCTCCTTAATCAACTCCTCCCGCCTTCTCTCCGTCTTCCCCGGTCCCACCAGGAAATCCTCTACGGGGAGAGTCCTCTCCCCTTTCTTGGAAGCCAAAACCACCTTCGCCTCCAGGGCCACCAGGGCCGGGATGCTATCGCCAGCTGGCGAGGCCGTTGCCAAATTGCCGCCCAGCGTCCCCATGTTCCGGATTTGGGTCGAACCCACCGTGCGGCAACCCATAACCAGGAGCGGTGCCTCCGTCCGCGTTAGAGGCGACTCCAGCACGGCGGTATGGGTAACCAGGGCCCCCAGGTGCAAGTCCTCTCCCACCAGGCGGATTTGCTTTAGTTCGTTGAGCGCCGAGAGATCCATGACCTGTGATGGCCTTATTCTCCCGTCTTCTAGCTTTACCAGGAGATCCGTCCCTCCGGCCACTGGCTCTATCTCCTGACCAAACTCATCCAGGAGTCCCAGGGCTTCGGGAAGGGTTTTTGGTCTTACCAGTCTGAAATCATTGACCATGCTCTTCACCTCGCAGGCCTTGATAAACCCGTTCCGCCGCAGCAGGCATTTCCTTGAGGCGTACTCCTACCGCATCATGGATGGCACTGGTGATAGCCGGACTAATGGGCACCATGACGGCCTCCCCCGCCCCCTTGGCCCCGTAAGGGCCCGATTCCTCCAACACCTCCACCAGCTCCACCTGGTGTCGTTCTGGGAGATCCAGACTGGTGGGGATAATATAGGTGGAAAGATTCATGGTCTTAAAATAGCCCTTCTCGATGATGATATCCTCCATCAGGGCATAGCCCGCCCCCATCACCATTCCGCCTTCGGCCTGTCCCTCCAAGCCCTGCCGGTTCAGGACCCGTCCAGCGTCCAAAGCCGTAGCTGCTTCGCGCAGCTCCACTTTTCCCGTGAGGGTATCCACCTCTACCAGAGCCATTTGGGTGACATAGGTATAAACCAGATGAGGCAAACCCTCCGCCCCAGGGATCTGAACGTCGGCGGTCGGCCAGACAAAGTTGCCGCGCGCCCCGGCCTCCAGTCCTTTCTCCCGAAGATAACGACCCAGCTCCGCCAGAGTTATGCCCCTTCCTTGGGGGGAAACGATTCTGTTGCCAGCCAGGCGCAAACCAGCGCGATCAACCCCTAGCATTTCCCCGGCCACCGCCAAGAGCTTTGGCTTCAGTTTGGCCACAGCATCCAGGATGGCATTTCCCCCCGTATAGGCGGAACGCGAGGCGGTGGAGGTTCCAGAATCAGGCGAATTCCTAGTATCGCCGGTCACCACTTTAATCAGGGCCAGGTCGCAGCCCAGGGCTTCGGCGGCGGTAATGGCGTAGGCCGTCATGTTGCCCTGTCCTATTTCCGGGGAACCGATCCGGACGATGAATTGTCCTTCTTCCGTCAACTCCACTATCGCTGCGCCATAGTCCGGGATCCCTACTCCCAAGCCGGTACCTTGCAGGGCGATGGCCACCCCTACCCCCCGTTTTTTCCAGGGAAAGGGGGTTTGGGACTTCAGTTTCTCTCGCTGGCACCAGAGATCAGATTTCTCAGCTCGCTCCAATGTATTTAAGATACCTACGCTGGCCGTCATGGTATGCCCTAAAGGCGCAATGTCACCCCGCCGTAAGACATTCTTCTTCCTGATTTCGATAGGGTCGAGAACCAACTTCTCCCGGGCTATTTCCAGCTGGGTTTCCATGGCAAAGGTGCTCTGGGGCACCCCAAACCCCCGGAAGGCTCCAGCAACACCATTATTGGTGTAGACGCAAAACCCATCAATCTTGACATGGGGGATGCGGTAAGGTCCACAGGAACTCTCCACGGCCAGGCTAACAACCGGGCCGCCCAGGGAGGCATAAGCCCCCGTATCCCCGATGATCTTGATCTCATTGGCCACCAAACTGCCGTCTCGCTTGAACCCAGTCCTGTAATATAAGGTCATCGGGTGGCGTTTCCACCCGGAGATGACCGACTCTTCCCGGGAAAGCCATAGCTTCACCGGCCGCTTGGTGACAAAGGCCATCAGGGCCAACTGCGTCTGAATAGTAATCTCGTCTTTACCCCCGAAACCGCCGCCGGTAGGCGAAGAAACCACCCTGATCTTGCGTGGGTTCAGACCCAGTACCCGGGCAATCTGCAACTGATCGCGCTGGGGATATTGGCTGCCGACCCAAACGTTCAGCAATCCCTCTTCATCATAGAAGGCCAGCCCGCCCTCCGTTTCCAGGAAGGTATGCATCTGACGCGGTGTCTTATAGACGTTCTCAATGATGAGATCGGCCTGGGCGAAGCCAGCCTCTACGTCGCCGTGCCGGACATGGACCTCCTGATGGATGTTCCCCTTCTCATGAACGCGAGGGGAGTCGGAGGTCATGGCTTTCTCCGCATCATCCACCACCGGCTGGGGTTCATATTCCACCTCAATTAGATCCAGGGCCGCCTCCGCCACCGCCGGGTCTTCCGCCACCACTCCCGCCACGGCGTCACCGATATAGCGTACCTTTTCCCGGCAAAAGACGGGTTGATCCGGGACGATGATCCCAAAACCATTGACGCCAGGCACATCCTTATGGGTCAAGACCTTGACCACTCCCGGCAGGGCTTCGGCGCGGGAGGTATCTATCCCCTTGATCAGGGCATGAGGATACTGGCTTCTCTTGATCCGCCCATGCAATAATCCAGGGAGGCCGACGTCAGTGAGATAGCGCAGCCGGCCGGTGGCCTTCTCCACCCCATCGACCCGGGGGACCACCTTGCCGACCCATTTGAACTCAGTCATGGGCCGCCACCTCCGCGCTCCGGCGGCCGGCCTTCTGGACCGCCTTAATGATCTTAACATATCCGGTGCAGCGGCAAAGGTTCCCCGCGATGGCCGTCTTGATCTCCTCCTGGGTGGGGGAAGGATTCTTGCGCAGAAGGGCCTTGGCCGAAAGAATCATCCCCGGGGTGCAGTAGCCACACTGGATGGCCCCTTCCTCGATAAAGGCCTCCTGCAAGGGATCTAACTGTTCCCCCTTGGCCAAACCCTCAATGGTGGTAACGGCGTGTCCTTCCGCCTGCGAGATCAAGGTGAGGCAGGCTAGTACTGCTTCTCCATCCAGCAGGACGGTACAGGCCCCGCACTCTCCCTTGCCGCATCCCTTCTTGGTGCCTGTAAGTCCGAGGTGTTCGCGGATCACTTCGAGCAGGGTGGTACGAGGCGGCACGATAACCTTCTGCCGTTCTCCGTTTAGCGTAAATTCTACCTCCACCAAATTCAAGGACTAACACCTCCATTAAACGTGTGGGGTGGTGCCACCGTGCGGCAGGAGGGAATTATCCGCCAACGCCCGGTAGGCCTCCTCCGCCGTGACTGGGATCTTGGTCACCCTGACCCCTACGGCATCATAGATGGCATTGGTGATGGCCGGAGTCACCGGTACGCAAACCACCTCTCCAACGCCCTTGGCTCCAAAGGGGCCGGTCGCCTCGGATTCCTCCACCATGACGGTCACGTGTCCGGGGGCGTCCAGAGCCGTCGGAAGGATATATGTGGAGAAGTTTGTGTTCTTGTAGTACCCGCCCTCCATGATAATATCCTCCATCAGGGCATAGCCCATACCCATCACCGCTCCCCCGTCGGCCTGACCCTCGAGCCCCTGGGGGTTGATGACCCGGCCCGTCTCCGGAACACTGACCACTTCCAGCACCCTGGTCTGCCCCGTGAGGGTGTCCACCTCCACCAGGGCGATCTGGGTGTTATAGGCATAGATGATTTCGGGCAAACCGGGGGCTCCCTCAATCTCCCTTTCCGCTGCCGGCCAAAGGAAAGTGCTCTTGACCTCCCGTGACAGGCCCAGGCGATCCATCTCCCGCGCCACTTCCTCCAAAGTGGCGGACCTGGACGTGGATTTGCCTCTTAGCCCCTCTGGAAAAAACTCCAAGTCATCCTCAGGCAGACCCAGAAGACCGGCCGCAGCCTTCCTCAGCCGTTCCTTAAGGGTAGGAGCCCCCGCCAGAATGGAATTGCCTCCGGTATAGACGGAACGCGAGGCACTAGTTGACCCAGAATCAACCGCCTTCCGGGTATCACCGGTATAAACGCGAATTCGCTCGATAGAACATTCCAGGGTTTCGGCCGCCATCTGGGCATAAGCCGTGGTGTTGCCCTGACCGATTTCTGGACAACTGATTCCCACCTCATAGGTCCCACCGGGCAAAAGACGCAAGAGGGCTCCCCCGTAGTCAGGACGGCCGGCTCCCAGGCCATTGCCCTGCAACGCGGTGGCTATCCCCACTCCCCGTCTCTTCCAAGGCAGGGTCGCTTCTGCCTTCTTGGCCCAGCGATTCTTCCATAGCTCGCTTCCCCCCACTGCCGTCAGAGAGGGAATAGCCCCGACACTGGTGTCCATCCTAAACCCCAGGGGATTGAGATCACCCTGACGCAGGGCGTTCTTGAGCCGCAGTTCCAGCGGGTCCATCCCCAGTTGGTGGGCCAGGATGTCCATCTGGGTCTCCATAGCGAAGGTAACCTGATTTACCCCAAACCCGCGAAAGGCTCCAGAAATACCGTTGTTGGTGTAGACGCAAAAGGATTCGAGGCGAACATGGGGAATCCGGTAGGGTCCACAGGCGTGTCCCACCGAGAGACTGACCACGGGTCCGCCCAGGGTGGCGTAGGCCCCGGTATCCGCAAAGATCTTCACCTCATTGGCTACCAAGATACCGTCCTTCTTGACCCCTGTTCGGTAATAGAGGAACTCCCGGTGTCGTTTGATGCCGGCCCGAACCGATTCTTCCCGGGAAAGCCAGAGCTTCACCGGACGTCGCGTATGGTGGGCCAGGAGAGCCAGGTGAATTTGAACGACAATCTCGTCTTTGCCGCCAAAGCCGCCGCCCGTGGGGTTAGACACCACCCGAATCAGACGTGGGTTGAGGTCTAAGGCTCTGGCTATCTGCAGTTGATCCCGGTAGGAATGTTGCGAGCCGGCATAGACCGTTATCCCCCCGTCAGGATCGGCTGTAGCCACACCACCTTCCGTTTCCAGGAAGGCGTGCATCTGGCGTGGTGTGACATAGTAGTTTTCTATGATCAAATCCGCCTCGCCAAAGCCCTTCTCGACGTCGCCTTGGGTGACGAGGTTATGTTGATGAGTATTGCCGCCGGCGTGGATTTGTACCGCCCCAGGTTTTAAGGCGGCGCGAGGATCCTCAAGAACCGGCAACGGCTCATATTCCACGGTAATGAGTTCTGCGGCCTTCGTGGCCGCCTCCTCGGTCTGGGCAGCGACCAGGGCGATGGCATCGCCCAGAAAACGTACCCGGTCCCGGCAAAGGACGGGCTGATCGGGTACGACGATACCAAACCCATTGTAGCCAGGAACGTCTGGCCAAGTTAAGACCGCGACCACCCCCGGCCAGGTCCTGGCCTTGCTCACGTCAATTCCCTTGATCAGGGCATGAGGATAATCGCTACGCTTAACCTTGGCCCAAAGCATCCCCGGAAAAGCCAGATCCGTCATGTACCGGGCCGCCCCGGTGGCCTTCTCCCGGGCGTCGACTCTGGGAATGGGTTTTCCCACATATCTGAAAGACATGGCTCTCACCTTTCTTTCCCGGATCAGACCGAGATGGGCGCCAACATCAAAAAACCAGCCAACCGTTTCTGTTCCCGACTTTAAAAAGCCTCGTAGTCGGGTGATTAACGGTCACCTGGTAGAAACCTCCGGTCCCATTACCGGAGATATACGAGCTAGAACAAGTATTCAACAAGGAGGGTCCAATTCCTGCTGACAACTGGGCCTCCGCAGGGCAATTGTCTTGGCCTTACTTCCCAGGCCGCTTCCTGAGGAATCCCCCATCTCTTAAGCCTGCCACTATCCCCAACCCTGACAAGGGTGGCCGGGGGGTGAGAGCCCCCGGCCGAAGACGCAGTTTTTGAGCAGTCTCGCCCTTACGATTTCCCGGGCGGGTTAACCACTCAAAACGCAGTTCGTCAGCGGTCTCCTAGGGCCGACCTCCCATGGTCAGGGCCATCACCGCCTTTTGGACATGGAGGCGGTTCTCCGCCTCATCGTAAACGACGGAATGAGGTCCATCAATGACGGCGCCAGTGACCTCGCGGCCCCGGTCGGCTGGAAGGGGATGCATATAGATGGAGTGCTTCCTGGTCAGTTCCATCATTTTCTCATCGCAGATCCAACCCGGATACTTGTTGATTAACTCCAGGCCCTCCTTCTTATCCCGGGTATGAACCAGAGGTCCCCAGCTCTTGGGGATGACGATGTCGGCATCCCGGAAGGCTTCGCTCATGTCATCCACCGTCTCGAACTTGACCCCAGCCTCGGCCGCGTTTTTCTTGGCCTGCTCCACAATCTCCGGCATCAACCGGAACTCCGGTGGGTGGGCTAAAGTCACATCTAATCCGAAGCGCGGCATCAGCAGGATGAGGCTTTGCGGCACCGATACCGGACGGACATAGTTGGGGGCCGAAGTCCAGGAGACACCGATTTTCAGACCCCGGGTGTTTTTCCCGAATTTCTCCCGGATGGTCAGGTAGTCGGCCAGGATCTGGAAGGGGTGATAGATGTCGCACTGCAGGTTGAAAACCGGAACCCGGGAGTTACGGGCAATGTCACGGATGTAACCATTCCCCTCCCCAAAGACGGTATGCCGGACCCCGATGGCATGACCGTAACGGCTGAGGACGTTGGCGGTGTCGCGGGCATTTTCCCCATGGGAGATCTGCAATTTATCTGGGGAAAGGTCATGGGCGTGGCCGCCCAATTGGGTCATACCTGCCTCAAAGGAGTTCCGGGTCCTGGTGGAGTTGTCAAAGAAGATCATGAAGAGGGTCTTGTCTGGCAAGAGTCGGTGAGGAATGTTCAGACCGAACTGGCGCTTTAACTCATCGGCCAGATCAAAGACCGTCTCCAGTTCCTCCTTAGTCCACTCCTGGGTGGTAATCATGTGTTTACCGCGTAGCATTGACTGCATTAGACTTACCTCCTCTGGAAGCTTATGATTATTCCCATGGCCAGAGTGACCACCACCTGGGCTCCGCCGTCATCCACTGCGAACGGTGGGCGGCAACCGACCATCGTTCTCTTTCGTTCCGCGGGCAACGCCAGGCGGCAGCGAGACTACCTCACCTTGTCGTGGCACGGGCCGGGATGAAGCGTCCCGCTCCATCCTCCCCCACAAAGCTCCCTTCCTGGCTGATAAGCTGCCCCCGCAGGATGGTCATAACGGGGTACCCTCGCACCCTGAAACCCTCATATGGGGTATACCCGGCGGCCGAGTGGAGGGCACTGGCCGTCAAGGTAACCTCCCTTTCCGGGTCGAAGAGAACCAGGTCAGCGTCGCTCCCTGGCAAAAGGGCGCCCTTGCGGGGGTAAAGGCCAAAGATACGGGCTGGATTGGTCGAAAGTAGCTCTACCAGGCGTTCCAAACCAAATCGTTCCTTGCCGACCCCCTCTGAATAGAGGAGCGGTAATAAGGTTTCCACCCCAGGCAAGCCCGGAAGGGTATCAACGAAAGAAGTCGCCTGTCCCTTCTGCATCAGGCTAAAGGCACAGTGGTCTGTGGCCACCGTAGCCAGAACCCCATCCACCAGGCCCTGCCAGAGGGCGGCGTTGTCCTTCTTTTCCCGCAGGGGTGGGGTCAAGATGAACCGCTGGGCCTGGGGCTCCTCATAGAGGCTCTGATCCAAAAGCAGGTACTGTGGACAGGTTTCTGCCCACACCTTCATCCCGCGAGCCTGGGCCTGCTTGATCTCCGCCAACCCCTCTTCCGTTGAGATATGAACAAAGTAAACGGGGGCCTGAGTTTTTTCGGCCTGCTGGATGACCGCGGCGATGGCCTTCCTTTCCGCCTCATTGGGCCGACTGACCGGATGGTAGCGAGGCTCAGTTTTGCCTTCCGCCAGGTGTCTTTCTGTCAAACTCTCCACCAGGCCATTGTCCTCAGCATGGACCTGGACCAATGCCCCGAGGCGCCGGGACTCCTGGAGTAAAAACTCCATCTGCCCTGGTTTCAGCATGTAGCCTTCTTTGCGGTAGGTGGTGAAAACCTTGAGGCTGCTGATCCCGTATTGAACCAGTTCGGCCAATTCGCCGGCCTTCTCGGCGGGGGCGTCATTGAGACTGAGGTGGAGGCTAAAATCAATGGCGCTTCTTCCTTCCGCCTGCTGCCGCCGCCGATCGGCGGCTTGCGTGAAGGACAGACCCGCCTCCGCATCGGCAAAGTCGATGAAGGTGGTGACACCACCGCAGGCTGCGGAAATGGAACCCTGTCTAAAATCGTCGGCCGTAACCGTCCCTCGGGAGTGAAGTTCAAAGTGGGTGTGGGCATCAATGATTCCCGGCATAACTACCAGACCCCGGGCGTCCACCACCTGGGTACCCCGTTCTGGCCCCAGAGCCGGTCCCACCTTCTGAATCCGCCCGCCGGCAATGGCTACGTCGGCGTAAAGAACCCCCCCGGGGGTAACGACATACCCCCCTTGAATTAACAATTCCGTGGTCATCACCTCCAGATTCCCGAATCCTACGGAGACTGGGCCCGTCCCGGCAGGCGTTTTACCAAGACCTTAACGAATGTCCTGATAAAGGGGGAAGGCATGGGCCAGTTCCACGACCTGCCGGCGGATCTTTTCCAGGCAACTCTGGTCACGCCTATCTTCAATGGCCGAGTTGATAAAGGAGGCGATGAGTTTCATTTCCCCTTCCTTCATCCCCCTGGTGGTGACCGCAGGCGTGCCGATCCTAATCCCGCTGGTTACCATTGGGCTCCTGGTTTCAAAGGGGACGGTGTTCTTGTTGACGGTGATGGCGACCCGGTTCAGGATGGTCTCCGCTTCCTTACCGGTCACTTCTTTGTTGTTCAGGTTCACCAGCATCAGGTGATTATCGGTGCCGCCGGACACCAGGTTAAAGCCGTATCCCAGCAAGGCTTCGGCCAGAGCAGCGGCATTCTTGACGATTTGTCGCTGATACCCCCGGAAAGCCGGCTCCAGGGCCTCCTTGAAGGCCACGGCCTTGGCCGCGATGATGTGCATAAGGGGCCCACCTTGAATCCCCGGGAAAATGGCCTTGTCGATATCCTTGGCAAACTGCTCGGTCGTGAGGATGAGCCCCCCCCGCGGCCCCCGGAGGGTTTTATGGGTGGTAGAGGTAGTGAACTGGGCGTGAGGTATGGGGCTGGGATGTAAACCCGCCGCCACCAGCCCGGCGATGTGGGCCATGTCGACAAACAAATAGGCCCCGACCTCGTCGGCGATGGCGCGAAAACGCCCAAAGTCAATGGTTCTGGGATAGGCGCTGGCCCCGGCCACAATCATCTTGGGCCGGTGCTCCAAAGCCAGGCGCCGTACCTCATCATAGTTTATCTGTTCCGTCTCTTTGTCCACCCCGTAAGCCACGAAACGGAAGTACTTCCCGGAAAGATTGACCGGGCTGCCATGGGTAAGGTGACCGCCGTGCGAGAGGTTCATCCCCAGAACCGTATCCCCTGGTTCCAACTTGGCAAAATACACGGCGGTATTGGCACTGGCGCCGGAGTGAGGCTGGACGTTGGCATGCTCGGCCCCGAAGAGCTTCCTGGCCCTTTCCCTAGCCAGGTCCTCCACCACATCGACAAATTCGCAACCGCCATAATACCGCTTCCCCGGATAACCCTCGGCGTATTTGTTGGTGAGAACCGTCCCCGCCGCCTCCAGCACAGCCCGGCTGACGAAATTCTCAGAGGCAATGAGCTCCAGATGATCGTTCTGCCGGTCGCGTTCCTTCATTATCGCCTGGTAGACCTCAGCGTCCACCTGCCTTAGGAATTCCACAGCGTTCCCTCCTAGCCCTATTCTCGCCCTACCCTGGTCCCCGTTTTCCCCTCCAGAGCCTCGACCGCTTTATCCAGAGAGGTAATGACGGCCAGATCGCGCCCCGACTCGACAAAACGTAAGGCCGCCTCCATCTTGGGACCCATGCTGCCGGCCTTGAAATGGCCTTCTTTCTGGTAACGGCGACCTTCCTCCGGGGTCACCCGTTCCAATCTGACCTCGTTGGGCTGGCGGAAGTTCAGCGCCACTTTCTCGACGTCAGTCAGGATAAGGAGGATATCCGCCCCCACCTCGCGGGCCAGGTTCTCTCCGGCCAGGTCCTTATCTATTACCGCTTCCAGTCCCTGCCAGGAGCCATCAGGCCGTTTCATCACCGGAACGCCGCCACCCCCCGAGGCGATGACGAGCACCTCCCGGTTCACCAGATCCTTGATCACATCCGCCTCCAGGATAGCCAAGGGATTGGGGGAAGGGACAACCCGCCGCCAACCCCGGCCACTGTCTTCCTTCATGACGTACCCTTTCTCCTGGATCAGCTTCTCCGCTTTTTCCCGCGTATAGAAAGGGCCCACAGGTTTAGTGGGGTTTTGAAAGGCCGGGTCCTTTTCCGCAACCAATACCTGGGTAAGGAGGGTAACCACCGGCTTGTCGATGCCTCGTCTAGCCAGTTCATTCTTCAGGGTGTAACGTCGTGGCCGCCCT
>JAMCWA010000050.1 GCA_023475165.1 Bacillota bacterium | reverse complement strand
CTTCTCACCCCGGCCCGGTAAAGTTCGGGGTCAACTTCCCATTGGGCGCGGCCATCGTCGGGAGTGCGGTGGGGCCACTTCCCTTCCTTCCGCTGGCCTGGTTAGGACAGGTTTTGGCCATTTTGGGTGGGATTACGCTCTTTTTTCTGAATATGGCCAGTCTGGGTCTCTTGGCCTTTTGGGTGGAGGATGCCTCGGCCCTCTACCTCATTTATGAACGATCCCTCTGGATCCTAGGCGGGATGTTGATTCCGCTGGATTTTTTTCCGCCGGCATGGCGGGCGGTGGCGGAATGGTTACCCTTTAACCATATCTTGTACGGACCGGGGCGGACCCTAGCTCACTTTCAACCGGCTCGTTTCTGGTCCTTACTCTGGCACCAAGCCGCCTGGATCATCTTTTTCACAGTTTTGGTGTCCCTGCTTTACCGGGCCGGGGTGAGAAGGTTGAATGTCAATGGCGGTTAGATCAGCGGCTGGAGGCGCGAAGGCAGGCCGGATCCAGCCGGCAGGTTGAAGATCGGTTCTGGCGGAGGGGTGGAGGATGGCTGAATGGAGGAAAACGGTCGATTTTGTCGGAGCGTACATGAAGATCAGCCTCCAGATGGCCTTGGAATACCGGGTCAGCTTCTTTTCTCAACTCGTGGGCATGTTTGTTAATGATGGTATTTGGTTGGTCTTCTGGTATTTGTACTTCAGCCGTTTTCCAGTGGTGAAGGGCTGGGAGCGGCAAGACGTCCTAATTCTATGGGCTGTTCTCACCTTGGGATACGGTCTGTTCACGGGTTTCTTTGGGAACGCCTTGCGCTTGAGTGAACTGATCTTGCAAGGACAGCTGGACTACTATCTGGTTCTGCCCAAGGATGTCCTCCTGCACGCCCTGTTGGGAAGGATGTATTTTACGGCTTGGGGCGATGCCCTCTTTGGCCTCATCGTTTATTTTCTTTTCGGCCAACCAGACCTGGCCCGGACGGTGATCTTCCTGGCGGTTTCGGTGCTGACCGGGCTCATCCTGGTTTCCTTTTTCGTTATCGCTCATTCACTGGCCTTGTTCCTAGGCGGATCTCAACTCATATCGAACCAGTTGACAGTTTCAATGGTTCATTTTGCGACTTACCCGGGGGACATTTTTCAGGGTGCTGCCAAGGTGATCCTATATACCTTTATCCCGGCAGGGTTCATCAACACCCTTCCTGTTTCCCTCATGCGGCAGTTCAGCTGGCACCTCTTCGGGATCTTGACCCTGGTAGCGTTTCTTTTGGCGCTGGGTGCGTACCGGTTCTTTTCCGTCGGGCTCAGAAGGTATGAGTCGGGAAACCTGGTGAACCTGCAGGGCTGATTGACCCGCTTGGGTCGCAGCGACGTTTGCCGTCATTCTTGAAGGCTTTACGTCTCAAAGTTCCCCACGAGTTTTCTGCGTCCGGGCACCGCGCCGTCTGAGAAATCCACTCCACTTGACGCGGGCATAAAACGTCTGTATAATGTTCTTGTTGAAATTAAAATCTTGAATCAGACCGATGATGAATAGCGGGGCGTAGCGCAGATGGTAGCGCGCTTGGTTCGGGACCAAGAGGTCGCTGGTTCAAATCCAGTCGCTCCGACCAGAGAAATAAAGCCTTCCGGGGTTCGGGAGGCTTTTATTTTGGCCCGTCTGTCCATCTGTTGGTCAATAGATCTGGTTGACTTTTCGAGATAGGATCTAGCTTGGAAGGATTATTGGGAATTGACTCAGGCCTGGTTGGGAAGACCCCGGCCAATTTTGGGCTAAAGTGTATAATCCCTCTCCCTCCTCTGCAAACTATCTCTGGAGGTGATGAGAAAATGACAGATGTTGGATGCAACGTTTCTAGCTGTACTTACTGGGGTAAGGGGGATTCCTGCACTGCCAGCCGGATTGAGGTGCAGAGTAATTTCCGGGGCTCGGCCTACATGGAGGCTGGTACCCTGGGAGGGGCAAATCAGGCCAAGACCTCCTCAGAGACAGCTTGCAAAACCTTTAAGCTGAAATCCTAGGATACTGCCGTCGAACCGCGTTTGGAGAGGTTGACCCGGCTGTCGAAAGGCAAGAGGACATAAGAGGATACCTGGGAAGGCCCAAGACCCTTGGGTCTTCTCTTTGTTGTTTGGGGTTTACTTCTACCGATAAGCAGAGGGACATAGATAGTTTATGGGGCCAAAAGACCTGGCTCCTCAGAGGGACCTCGGCGCCTCGATTGGGGTTAAGCCAGACCGACCCAAACGATGGCTTTTCACCTAGCCCAGAGGGAAGAGATTTCCCATTGAACCCTTTCAGGGGGATCGCTGATACTGGCGTCCGAGGAGCAGGGGTTAAACAGGCGCGCCCAGACCAGAAACCGGAGGGAAGATCCATGACCTGGACTTCCAACACCACGGCTATCCTTCTTCTCCTGGCGGCGGGGTTGGTGGGACGTTCCCACTACATAGCCGGTGGGGCGGCCCTGCTCCTGCTATTGCACCTGACCAAGCTGGAGGGGCTTTTCCCCATCATTGAAAGGAGGGGTCTGGACTTTGGTCTCCTTTTCCTGGTTTTGGCTGTGCTAACCCCCTTTGCCACCGGCAAAGTGGAGATAAGGGAGCTCACCTTTTCTTTAAAGAGCCTGCCGGGACTGATGGCCATTATCGGGGGCGCGCTGGCCACCCACCTCAACGGGCGCGGCATCGAGCTTCTGAAGACCGAGCCTGAGGTGATGGCCGGTTTGATCATCGGGAACATAATTGGGGTCCTGTTCCTGCGGGGAGTTCCAGTAGGACCGCTGGCGGCAGGCGGGATTGCGGCCTTGCTCATAGAGCTGCTGCGTCGGGTCGGGGCGCGGTACTAAACTCTTGAGCGGAGCGTCTTTCAGCCCACCCGATCGAGAGGGGACCGGGGGGCGTTTTTCTTTTGTTCCGGTCAGGATTTTGGCCGGTCTTTGCCTTGGAATACCGCCCTGCGGAAGGAGAGATTCTAAAGTTGCCGTTTCAAAGCAGTGTTTTGCCCCGACGACTTTTAGCCAAAAGGACGTTAGCCAAAAGGACAGGAGTGGAAGAAAGTTGAAAGCAAGGACTCAACTGGAGTTTGCTGTTTTGGCCGCGGTGCCCTTCATCATGGTTCTGGGGAATTCCATGCTGATTCCTGTCTTGCCGGAGATGAAAACCCGCCTGCAACTAACCCCCTTCCAGGTTGGCCTGATTATCACTGCCTTTTCTCTTCCCGCTGGCCTGGTCATTCCCTGGGCCGGCTTCCTCTCAGATCGCATCGGACGCAAGAAGGTGATGGCCCCCGCCCTGGTCGTTTACGGAGTGGGCGGTTTGGTGGCCGGCGCGGCTGCCCTCCTTTACCAGCAGGCGTATCTTCCCATCCTGGTCGGCAGAATCATTCAGGGCATTGGGGCCGGGGGGACCTATCAGCTGGCCATGGCCCTGACGGGAGATATCTTTCAGAGCCGGGAGCGAACTTTGGCCTTGGGTCTCTTGGAATCGTCCAACGGGATGGGAAAGGTTATCAGCCCTATCGCCGGAGCGGCCGCCGCCCTGTTGGCCTGGTACGCCCCCTTTTTCCTTTACGGTACCCTGGCCATCCCGATCGCCCTCCTGCTCTGGTTTCTGGTCAGCGAACCAGCTCGCCAGGCTCGCCCGCCGGCTCTTCGCCACTACTTTACCCTCCTTGGGGGGGTCTGTCGGGCCAAGGGGCTTTCTCTAGTCAGCGTCTTTCTGTCCGGCCTGACGGTTCTCTTTGTCCTCTTTGGTGTTTTGAGCTATTTTACCGATGTCTTAGAGGAGGGGTATGGTGTTCGTGGAATGCTGAAGGGTCTGGTCATAGCCGGACCGATCCTGGTCATGGCCCTGACATCCTACCTGGCGGGAACCTATTTACAAAACAAATCCTCCGGGACCATCAAGACGGCCATCTGGCTGGGCCTGGCCCTGATGGCCGGGGGTCTTGGACTCCAGCCCCTGCTTCGCCACCTTTATCTGAGTTACCTGCTGGTTGGGGTCATGGGACTGGGAGCCGGTCTGGTATTGCCCTCGCTGAACACGCTCATCACTGGCTCCGTGGCCAGGGAGGAAAGAGGGCTGGTGACGGCCCTCTACGGAACGGTACGATTCTTTGGAGCGGCCCTGGGCCCGCCGGCTTTCGGTCTGGCTCTGGCCTTGGGTGAAAGGAAGATGCTTCTGGGAGGTGCCTCTCTCGCCGGTTTGATGGCGATCCTGACCCTTCTCCTACTGAATCCGCAAAGATTACTGGAGAAAACGACGGGGGGAGGGACGCCACTGGCCACCTCCCGAACGGGCGGACTGGCAAGTGTCCAAGGTACCCCGGTGCAGGGTAGGGGTAGCGCCCCGGGCCCTTTGAAGGGAATTGCCCGAGGAGGAGAATCCCAGGAAACTGGACAGGACCGGCCGGGAGCGGCCAGCCCTCGCAGGAGAGCCCTGGAAACGCTGCCGGTGACAGAGCTAAGTCAGGAATTAACCATTCTGAGCCAGGAAGTGGCATCACGAGCCAGAAAGCGACTGGAAGAGGTCCAGGTGACTCAGGCTTCCAGATGGTCCAACCCGGCTGCGACTCCGCTTCAGGGCAGGCCTGGACCAGACAGGCAGGAGAGATCGGAAGACTGAGACTGGAAATCGCTATGCTCTTTGGGTCGGTGACGCGGCCGACGACGGAGTTTGACTTCCTACTTCCGCAGTTAGCGACACCGCAGGTGGGGGTTTTTCAGCAGTCTCCTAGTCTAGAACGGGGTTAGGTACGTTTTCCGTTAACCCCTCATAATATAGATTGAAGGAATGGGTGAGGAGGTGACGGAAATGCCGGAAGAGGTCCAGGCGCAGGGTAACGTCAAGAAGGTTTGGGGCAAGAAACCCGGCTGGGGCGGATGGCCAGGGGGTGGACCTGGTTGGGGCGGAGGTCCGGGAGGCGGCCCCGGCTGGGGAGGAGGCGGAGGGGACTGGTGGTGGATTATCATCATCGGGCTCCTGGTCTTGTTCTTCCTTTTCTTCTGGTGGATACCTATTTAGGGGCGGGCGAAGTGCGGCTATATCATATGTGGAACCTCCCTGAAACAGGCCAGGTGCTTACAAGGTGCCGCTCGGGCGTTGCCGTCCTCCCTTTCGGTCTCGCCCGCCGGTCGCCACCCTGCTGCTGTTTCATTACTTTATGATGCCGCAGGCGGCATGGCGAGCTAGCATGAAAAAGCGTAGAACGCTCCGACGAGAGCGACCCAGGCCGCGGCGCTGAGTAACGAGCAAGAACCCGGATCAGACAGTCCGGGTTCTTTGCTTCAAAATCTGATTCCAGGAACCGCAATTTCTGAGCAGTCTCCGTCGAATATGGCCAGGCCCTTCAGCGTTCCTCGCGGTCATAAGGGAGCCCCAAAGCTCCGGGGCCGGCCGCCCCACGGCGTGAGCCTTCTCTAGTGGCCAGTATCAAGACCAGGATGGTGAAGATGTAGGGAAGCATGTTTAGGAAGAAAGAGGGGATCATGGCGCCTACGGCCTGGATACGGAAACCCAACGCATCAACCCCACCAAAGAGATAGGAACCAAGCAGAGCCCGCACCGGATCCCACATGGAGAAAATCACCAGGGCAATGGCAATCCAGCCCCGTCCGGCGGTCATGTTCTCCAGCCAGGTGGGGGCATAGGCCAGGGAGAGGTAAGCCCCACCGATCCCGGCCAGCATTCCCCCCACCGCCACATAGAGGTAACGCAGGCTGAACACCCCAACCCCCATAGCGTCGGCGGCGGCCGGGTTTTCCCCCACCGCCCGCAGGTGTAGACCTGGTCTGGTCCGGTAGAGATAGAACCAGAGGATCGGGACCAAAAGGTAACTCAGATAGACCAGATAGTCTTGCTGAAAGAGGATGGGTCCCAAGAGAGGTATTTTACCCAGGAGCGGGATGGTCACAGGTTTAAAGGTCTGGGGGGCTGGAATGCCGATGAGAGGCTTGCCTAGAAAACCGGAAAGCCCGGTTCCAAAAATGGTCAAGGCCAGACCGCTGACCACCTGGTTGGCTCGCAGGTTGATGGTGAGGAAGGCGTGGATCAGGGCCAAAACCCCTCCGGCGAGGGCGGCCACCATCAGACCCAGCCACGGGTTGGACGTCTTTACCGCTGCCATGAAGCCACTGACGGCCCCCACCAGCATCATACCCTCCAGGCCCAGATTCAGTACACCGGACCGTTCCGCCAGGATCTCTCCCAGGGCGGCATAAAGGATGGGGGTGCCGGAGGTGACGGCCGCCGCCAGGATGGAAATCAAAAGCATTTGATCCATATTAGTTTGCCCTCCTTTCGCCACGACGAACCAGGACCAGGCGGTACTTGGTCAGGATCTCGCTGCCCAGGACGAAAAAGAGGATTGCTCCCTGGAGCATGGAGACCGTTGCCGCCGGCAAACCGCTGGATTGGATGGAGTAGCCGCCGACCAGGAGGGCCCCAAGGAGGAAGGAAACCAGGACCACGGCCCCGGGGCTGAGCTTGGAGAGCCAGGCGATGATGATGGCCGAGTAGCCGTAGCCGGGCGATATTCCATGCTGCAGGCGATGGGTGATGCCGGCCACCTCGGTCATGCCGGCCAGTCCGGCCAGACCGCCACTCAAAAACATCACCAGGAGGATGTTACGGGCGATATTCATGCCAGCATAGCGGGCGGCCGCCGGGCTTTCGCCGATGACTCGGATCTCATACCCCCAGCGGGTTCGCCAAAGGACCACGTTCAGGATGGCTGCCGCCGCCAGGGCCACCACCAATCCGAGATGGATCCTGGTGCCAAAGAAGGTGGGAAGGTCGGCCGAAGGTGTAAAGGGCGCCGTCAAGGGGAAATTGAAGCCTTTGGGGTCTTTCCAGGGACCGTAAACCAGGTAGTCCACCCAGAGGATGGCGACATAGTTGAGCATCAAGGAGGTAATGACCTCGTTGACCCCCAGGAAAGCCCGCGGCAGGGCCGGGAGGAGTCCCCAGAGGGCCCCGCCGAGAAAGCCGGCCAAGAACATCGCCGACAAAAGGAAGCCGGGGGAGGCGTCGGGGAAAGAGAGGGCCACCCAACTGGCGGCAAAGGCTCCCATGTAGAGCTGCCCCTCGGCCCCGATGTTCCAAAGGAGCATCTTAAAGGCGATGGATACCCCCAGCCCGGTCAACATGAGAGGGATGGACTTGACCACCGTTTCGGAGAGGCCATACTTGGAGCCAAAGGCCCCCTCCGCCATGATCTCATAGACCTTAAGCGGGTCATGGCCGGTCATCAAGAGGAAGATGGCCCCGAAAAGAAGGGCCATGGCCACCGAGATGGTCGGGACCAGGAAGGAGATCCAGCGTGAGGGAGCCAGACGCTTTTCCAGGGTTAAGGTCAGTTGAGATTGTTTGTTCACGCTGTCGTCGCCTCCTTTTTCATACCGGCCATGAGCAGACCGATTTCCTCCAGCCGGGCCTCTGAGGAGGGCAAGACGCCCTGAATCTCTCCCTCGTACATTACCGCCACCCGGTCGGACAGATGCAGGATCTCTTCCAGATCCTCTGAGATCAGGAGGATGGCGGCACCGCGCGCCTTTTGCTGCAGGAGAAGGTTATGGACCGTTTCCGTGGCTCCTATGTCCAGACCACGGACGGGATAGACGGCGACGATGAGGCTTGGGGCAGCAGAAATCTCCCGGGCCAGGAGGAGACGTTGCAGATTTCCTCCCGAGAGGAGTTTGACGGGGAGATCGAGATAGGCCACCTTGACCTGAAAGTCTCGGACGAGATCTTCGCTTCGCTCCCGCGCCGCGCGGCGATCGAGTAACGGACCGCGGGAGATAGGCGGACGCCGGTATTCTTTTAGTATGACATTTTCCAGAACCCCCAGGTTGGGAATGAGCCCTGTTCCCAGCCGGTCTTCGGGGACATGGCTGACCCCAGCCTCGATAATCTCTTTCGGGGAACGATTCGTAAGGTCCTTACCTTTGATATACAACCGGCCAGCTTGAACTGGGCGCAGGCCGGTGACCACCTCGGCCAGCTCCTTTTGACCATTCCCGGATACCCCGGCGATCCCCAGGAGCTCGCCGGCACGGATGGTCAGGGAGACACCGCGCAATGCCGGTAACCCCTTATCACTCATGGCCTGGACGGCTTGCAGCTCCAGAATCTTTTCTCCCCTGGGACCTTCCGAACGTGACGGCGCCGGGGGAATCTCCCGGCCTACCATCATTCGGGCTAGGCTGGCGGGGTTGGTATCCTTCTTTTCGACGGTACCGACGGAGCGACCACCGCGTAGGACCGTGATGCGATCGGCCACCTCCATCACCTCATGTAGCTTATGGGTAATGAAGATGACGGCATGGCCGTTCCCGGCCATACGACGCAGAGTAAGGAATAGTTCCCGGGTTTCCTGGGGCGTCAGGACGGCCGTGGGCTCATCCAAGATCAGGATTCGCGCTCCCCGGTAAAGCATCTTGACTATTTCCACGCGCTGCTGCTCTCCGACGGAAAGTTGCCAGACCTTCACTTTGGGGTCAACCCTAAGACCGTAGCTTTCAGAGAGGGCAGCGACCTTTTTTTCGATTTCCGGCATGTTCAAAAGGAACCTGGGTGCATCCAGGCCCAGTATGACGTTTTCGGCCACCGAAAAGGGAGGAATGAGCCGAAAGTGCTGGTAAACCATACCGATACCGTTCCTAATGGCATCCCGGGGGGAATGCAATTCGATGCGTCGGCCAGCCACGATGATTTCGCCTTCGTCGGGGCGGTAGAGACCCGTCAGGATACTCATCAGGGTACTCTTGCCGGCTCCATTTTCGCCGAGGAGGGCGTGGATTTCCCCAGCCCGCGCGGCGAAGCTCACCCGGTCGTTGGCCAGGACCCCGGGAAATCCCTTGGTGATATCCCGCATTTCCACGAGGTTTGGTTCGTCTTTCACAAGTTGTCCTCCTAACAGGTGGAAATTCCCTGCAAGATTGTATATATCATGTCATGACGGCGTCTCGGACGAAAAAAAGTCGGAACAACCAGGTCCTTTTCCAGGGGATCTTAGAATGTTGTGACAGGAGAGCAAGCGGCAGGATGGGCGGGCTTTACAAGTGAGGGCGGCCTCACCCGCAGGGAGGCCGCCCAGAACCACTGACAATTACTTGGGGATGGTTCCTTCTACGCCCTCCACGAACCAGTTGAAGCTGAGCATGTCGGCATCGGACATCTTCTGCCCGGCCGCTACCTTCACGGACCCTTTCTGGTCCTTGATGGGGCCGGTGAAAACGTCCCACTTACCGGAGAGGAGCTCTTGCTTTTTGGCATCGACTAATTTCTTTACATCATCAGGCACCATGGGGCCGTAAGGCCCGAGATCAACCACACCATCAGACATGGGGCCCCAATACTGCCCGCTTTTCCAGGTGCCCTTTTTGACGGCGTCAACCACCTTCACGTAGTAAGGACCCCAGTTCCAGACAGGGGAAGTGAGAACGGCCTTGGGGGCGAAACTGCGCATGTCGGTGTTATAGCCGACGGCGTAGACGCCTTTATCTTGAGCCGCCTGCGCCGGACCGGGTGTATCCTGGTGCTGGGCGATGACATCGGCCCCCACCGCCAGAAGGCCCTTAGCCGCCTCCTTTTCCTTGGCCGGGTCATACCAGGTGTTGGTCCAGACGACCTTGACTGTGGCCTTAGGATTGACGGAGCGAACGCCCAGGGTGAAGGCGTTGATACCACGAATGACCTCAGGAATGGGATGGGCGGCCACATAGCCGATGATATTGGACTTGGTCATCTTGCCGGCCACGATACCGGAGAGATAACGAGGCTGATACATCCGGCCGAAATAGGTCCCCACGTTGTTGGCCGTCTTGTAGCCGGAGCAGTGCTCAAAGACGACATTGGGGTATTTCTGGGCTACCCGCAGCACGTAATCCATATAGCCAAAACTGGTGGCAAAGATGACTTTGTTTCCCTTCTCCGCCAGTTCCGTCAAGATGCGCTCGGCGTCTGCCCCCTCCGGCACCGATTCGACGATGGAGGCTTCCACGTCAGGCATCTTCTCCAGGAGATACTTGCGTCCCTGGTCGTGGGCGAAGGTCCAGCCGGCGTCGCCCACCGGACCGACATAAACGAAGGCCACTTTCATTTTGGCCGGGGCAGGAGCGGGAGCCGGTTTGGGCGGTTCAGCCGTCTTGGGCTTGGCGCAGCCGGCCACAAAGAAGGTCACCAGAAGCAGCATGGTCAACCAGAAAAGAAACCGCTTTTGTTTAAGCATCCTTTCCCCTCCTTAGACTTCTCGTGCTTGTCCCTATGTACTCGTCATTCCCTGATACCCCACCTCCTCAGTCAACTCTAGCTTACCTTAGACGGCCCACTTTATTCCGATGCTACCCACTACTGGAGGACAGTTTAATTTATAGTCAAAAGATGCCGAGCAACTTTAAGTTACAATGAATTTATTCTACAACAGAGGAGAGAAATCCTCCTTTTGTTGACCGGGATTTTTCAAAAAAGAACCAGAATGGGCCTTGACGAGAACCCTTCCAAAAGACACGGCTCAACTGATGCCTTCATAAACTAAAGACAGATCCCGGAGAAATCAACAGGCAGAGGGTTGGAAGATGGGACTAGATTATGGAAGCGACTACTGCGTGGATGCCGGTTCCGCCCAGTGCCCCTGTTTCTTGGCGGAGACAGGGGGGTGCTTGAGCTGTTCCCTCCTGCGCGGGGAAGCCTTTTGTGACTGCCGCTGGACTGGGGAATGCATCTACCAGCGTTATCTCTTACGCCCCCTCCTTTGGGCGAGGGAGGACCGCCGGCGAGTGGCTCGGGTCAGCGGATATGAGAAAATCAATGAGCGGGCCTTTCTTCTGGAAATAGCCCTGCCCCAAGAGGTGGCCGAATCCCTAAAGACACCTGGTAGCTACCTCTTTCTCAGACCCACGGCCTTACCCGATGACTTCTTCGCCCCCTTTTCAATCCTGGAAGTTGGTTCCGAAGGGTATGTGAGGCTGGCCATTGAGATTCTGGGTCCCAAGACCCGCCTTTTGAAATATCCCGGGCGAGAAGTGGCGGTTAAGGGTCCCTACCGAAACGGGCTCATGGGTCTGCGGGCTGTGAAAGCACTGGTCGGCGGGAGGGCCTTGATTATTGCCAAGGGCATTGCCCAGGCCCCGGCCCTGCATCTGGCGACCTACCTGTCCAAGAGAGGCAACCAGATCACCGCTCTCATTTGGCCGGGCACGCTGGGGGAGATCTTTGTGGCCTCTCGCCTGCTTCAGCAGGGGGCGGTGCTGCGAGTCATGGAGAAGAAGGCCGATCATGGGTTGAGCGAGATAGCGGCAGAAATCGGTACGGGAACCTATGATCTGGTAGCTAGTAGCGGTACGGACCAGCAGCACCAGGCCGTGGCCGGAATTCTGGCGCGAAGCGGCTGTGAGGCGGCCCTGGTCACCACCAACAATGCTGTGATGACCTGTGGCGAAGGGATCTGCGGGAGCTGCCAGGTCACCACGGCTGCGGGCCAACAGGTGAAAGCCTGTAAACATCAGTTGGATGCCCGGGAGTTGTGGGGGGCGGGGGAGAGGACTTGGCGGGCGGACGTTTTCCAGCTGCCGGAGGTCCGGTAGGTTGAGGAGGCACAAGGGATGGTCAAAGTTGTTGTGGTCGGCGGTGGTTGGGCGGGGGTTAGCGCGGCACTGGCCGCGTCCCAGGCCGGGGCGGAGGTCCTCTTGGTCGAAAAAACCGACCTTCTGCTGGGGGCGGGCTTGGTCGGCGGGATCTTTCGCAACAACGGCCGCTTTACGGCCGCCGAAGAGGCGCTGGCCTTAGGTGGCGGCGCCCCCTTTAAGATCATGGACGAGGCCGCCAAGCATAGGAACATAGAATTCCCTGGGCACCGGCACGCCAGCCTTTATGATGTGACGCGGGTGGAGCCCCAGATGCGGCGGTGCTTGGAAGAAGCCGGGGTGGAGATTTTGTTGGAGACCAGGATCACCGGAGTCCGGGTGCGGGACGGAACCCTCTACGGGGTCATCTCGGAGGAGGGCTATCTGCATCCTGGCGACAGCTTTGTCGATTGTACCGGCACCTCGGGCCCCATGGGAAACTGCATTAAACATGGCAATGGCTGTGTCATGTGTATTCAGCGCTGTCCGGCTTTCGGGCCGCGGGTCAGTCTGGCGGCCAGGGTGGGAGTCAAGGAGATGGCGGCGGAAAAACGAGAAGGTTTTCATGGGGCCATGAGTGGCTCAGGGGAGCTCACTCGGGAATCCCTGGAGCCTTTCGTGCTGGAAGGGTTAGACCAGAACGGTATTTACCGGGTTCCTTTGCCCCCTCGCCTGATAAGAGGGAGTAAACTGACCGGCAAGGCCTGCCAACAATACGCCTTGCCGGAGTATGCGGAGAACCTGATTCTGTTGGACACAGGACACGTTAAGGTGATGACACCCTACCTGCCGGTATCCGAGCTTCGCGGCATCCCGGGTTTCCAACGGGCTAGGTATATAGATCCTTACGCCGGAGCCAGGGGAAACTCCATTCGCTTTACCGCCATTGCCCCGCGGGAGAACAGCCTGCTGGTTAAGGGCACCGCGAATCTCTTTTGCGCCGGGGAAAAGGCCGGAGTCTTTGTGGGACACACCGAGGCGGTAGTAACAGGCCTCTTGGCCGGCCACAACGCCGTCCGGGGGGCGCTTGGTCTACCGCTCTTGGAACTGCCCCGGGAGACGGCCATAGGAGACTTCATTGCCTTTTTTGAAGAGGAATTGATGCGAGGCGAAGCCTTGAAGAAATCCTACACCTTCTCGGGTTCCATCTACTTCGCCCGGATGCAAGCCCTGGGGCTTTACTCCACTGATGCCAGAGCCATAGCTGCTCGGGTCGCCTCCGTGGGGCTGGACGGGGTCTTCAGCCAGCGGCTGCTCTGAAATGGCAGCGTCGGCCGGGAAACGTTACCCGGTCCGGCCGTCCATTCTACTCAGAATATCATTTCTATTGACTAAAGGACTGCCAAACCGGTAGAATGTGTTTAGTTCGAGCCTTGGGAACTGACAAACCGCCTTTTGAATGGTTAACTCGTTTAAGACACGTCGCAACATTCTTACTAAGAAGGGGGAGAAGC
Organism: Bacillota bacterium; assembly: GCA_023475165.1. Lineage (GTDB taxonomy): Bacteria > Bacillota > Sulfobacillia > JAMCWA01 > JAMCWA01 > JAMCWA01. Next base: position 4,707 of record JAMCWA010000050.1, on the reverse strand, counting down.
CGGTTCGAGGTCGCGAGGGTATTTCGGAAGGCGATGACACCTCTTCTTTCTTGAGGAAGGCTCCAGCCTTTTTCCAGCAGGTGAGGAGGCGGTGCATTGACGACGGAGCTACCTGACGCGGCTGGGGACAACCTGGTGACAAATTGCTGACGAAACTGTTCTATCTCTTTTTGGCCTTCTTTCGAGTGGGAATAGTTGGTTATGGCGGAGGACCTTCCATGGTTCCCCTGATCAAGATGGAGGTAGTGGAAAACTTTCACTGGATGACGGCCGATGAGTTTGGAACCATCTACGCCATGGGGAATGCCCTCCCCGGTCCGGTGGCCACCAAGATGGCCGGCTATGTAGGTTTTAAGGTGGCCGGTCTGGCCGGCTCGCTGGTGGCCCTGTTGGGAGTTGCCGGGCCATCTCTCATTGCCATGATCTTGCTCTACAAGTTTCTGAGTCAAGCCCAAAACATTCCCCAGGTAGCGGGTATGATCAAGGGGATTAAGCCAGTGGTGATCGTTCTTCTCGCCCTCTTGATTCTGGAGCTATGGCCCACCTCTTTTGCCGGCTGGACCCAGGCGGCCATCGCCATCCTGGGGTTTGCGGCCATTAAGTTCCTCCATGTCCACCCCATTGTGGTGGTGGTGGCGGCTCTGGCCTTTGGGGCGGTGGCTCTCAGGTAAAGCTGGCCAGACTGGGGGGTTGCCTGACAAGCGTTTCGAACCGGCTCATGCTTTGTTTTGGCTATACCGTGGGTCCCTCCGGCCGCGCCGGGCTCAAGGTGCCTTCTCCAGTAACAGTCCCAGTTGATGCCACAATAGCTCCAACCGGTCTAGACCTGTCGGTAATCCTTCCGACAGGTCCTTTCGGATTTGGGCCAGGCTGCCCAGGACTTCCCTTATAGAGTTCTGGTCAGCTTCCAAACCGCCAGGCGGCAGGGCCGTCAGGTCTTTTGCCGCGAGCTCCACCTCTTGGAGTGCCCGACCGGCATCTTTGGCGAAGAGATCAGTCCTGGCTTTCAGTACCTGCGACCGGGTTTGCAGGAGTATGGTTCGAAATCTGATTTCGTCAAAGCGAGAGGTAGTTTCTGTCGCTCCTTTTCCCAGGGATTCCTTGAGACCCTGTTCCATCCGGGCCACCTTTTCTTCCATCTCTCCCCGCAGGGTCTGCAATTCCTCTTTCAACCCCTGAACTTCCCGGAATTTTTCCGCCAAAGCGGCCTTGACTTGGGCCGCTGAGGAGGGATCCAGGGGGAGCGAATCCTTCTCCCATTGTTGTTGCAACTGACCGGTGGTTTCCTCCAGATGGATCAGTTTTTCTTGCAGGGCCTTCAAACTCTCTGCCCAAGCCTGCTCCGACTGATACTTGTTTGTCAGCAGGCTGGCGACATTTTTCCTTTCGGCCACCAGGAGCCAGTTGGTCACAAAAAAGGCTGAACCACCGGCAACGATAGCTACCAGCAAGAGGACCAAAAGACCTTTCCAGGTTTCGTAGAGCAACTGCCAGAGTGGGTGAAGCCGGCGTTCTTGGGCCACCTCGATCATCCTTTCTGCCGCAAAGGCTCAGGCCAGGCGAGGCACAAGGCGGCAAGAAATCTCCGCACCCCCCCGGTTGGCATGATTTCGCCCATGGGAACCATGTCGCCGGAGGGTTCTTGTCTCATTCTATGCCCGGCTTTGGACACGAATGCCATAGTAGATCGCCAGGCCGCCTTTGGCAGTGCCATAAAGTAACGAAACAGCAGCGGGGTGGCGACGCCCGCGCGGCGCCCTGGAAGCAGCTGGTTTGTTCCAGGATAGCGGCTCAGGCCGTCTGCCCGACCTGTTGCAGTAAGCCGGGGCTTAGAATGGCGCCAGCTGGAAAAACTATGAGCACGGGTCGCAAAGTATTTGCAAGCCTGTCCAATTGCAATAGAATACTAAGGGACGAGATCTTCGGGGCGTGACTGTGGTCACTAAACCCTGGACCAGTCCAACCCAATAAATCTCCCGCAGGGTGAGGAGGCGGCTACAAATGGACTTACAGGGCCTGGTGGCCATTTGGGTGGGCAAGGTCACCATCTTGGCCAGTCGCCTGCTGGGAAAGGGGGGTTCCACCTTTCCCGGCCGGGTGGCTCGCCGGATTGATCCCGATCTCCTGAGGAAATTGGCCCACCTGCCCAAGCAGGGGAACGTCATGGTCAGTGGTACCAACGGAAAAACCACCACGGCTCGGATGATTTCCAGCATCTTGGAGGCGGCTGGACTGAAGGTTGTTCATAACCGGGCCGGGGCCAATCTCCTGGTCGGTATCACCGCGGCTTTCTTGGCCAAAGCTAGTTGGTGGGGAAGCCTGGAGGCCGACTTGGGTCTGGTGGAGGTCGATGAGGCTACGGTGCCGGCCGCCGCTCGCGAGCTGGCCCCGCGCCTGGCGGTGGTGACTAACTTCTTCCGCGATCAGCTAGATCGCTATGGCGAATTGGAGCATACCTTTTCCTTCATCCGGGAAGGTTTGGAGCTACTGCCGGCGGAGGGCAACGCCATCCTCAACGCCGACGACCCCCTGGTGGCCAGCCTGGTCGAATTCTCCCCGGCCCAGGTCACCTTCTACGGCTTGGAGGACGCCTCTTTGGCCAGTCAAGAGGAGGAGACCCGGGATGTTCGTTTCTGCCGGCATTGTGGGGAGAGACTGGATTACGGACAGACCTATTACGCCCACCTGGGATGGTACCGCTGCCCAGGTTGTGGTTTTCGCCGTCCGGACCTTGATTACGCCGTTCGCCAGACCATCCGCGGATCTCGCGGCAGCCGCCTTGAGATCCTGACCCCCCGGGGTGAACTGGAGGCGGAAATCTCTGTCCCCGGGGTCTACAATATCTATAATGCCCTGGCGGCGGTGGCTACCACCATGAGTCTGGGGATCTCCAGAGAGGTAGTAGCAAAGGGGCTGCAAGCCTTTGTAACCTCATTTGGTCGCATGGAACATCTCTTAATTCGGAACCGCGAGGTCTTCCTGGCCCTGGTGAAGAACCCCACCGGCTTTAATGCGGTCATCAAGACCCTCCTGGAGGGGGAGGAAAGGAAAAACGTCCTCATTGCCATCAACGATAAGTACGCCGATGGTACCGACATCTCCTGGTTGTGGGACGTTGATTTCGAGCGGTTGGCCACAGCCGAGGAAAGGGTGAACTTCATTCTCACCTCCGGCATCCGCGCCGAGGATATGGCGGTAAGGTTGAAGTACGCCGGCTTTCCCGTGGAGAAGCTGGCCATGCAAAATGATCTGGGATCGGCCCTGGAGGAAGGGTTGACCAGGGCCGGGGAAGGCGGGACCCTTTATATCCTGCCCACTTATACGGCTCTCCTGGAGATACGGGAGGTCATTAACAAGCTGGGCTATGGGCGACGTTTCTGGCAGGAATGAGGGGGCGATATTGTGTCTGACCTGAAGATCTCTGTCTGTCACCTTTATCCCGACCTGATGAATCTCTACGGCGACCGAGGTAACATTATTGCCTTTACCCGGCGCTGCCAGTGGCATGGGATTGAAACCAAGATCCAGAGCGTCACCTTGAATCAGGTGGTGGACTTCGCCGAATTTGACTTTATCTTTATGGGTGGGGGACAGGACCGGGAACAGCAGGCCATCTGTTATGACTTTCAACAGGTCAAGGGGACTTCCCTGGCGGAAGCCGTGGAAGCCGGGGTCGCCCTCCTGGGGATCTGCGGGGCCTATCAACTTCTGGGACGTTATTACAAGACCGGCGAGGGAGAGGAACTGCCTGGGTTGCAAATCCTGGATGTTTGGACCGAGGCCGGGGACAGGCGGATGATCGGAAACATTGTGGAGGAAAGTGATCTCTTCCCGGGCCGGGCCAAGACGCTGGTGGGATTTGAGAACCACTCCGGCCGAACTTTCCTGGGACCAAAGGTACGTCCTTTGGGCCGCGTTTTGGTAGGTTACGGCAATAACGGAGAGGATGGAACCGAGGGGGCCGCGTACCGTCATGCCATCGGTACGTATCTGCATGGCTCGGCCCTTCCCAAGAATCCCTGGCTGACCGACCTTCTCATCGCCTGGTCCCTGGAGCGTCGCTATGGTGCGGTCACCCTGAGTGAGCTTGATGACGAAATCGAGGAAAGGGCGCACCAGGCGGCTCAGCGTCGGGCTCAGGAAACCTGGGGCAAGATCAAGGCCGGGGTAAAGTGAAGACAAAACCCCCAAATGGCGCAGCCGGATTGCCGGCACTGTCACCACCCGGCTTAACGGTAGGAGCGAGGACTATGGTTACTTTAGAAATGGTCAAGGGAGATCGCGAGGTCCAGGTCTATCTGAACAAGGCCCATGAACACCTGGGGGCCATAGGTTATACCGAGCACGGCTTGCGGCACGCGGAACTGGTGTCCCGGATCACCCATAACATCCTGACCCATCTGGAATACCCGGCGCGCGAAGCAGAACTAGCCGCGATCGCCGGCTTCCTACACGACATCGGCAACGTGGTCAGCCGACATAACCATGGGCAAACAGGGGCCATGATCGCTCTGCAGGTCCTGGGGCGGCTGGGGATGCCCCCGGAGGAGAGCGCGGAGATCCTGGCGGCCATCGGCAATCACGAGGAGGAGTACGGCCAGCCGGTGAATGTCCTGAGTGCGGCCCTGATCTTGGCGGACAAGTCTGATGTCCATCGTAGCCGGGTGCGGAACGTGGATCTGGCTACCTTTGATATCCACGACCGGG
>JAMCWA010000032.1 GCA_023475165.1 Bacillota bacterium | reverse complement strand
CGGGTTTTCAAACCTTTCCACCCGATCGGTCTCTGAGTCATAGATAATGACCTCCGGGCCATCGGGAAGAGGAACAATGGTGTCCCCATCATTGGCTACAACGGCTGCAATTTTCATATCCCTACCTCCTCTGATCTTTTCCGGAGGGCCCACACCTTTCCCATTCCTGGACGTGAATGGTAGGCCGGTTCTTGATGGGAAGATACGGCATCACCCGCCTCCGCCTTTCCCCTGTCGCCGGCCGGGAGGCCGTCGCTGCAGCTCCTTTTCCCGCATTATCCCACACCTTCGTCCTTCTGAAAAGAGGTTTTTTTGCCCCGTCCGGCTTGCCGCCTCTCAGGAGCAGGAATTCCTCGCAAGGTGTCGAATATCCTGCGTCAAAAGATCTATTGTTCGATGGAGAAGCCTGCCGCTGTCCTGCCGAGGTACTGAGACCGGTTTTCCCTAAGATTTCTGTTGACTTCTTTTCCTTTGTCCCCTATTATTTGTTCATATTTAAGCATGCTGCTGCATGGTTAGCCAATGACACAAAGGAGGGGTCATGGATGAAGCGAAGTATCGCGGTTTTGCTTGTTTTGGCCTTCCTGGCGACGCTTCTGGCCGCCGGGTGCGGGTCACAGAAGGCGGCCGCCCCAGAGCCAGCCAAGCCCGCCCCCGCCCCGGAAAAGAAGCCGGTGCCCTTGACCATCAACCTGCCGACCTGGACCGGCTATGGTCCACTGTTTCTGGCTAAGGAGAAGGGATTTTTCGGCAAACATGGTCTGGATGTTAACCTGGTGATCATCGAAGGCCTGGGCGAAAGGAAGCAGGCCCTGGCCGCCAACAAGGTTCAGGGTATGGCTACGGCCCTGGATGTTCTGGTCACGGTGGCCGCGGCCGACATTCCGGTGAAGATCATCTGGGGGCTGGATGATTCCTTCGGGGCCGACGGCATCCTGGCCAAGACCAGCATTAAGACCCCGGCTGATCTTAAGGGCAAAACAGTGGCCCTGGAGGTAGGATCGGCCAGCCATCTGCTTTTGCTCTCCGTCCTCGAGAAGGCCGGATTGAAGGAAGAAGACGTCAAGATCACCCCCATGAAGGCGGGGGACGCCGGAGCGGCCTTCGTGGCCGGCAAGGTGGATGCCGCCGTGACCTGGGAGCCCTGGCTGACGAAGGGGGTCAAGGCCGGGGGTAAGCTTCTGGCTTCCACCAAGGAGTTCCCCGGGATCATCTTTGACGCCGTTGGACTGCGCGAGGATTTTGTCAAGGCCAATCCGCAAGCGGTTCAGGGTTTTGTTCAGGCCATGGCTGAAGCTACGGAGTACTGGAAGAGTCATAAAGATGAAAGCAACGGGATCATGGCCAAGGGTCTAAGGATAACCACCCAAGAATTCACCGATACCCTGAGTTCCCTGAAGCTCTATGACCTGGCCGACAACAAAGCCTTCTTCGGTACAGCCGATAAGCCGGGACTCATTTACAGGAATTTTGACCGGACGGCCGACTTCTACCTGGCCAAAAAGCTGATCACCAAGAAGGCCGCGGCCAAGGACTTCATCGACTCGACCTTCATCAACGCCGCCAAGTAAGATGACTTCCCCCTGTGGTGGATGTCCTGCCCGATGGCGATCAGCCCGGGGTTGTCGTCGCCATTGACCTTACCTGCGGGGCCCTCCGGCACCTCCGGGGGCCCCGTTCCTATGAGACTGCTGACTCACGCTCATTCAAAAAAAGCTTCTTTCCGGTGGATTGCGCCAAAGCAGATGGGGGTTTTTCAGCGGTCTCCTATCAGGAGGTAGTCATGTCCTGGCAAAAGCTCTTCCGTCCCAAAGAAAGCATACCGCCTTATCTTTATCTCTCTCTGGGTCTGGGATCCTTCGTCATCCTTCTGGGTCTTTGGAGTTTTGTGACTGATAGCGGTCTTATCCCTCCCTTCTACCTCCCCTCCCCGACCCAGGTAATCCAATCGGCCCTGGACATGGCCCGAGAAGGTGGCCTCCTGGACGATACCCTGGCCAGCGTTTCTCGCGTCACCCTGGGCTTCCTCGTCTCGGCCGCCGTGGGCATTCCCCTCGGGATCCTCATGGGGAGCCTCAAGATCGGGGAGGCCTTTTTTGAACCAATCATGGGCTTTTTCCGTTATATGCCGGCCTCGGCCTTCATTCCCCTCCTCATCATCTGGGTGGGGATCGAAGAAACGGAGAAGATCGCGGTCATCATCCTGGGGACCTTCTTCCAGTTGACCCTGATGGTCATGGATGTGACCAAGAACGTCTCCAGCGATCTGATCGACATCTCCTACACCTTGGGGGCACGGAGCAAGGACGTCTTCCTACGCGTCATCCTGCCGGCCTCCTGGCCCGGCATCCTAGACACCCTGCGGCTCAGTTTTGGTTGGGCCTGGACCTACCTGGTGGTGGCGGAAATTGTTGGGGCCCGGTCCGGCCTGGGCTACATGATCATGCAATCCCAACGTTTCCTCAAGACGGCTAACGTCATGGTAGGAATCATCGTCATCGGCCTGATCGGGATAGTCATCGACCTCACCTTCCGGTCCGTCTACCGGCGTCTCTTCCCGTGGATGGCCAAGGGCGGGGTGTGAGGTGAAGGGCCGATCTCGTCGCTCTGGCCATAACTGGGTCGTTTCAAGGTAGTAGGCAGGAAAATGGGGGGCGAAAATGCTTACCATCTCCGAAATCAGCAAGACCTTTCAGATCAAAGGCAATAGCTTCCTGGCCCTGGAGAAAACTACCCTCGCGGTGGAAAAGGGCTCCTTTATCACCCTCCTCGGCCCCTCCGGGTGCGGCAAATCCACCCTCCTCAAGATTGTAGCCGGGTTGGTGGAGCCAAGCTCGGGGCAGGTACGCCTGGACGGGAGGGTCATTGCTGGGCCTGGCCCCGATCGGGGAATGGTCTTTCAGGCCTATACCCTTTTCCCCTGGTTGACCGTGGAGCGCAACGTCCAATTTGGCCTGGAGATAAGGGGCGTGCCCAAGAAGGAGAGGCAGGCCGTCACAGCTCGTTACCTGGAACTAATCGGACTCAAGGGCTTTGAGCAGGCCTTTCCCATCAACCTTTCGGGTGGCATGCAGCAGCGGGTAGCCATCGCCCGCGCCCTGGCCAATGATCCCGAGGTTCTCCTGATGGACGAGCCTTTCGGGGCACTGGACGCGCAGACCCGGACGGTCATGCAGGAGCTCTTAACCCAGGTCTGGGAGGAAACCAAAAAGACCATCATCTTCGTCACCCACGATGTCGATGAGGCCATCTTCCTGGGCGACATGGTCTACGTCATGACAGCCCGGCCCGGCCGGATCAAGGCCACCATCAGGGTGGATCTCCCCCGCCCGCGGGGCTATGAAATGAAGACTTCCCCTGTCTTTTCCAGGTTGAAACTGGACATCCTCCAACTGATCCGGGAGGAGACCATCAAAGCTGCCGGAATGAGTAGCGTACTGCCGAAAGGTCAGGAGACCTAGGAGAGTGCTGACGAACTGCATTTTGAGTGGTTAACCCGGCCAAGCAAAGCCGCCATAGTCTGTGCCGCGCTTGCTGGCGATCGTTCTTCTGGCGGCTTTAGCCCAATCGTTAGGCC
>JAMCWA010000091.1 GCA_023475165.1 Bacillota bacterium | reverse complement strand
TGAAACGGCGGCAGGGTGGAGGGGGTCCGGGTGCCCAGGCGGATAATCTCGACATGGGGGATTTCCCGCAGCTGTCGCAGGATGTGCTCCAAAGGACCGTCCCCCAGCAACAAGGGATCGCCCCCGGAAACCAGGACATCTCTTATCTCGGGATGCGTCCGGATATAGGCCAGGGCTTGATCTATCTGAGATCCGGGCAGGGAACGATCTGTTTCCCCCGCAAACCGCCGGCGCGTACAGTGACGGCAGTAGGTGCCGCACTGGTCCGTAACCAGGAAAAGAACTCGATCCGGGTAACGGTGCGTCAGTCCTTTGACGGGAGAATAGGTATCCTCAAAGAGGGGGTCAGCCATTTCTCCCGGTCGCTGAACCAGCTCCTCCTGAGTCGGAACAGACTGACGCCGAATGGGGCAGCGGGGATCTTGCGGGTCGATGAGGGAAGCAAAATAGGGGGTGATGGCCATCCGCAGATGCCGAAGGGAGGTTCTTACCCCTTCCTCTTCTTCCGGGGTAAGATCGATGACCTCCTTGAGCTGCTGGACAGTGGTGATGCGGTGGGCCACTTGCCAATGCCAATCCCGCCACTGCTCGGGAGTCACGCCCCTCCACAAGGCAACCTCGTGGTAGTCTCTCATCCTTAACTTCCATCCCCCTGAAGGGAAGAATGAGGGGCAATATTGTTGCGGTTCAACGTTAATACATTATGTGACAGGATGGGACCGTTGTCAATCGGATGGGTGGCTTTTCAAAGATTTTTTTTGGAGTCAACCTAAACCGGTCCAATTTACACACGGGGGATTCGGCGGTTCCGCTGTCGGGTAAACGACTCAAAACGCAGTTCGTCCACTCTCGTAGAGTGACCTGGAGGTTTTAGGCCCTTTCCACAATCATAGCCACCCCTTGGCCACCACCGATGCACAGGGTAGCCAAACCCCGCCTGGCCTGCCGCCGTTTCATTTCGTAAAGAAGGGTGACCAGGATCCGGGCCCCGCTCGCCCCTATGGGATGGCCCAGGGCGATCGCCCCGCCATTGACGTTAACCCGCTCGCGATCCCAATTTAACTCCCGGGCTACCGCCAGCGATTGAGCGGCAAAGGCCTCGTTTACTTCCAGGAGATCGAGGTCCTCAAGCTCCAGGCCGGCTTTGGCCAGGGCCTTGCGACTAGCGGGAACCGGGCCCAGGCCCATGTACCGGGGGTCGACGCCGGCCGAAGCGTAACTTCTGACAGTGGCCAGGGGCTCCAGGCCCAACCCCCGGGCCTTTTCCGCCGACATCACGACCACCGCGGCCGCTCCATCGTTGATCCCGGAGGCATTACCCGCCGTGACCGTGCCTCCCGGTTTGAAAGCGGGTTTGAGGGCCGCCAGTTTTTCTGACGTGGTTCCGGGGCGAGGGAATTCGTCCTGGGCAAAGGCCAGGGCTTCACCCTTACGCTGCGCAATCGGAACCGGAACAATCTCTTCTTGAAATAGCCCCGCCTTAATCGCCCGCTCCGTCTTCTCCTGACTCCAGACGGCAAAAGCGTCCTGCTCCTCCCGGCTGATATGGTATTGCTCGGCCAGATTCTCAGCGGTCATACCCATGTGGTAGTTATAGAAGGCCTCCCAGAGGCCATCCTTGATAAGGCTGTCCACCAGTTCGGCGTTGCCCATGCGGTAGCCGCCGCGCGCCTTTTCCAGGAGATAGGGACCCAGGCTCATGTTCTCCATACCTCCGGCCAGCACCAAGTCCGCATCCCCCAGCTGTACCGCGCCCACCGCCAGGGCCACGGCCTTCAGGCCGGAACCGCAGACCTTGTTGACGGTGAAGGAGGGCACTTCGTAGGGAATTCCCGCCTTCACCGCCGCCTGGCGCGCCGGATTCTGCCCCAGACCGGCCTGGAGGACGTTCCCCATTATGACCTCGTCTACTTGCTTTGTCTCCAGGCCTATCCTCCTCATGGCCTCCCGCAGAACCAAAGCCCCCAGTTCCACGGCCGGGGTGGTGCTCAGGGCACCGCCAAAGCCGCCTATGGCGGTACGAACGGCGCTCACGATTACAGCCTGTCTCATCCTGCCTCTGCCCCCCTCTGAGCGTTACTCGGAATTGCGACGGGCGCCCGAATTGCCGCTTGTAAAGATCACATCGGATCTCCAGCCGTGGTCGTTCAACCAGGAAATCTTGGTGGTGGCCCGGTGAGCTCCCTCCGCCAAGCATAACTCCCGCGGGAGGCCTCACTTTCTTATCATTCGACGTACCCAACCTTTTCCCTGCCGGTTGTTTCACAGTAAGTAATCTTGTATGAAATCTTTCGGATTTCTTGACATGGCCGTCTGCCGTCTATATACTTGAACAAAGAGTTAGTGGGACTGGGACAAGGTGATACGCCGATTTTCGGGCGAACCAACTCCCAGGCTGGCCAGCGGGGAGTAGCCGCCTTCCCAGGTCAATAGAATCGTCAGGACGGTGCGACTCAGTCAAGAAGACTTTCTTGGCGGTTTCTTTGGTCAAAGCACCCGGTTCTATTGGGCTCCATTCGAGCAGGCAAGACCCTGGCGCTTCAAAAGGAAGCTGCCGGGGTTTTTCTTTTTGGCCCTGGGCAGAATTAATGGGGAGGATGATGACTTGAGCGAGGGTTGTGTTGGAATTTCGGTTTCACCAGGCAAGCTTAGAGCCAGTCTGTTAAGGGGGGTACACTAGATGGGCTTCGACTGGAGTAATCTGGCGAATCCGGCCTGGCTCGTCTCGACGATTTATGCCCTTTTGGCGATTACAGTTATCGACCTGGCGCTTTCCGGGGATAACGCCGCGGTAATCGGCTTAGCCATAAAGGATCTGCCTGAGGGACACAGAAAGAAGGCCGCCCTCCTGGGGGCAGGCGGGGCCATCATTCTCCGGGTTAGCTTTACAGCCATCGCCACCTATTTGACCAGGGTTTCCTATGTCAACGCCATCGGTGGCCTGATCCTGCTCTGGATCACCTGGAAGCTTTTGGCCCATCAAGACGTCGAAGAGAAAAACATCCGCTCCAGCGAGAGGTTTTGGAGTGCCGTAGGAACCATCATTGTGGCCGATCTATCCATGGCCTTCGACAACGTCATGGGCGTGGCGGGAGCGGCCCACGGGAACGTTGCTCTGGTGATCTTCGGGCTAACTCTTTCCATCCCCATCCTCATTCTAGGCAGTAACTGGCTGGCCATCTGGATGAACCGTCAACCCTTCATCATCTTCGTCGGCGCCGCCGTCCTGATTCATACGGCGATGGCGATGATCTTCCATGACCGTGGACTGAACCTGACCGGATACGTCGGCCTAACCTGGGCCATTGTGATACCCTGGCTTTTGGCTATTCCGATGTTAGTCTGGGGCTGGTTTGAAGCCACTCGAATCAAGGCGGCCCGGGCTCGGGAAGCTGAAGTGGGGTTGGAGGCCCAACCCGATAGGTGAAGTGCCTCTAAGGACGGAGTAAAAGCATTCAATGTAAATTTCATGGCCGCCAAGACAATTATCGCAGCTACTTTCTTGCCTCTTCCTTCAATACCACAGCACCGCCCCGGCAAAGACGCAGGTGTGGCCCTGGACCTTCTCTTCTACCGCCTTAACCTGGCTGGCCTTGAGCTTCAGCCCCCGCACAGAAAACCCCTCCCGGACCATGGCCAGGGCCCTCGCCTCCGCCTCCTGACGGGAACACTTCCCGGAAAATTCCATGATCAATCCGTAATCGTTCTCGGAGATCCCCACGGCGATGGAGGCAGCAATCATCCCCCCCTCTTCATCGCTGATGAGGGCACCGTAAGCCACCGGAGTCAAGGACCCGGGTGGTATCTCCAGGTGTTCCACCAGGTCGGAGCCTGGGGGCAGGATGCTGCTGACTTTAATCAGATTGAGATTCCCAATACCGGCTTGCAGCAGGGCTCGGTCAAAGGCATTAAGTCGCGACTCTCCCCTTCCGGTGCCGGTGACCAGGGTGAACTTTTTCGGTGTAGGTAACACGGCTATTCCCCCAGTAAATCCTTTGCTCTTAATTTGCGCCAAACTTGCCCCCACCATGTCAATGGCCGTGCAGAAAGGGGGACATACTAACAAAAGGAGGAAGGAGGCCCGTACTATCCGGTTTTTCCCTTTCCGGCTTCCGACCTCAACTCCCGTTTTCGAAGGAGAACCGCCCTTGGCCGAAAGAGTCTTCAAAAGGACCTTCTTTGCCGTCCTCTTTCTGGTGCTGGCCGCTTTTGCCGGCCTCCTTCTCATTGCCGGCTTCGTGCCTTTGCCGGAGCCAGAGGTCCCGGTGGCTACTTCCGTCTTTGACCAAAAGGGAAATCTCGTTACCAAGCTCTTTGTGGAAAACCGGGTCGAAATCCCCCTCTCCCAGGTACCTCAAGACCTGCAAGATGCCGTCATCGCCATTGAGGACAGCCGCTTTTACCAACACCACGGCATTGACCCCCGCTCCCTGCTGCGAGCCCTCTGGCGAAACCTCCTGGCCCGCCGGGTGGTGGAGGGTGGCAGTACCATCACCCAGCAGTTGGCCAAGAACCTCTATCTAACACAGCAACGCACCATTTCCCGAAAAATAGAGGAGTTCTTTCTCACCCTCAAATTGGAAATGAAATACTCCAAGAAGGAAATCCTGGGCATGTACCTCAATCTCATCTACCTGGGCCACGGGGCTTATGGGGTCGAGGTGGCCTCACAAACCTACTTTGGCAAACCGGCCCGGGAGTTGAACCTGTCAGAAAGTGCCCTCCTGGCCGGTCTAATCCGTGGTCCTGAGTATTACTCCCCCTACATCCATCCGGATCTCGCCCGGGCGCGACGGAACGAGGTCTTGGATCGAATGGCGGAAGTGGGCTACCTCACCCCCGCCCAGGCGGAAAGGGCCAGGAAGACCCCCATTAAACTGGTGGGTCTAAAACCACCCTCTCGTGAAGCCCCTTACTTTATAAGCTACGTGGTGCAACAATTGGTGGAACGACATCCAGGCCTGGAGAAGGACCTCTATCGAGCCGGCTACCGGATTTTCACCACGTTAAACCTGAAACGGCAGCGCGACGCGGAAAGGTCTTTTGCGGAAGGATTTCCCAAGACCGAGATGGACGCAAACGGGGTGGAGCAACCCCAAGGGGCGCTGGTAGCCATTAACCCCAACAATGGTTATATTGAAGCCATGATCGGTGGACGCAATTTCAGCCATAGTCAACTGAACCGGGCCATCCCTCCCGTCCGCCGCCAGCCGGGCTCAGCCTTTAAGCCCTTTCTCTATTCCGCCGTCATTACCGCCGGCTTCCCGCCGACGAACCAACAGACCTGCGAGCCCGTCTCTTTCCCGTCCGGCGGCCCGGAACCCTATGCGCCCCACGACTACGGAGAAAAGAGGTTCCACTACCGTCCCATGATGATGCGGGAAGCCCTGGCCATCTCGGATAACGTGGTAGCGGTCCGCTGGGCGTCCGCGGTGGGACCGGCCAAGATCATCGAATTCGCTCGGCGCATGGGGATTGAGAGCGCCCTGGAACCCAGTCTCCCCCTGGCCCTGGGGACTTCGGAGGTTGCCCCCCTCGAGATGGCGACTGGCTATGCCCCTTTGGCCAACGGGGGCTCAAGGGTGGAACCCCTGGCCGTTCTGAAGGTGACGGATCGTTTTGGCAACGTTCTTGAAGAAAACTCGCCCACCTTGCTCCCCGCTTTGGATCCCCCAGTGGCCTATATCGTTACGGATCTCCTGCGTGGCGTCCTACAACCGGGCGGGACGGGTGGCCACCTGGCCGCCTATCTGGGGGGACGGCCGGTGGCGGGAAAAACCGGGACTACCGATGACCTCCGGGACGCCTGGTTCGTAGGTTACACGCCCAGTCTGGTCACGGCTGTCTACGTCGGTTATGATGACCCGAAACGTTCCCTCTGGAGCACCGGCGGGGTCGTCGCCGGACCCATTTGGGCCAGTTTCATGAGCGGCGCCCTGGCCGGCGTACCACCCGAAGATTTCCCCCTGCCCGCTGGGGTGACCAGAGCGGACATTTGCTCCGAAACGGGTTTGATACCCAACCCGACCTGTCCGGTCCGCAGCGAGGTCTTCCTGGATGGGACTGAGCCTAAGGACATCTGCCCGGTGATCCACGGGTTGCCTAAACCCGGGGCTCCGGAGCTGCCCGGACTCCCCGGGCCTCAAGAAAAGCCGAGCGGTCCCGGTCAGCCAGGCCAGCCACCGGCGGAAGCACCTCCACCCGGGCCACCGGGCAAGCCGGACCTACCTGGTTGGCTGGATAAGATTCTGCGGGGCGGACGGGGAAGGCCATGAGCTTAAACGTCGGAGCCGGCCTCAGGGAGATGATCCCTACGTCGGGTAACCCGGCTACATCAAACCCTAACGATGGCAGGGTTCCTCATTAAATAGCAAGCTGCCACACCATTGACAGACGGTGAGGGTTCTACCGTCAAAATGCGTAACCGAAAACCATTTATGATCATACTTTCACCGGTGGTAGGGCTCGTTCCTGATGATCTTGAAAGCGCGGTATATCTGCTCCAACAAGAGCAGCGGCACCATTTGGTGGGGGAAAGTGAGGGTGGAGAGAGAGAGACGGAGGCTGGACTCATTGAGGAGCTCCTGGTCCAGACCCAGGGTTCCCCCTATGACAAAGGTAAAATGGCTCTGTCCCGCCAGCGTCCTTTTTCCCAGCCAAGAGGCGATTCCCTCGGAGGAAAACTGTTGTCCCTGGCGGTCGAGGGCGACGATGAAGGAGCCCGGGGGAATTTCCCGCCGGGCCCTTTCTCCCTCCAGGCGAAGTACCGCCTGAATCTGTCCAGGGGTGATCCCCTCCGGAAAGGCTTCGTCTGGAACCGATATTAACTCGATTTGGGTGTAGGGTTTTAGACGCTTCAGGTATTCCGCCGCACCCTCGCGCCAGAAACTTTCCTTGATCTGGCCGATCAGGATGATCTTGATCTTCATTTTGGCAACTCCATGGGGATATAACCGCTCTGAAAAAACTAAATTGTAGACATCCAGGTTTTTCGCTTATTGTTCGCTCTCTGCCGACCGGCCTCTTCCCCGGACGATCTGCTCATCCCGGGTACCCATCATGGCGCTAGAGCCCAGCCGGGAGCGGTGTGCCCTATATTACTAGATTATTGGTAGCAGAATTATCCCCCAATTACTGCCCTTCTTTTCCAGCCGAACCTCCCAGCCCGCCTTTTTCTTGGCTATTTGTGCCGGTGGCGGCGCCTGTCCCGTTCTCCGATACCCAAAAAACACCTCAGGGGATAGACGTATAGGACCAATCTCATTGCGGTGGCGTCTCACCCAGCGTGACCGTGACGTTGACCTGTCTTTGGTTGCGCTGCAGGGTTAAGGCCACCTGATCCCCCACTTTGGCCTTCTCCATCGCCTGCCGCAGATCGGCAAAGGAATTGATGGCCTGGCCATTAAACTTTAGCAGGACGTCCCGATCCCTTACCCCGGCCATAGCTGCCGGTGACCCCGGGACCACCTGCCAGATCAGGATCCCCTGGTCAATGTTGATCCCTTGCTGGGCGGCGTCCTGTTTCTCCACGATCTGAACCCCCAGCCAGGGTCGAACAACGCGTCCCTTCTCCATCAAGGCGTTGATGATGGGCCGGGCGGTGTTGATGGGGATGGCAAAACCCATTCCTTCCACGGGGGCCTGCGAGCCAAAGGGGCTCTCCGGCGCCGTGATCTTAATGGTGTTGATGCCGATGACCTGACCGGCGGCATTGACCAGTGGCCCGCCGCTATTGCCGGGGTTGATGGCCGCATCTGTCTGGATCAGGCGGAACTCCCGCCCGTCCAGGGTGAGGGAACGGTTCAGTCCGCTAATGACCCCGGCGGTTACCGTATTCTGAAATTCCTTACCCATGGGATTACCGATCGCTACCGCTAGTTCGCCCAACTTCAGTTTGTCCGAGTCGCCGAACTCCGCCGCCGGCAGGTTGCTGGCCTCCACCTTGATCACGGCCAGGTCCGTAGTCGGGTCGGTCCCCACCAGTTTAGCCGGGAGGTTGCGCCCATCAGCCAGGGTGACGGTCAGATCCCGGGACCCTTCCACCACGTGATTGTTGGTAACAATATACCCGTCTGGGCGGTAGATTACCCCGGAACCGCTGGACGTCTGGGAAAAGCTGCGGCCCCAGAAATCGGTGGCTTTGCTCCGGTTGACGATACGTACCACCGACGGCCCCACCTTCTCCGCCACATAGACCACCGGCGACCCTGAGATTGCCGCCTGCCCGTCCGCTGCCGAGAGATTTACGCTTCTGGCCTCCAGGGCCGGCTGAGTCAAATTGGCAGCTAACCTCTCCGTGACATAGCCAGGGACAAAGGACGTGACGATGAGCCCTCCGATAATAGCCCCCAGAAATGCCACCAACAGGTACATTCCCGCCGATCCACGTATGTTACCTGCTCTTGAAATCCTGGTAAAGCTATTCATCCTTCCCACCTCACTCTGAAAACCTTAAGACCGAGCTCTTCAATTTGTTAGTCCCGGTTAGCCTTTATTTTACCACAGGTCCGTTATCAGTAGTTTTTCTTAAAGAAAAATTCATAAGTCCTGAAACCCTTGTCAGACGGGGCTTTTAGGTGCTCGTTAATGACTCCGCGGCCAACTGGAATGTTATCCGTCGGCCACCAGAGCATCTATCCCGCAACCCGGTTGACCTCCGCTCCCAAGGTACGCAGCTTTTCTTCCACTCTCTCGTAGCCGCGATCCACGTGTTCCACCCCACGCAAACGAGTTTCTCCTTCCGCTATGAGACCGGCCACAATCAGGCTGGCCCCGGCCCGCAGGTCAACAGCTTTAACCTCGGTCCCGGAAAGGGTGGGCATACCCTCCATAATGGCCATCCGGCCGTCCACCCGGATGTTGGCCCCCATCCGGACCAGCTCCTTGGCGTAGGCAAAGCGGCTGTCGTGGACGGTTTCGTGGATAACGCTTATTCCTTCCGCCCTGCTCAGGACTGAGGCAAAAGGCGGATGGGCATCGGTGGGGAAGCCGGGATAGGGAAGGGTCTTAATGTTGACGGCCTGCGGGCGCCCTCGGGCGATAACCTGCAGGGACTCTTCCCCTTCGATGACCTCCGCTCCCACCTCCCGGATCTTGGCGCAGACCGGCTCCAGGTGCTTGGGAATGACGTTCTCCACCGTCACCGAGCCCCCGGTGGCTATCCCGGCCAGCAAATAGGTGGCCGCCTCAATGGAATCTGGGATGATGCTGTAGGTGGTACCCCGGAGTTGCCGAACCCCCTTGATCTTGATGGTGTCGGTCCCGGCCCCCTGAATCCTGGCCCCCATGGAATTGAGAAAATTGGCCAGATCCACGATATGAGGTTCCTTGGCGGCATTTTCCAGGATGGTGGTCCCAGAAGCCAGGGTGGCGGCCAGCATAATGTTAACGGTGGCTCCTACGCTGGTTACATCCAGATAAATGGAGGTGCCGACTAACTCCCGGGCCTTGAGGATGACCAGCCCGTGTTCCTGCTGCACCTCTGCCCCCAGGGCGCGGAAGCCCTTCAGGTGTTGGTCCACCAGGCGTAAACCGATGTCGTCGCCACCGGGGAGGGCCACCTCCGCCCGCCCGAACTTGGCCAGAAGAACCCCCCAGAGGTAGTAGGAAGCGCGCAGGCGCTTGACCAGTTCGTAGGGGGCCTGGTAGGCAGCAAAACCGTTGGGAGCGATGTGCAAAGTAGATCCCTCCCACCGGATGACAGCCCCCAGGGTCTTCAGGATGTCGGCATACACGTGGACATCCGTTATGCCCGGCAGGTTCTCAATGACACTTTCCCCATTGCCCAAAAGGGCCGCCGGAATGATGGCCACAGCGGCATTCTTGGCCCCCCCGATACGAACCGAACCGGAAAGCCTTCTTCCGCCGTTGATGATTAGCTCAGTCAAGTAAATCGCTCCTTAAACATCCGCCCATTTAGTATTTTCCCAGTACCGCTACCCTGAAACAAACCAGCTACTTCCAGGGCACGGCCCGCGAAGGCCCGTCTATTTCCCCGTCTCACCCTTTTTCTCCGGTTCTCCGGTGTAAGCGTTGAGGTAGAGGATCGTCCCATCTCTGAAACGCACTCGCCAGACGGGCGGGACCTCCCACTGCCTGGCGTCATACATCTCCGTATAGTAACCGGGACTAATGCTTTCGATCGCCCTCTCCCCCGCCGGAAAGGCCTCCGCCCGCTCGGCCACACGGGAAAGGGCCTCCAGCGGCGAAACCAGCATTCTCTTCTCCCCGGTAAAACCCACGGGAATCAACCACTTCTCCCGGTATTCCTCCAGGCCCCGAGAAGAATACTCCAACCAGATCTCGCTGCCGTAAATCTCCAGACCTTCATAGACCTGCGTAAAGCAGACGACCGTACGCCCGCGTGCCATATCCTGCTGAACCAAGTCCAGGCGGGCCCCATCCGGCAGCCCCCGTCGATTCAAGAAGGCCTCGGCCTGACCCTTGGCTTCCGATCTATCGGGAACCTTTTGCGCCTTCCCTCCCGCTGGACTCTCCCTATAATACCTGATGACACCGGAGTCTGTCACTAGCAAAGTCTGCCGTCCATCACTGAAGGTCTTCTCCCCCGGACGATTACTGACCCCGGGCGTATTTATGCCAAATACCCTTTTGGCCAAATCCTCACCATCAACAGGCCTGGCCTTGACCAGAAGAAAAGGGAGGGGAGCCGTCCGCAAAGGCCAGCTCGCCGGAAGGGTCATCCCCGCCGCTTTGAGCCGGTCTTCCAGGCGCCTGATATCGGCCTGAGTAGGAACCGGCCAACGATCACGGTAGGAGGACCTGCTGGAAAAGGTCAGGACACCCAGGAAAATGTTTAACAGACTGAAGGCCAGGATGAGAATGGCCTTGGCCCGCGGCCAGTCCAAGTTGGTTCACCTCTCAGTCGATGCCAGGCCAGGCTTTGAGCCGGGCGTACTTGACGGGCGTTTTTCGGCGGCGCAATATGAAAAAACCCTGTTATCCCAATAATGTCCGCAATTTGTCCGCTCAGGATGAAGGCCAAACCGCGGTTTCCGCGCAGGCTCCTAGGGATACACCGGTGTCCCGGTCCAGGCATCAAAAGAATAGCGTGCCCCCGCCGGGGTCTCCAGAACCCAAACCGGTCGGAGGTAGGAAGCTGGAACCCCTAAGGGAGGCAGGTAGTAGGCCAAGTAGACATTGGTCAAGCGAGGGATCTGCCGGCGTGGCTCGTCCTCCCCCTTGACTACCTGTGACAGAAGGTTCTCAACGGGGACTACCGTCCTCTTAATGGGGGACGGCCCGCTGATAGGGCGGAGGATCCGGGTAAAACGGCTCACCCCGTTCTCCGTCAATTGAAACTCCAGGGGGAAATTCCCCCCCAACAGGGGCAGACCCTCCCGCAAAAGGACAACGGAAACCTCGACTCGTCCTTCTCCCATCGCCTGGGAACTGGGGTTAGGTCTGATCTCCTTAACAAAAGACCCTTCCGGAATCCCTCCGTGGGCTTTCAGAAAAGCGGCTACCTTCTGTAGCGCCGCCCTCGATTTCACGGGGGGGCGGTCGGGCTGGGGGAGGGAATACTCCAGGTCACCGGTGGGATAGATGCGGAGACCTCCCACCCCGTCGGTATAGAAGACCGCCCCATCCCGCTCTTCCACCTTGCGAGCCAAGCTGGGATCGACAAAGAAGAGACGGGCCTCTTGCTCCGAAGCCACCTTGGTTGGAGCCAGGGCCAGACCGCTGATGACTGGGGAGACCAGCGGTACGTAAAGACCTTCAGACAGGCTGATACCTCTAAAGACAGTGGGAAGTTCCGTCACCGGATTCCCCGCGCCTCGGGGCAGGTGAAGGGAAAGGTCGCCAACCGTAAGGGATTTCCCAGAAAAATAAGCCTCCCCTTGTCCATTATCCAGGAAGTAACTTCCAGTGGTCTTGGTGAAGCGCAGGAGGAGACGGTCGATGGTCGGCCCCTCCTCTTTGCCTCTTTCCAGACCCCAGGCCTGCCGGTACTGGTCCAGCGTCAGGCGAGCGGGCAGGATATACTCTACCGCCACGCCCTCTTGCCGGGCCTGTCTGACCTCCGCGTAGGCTACCGGGATCAGGGGGCCGTCCTGCAGCGGCAATAACGCCAGCCCTTCCTGCCAGAGGGAGCTGTAACCCGGTTGTCCGGGACGGAATTCCAGGTGTTTGCCACCCTCCTGATGTAGGATTATGGCCAGGGGTTGCAAGAGCTCTCCCAGATCTACTCCGGATCTCTCCACCTGCAGGTCATATTCAGCCGGCGGGGCCGGGATGGGAAGGTGGCTAAAATACCAAAGGCGCCCGGTCTGAAAAAGGCTCAAGAAAACCAAAACGGCCAAGAGAAGGGAGCCGAAGGCTTCCGCCCCGGGTCTTCCACCTCTTTTGCCTCCGTGCTGTTGCTTTGGCGGATTCTGGCGAGGCGGGAACAGTCCACGCCATCCCAATCTTCTCATACCTTTCCCATCGCCTTATTCTCCAGCCCTTCCCGGTATAGTGGCAGGACAAAAAAGGCCTCCGTCCCTCTACCCGGCGCACTACTGAGTCCAATCCGCCCGCCATGGGCTTCGATGATCTGTTTGGCAATGGAAAGGCCCAAGCCCGTGCCCCCCTGCTGCCGGGATCTGGCCTTATCCACCCGGTAAAAGCGCTCAAAGACGCGTTCCAGGTCCTGAGGCGGGATGCCGATACCCGTGTCGGCCACCCTGACCAATACCGATGGCACTGGATCGGATGGGGTTGGACCAGGCCTACCAGACATAGCCGGATCGTCCGGGCGGGAATCCGCCAAATTCACGCCCACCTCACCGGTGGTACTGGGCAACTCACCTTCTGCGGCGTGCAGATCGAGCCAGTCCCTCGATTTCATACCTGCCTCAGAAGTGGTGACCGGTGAGGTAACCACACCCGTATCACTCCCCCTGACCATAGCCGCGGCTTTTGTTGCCTGGACCCCTACGGTAACGGTCCCGCCCGTTGGGGTATAGTTCATGGCGTTGGAGAGGAGGTTGAGCAAAACCTGCTCAATCCTGTCCCGATCACCACTGACCAGCATCCCCGGTTCTATCTCCTGCCGAAGGGTGAGACCCTTCTTTTGAAAGCTTACCGCTTGTGCCGCCAGGACTTCCTCCACCGTCTCGGAAAGATCCATCTTTCGCTTTCTCCAGCGCAAAGTTTGACTCTCCATCAGGGAAAGTTGCAGGAGGTCCTGAACCAGGCGGACCATGCGGTTGGTCTCTCCCTCCACCACCTGGAGAAACCGGCGCGTCAGGGAATGGTCTTCCAGGGCTCCGTCCAGCAGGGTCTCCACATAGCTCTTAATGGTGGTCAGGGGTGTTTTCAACTCGTGAGAAACGTTGGCGACAAACTCGCGGCGCAGGGATTCCAGCTTCTCCTGCTGGGTAACATCCTGAAGGACCACCACCGTCCCGGCCTGGGAATCCCCTTGGCCAATCCTGGCGGTATTAACCTGCAGGACCTTGCGGGCCGACTCATTGCTGACCAGGAGACGCGAGCCGGCGGGTAATCCCTCTATCTCCTTCAGCAACCAGGTCAATCCACTCGCCGGCGCCGCCCGGTCCGGGTCCTCCAGGGAAGCGACGGGGTCTATCCCCCGGTTGGGGGTAGTCTCCGAGCCAGAGGGGCCCGTCTTGGCCAACGCAGAACTACCCAGAAGCCTGGCCGCAGCCGGGTTTATGAGAACCGGGCGCCCCTGCTCATTTAGCGCGATGAGCCCGTCGGCCATGTGGGTCAAAATGGCCTCCATCTTCCCCTTTTCCTCGGAAATCTCCAGAAGTGTCTGTTTTAGACGCTGACTGAGGAAGTTGAACATCTCCCCGAGCTGGCCGATCTCATCATCCGAGGCGATTTTTATCCTCTGATCAAAGCTGCCGCGGGCGATCTCCTCCGCCCGGGAAGTCAACTGGCGGATTGGCCCGGTAATGGTTCTAGCCAGAAAGAAACTAAGAACCCCGGTGATGACCAAGGCCACCAGGGCGGCACTCAGCAGAATCCAGCGAATATCCTGAAGGGTCCGGTAGGTACCTTCCAGGGAAGCCGTCAGGTAAACCACCCCCAGGGGGCTACCGGAAGAACGGATGGCCGTCGTCAAATGTAGAGAACGGTCACCCGTGGCTGGATCCACCCGGATGCTCTCCCCCCTGGTCCCGGCCAGGGCGCGAGCCACGTCTTCACGGCTCAGGTAGTAACGGAGCGAGTCCGGGTTCTCTCGGGAGGTAGCCAAGAGGGCGCCGTTGGTGCTCAGGATGGCCACGTCCACCCCCGACTGGCGGCCGAATTCCTTGACCATCCGGTCCAGATCCTCTCGTCCTTTCTCCTGTAACAGGTATCTCTCCGAAAAACCGGCAATGACCTGGGCCTGCGCGGCCAGGTTCGCCGAGAAATTGTTGACATAATAGCGCTCCAGGGACTGCAACAGGTAAACGTTGACCAGTTCCATGGCCAGCAAAATGAGCAGCAGGTGGATTAGCGCCAGACGCCACTGTAAGCTCTTCAACGTCCACCCCCATCTCCTAAGAGACCGCTGAAAAACACCCGTCTGCGGTGTGGCGCAATCTGCAAGAAAGAACCTTTTTATTGAAGGGGCGTTACTATTGCAGATTGTCGCGCCCGAAAAAGTTGCGGCGTAACGACGGGCGGGCGATCATCAGCGATCTACTGGCCCCGATCGTACTCCGCTTTTTTGAAAAAATAGCCCACACCGCGCTTGGTTTGAATGAATTCCGGTTCAGCAGGATTCTCTTCGATCTTCTCTCGCAAACGCCGGATGGTCACATCGACCGTTCTGGCCTCCCCAAAGTATTCGTAACCCCAAACCTCATTCAGGAGGGCCTCGCGGTTAAAAACCTGACCCTGATGGGTGGCCAGGAATTTCAGCAGCTCAAACTCTTTTAAGGTTAGCCCCGCCGGGATCCCGTTCTTACGGACCTCATAGGTCTGCAGATCAATCTCCAGTTGACCGAAAGCGAGGGGGTTCTTTTCCTGGCCGGTGGGTACCATCTGGCTGCGCCTGAGGAGGGCCCTGACCCGGGCCAGGAGTTCACGTGCCCCGAAGGGCTTGGTTAAGTAGTCATCGGCCCCCATCTCCAACCCCAGGACGATGTCCACCTCCTCGTCTTTGGCCGTCAACATGAGGATGGGAAGGCGGGAGAACCGTCTGACCTCCCGGCAGACGGCATAGCCATCCAAACCCGGCAACATGACATCGAGGATGAGTAAATCGAAGTGATCTTCTTTGAGCCGCTTCAGGGCTTCCCCACCTTCAAAGGCTTCTCCAACGGTGTAGCCCTCTTTTTCCAGGTTAAACTTCAGGATATCGGCGATAGGCCGCTCATCGTCCACCACCAGGATCCGCTGGCTCAAGGCATCTCCCCTCCTGCCGCAACCTGCTTTCATTCAAATAGGTTTTTCAGGAGTTTTCGCTTCCAGGTCTCAATTATCCTGCTGGATGGAGAAAGAAGTGGGCTGAAAAAGCCGCGATACGTCGAGCTGGAATCCCTTCGGCCCGGGCAGGGAGTCCTCAGCGCCAGGCTAACCTGTGAACTCAGCGGCCGGCTCGGTCGCTCAGCTCCCGCCCGCTTGAGCCAGGCGTCCCAACCATTCCTCCCATTCCGGCTGCAATTCGCGGAGTTCCTTCCCCGTCACCTGGGAAAGGGCGGCGGGGAAAGGCTTTCTAGCAGCCAGGATATCTATGAGCCGGGTGATGGAATCTCGACCGTACTGATCCCTCATGTAACGAAGAAAGAGAAAGGCCTCGCGGTAAGCCAGGGCCTCGTTGGGCAGCCGATCAAAATCACGGTCTAATTCTTCCAGGGTGTAAAGCCTTTGCTGAAGGGCATTTTTCGGTTCAATCCAGAGAAATCCCGTCAGCCGGTATTCCTCATATTGGGCCAGACCCTCAGAGAACCAGTGCGGGTAATTCCCTTGCGTGCGGTAATCAAAGATGAGGTGGGTCAATTCATGAGCCAGGGGGCCGTTCTTCTCAAAGTAAGCCTCCCTGTCCGCCGGAGGGGCCCCGGGGGTCCAAGCCCGTGGCGACAGGATGTTGATCCCTCCGGCCCAGTAAACCCCCATGGCCATCTTCTCTTGCCCCCCGGGGAAAGATTCTTGCAGGGAGGAGACGTCGGGAAAGATGTTGATCTCCACGGAATTCGGCGCAGTTGAATCCAAATCCAGAGCCACCTGCCGGTAGAGGTGATCCGCCACCTCCAAAACCATGGGGGCCACCGCGGCGTCGGCGGCGGTGTACCGCAGGATGATCTTGCCCCGGGTCATTTTCTGCCACCCTGCGGTCGTCGCCTGCCAGCGATGCCTTTCCACTTCCCGGGCCAGGGCGTAAGCCGTCGTCCGAGGCCAGGCGGAGAAACGTGACCAACCGGTAATGAAGGCAACAACGACTCCAGAGATAACAACCAGTCTAACGATATTCCTTGCTAAGGCCGTGTCCAAGCGGCGATCCCTCCAGTCACTCCCCACGATCTCAAGATCGGTCCACGTCCCCCGCCCCCAACGGCGACAGGAGCCAACGTCGAGGAGACCGCCCAGAAGTAGTTTGTCAGCACTCTCCCAGGCTTCTTGGCGTGGATTTCTGTTAGAAATTATACTTCTGGTTACATAATATGCCTAGCGGGAAAAAGTGGTCATGGCGGGCGGGAGTCAAATCAGCTGGGTAGACGTCAGATGGCAGGGAAACATCTGGCACCTGGCGGAACGGGGGGCAAAAAAAGCGTGGCCCGAAGGCCACAAAGGATTTATATAAAAGAGGGGGTCAATTAGGCTGGCTTCACTTTCGATCTTGGTTTTAATTATAGGTCAACTTTGTTACCGTTTTATGACGGTTAGGTAAAGATTATATGACAAATACCCGACAACCTACCAGTGAGGGCCCCTTGTCCTGGGCATAACGATGAAAAAAGAAAAGGCCCCTCTCCCTGAAGGGAGTGAGCCCGTTGCCGTCATGCCACAGACGGACTTTTCAGCGGTTTACTCCGGCCGGTAGTAGTTCAAGGGGTTAACTGGGTTTCCGTCGATCCTGATCTCAAAATGCAGGTGCGGTCCGGTGGAACGGCCGGTGTTCCCCACCTTGCCTATCAATTCCCCTTTTTCCACCGTATCGCCCACATCCACCAGGATAACCGACAGATGTCCGTAGACCGTCTTTACCTTGCCGCCGCCATGATCGATGACGATCATCTTACCATAGCCGGCATACCATTCCGCCCTCACCACTGTCCCGCTGTCGGCGGCCAGGATAGGGGTACCTGTGGGAGCAGCGATGTCGACCCCGTAATGAAACTCCCCCGGTCGCCAGCCAAAGCCCGAGGTAATCTGACCGACGGTAGGCCAAACGTACTGGCCCGTCCCGCGCTGCGGGATTTGTTTGGTTCCCTGGACCCTGACTTCCGTGGTGGGCTCACTCAGAATCTTCTCCTGTAATATTTCCCGGGAAATCTCCTGGCCGTTCTGCCGCTTTATCTCAACGGTAACCTCCTTCTTACCATAGACACCGTACTGCTGCACCACCTGCTGCCAGGGCCAGAGGGTGTTGTCCTCGATCACCTCTGACGAGTAGGGAATGTTCACAGTAAACGTCCTTTTTTCACTGCTGACTAAGGTAAGATAGGGTTCAGGGACCACGAGATTCAGCTTTTGGCCTATTTGTAAGACCTCGCTGTTAAGTTCCGGGTTGGCCTTTTTCAAGTCATCCACCGTCATGCGATTGGAAGTGGCAATGGACCAGAGGGACTGTCCCCGCTGAACGGTATGGATGACCACCTTATCGGTGCCCCGTAGGAGGATCCGTATGGCCTCCTCCTTGTTCCGCAGCCGATCCAGGGAAACGTTTTCCGGGGTGATCTTGGTGTCCTCCAGGATCTCCAGTTTTCCCAACTCGACATTGCTTCCGGAGAACTTCTCGACGTAACTGGCTCGAATGCCATCCAAAACCTCTTTGGCCGTCTTCTCGTCGGCCAGGGCCACCACGGGCTGGCCATTGACTGAAATCATATAACCCCTGACGTTAAAGTTCACTTCCCGGGAGAGCTTCTTCTGTAATTCCTCTGCCGACAGGGGAGGAGCCCCGGTATCCTTTGTCGCCACCGCTCGGACCTGATTGGCCAGAGTTACCGGGAGGCCCTTTTCTTGCTGCACCTGATTGACCAGGACGTAAATAGCCTGGTCCACGGTCATAGGTTCCTTTACCTGACCAATGGCCCGGCCATCCACTTCAACAGCATAGACCCGGGCCGATGACCTCAGGAAAAAGAGGCCAAGCGCGCCAAAAAGAAGGACCATAGCGAGCCCGAGCGCTAAGCCCTTCTTCTTCGTTATTCCCGTGGGCAATCTTCCTTCACCTCCGTTGCGGGATCCCCAGGCAGGCGAAACGCCTCCCCTCCGCCGGCTCAGTTAAATGGCGTCGATACCGCATAATTGCAGGATGCCCATGCCGCCTGTGGCGGCACCATAAAGGAATAAAACGGCAGCAGGGTGACGATGGTCGGGCAATTGCCGGCCGAGCGATTTCGCCGAGCCGGGCACCGCATCCGGCGAAGCAAAGCCCGAGAGGCCGGATGGCCATACGGATGTCGCCGAGCGCAACCGAGCCATGGGCGGCGAGTTGGCGCGGTGCCGGCCGGAGGACCGAACCTGAGCCACGGCGCGGTCGGCGTAGGCGACCGAAAGCGAGGACGGCAAGGCCCGAACTGCGCCTTGGAAGTAGCTGGTCTGTTTCAGGGTAGAGGTCATTGAGGGAATTATTTGTTAAGTCTTCTGCCCCGAACGCCTCCAGGGCCTCCCGGAGAGCCGCAAGTACAGGCCATTGAGAGAATTCTTTGTTAAGTCTTCTACGCTTGTCCGCGTTTTCCTGCCGGAAAGATGGTCCTGACCCCAAAAATTCCGTGTCCAAGTGGAGTCTATCCCCCAGACACCTGGGTGATGCCGCCAAAACAGGCCCAGCGGCGACGCCCGTCTACCGCAGGCTCATGGGAGCCTTCTCCTTCCCTGAAGACTCTGGAACCATCCCCTCGGCCTCATCCTGGGCCAACCGGACCTTTATGTAGATGGCGCATTCCAGCCGCTTCCTTTGCAGACGGCATTCCAGTTCATGAGGTTTCATGATATCCCCGTGGAAGAGATCGGCATTGGCGTGGCATCCCCCGCTGCAATAGAACCTGGCCCAACAGCTGGGACAGCTTACCTTATTATACACATGGGCCTCCCGAAAGGTCTCCCGCAGATCCGGCCTGGTAATGCCCTCAAAGACGTTTCCCATAAGATACTTCTCCCTACCTACAAACTGATGGCAGGGATAAAAGTCCCCTTCTGGCGTTAGGGCCAGGTAATCGTGCCCGGCACCGCAGCCGGAAAGCCGGCGGGGAAGGCAGGGGCCCTCCTGCAGTTCGAGGTTAAAATGGAAAAAAGAGAAGCTCTCCCCTTTTTTCCTCCTGGCCAGGTAGGCCTCGGCCAGGCGTTCGTACTCCTTTTCAATGGTCTCAATGTCCTCATCACGCAGGGCATAATCGCCCTCAGCGGCGATGACCGGCTCCACAGAGAGTTGGTCAAAGCCCAGATCGGCCAGATGAAGGACATCCCGAGTAAAATCTAAGTTCTTACCGGTATAGGTGCCCCGGATATAGTAATAAGCCGGGTGATGGCGACGAGACTGAACAACCTTTTGAATGCGCGGAACTATCTGATCGTAGACCCCTTTGCCCCGAACATCGTAGCGCATGGCATCGTTGACTTCGCGGCGGCCATCCAGGCTCAAAACAAGGTTAACATTCTCTCGATTCAAAAAGTCGATGACCTCGTCGGTCAGGAGGGTGGCATTGGTAGTCAGGGTGAATTGAAAGGTTTTGCCCGCCTCGCGCCCCTTTTCCTTGGCGTATTCCATTATGCCCTTAACTACCGCCAAGTTCAAGAGCGGCTCCCCACCGAAAAAGTCCACCTCCACATGGGGCCGCCCGCCGGAATGCTCCAGGAGGTAGTCGATTCCCCGCTTCCCCACGTCCAGGGACATCAGGCCGCGTTGCCCGCCGAACGGTCCGCCCTCGGCAAAGCAATAGCGGCAACGCAGGTTGCAGTCGTGAGAAACGTTGAAGCACATGGACTTCAGCTCAGAAATGGGGGCAGTGTAGCCAAAGCGGTAAAGGTCTTCACTGAAAAGCTGCCTTTGGGCAACCAGATCATCAATTTCCTGCAGGGCTTCCAGGATCTCCTCCGGCGAATAGCCTGGCAGGGTCTGCAAGATCTCCTCCGTCGGCCGGCCGTAATAGTCTAAGAGATCCCAGGCCAGGCGATCCAATTCATGAATGCTACCGCTGGCCACGTCTAAAACGATATAGGTGTCGCGTATGGCAAATTTATGGATTTGTCCCAAGGGCAAGGTTTGTTCCTCCAGAAATAAGGGGTTGGCAGAGTCCCTCGGCCGCACGAAAGCTGCGGATTGTCGCCGCCCCCGACTAAAAGGCCCCCACGCTTCCACGGAGGGCCTGGAGACTCTGAAACAAACCAGATGATTCCCGGGGCGTCGCTCGGGCGTTGCCGTCCTCGCTTCCGGTCACCTTCAGGAAAGGCGCTCACAGGCCTGGTTGGCCACAGTGCAGGACGTCTTGCAGGCGGACTGACAGGAAGACTGGCAGAGCCCGCATCCTCCGTCTGGGGCCGTCTCCTGCCACTTGGGCGCCGCGATCGTCTTTATGTGCTTCTTGGTCTTTCCGGTCACAGTGATCACTCCTTCCACACCTTCTCAACCGCGAAGATTATAGCACAAGCTGGCAAGAAAGGCAAACTCTCTAGGGAAAACACGGGCGAGCAGGATTGCGACACCACCGAACGGCAACGGAAGAGAAGACTTCGGCGTCGTCCTGACCTGCCTTTTTGTTCAAGCTGGAAAGTCTTTCGAGACTGTGATATAATTAGTCTGTCTACCACTTATGAAACGAGGTGAAGAGATGCCCTTCCCAGGTCGCTGGCTTCGGCGGGGGCTGCCTTTGGCCGTACCCCTCCTCCTGGGTCTGGCGCTGGCTCTGGCCGGAACCCTACTCTATCATGGGCAAACCCTAACCACCACCCCTTTGACTGGAGGGGTTTCAGAAACCATCCTGAGTAATGACGTCGGCTTGTTGACTAGATCTTCCCAGACTGAATCCAAAACCCAGCCCGAAAAACCCCGGGTGCTCATCCACCAGGTGGTGGCCGGGGAAACCCTCTGGGATATCGCCGCCCAGTACGGTACAAACGTGGAAACACTTGTCGACATAAATCGTCTAACCAGAAGCAATTCCCTTTCCATAGGGCAAGAGTTAAAGGTGCTGACGATCAAAGGGACGCTCCGCCGGGTGCAACCGGGCGATACCCTCTCTTCGCTGGCGGCCCAGTACAATGTGAGCCAAGACGAGATTATAAAGGCTAATGATCTGGACCGGCCCGACTCTCTGCTCATCGGTCAGGAGTTGATCATCCCGGGAGGTTCATCCTCTTTCTCCCGGGAGATTCGCGTCGCCAGCGCTTCCCGCGGTACCAATCCCAGGACAGCCTCCCGCGGCGAGGCTGCCATTTCCATCACTGGTTTGATCTGGCCGGTTTCCGGTCGTGTCACCTCCGAGTTCGGGCCCCGTTGGGGCCGGATGCACGAGGGTATTGATATTGGTGGGATAACGGGAACCACCATCGTGGCGGCCAAGTCGGGGGTGGTCACCTTTGCCGGCTGGATGGGTGGCTATGGCCGCACCCTGATCCTGGATCACGGTGATGGGATCCAGACGCTTTACGGACACAACTCCGCCCTCCTGGTAGCCGTGGGGGAGCGCGTTCAGCGTGGGCAGGCCGTTGCCCGTCTGGGCAATACCGGGGTCTCTACCGGGCCTCATCTCCATTTTGAAGTCAGGGTAAACGGGGAACCTACTAACCCCAGAAGGTACTTGCCATAAAGTTCCCTGGTCGCCGACCAAAACAACCAGCGTAAGCGTAAAATAGCCCCCACCTTGGCGAGAGATGGGGGCTGGCAACCAACCATAAGTGACAAAATTGAAAGACCAGGGTAACCTGGTCTGATGTTTTCTCTGTTGGCCCCTTGGTCAGCGCCCTACCCTGAAACAAACCAAGTACTTCCAGGGCGCCGCCCGGCCGTCGCCACCCTCCTGCTGTTTCATAACTTTGTGGCGCCGCCGCAGGTAGCATGGGGATCTCCTGGCGCTGAAAACCGCGCAGCGCCATTACGGAATTTGCGCCAGGTGATCTCACTCCGGCCGATCGAAGAGATCTAACCTCCAGACAGAAAGCTGGTGAGGAGATAATCCTCACCAGCCAAACTAGGCACCTGGCCATCAGAATCAGGCGTCGCCCGATGCTTCAAGCATTCCGCCGCCCGGCTCCCCGTCCACCGCGCTTGGAATCAGTGCTTTTCTTAAGATCCTGTAACCGTTCGTCGCTTTCCTTCATATAACGTGAGAGCTTATCTTCAAAGGACAGGCGATCCATGCGCCTGAATTCTGCGGGTTTCCTCTGTGTTCCAGCTCCAGGTTGAGCCTGACGAATGGATAGAGCGATTTTCCCTTTCTCGTCCAGAGAAAGGACCTTTACTTTAACTCGGTCATTCTCTTTGACGTAATCCTTGATATCCCGGACATAGGCATCGGCTATCTCCGAGATATGCACCAGTCCCGTTTTCCCTTCCGGAAGGGCCACGAAGGCACCAAAATTGGTGATTCCTGTAACAACGCCCTCCACAATGCTCCCGACCTGAAGCGGCATGCCAAAAATGTTCCTCCCGTTTAGTATTAACCCTGTTAGGCGGTTCTATTATAGATGGCGGGGCCTCAAGGTGTCAAGATGTTCCTTCACCCATCAGGTCGCGACCAGGTTGATTAACTGAATGACCTGATCTATCAATCCCTGGAGCCCGGGACATCGCTCGGACACACGTTCGTACACTTCGCTACTTGGGGTAGTAAGGTGTTTCTCCCGGCTTGATCAGTCCCAGCCTTTCGCGAGCCATCTTTTCGACGTAGGCGTCCGACATCAGAAGCTGGATCTTCTGTTGTAACTCGGTGCTTTCCTGCCGCAAAGATTCTACTTGCTTGCGATAGTTCTCGGCTTGCCCACGCAAGACCCAAAGCCTAACCTCCTGGCGAAGGCCGCTCACCAGAAAATACAAAAGAACGCCCACGAAAGCCCAACGCTTCCAGACGCCCTTCTTCCCTCTGGAAAAAGTCGTCCTTCCTTTATCCCTTTCCCCGTGGGTTTGGGCCAGGTTCTCACGACGCAAGTCTTCTCTTCCCCCCAAGAACAGCCACCGGGGACCCTGGTCTTTTGTCCCCAGGTTGCCCGCCCGCGCTAATAGAGGCGGCACCGTTGCACGTCGTGAAGAAAAGGACGTTGCCCCGGCTCAAGGGTTTCCCGCCTCCTGAGGCTGGGTTTACCATAATTCCTAAGTTAGATTTCGCGCTTCAGTCAGGAAATCCTCCTGAAAGGATGGATTTTTTTTAGAATACTGGTGATTAACAGACCTAAATCCCAATGACCACAGGTGCGTAGAAGATTCCCCCCCAGGTGTGATAGGTGTGATAAGAGGATGAGGGGTAGCAAGAGGAGGCGGGCAAAGTAGAGAAGCGGCCGGATAAAGAGGAGATAAAGGGTTCTATAGATCAGAGCCAGGGCTTTTTTTAGCAAGGTGAAGGCGGCCCGATGGACGAAGAGGACGATACGGCTGGCCAGTGCAAAATAGAGGGCCAGGCCGAGAAAGAGGGTTAGGAAAACATAGAAACGCAATTCCCCTCCGGTTCCAAAGAGAAACACTCCTACCCCTAGGGCTATGGCGGCTAAGGAGAAGATCAGGTCTCCCAGGCTACCAGCCACGGCCCCAGGATGGAAGACCCCCCGGTAGGCGCGGTACACGTCGAAAAGGAACCCCACAGCGACACCAGTGAGCAGGAGGAGGGAGAACCGGAAGAACTGTTGGTCCAGCGGGATCATCTCGCAACCTCCACTGCGGCCGTCTCCGCTCACGAGTTCGGCCGCCCCTCAGCCCGGTTCGCTGGAGAGTTGCGTCCCCAATCCATAACCGGTCCAGCGACGCCGATGAGGCCTCCTGTTCTCTTTCGAACAAACCGTTCAACGAAGGATTTTGTCCAACAGACCCTTCCCCTTACCCCGCGCCCGCTTGCCCCCACCGGTGGTATACTGAAGACTGTTGAAGGTACCTTCTACCGAAAAGCTGCCGTCCTCCACGTTCAGTTGCTTTATCCTCAGGTCTTCGCCTCTTAAAATAAGTGTGCCCATCTGGGTATCCAGGACGATCTCAGATTCGTCAAAGCTCTCCACATGCAGAACACCCTTGATAACTACCTGCTCCCGGTTGGAGAGGAGCACCTCATGATCTAACCCGGGGTCCGAAAGTCTTTCCTCCATACCTCATCCCCCCAAGGGAAATCCTCACTAGATACTTATTCACCTCCCGAACCCTTATGACCCCGAAAAGTACGGCCGTAAGCCTGGGAGACCCAGGGACGGCAGAGGAACTGCGTCTTGACTGTTTAACCCGCCCGAGCCCCGTCAAGACGAGACCGCGTCGCGTTTTCTCCTCCTCTCTGTGTCGTACGAAGCGACAAGCTCGTCCCCCTCGGGCTGCCCCAGCCGCAAACGCCCGAAATAGAGGCGTGCCGTCGTGAGCAGATAGATCAGCCAGCTCACTGCTTCGGTCAGCGAGGGGTCGCCGTTATATCCAAAGAGGGCCTTCAGGAATGAGCCAACTGCCCCCTTTTCATTCAGCCGGCCATTAATATCCCAAAGATGCTCCACCAAAGGCGGCAAGAAACCCGCCTCCTCCAATTCGTGCACCCCGTGGGCCAAGAGACCGGCAGCAAAGAGGATTAGGAGGGCACCCGTCCAAAGAAAGAAGCTCCGCAGGTCAAGCCGGACCGCTCCCCGGTAAGTCAATAGAGCCAGAACTGTGGCAACGACCAAACCTATCACGGCACCCAGAAGTACCTCTTGACCCGTTGCGGAAAACAGGGCCGTCTGGATGAAAACGGTGGTCTCCACCCCCTCCCGGAAGACGGCCAGGAAAGCCAGGCTGCCGATACCCAGACTTTCCCCGGTAGCAACTGTCCTGGCCAGGCGCTCCTCAATCCTCCGGCGGAGACCCCTGGACTGTCTCTGCATCCACAGGATCATAGTAGTCAACAAAATGACTGCCGCGAGCATCATCAGGCCCTCAAAGATTTGCTCACCTCTCCCCTCAAACCCTCCAGCCAGGCGTTCAAAGAGGTAGGCCGTCAGGATACTGCCCGCGACTGCCGCCCCGGTTCCCCACCAGACTGCTCTGATCAGCTTACTCTTTCCCACCCGTACCAGGTAACCCAGCATGAGCCCTATGACCAGAGCAGCCTCCAGGCTCTCCCGCAAAGTGACCAATAAGGCGCTACCCATAATCCATCCCCCTTACTATAATGACTTTCATTCTCATCAAAATTATAATAAGAGACGGATCCGAAGGCAAGCCCCCAATGGTGATGAATCTGTGAAAGTCCGATTGAGAGATGGCCTGCCGCCCTTAGCAGCGCCGTAAAAGAATGAGACACCAGCAGGGTGGATGACCATGCCGCCTGCGGCGGCACTATAAAGAGTTTGGTAAGTTGGTTCAACTGGCGCTCGGTCCCCTGGAGGTAGAGTTCGCCGGGGGGCTGGCCGGAGGGCCAAGCTGAGCCCTGATGCGGTCGACGCAGGTGATCGAAGGTGAGGACGGCGACGCCCGAGAGGCGTCCCGGAAACGGCTGGTTTTTTCAGGGCGGAAGTTTCGAAAGCTCCTTGGCGCCCGGCCTTAAGGGGGGAAATTGCACCGTGCCGTTCGGCGGCCGGGAGGTCCCCCCGAGGTTTTGGGCGACCTGGAAGATGGGTACTTTACCAACGTTTCTCGATCTTGACCTCCTTGAAGTAATACCGGATGATCTCTTCTGCCTTCTTACCCTGTTCGGCCATGGTTTTGGCCCCCCATTGAGACATCCCGACACCATGACCCCACCCCCTACCGGAAAGCAAGAGTCTGTCCCCGACCAGGCTGAGGCTGTCAAGGAGAGTCGATCTCATCTTTTCGCTCCCCAGAGCCAGGCGTAATTCAGCCGCTGAGACGCTGGCGTCATTGATTTTTAAAGTAACCGCCCGCCCGGATGAGTCACGGGCCTCAATGGAGATGGATTTGATGGGGGATATCTTCTTCCCCAGTTTGCTCAAAGCCGCCTCCAGCTGTCCCATGCTGAATTCCGCCTTCCAGGTGGCAGCTGTGGCTACATCGGGGACGGGTTGTATGTAGGGGGTCGGGGTCTCCCGAAAATTCAGCCCCTCAGCGGCCGTGGTGGTGTGGCCCCCGGAATCAGAATGAAACCAGGCCCGGATGGGTTGCCCCTGATAGGTTACGATCAGCCCCCTGGTCCTTTCCACCGCCCCCCGTACGGCATCATTGATCTTGCTCGCGTCGTAGGCCTGGAAGTGCTCCGGGCTGGTACAGACGTCGGCGCCATGCCGGGATTGGACTCCGCCGCGGCCAATCCGCTCTAGGGTGAAGGTGCGGGCTAGGATGGCCTGGGCCGCCAGCGCCTCCTGTGGCCATTTGGGGTCCATCTCCGCCGCCACCACTCCTTGCACATATTCTTCCATCTTGATTGGCCGCTTTTGCCCGGTCTTGTCATCATAGAGGCTCAGGCTCGGCTCCGCCTGGGGGGGAGAAGGTGGTGGGGCCGGCGGGCGCCGCTGCGGCCAGAGGCAACCGGCCGGCTGGAACAAGACACCAAGCAGCAGGATCGCCGTCAGGAAAAAAAGAGGGCGGCGACGGCAGAAGGTGAGGCATCCTGCCCCATTCATTTGTTTCGCAGGAATAGTTTTCATAAACATCCCTCCCGAGTTGGGACTCCGTCAGGGTCTCCGCGTGGCGATGGGCGGGGGATTGCCGGTAAAGCGATTTGAAGGCGCAGAGCGGCTGAGGGGGACAGCTTGCCAGCACTCTCTGGCCCATGGTGTCTTTCCGTGCTCTCCACATTATTATTCGCAAGGATGTCCCGAACTATTCCTGATCCTGGAGCAGGAGTGAATTGTGTCCAAGGCCAAAATGCCGGTTATGAAGGAAAAAAGATCAGCAGATGGTGGCTTTTCAGCGGTCTCCTATGGCCTGAGCGTCCCCTCCGGGCCGAGTATCTGGTACATCTGACTGGCCTCTTCCACCCGGGCATTTTCTTTAATCGCCGCCACCTCAACGGTCATCGTCCGAGTCCCAAAGTTAATGGTCAAACGATCCCCCACCTCAACCTCGGAAGCCGCCTTGGCCACCCGACCGTTAAGAAGGACCCGCCCCTGATCACAAACCTCCTTGGCCAGGGTCCGCCGCTTGATGAGCCGGCTTACTTTAAGGAACCGATCTAGCCGCATTCTTCTCTCCTCTCTCCAAATGCCACTGTGGGACTATCACGAGACTAAAATCCCATGGCTTTCCCTGACCGGCCAGCCTGGCCCCGAGAAAAAGAAAATCAGGTTCGGGAGAACCTGATTTTCGCGGGCTTATTTGCTCTCGACGGAATCCTTCAGGGCCTTACCCGCCTTGAAGGCCGGTACTCTGGTTGCCGCTATCTTGATCTCCTCACCAGTCTGGGGGTTTCGACCGATCCGCTCCGCTCGCTCCCTGACCTCGAAGGTGCCGAAGCCCACCAGGGAAACCTTGTCCCCCTTGGTCAGGGTCTCTTCAATGACCTCCACAAAGGCATTGAGGACCTTTTCGCTATCCTTCTTGGTCATTCCCGTTTTTTCTGACACTGCTGCCACCAGTTCTGCTTTGTTCAACAACACATCCCTCCCCTCAGCCTTATCCAGACTATGGTTTACTTTCGCCAAGAACTCCAAGAATCCTTCTTTTCATGGCGAAAAATGGCTTTCTAGGTCAACTTTTTCCCTCTTTGGCCCGTTCCCAAAGCTGGTCCATCTCCGCCAGTGTCATGTCCTCCAGCTTCTTGTGACTGGATCGGGCGGCTTGTTCAATATAATGGAAACGGCCGATGAATTTCTCCACGGTCCCCGTCAGAGCCGTCTCCGGCTCCGTCTGGCAAAAACGGGCCACATTGACCACGGCAAAAAGCAGGTCGCCAATCTCCTCCCGGATTCTTTCCCGATCCTCAGTCCGCCTGGCCTCCTCCAATTCCCCTATCTCTTCCTGGACCTTGGCCAGCGCATCCTCCACCCGATTCCAGTCAAAGCCCACCGTCGCCGCCTTTTTCTGAATCTTCATGGCCCGCATCAGGGCCGGGAGATGCCTGGGGACACCATCCAATATCGACCCCTGCTGGGGTCCCTTCTCCTGCTCTTTGATCTTCTCCCAGCGTCCCAAAACCTCGGTCGTATCTCTAACGGTGACATCCCCAAAGACGTGAGGGTGACGCCGGATCATCTTCGCCGTTATCGCCTGGATGATATCATTCATGTCGAAGAGCCCCGTTTCGCTGGCGATCTGGGCGTGCAGGCCAATTTGCAATAGTAAGTCTCCCAATTCTTCCATAAGACTATGCATATCGCCATGTTCCAAGGCCTCCAGGGCTTCGTAGGTCTCTTCAATTAAATAAGGTTTAAGGGAGTCATGCGTCTGCTCGCGGTCCCAGGGACAGCCCCCCTCGCCGCGCAGAGCGGCCACCACATCCACCAGGGGATCCAGGGGAAAACGGCTTTGCCCCTTCCGGGGTGGCCGCACCCGGGGTGAGTTAGTCTGTTGCTCCAGACTCTGGCCCTGGGCTAAACCGGCCTTCGGATCACCCACGGCCACTTCCTGACCCTGCCCCCGGGATGAATCAGTCTTGGGTTGGCTCATGCTTGTCTCCTCAAAAAACGAAGGTTGGATGTTGAGAAGCGGGGGTTGGATCAGTCTCCAACCCGGTTACTTACTCCCGTAAGAGCCCAATACGTCGGAGAAACTGCCCGAGGGGGGCCCCCACCCGCGGAATAAGTTCAAAATCAGCCGTCGTCAACCCTCCAATGATCAGGAGGACCAATCCGTAGGCCATGGCCCCCACCCCGACCGCCCCCAAGGTGGCCAGGTGAGAGCTGGCCGTTTCTTTTACAAAGAAAAGATAGGAGGCCTTAACGGAAAGGGCCATGATGACAACACTAATTGTGGGTTTGAACACCATATCCCCGAGATGCAGGATGGGCCCTAACCTGGTCAAAACTGCCAGGAGGTTCAAGCTCGAGGCCAAAAGAAAGCCAATGACCGTGGCCAGGGCGGCACCTTTGACCCCCCAGGCTGCGCTCCCGGTGAAGACCCAAGTCAAACCAAACTTCCAGGCCGCGCCAAAAAGAAGGTTCTTCACCGGAATGTTCGTTTCCCCCATACCCTGTAGGATTCCAGAGGTAGTCCGTTGCAAGGAGAGAAAAAGGGCTCCCGCAGACAGGGTGGCCAGGGGGATCCCGGCTTCTGGGGCACCATAGAGGAGGTCGGAGAGCTCTGTCGCCAAAAGGTACATTCCCACGACCGCTGGCAGGGTGATGAGCATGGTGACCCGGATGGAGGTGGCCGCCCGGGAACGGACCAGGGCCTGGTTGTTCAGGGCCAGAGCCTCGGAGATCACCGGTACCAGGCTGACGGCGAGGGCATCGGTAATGATGGTGGGCAGAGCGACCACCGGCAGGGCCATTCCGGTCAGCTGGCCAAAGAGGGCCGTAGCCTCGGCCTGGCTAAAGCCCAGTTGCTGCAAGCGGCCTGGCACCAGGACTGCGTCCACCAACTGCATGACCGGCATGACCACACCGGCTAAGGAGATGGGAATGGAGAGATAAAGCACCCGGCTGATGATTTCCGAAGCCTTCTCCACACCAGGGCTTCCGGAATCGGGCAGCCGATAGTAAGACGGCAGCGTCCCCAGGTATACCAGGTAGAGATATACCAGACCAGCCAGCGCTCCCGTCACTGCCCCGAAAGTGGCCCCGGCCGCGGCGTACTCCACACCCCAAGGCAAAAACCAGTAGGCCAGAAAGAACATGGTGATGACCCGGACGATCTGTTCCACAATCTGAGAGATCGCCGTGGGGCGCATCTGCTGGATCCCTTGAAAAAAGCCCCGGTAGCCAGACATGATGGAAACGACAAGAACAGCCGGGGCAATGGCCACCATGGAGTAATAGGCCTTGGGGTTACCCATGGCCCGCGAGGCCAGGCCGGCACCACCGACAAAAACTAAACTGAAGACCAGACCGGCCAAGCCCAGGATCCACATGGAAAGGGTGAAAACCCGGGAGGCCCCGTGGCGGTCCTGCTTGGCCAGCTTTTCCGAGACCAGCTTGGAAAGCGCCACCGGTACGCCCACGGTGGAAAAGACCAGGATGATCGTATAGATGGGGTAGGCCATCTGGAACAGACCAATCCCCTCGTCCCCAATCAGCCGGGACAGGGGAATCCGGTAAATGGCCCCCAGCATTCGACTAATCAACCCCGCCAGGGCCAGGATCAATGCTCCGCCTAAGAAGGAATCGCGCCGCATCAACGATTGCCTCCAAACTGTCAGGGGCCGGAATCTGCCTTGGGACCAGACTCACCTCCCGCCTGCCGCCAACGCCAGGGCTGAAAGATCCCCGTGCTGGGCTACGCGAGAGCAGCCAGGCCCCTCAAGCCCCCGTTCGTGCTACCGGCCCTGATGTTTTATTATATCAGTATAATTGGCATTGGCAAGCACCACTGCGGCTCAAGGCTCACAAGTTGGTACTGGCTGCCAGCTATGGCTTTTGCAAACAACCATGAGCGGCTCCGAGTTTCGTATTTATTAACTATCGAAGGTTTCTTATTGAAATATTTTACTTAACCCTTGAACTTAACGATTTTGATCACTGTCTCGGCGTTTTTTATTAAACTTCTTCATGTTTCTATTGACATTATTAATATGACGATTTAATCTTATAGTGGAGGGTCGCTGGATGATCAGGGAAGAGCCTCCACGTCTAGAACTGTGCCCCTATTCAAGGGAGGATGAGGCCAGTGTCTTTTATGATCGAAGCCCTTAGCCTGCATAAGGAATTCCCGGCCCGTAAGAATGGCCCTTCCCCGGGGAACGGCAAGAATGGCGATCCGAGGAATGACGGCGGGCAGAGGCTTTTTTCACCTAAAGCCAGACCCCAGCTGGTAGCCGTGGAAGATGTCAGCCTGACTATCCAGTCGGGAGAGATCTTTGGGCTTTTGGGTCCCAACGGGGCTGGCAAGAGCACCACCATCCGCATGCTAGCTACTCTCCTGGAGCCGAGCCGCGGGACGGCCCGCATTGCCGGGTTTGACGTCGTGCGGCAGCCCCAGGCGGTCCGCCGTCGCCTAGGGACGGTCCTGGGTGGTGAACGCAGTACCTACTGGAAATTGACCGGTCGGGAAAACCTGGAATATTTCGCCGCTCTCTACCAGATCCCCGGGGGGGAAGCACGCCTCCGCATCCAGGAGCTCCTGGCTCGCCTGGATCTGGAAGCCAAGGCCAACGAACTGGTGGAACGATACTCCTCCGGAATGAAGCAACGGCTGGCTCTAGCCAGGGCCCTTCTGCCCAGACCACCTGTCCTCCTCCTGGACGAACCGACGGTGGGCCTGGATCCCCAGTCGGCCCGCAACTTGCGACAGATTATCCGGGAACTGAAGGAACAGGGCCACACCATCCTTCTGACCACCCATTACATGGAGGAAGCCGACCAGCTCTCCGACCGTATCGCCATTATCGACCACGGACGGGTCATCGCCCTGGATACCCCGCGAGCCCTCAAGGCCTCTTTGACCCAGCAGGAGGTCTGCCGGCTAGAAGCGGCGGGCCTCCCCGACCCTAAGCCGTGGGCCAGTCAGATCCCCGGTGTGCAGGAGGTCAATTGCCGCTTCTTGACGGAAAGCCAAACCTGGGAGGTTACGCTGCACCTCAAGGACTACCGGGCTGCCGCTCCGGAGCTGTTACGGCTGGTGACAGAACAGGGCGGAAGAGTGATTCAACTTTCAGTTAAGGAACCCACCCTGGAAGATGTCTTCCTGTCCCTGACGGGGAAGGCCTTAAGGGATTAGCCGCCGCGGCAAGGCTCCGAAGCGAGGCGTACTAGGTGGTGGTGCGTTGAGCAAGGGGCCGCCGGAGGGACACAATCGCCTATAGTTACGCGACATTCTCCGAGAACTTCTCCTGGCGATTGCGTTACAATCCGCTACAGTTACACTCCATTTTCGGGAAAGTTCTTCGGCGGATTGCGCCACACAGATGGGGGTTTTTTGGTGATCTCCTAGCGCCTTAGGGCAATACCGGACAAGGTTTTCTTCATAGCAGGATTCCACTGCTCTTTGGGGGGGTTTAAGTGATGCAAAAGGTTCGGCATCCGGGGATTGACTTGAGCCGGGTCTTCAAGATCAACCCGGCCCTGCCAATCATCCCCATAAAGGAAAAACGGCTTCCACCGAAGACGCCGGTCCTTTGGGATGACATCATCGTGGCCGCTGGCGGGAACTTTTCCCGAAGCGGTCCAGCCGGCGAGAGGGGGTCCCTATCGGCCCTGGAGGCGACCGTCACCTGGTCGACCCGTGAATGTGAATCCGCAAAGAAGACTGTTTACCTCCGCCGCTCAGGACTGCCGTTGGAATACCCTCCGGGCTATGGTCCGAAAACACTCGGTCTGCCTGCACCAAGCCGGCCGGCCTACCTGGATGGGCTGCTCCGACCTTGGGCCATGACCGCCGCTGTAATCAAGAAGGAGTGGCTCTTACACGTTCGTTACCCGGGGATGCTATTGGCCCTCCTTATCTGGCCTGTCCTCTTGCCATTGGCTTACATCTTCAGTGGGCAGGCCCTGGCTGGGCCGCGCGGCGAAGGGGTAGGGAGTTTTGCCGCCCTGGCCGGAACCACCGATTTTCGCAGCTACATTATCCTGGGCACCACCCTCTGGATGTGGATCAACCTAACCCTTTGGGGCCTGGGGACCTGGCTCAGGCAGGAGCAAATGCGCGGCACTCTGGAGGCCAACTGGTTGACCCCCGCCCCCCGTCTTTGGCTCCTGTTCTCCACCATCCTCTGGTCCGCCTTAGGCGATCTCTTCTTTCTAATCGTGAGCCTAGCGGAATTCCGCCTTCTCCTTGGCTTTCACATCTCAGGCAGTCTATGGCTATTCCTGATCGCCCTGCTGGCCGCCCTGCCCTCAATATATGGCCTGGGCCTGCTTTTTGCCGCCCTGGTGGTCTGGGCCAAGGAGACCAACAGTCTGGTTTTCGTTGTCCGTGGCGTCTTCCTGGTCTTCGCCGGTATCACCTATCCCGTGGCGGCAATGCCGGCCTGGATGCAACTGGTCTCCCAGGCCCTCCCCTTAACCTACAGCCTGCACGCCCTCCGCGCCGCCGCCCTTACCCCGGCGGGTTGGGAGACCATTGCTGGCGATGTCTACATCACCCTCCTCTTTGGGGTGATCCTGCTAGGTCTGGGAATGGCAAGTTTCTGCCGGACCGATCGACAGGCCCGTCGCTTGGGGACGGTCGGAACGTATTGATGACGGGGACAGGGCGGATCGACCGCCTGTGGGCGTTCGATCCG
Organism: Bacillota bacterium; assembly: GCA_023475165.1. Classification (GTDB taxonomy): domain Bacteria; phylum Bacillota; class Sulfobacillia; order JAMCWA01; family JAMCWA01; genus JAMCWA01. The sequence continues at coordinate 28,122 of JAMCWA010000091.1, read as the reverse complement.
GGTCACCAGAACCCGGTACCTCCGCACGTAAATCCGTTCTAAGGAGGAAACATCCATGTCTGGCCTACTCGCCACCGTTCGCATCATCTGGGCCATTGTGAAAAAGGACCTGCTGGTGATGCTGCGCTACCCCCTCAATACCTTTATGATGATGGTGGAACCCATTATGTGGCTAACCCCCGTTTATTTCCTCGGGCGGGCCTTTAGTTCCAACTCGGTCGCTCGCGGATTTCTCGCCACAACCGGGACGGGGGACTTCATGACCTTTGTCCTGCTCGGCACCATCGCTCAATCCTATATCAGTGCCGCCTTTTGGGGAATGGGTATGGCTTTGCGTAACGATATGACCTCCGGGACTTTGGAGGCCAACTGGCTGGCCCCGGTCTCACGGTTACTCCTGCTCTTTGGCAAGAGCGTATCCAGCCTGGTTCGTACCTCTTTAAATCTGGTGGTCATCCTCGCTCTGGGCAACCAACTATTCGGGCTGGAGATCTCTGCCCCCTTCTGGAAAGCCGGAGCATATCTTTTGCCCATGCTGATAGGCCTCTATGGCTTTGGTTTCGCCTACGCCGGTTTGGTTCTCCTCCTTAAAGATGCCAATGTCCTGACCGATGTCACCAACTTCCTGGTTTCCACCCTTTCCGGGTCCTCCTTCCCGGTTAAGGTTCTGCCTACCCCCCTGCTTATGATCTCCCTGGCTTTACCCATGACCTATGGGCTGGATGCCATCAGGTCCATTCTTCTTGGCATACCGCCCCTGGTGGCCCTGGGCTGGGAAAGCCTGATCCTGATCATCTTCGCCCTCGTCTTCAGTCTGGCCGGGAGTTACATCTTCCGGCGCGTTGACCAGCACGTCCGCCGCACGGGAACCCTTTCCATGTACTGATTTGCGTCAAAGGTGTTCTGAAGGACGGTCCTGCCCTTTCCCGAGGCGGACCGTCCCTTTTGTTTGGGAGTCCGGGCATGGTTCGTTTACCACACCAGGATTTCGGGCATACTCAATTGATGGATAGTGACTACCCCTGTTTATGCCGGTTAAGGCCCGGGTGAAGAAAGGAAAGCTCACAAATTTGATTGTGGCTGGCTTCTTGGCCGCCGTCCTGGCTTTCCTTGTCAACCGGACAGGCCAGCGGGTTTTGGGAAAGGCGGCGGCGGTGTATCTGGCCCCCCCGGTAGAGGAAATCGCCAAGACTTACCTGGCGTTGCTCTTAGGGGCCTCCCTCCTGGGAACCCATCTGTTTTTTGGTGTTCTTGAGGCCATTGATGAACTTTTCGGGATTCCCTCCCAGCGCTCGGCAGCAGCCCAGGGAAGAAAGTCGACCACTTGGGACCGGGTGGGAACAGTTTCGGGAGGAAGGGGACCGGGAAGACAAACCATCTGGAAAACCAGACTTCCGTCGAGGGCCAAAGCAGTCAGCGGTAGCCTCACTGCTCACCTCCTTTTCGGCCTGATCACCCTCTGGGGAGGGCAATGGTTTGGCAGTTGGGGAGTGGGGGTGGCCATGGGCGCCCTCGTCCACTTCCTATGGAACGCCAGCGTCTTGGAGTACTTTCAATAAGGGGATGAAACCTTGCGCGTCCGCTATGTCTGCGACCGGTGCGGCCATTTAATGAGTGAACTGACTGTAACCCCGCAAGGCCTGAAGAAGCTTGGTCTTTACCAATTGACCGAGGCCGAGCGAGAAGATATAATCAAATATGATGAAGGTGCCGGAGTGATGATTGTCTCTACCATTTGTGATTGTTGCCTAGAGCCAGAAACCGAGGAAATCCGCCCGGGTTACACTGTCATGCATTAGGAGATACACATACTCGGGCCGCACCATAAGTGGATGAAAAAGCCGCGGTGCCAGGCGGAGGGCCGCAGCTCCACCGCGGTGCGGTGGGCGCAGGTCATGGGCGGGCTTCGATCACATTGACCCAGACCCGCTGAGCTGGCAGAAGCCGTACTTTTACATGCCGGGGTGCTGCCGGACCGGAACCGATCAACTGAAGGGCTTTAGCTTTTTTCGCTAAAGCCCTTTTTGGTGTGTTTCCGGCCTCTTCGGAGCAAACCAAGACCGGAGCGGAGGCAACTGAGAATGGATCGAAACGGGATTCTGGAAGCCCTCAAGGATTTGGATCAACTGGGAACAATCCTCAATGATCTTTCCCAGAGTAACTCCACCATCCAGTTATACGGTCTGACCCCGGCGGCCCAGGCGCTCATAGTTGCCGGAGTCTATCAAGGCTGCGGCCGGCCGGGTCTGGTAGTCACCCCGGGCCTGGCCGAGGCCGAGCGCCTCTACGATATTCTTTCCCCCCTTCTTTCCGAGGAGGCCTTAACCCTCTTTCCGGCCCTGGAGGTTTTACCTTACGAGGTCATGGCCAAGAGTACCGAGCTTACAGCCCGGCGGCTTAAAGCCCTGGAGAGCCTGGCCGACCGGGAGAACTTACTAGTAATAACCCCCGTGGCTGCCCTCCTGCGCCGGATGCCTCCCGTGGAAAGCTATCGCCGAGCCCGTCTTTTCTTGCGGATCGGGGACCGCTGGGACCTGGAGTCCCTCCTGGAGCGGCTCATCTATATGGGTTATGAGCGCGTGGACATGGTGGAAGGGAAGGGCCAGCTGGCCTTACGGGGAGGGATTTTGGATCTTTTTCCGCTGACTCGGGAGGAGCCGGTACGCTGCGAGTTCTTTGACGACGAGGTTGACTCTCTGCGGTTCTTTGATGTTAGCACCCAACGTTCCAAGGAGAACATCAGAGAAATCATGATCCCTCCGGCCAGGGAAATGATCCTGGACGCCGCCACCAGAGAGAAGGGTTTGAGCCGGATCAGGGAGGTCATGGCCAAAAACCTGGAGCGGCTCACCCGGCGGGGGAAAGGGCGGGGGACAGGTGCGGCCGCCCGCTGGCAAGAGAGAGCGGAGGCTCATCTGGAAAGGCTGACGCAAACGGCCTATAGTGAGGTCCACGAGCAATATGCCCCCTTCTTCTACCCCGAGGCCGGGACCTTCCTGAACTACCTTTCTCCCAATGCTGTTGTTTTCCTCCTGGAACCCAATCGGGTCCGTGAGGCCGGGAAGAACTTTGAGCTGAGGGTTCATGAGGAGTTCTCGACCCTGCTGGAGCAGGGCGCCCTCTTGCCCGAGCAGCTCTCCCTTTACACTGATTACCAGCAAGCGGTGGCTCCTCTTGATCGGGGGCGTCCCCTTCTCCTCCTTTCCGGTTTTGCCAGCGCCGTGGAAGACCTGCCCCGTCACCGGCTCATGGAGGTCAAGTCTATCGCCCCCCCTTCCTTCCACGGGCAGTGGACGACCTTCGTCAGCGAGGCCAGGAGTTGGAAGGCGCGTGGCTATCGCATCGTCGCGGCCGTCAGCCAGGAGGATCGCGGTCGCCGGTTGGTCAAGGACTTACGCGAGGAGAATCTGGAATCCGTCTTCCTGCCAGAGCTGCCGGCTCGCCTGGAGGGTGGGGCTGTCTATGTCACCCTGGGCTCCCTGGAGGAAGGAGTTCTCTTACCAGAGGCCCGTCTGGCCGTCGTCACTGATAAGGAGATCTTCGGCGTCGCCAGGAAGATACGGCGGCCACGAGGACCGAAGGAGGCCCGCCTGACGAACTACCAGGACCTCCACATCGGCGATTACGTTGTGCATATCAACCATGGTATCGGGAAGTACCTGGGGATTCAATCCCTGGTAGTGGAGGGGGTCAAGAAGGACTACCTTTTTGTCAAGTATGCCGGTGAGGACCGCCTTTACGTGCCGACCGATCAACTGGACCTGATCCAGAAGTACGTTGGGGTGGAGGGTCAGGAGCCCAAACTCAACCGTTTGGGGGGGACGGAATGGTCACGGGTCAAGAATAAGGTCAAGGAATCAGTGCAGCAACTGGCCCGGGAGCTTTTACACCTTTATGCCCTGCGAGAATCGGTGCGCGGCCACGCCTTTTCCCCGGACCTGCCCTGGCAGAAGGATTTTGAGGGCGCCTTCCCTTACGTGGAGACCCCGGATCAGTTGCAGGCTACCGAGGAGATCAAGCGGGACATGGAGAAACCCCGGCCCATGGATCGCCTCCTTTGCGGCGACGTGGGCTACGGAAAGACAGAGGTGGCACTGCGAGCCGCCTTCAAGGCCGTCGGTGACGGCAAACAAGTGGCTGTCCTGGTTCCCACCACCATTTTGGCCCAACAGCATTTTAGTACCTTCCGCGAGCGGCTGAACGGCTTTCCCGTCACCGTGGAGGTTTTGAGTCGTTTCCGCAAACCCTCTGAACAGGAAAAGGTAACAAAAAACCTCCGGCAGGGGGTGGTCGATATCGTGATTGGCACGCACCGGCTCCTTCAGGAGGATGTGAAGTTCAAGGACCTGGGTCTGGTTATCGTAGACGAGGAACAACGCTTCGGCGTGGCCCATAAGGAACGCCTCAAGCAGCTGCGGGCCAGCGTCGATGTGTTGACCCTCTCCGCCACCCCTATACCCCGCACCCTCCATATGTCCCTGGTGGGGATTCGGGACATGAGCGTCATCGAGACCCCGCCGGAAGATCGCTTTCCCGTACAGACCTACGTTATCGAGTACAGCGAAGACCTGATTCGAGACGTCATCCAGCGGGAAATGAACCGGGGTGGTCAGATCTACTATGTGCACAACCGCATCCAGGACCTGGCTCGGGTAGTGGCGCGGGTCAGCCAGCTGGTTCCCCAGGCGCGCATCGCCATGGCCCACGGGCAGATGAAGGAAGAGATCCTGGAAAGAACCATGCTGGGCTTTCTGGCGGGAGAGTACGATATCCTGATCTCTACGGCCATCATTGAGTCGGGATTGGACATTGCCAACGTTAACACCCTCATTGTTGAGGATGCCGACCATTTCGGTCTGTCCCAGCTTTATCAGCTCCGCGGTCGGGTGGGTCGCTCCAACCGCCTGGCCTATGCCTATCTGACCTACCGTAAGGACAAGATCCTCACTGAGGTGGCCGAGAAGCGCCTCCGGGCCATCCGGGAGTTCACAGAGTTTGGTTCGGGCTTCAAGATCGCCCTGCGCGATTTAGAGATCCGGGGGGCAGGAAACATCCTCGGCCCCGAACAGCATGGGTTCATCATCTCCGTTGGTTTTGATCTCTATACGCAACTGTTGGATGAGTCCATCCGGGAACTGAAAGGCGAAAAGAAGGAGAAGCCGCGTCCCATCCTGCTGGATCTTCCCGTCGATGCCTACATCCCCGACGAGTATATTGCGGACGGTCGGCAAAAGATCGGGGCCTACAAGAAGGTGGCCGCCCTGGAAACCCTGGATGACGTCCGGGAAATAGAAGAGGAACTCCTGGATCGCTACGGTGAACTACCCCCTCCAGTGCAGAACCTCCTGGCCCTGACCAGAATCAGGATCCTGGCCGGCCGAGCCGGAGCGACATCAGTGGAACAGCAGCGCGGTCGAATAGTAATACGCTTCTTACCCGAGTCGCCGTTTCTTGCTCGGATACCCCTTTTGGTCCGGGACCTCCGCGCCAGGATTACCTTCACGCCAGGCAAGTCACCTTATCTAACTTTAAGGGCCAATGAACAACTTCTCACCTTGACGGAGGAATTATTTTCTCGACTGTGCGCCTTGTAGCAAACACCTTTTTCTGTTATAATGATTAGGCAACCGCTGAAAACCCAGTTTGTCAGCATTCGCCCAGCAGAAATGTGAGAGCGGGTGGCTTGTCCGTCGCCCGTTTTTTCTTGTGAACCACTGTTTTCTAGGTTATAGACGGCAAGCGGGGTGCTGAAGAAAGGAGAAAGCTCATGAACACCCTCTTAAAACGGGGCGTCCTAGTTTTCCTGGTGGTTGGATTTCTTTTTGTTTTGGGTGGTTGTACCCCCAGCAAGGCGGCTTTTTACAACTTCGTCGACAGCCACCGCACGGCAGCCACCGTCAACGGCGAGAAAATCAGCCGAAAGTCCCTTAACGATCGCATTAATATCTATAAACTCTTCTCCGGCCCCGATGTAGCCAAGGACCCCAACTTCAGCAGCCAGGTCCTGGATCAGCTGGTTGAGGAAACCTTGTTACTTCAAGATGTCAAAGCTCAAAAAATCGAGCCTCAAAAGGACGCCTTTGACCACGCTAAGAATCTAATCGACTACGTCAAGAACCAGTTCGGTTCCGAGGAGGCCTACCAGAAGAAACTCACGGAATTCAACCTTAAGAACGAGGACATCGAGGCCTTTGCCAAGAACATCTCCCTCATTCAGAGCCTATATGCAAAAGTTACGGACGGGTTAACGGTGGACGAAAAAGAGGTCCGCGACTTTTATGATTCTCATAAGGACTACTTTAAACAACCGGAAATGGTCAGGGCCAGCCATATCCTGGTGGATAAAGAAGAAGACGCCAAATCCATTCTGAACCAGTTAAAGGGCGGCGCCGACTTCGCCCAACTGGCTACAAAATACAGCAAAGATACGGCCACGAAAGAAGCCGGCGGAGACCTGGGTTTCTTCCCCCGCGGCCAGATGGTCAAGGAGTTTGAAGACGCGGCCTTCGCCCTAAAACCAGGAGAGCTGAGTGGTGTAGTCAAGACCAGTTTCGGCTATCACATCATTAAGCTGGTGGACCGCCGGCCCGAGCAGGTCATGGCCTACGAAGACGTCAAGGACCAAATAAAAAATGACCTGCTCGGTGACAAGCAGGGGAAGGCCTTCGAGACCTATATTAACGGCCTAAAAGAAAAGGCCAGGATTACACGCTAGGCCACCGAAAGAGCCCATCGGCTAAGTCGCTAGATAAGCGGGCCGGATTGTTCCGGTCCGCTTATTCTGTAGCTGTGTCGTATAGGCAGATAGACTAAATGAGCGGCAGGATCCGGGCTGAGACTAAATCCCGGCAGGCTATTGTTCCATCTGCTTGGCCAGAAAGCCCGCCGCTGTTTCGGCCAGCTTGGTCTCTAGATCAGCCATGCTGACATCTGGTTCGCGGCTGCAAAGAATTACTGCCCCGATAGGATCACCGGCGGCAATGATAGGCGAGACTACGTAGGCACTAAACTTACAGTTCTCTTCGTCGTCGCCGATAATACAGCCCCGATACTGCTTGTTCTCGGCCGGCTTATTCAGCAGAATCGTCTTCCGCTCCTCCATCACCTTTTCTACCACAGAACCGATGGGCTTGTTTAAGAACTCCTTCTTCGGCCCACCCGAAACGGCGATAACGGTGTCGCGGTCGGCGATAAGAGCAATATGTCCGACAGATTCATAGAGGGAATCAGCGTACTCCTTGGCAAAATCCCCCAATTCCCCTATCGGAGAGTATTTTTTCAAAATTACTTCGCCGTCCCGGTCTACAAAAATCTCCAGGGGGTCACCTTCGCGTATACGCAGGGTCCGGCGGATCTCCTTTGGAATGACCACCCTTCCCAGGTCGTCAATGCGCCTGACAATGCCCGTTGCCTTCATTTCTGAACCCTCCTTTCCTGGGAAAATCTTCTCGCAGGTCTTAGAGATAGTATATAACTGTGTTAACACTTTTATTCAGTTTTGGGAAGCGCAAAGGGCTTACCCCTGGTATGCTATCCTGGAAAGTGCAAGTTGCTTTCATTGGGTTCCGCGGCGGTGCCGGCGCCGTAACGAGCAGCGCTGTCAACAATCTCTGGTGCTGCCGGCGTCAGCATGGTGATCTTTGGAATCATCAGGGGGTCCTGTTATAAAGGTTCATGGCCTGTTCCAAACCCTGGGTCAATATAACCTCCAGAGCACCAGCCGCCTCGCTGATGGCTCTATTCACCTCTCCCCTTTCCTCCGGCGTAAAGGGGGCCAGGACAAAGTCGGCAGCATCCCAACCTTCCGGCGGTCGGCCCAGGCCGATCCTGATCCGGGGGAAGTCCTCGCTCGCCAGCGCGGAGATGATGGACTTGAGCCCGTTATGTCCCCCGGAACCTCCCCGCCCGCGAATCCGCAGCCGTCCTGGCGGTAGGTCCAGGTCGTCACAGACGACCACTAGGTCAGCCGGAGTCAAGCGATAATAATGAAGAGCGGCAGCCACGGCCCGACCGCTTTCATTCATGTAGGTTTGCGGCTTCAGGAGAATAGCCTTCACCCCAGCCACGCTTGCCTGCGTCCAAAGGGAGTGGAAACCCCTCTGGTCGACTCTGAGCCCATGGGCGGCGGACAGGGCGTCGATTACCCAGAAACCAACATTGTGGCGGGTTTGCCCGTATTTGTGACCGGGATTGCCCAGGCCAACCAGAAGGTGCATTTTCTCTCTACCCTGAGAAATACTAGTTGTATTCATACGCGCTACATAGCGGGCACCACGCGGTACCCGTTTTCCGTTGTTTATGGTGCTGCTGAAAGGACCACGGGCCGGCACCGCCAGAGGCGGCATGGAAGTCTCCTAGGAGACCGCTGAAAAATACCCATCTGCGTGTCAGGCGGGCTTCCGCCCGCCTCCGCCAGGGGAGCACGCCCCCTTCGGCGGCACCTACGGTGCCTGAGCACCCCCTAATGCCTGGGGGAGTCCCTCCCCCAGACCCCCTGGCGGCTCCTCGCTCAACCTGCCACCTAGTACGCCTCGCCTCGGAGCCTTATCGCTCCTAGCATCTGGGCTGATTTGAGGTCTCGCCCCAACGGTATCACGAGTGGGTTAACCACTCAAGCCGCAGTTCGTCAGCAGTCTGCTAGGTAAACAGCTTGCTCACCGATAGCCCTTCGTGGATCCTGATGATAGCCTCACCCAGGATGTTGGCCACAGAGATCACCTTAATCTTGTCAAACTTTTGTTCGGGTTTCAGGGGGATGGTGTTGGTCACCACCAACTCCTTGATTGGTGAGGCGGTGAGGCGCTCCAGGGCCGGGCCGGAAAGGATGGGATGCGTTCCACAGGCGTAAACCTCGCGGGCACCTTTCTCCAGCAGGGCCTGGGCGGCCAAGACGACGGTCCCGGCTGTATCGATGATGTCATCCACCAGGATAACGGTTTTCCCTGCTACCCGGCCGATGATGTTCATGACCTCGGCGACATTGGGTTCGGGCCGACGCTTGTCCACAATGGCGATCGGTACCTTCAAGCGCTCCGCCATATCCCTGGCCCGGGTGACGCTGCCGAAATCCGGGGAAACGACGACGAGCTCGGAAAGACCCTTACGGGCAAAATACTCCGCCAGCAGCGGGACACCGCCGAGGTGGTCCACCGGAATGTCAAAGAAACCCTGGATTTGCCCGGCATGCAGGTCCATGGTTAGAACGCGTCCGGCCCCAGCGGTGGTAATGAGGTTGGCTACCAGTTTGGCTGTGATGGGTTCACGTCCTCGGGTCTTACGGTCCTGGCGGGCATAGCCGTAGTAGGGGATGACGGCCGTAATCCGGCTGGAGGAAGCCCGTCTCAGGGCATCGATGATGATCAAGAGTTCCATCAGGTTGTCATTAACCGGGGAAGAAGTGGGCTGAATGACGAAGGCATCACACCCGCGGACATTCTCATTGACGATGACCTTTATCTCTCCGTTGGAAAAGCGCCCCACCTCGATCTCGCCCAGGGCGATCCCCAGGTGAGAGGCGATTGCGCGGGCCAGTTCGGGATTGGCATTGCCGGAAAAGATCTTCAGATTGCTGTCTTGATAAGACATCGATACCTTTCCTTTCTCTAGCTGCAAAGCGACATTATCCTGGAGCTACGAACCTCATAACAACAGCGGAATAATGGTTCAGGGCCTGAGTTCCCACAGGAGCTTTTGAGCGGTCTCGCCCGGACGGTGTGCCTAAAGCCGCCAGAAGAGCTTTCGTTATCAAGCCTTTTATAGACCATGGTGTCTTTTCTCGAACGGGTTAATCGCTCAAAACGCAGTTCGTCGCCACTCTCCTGGCGGTTTGCCGGGAGCGCTCCGCACACCATTACGGTGGATTCGCAAATTGGGCGAAAAAAGGCATTAACCGAGTCATATGGCTCATTCCTATTTCTCCGGCGCCCGGTGCCGGCTCCGGGCCACCCATCCTTCCTTGTTTACCTGACGCCCCCGGGCAATGGCCAAGGCTCCCTCCGGGACGTCCTCGGTGATGGTGGATCCCGCTGCCACATAGGACCCGTCGCCGATACGAACCGGGGAAATCAGGTTGGAGTTGCACCCGATAAAGGCCCCCTCGCCGATTTCACTGTGATGCTTGGACTGACCATCGTAGTTGACGATGACCGTGCCCGCCCCGACGTTGACCCGGCTGCCGATAGTGCTGTCTCCCAAATAGCTGTGGTGGGGAATCTTGGTTCCAGAGCGAACCAGGGTGTTCTTGATTTCGGCAAAATTGCCCACCTTGACCCCCTTTTCCAGAAAGCAGTCGGCCCGCAAGTGAGAGAAGGGCCCCACGTGAACACCGTCGGACAGGTGACTCTTCTCTATGGTTGACTGTTCAATCACCACTTCATTCCCCAGAACGGAATCGACGATACGCGCGGCAGGGCCGATACGGCAGCCAGCCCCTATACGGGTATTGCCTTCCAGAAAGGTAAAGGGGTAAAGGGTGGTGTCCATCCCCACCTCGACCTGGCTATCCACAAACGTGCTCGCGGGATCCACAACCGTTACCCCGTCAAGCATCAAACGCTCCAAATGCCGTTGGCGGACGATCTTTTCCACCCGGGCCAGTTCCACCCGCGTGTTGATCCCCAGGACCAGGCTCTGATCCTGAACCAAGAAGGTCTCCACCTTGTACCCCGCCTGGAGCAAAAGGGGCACCACATCCGTCAGATAGTATTCCCCTGAGAACTCATCCCTCTTGACTTTGCCCAGGGCTTGGAAGAGGGGTAACCGGCGATAGCAAACGATCCCGGTATTGACTTCCCGAATCTGCCTCTCTGCCTCGCCGGCGTTTTTCTCTTCCACGATGCCCTCTATTCCTCCCCGCTGATTGCGGAGGATACGCCCGTACCCCGTCGGATCAGCCAACTCGGTAGTGACCACCGTGGCCGCGGCTCCCGATTCCTGATGTCTTTGCAGGATAGCCCGCAGGGTAGCGGCGTCTAAAAGGGGTGTATCGCCGTAAAGGACCAGGACCAGGTCCTCCTGGATCACCCCTTCTGCCGCCAAAACGGCATGGCCAGTCCCCAATTGCTCTTTCTGCCGGACATACTCGACCTCGCTGCCCAGGACCTCCTGGACCTTCTCCGCCTGGTGGCCGATGACTACCACCATCCGGCTAATCCCCGCCGTCCTGGTCGCCTCCAGAATGTACCCCACCATGGGTCGGCCCGCAATTGGGTGTAAGACCTTGAGCAGTCCGGACTTCATTCGCTTACCCTGTCCAGCGGCCAGGATGAGGGCTGCAACCTTCTCCACGTCGATGCCTCCTCAGTTTATCCCGCGTCCAGTCCCAAAATCTAATTGTAACACAATATCTCCGGCGAGCAAGACAACCATTTCGTCAGTTATTTCGTAATTTTGTTGTTAGTGGTTTCACGGTACGGCTTCAACGAACAAGACAACCATCAGTTATTTCGCCAGACGCGGGTTCGGAGCCAGGAGGACCTCTTTTTGAACTTCATCCACCTGTTCCAGAACCACCAGGGAGATGTACTCCTGGACGACCTTCTCCACCGGTCGGGCCGTCTCCACCAGTACCCCCGTTCCCACCACCTGAGCCTGAAATTCTGCCAGAAGGTCCATCATCCCGCGTACCGTTCCTCCGGCCCGCATAAAATCGTCGATAAGGATGACCCGGGCTCCTGTAGGCAAGGCCCGCCGGGGAAGAGACATATTGCTCATCCGCCGATCTGACCCCGAAAGATAGGTTACACTCACCGCCGGCCCCTCCGTTACCCGGCTGTCATGGCGGATTGTGACCAGGGGTAGACCGAGGGCCCGGGCGGTCATCAGGGCCAGGGGAATCCCTTTGGTTTCTACCGTGATCACCGCCTCAGGTGCCCTTTCATAAAAGAGGGAGGCAAAGACATCCCCCAAGCGAGCCGACCATTGGGGCGAAAAGATGATGTCGGTCATATAAAGAAAACCGCCGGGAAGGACCCGCTGCGGTGATCTCAGTTTAAGGCAAAGCTCCTCGACGAGGGCAAGGATCCCCTCCTGGCTCAGGAGCGGAAGGTATCTGACACCGCCAGCCACCCCGGGAAAGGTTTCGATCCTTCCCAGGTCCAGGGCCGAGAAAACCTCCCGCAAGTAGGTTAAGTCCTCACTGACGGTGGATTTGGCTGCTCCCAACGTCTGGGTGAAATGTCCCAAAGAAAAGATGGTGGCCGGCTGATCAAGGAGGGTCTTTGTCATGGCCACCAGACGCTCACTTCTTTTGTTGTCCGCCATGCCTGCCTATCCCCCAATTGAGCCAAAATCCGGCCCCGCGTTGAGTCGAAGAACTTCTCCGGGCAATTGCGCCACAATCCGCCACAGTCACGTCCCATTCTTAGTGAAAGTTCTTCGGCGGATTGCGCCACATAGATGGGTCTTTTTCAGCGGTCTCCTAGGAGACTGCTGACGAACTGCGGTTTCAGTGGTAAACCCGCCCGAGATACCGCCAGGGCGAGACCGCTCAAAAATGCCCAGATGCAAGGAGCGACAAGGCTTTGAGCGGAAGCGTATAGAGAAATACGCTGAGCACAAAGCCGCCGGAGCGACACAGCAGATGGGGGTTTTTCAGCGGTCTCCTAGTACCCTTCGTACCAGTTCCAGGTCACTAGGCTTATCCACATCCAGTCCCACCTCCGGGTCCGGGCAGAGCACGGCCCGAGCCTTAACGTTAAAGAGGCGCGAGACCTTGGCCTCCAATTGTTTTATGTTGAGCCTTTTCAGGGCCAGCCCCAGGACAAAGGACCAACCCAGGAGTCCAGCCAACTTCACCGGGCTTTTCCGGTAGCGTATGAACTCCTCCGCCTTCTTGATCACCCGTTCGATGACGGGCGGGTTTACCAGGAAGATGTTGCCGCCGGTAAAGGTGCCATCGCGCAGGGAAACATAGGTCCGCTTGACGCCGGGATACCTGGCTTCGTTGTCTTGCCGACGGGCAATGGGATAGCAAAAGTCAGCCGCGAGCCCTCCGGCCGCCTCCAAGAAGCGGTCGATCATTTCTGTCGTCACCAGCGGGATGTCAGAAGTGACGATCAGGATGGGTTTGTCCTGGGCCAGGTGCCGGCTGGCAATGAGCACGTGGTCGGTAATGGAATCGCCTCCCGGCAAGAATTCCACCCCGGGGGCACTCACCGCCTGCGAAAGAATCTGGGGTGGTCCGATAACCATGATTCTTTCCACTCCGCGGGACCCCCGTAGCGCGTCCAATACGTATTGCAGCATCGGCTTCCCGGCGATGTCAATCAAGGCCTCACTTTCTGGCGGACCATACTCTTTCAGGCGACCGTCATTGGCTCGACCGGCCAGAACTACAGCATTCACCATAAAGTATTCCCTCTTTCCAGGTACTATCCGGTCCTTTCCAAAGCAGGACCTTCCAGGAGACCGCTGAAAAACCCCCATCTGCGGTGTGGCACAATCTGTAAGAAAGGACCTTCTTATTAAAGGGGCGTTACTATTGCCGATTGTCGCTCCCACGGCTCCTCGCTCAACCTACCACCTAGTACACCTCGCCTCGGAGCCTTGCCGCTCCTAGCATCTGGGCTGCTTTGGGGTCTCGCCCTCGCGGTTCCACTGTCGGGTAAACCACTCAAAACGCAGTTCGTCAGCACTCTCTTCCGGGAGACCGCTGATACTGCAGTTCGTCGGTAATCTCCCTGACTTCTACGGGAAAGTGCCGTCTACTGCCACTCCCCCAGCCAGGTCCGTGTCACCAAAATAGTGGGGACCAACCCTTGCAGCCTTTGAGCAGCCTGAAGGGCTGTCCCTTCGTCCCCAAAAAGCCCATAAACCGTCGGGCCGCTACCGCTCATCTCGGCGCCAAGGGCCCCAGCGGCGTTCAGGTGTTTTTTCAGATCTGCAATAATGGGATGAGCCCGGCTCACCACGCCAGCCAGATCGTTGTGTAACAGCTGTCCCACGCGGACGGCGTCGCCCTCCTGGATGGCCCGGGACAAGACCAGCGAGGGAACCTCTTTTCCAGGAGCTGCCGTTCCCGGAGCTGCCTGTTCGTGGGCTGTTGTTCGGGGAACTGCCGGCTCGGAAGCTGCCGTTCCACGGTCTGGCCCTTCGGGAGCTGCCCCGGATGAGGCAGCCTTATCTTCTTTGCTCCGGTCATACTCCGCGTAGGCCCAGGCCGTGGAAACACCAAACTCCGGCTTGGCCAGGACGACGTGGAGAGGCGGCAACGGCGGAAGGGGTTCCAGTTTTTCTCCGCGGCCCGTGGCCAGGGCCGTGACCCCATCCAGGCAAAAAGGAACATCGGAGCCCAGACTGGCACCAATCTCCGCCAATTCCCCGCGGTTGAGCCCCAAGGCCCACAGTTCGTTCAGAGCCCGCAGGGTAGCGGCCGCGTCGGCACTCCCTCCCGCCAGCCCGGCAGCCAGGGGGATGTTTTTTTCAATGAATATGCTGGAGCCACAAGCGGCCGCCCCAGAAGCCCCGCCCCGGTATTGCCGCAGGGCCAAAGCGGCCCGGTAGGCCAGGTTAGCCTCGCCCAAGGGTACTTCAGGAAGAGAAGAGAAGACGTGGATGCCCTCCGCCTTCTCCAGAACCACCCGGTCATGCAATTCCAGGGCTTGCAGGACGGTTCTAATCTCATGATATCCGTCCCGGCGAAGGGAGAGCACCTCCAGGGTCAGATTAATCTTGGCCCGAGCCGGGATGACAAGCCTCACCAATGATGATCTTCTCCTAAATCACGGGGCAACGAGGGTTCTCACCGACGAGGGTCCTACCACTACTGAGTAGCAACTGAGGAAAAACTTCTACAGCGGTCTGGAAAACTCCTGCTGCAGGACAACTTCGTTTCAACTTTGGATACTCGGGATAAACCAAGAGGAATCACAGTGGATGGATGGAGGTGGGCGGTTGGCGGCGGAGCGGCCGCAGGTCAAGGAGACTGCTGACGAACTGCGTCTTGAGCGGTTAATCCGCCCGGGAAAAGACGCCATAGTCTCTAAGAGGCTTGATAAGGAACGTTCTTCTGACGGCTTTAGCCCAATCGTAAGGTCGAGACCTCAAATCAGCCCCGATGCTAGGAGCGACAAGGCTCCCAAGCGAGGCGTATTGGGCGGTACGTTGAGCGAGGAGCCGCAGGGGCGACAATCGGCAATAGTAACGCCCCTTAATTAAGAAGGTTCTTTCTTGCAGATTGCGCCACACCGCAGATGGGTGTTTTTCAGCGATCTATCCTGAAACAAACAGCTACTTCCAGGACGCCGCTGCTGTTTCATTACTCTTTGGCGCCGCCAAAAGGCGGCGTGGGAATCCCCTGGGATTCAAGCCTCCGGCCCGGCGGCTATCCTGGCGTATTGGAAGCCGCCCCCGCCATAAGGGGCAGTTCCTCCTTTTTCGCCAATCCCTCCGCCTCTATTCCCTGAAGAGTAGTCAGGATTCTTTCGTATTTTTCGTAAAAAATGGCCACGATGTCGCCGGAATGGGCCTGTTCTATGGCCCAGTTCAGGGCTGCCTGTTCTGAAAGGATAACCTTGACCCGTTCCGGCGGAAGGTGGGCCAGGGCTCCTCGCGCCAGGAGTTCAGCCACTTCCCCGGCGGCACGGCCCCGCCGGTCTTCATCCTCTTTGATTACCACCACGTCAAACCCGCGTCCGGCCACCTCCCCCAGGCGAATGATACTCTCGTCCCGCCTGTCTCCGGGTGAGGCGATGATTCCGATGAGCCGCGCGGGCTTCAAGCGACGAGCCGTTTGCAGGAAGGCCGCCAGGGCCGCCGGGTTGTGGGCGTAGTCCACTATTACCTTGACGCCGGCCAGTTCCCACAGGTTTAGCCGGCCGGGATTGCCGGTGGGGCTGGAGGCAAAAGCTCTCAGCCCGTCAGCAATGACCGTAGGGGAAATGCCCAGGGCCCAAGTCGCCGCCGTCGCGGCCAGGGCGTTTTCCACATTGAAACGCGCCAGACCTCGGAGGGTGGCCGGGATCTGATTGACGGAGATGATCCTGGTTTCCTCTCCCCCGCGGGACACCACGATCTGCCCCCGGCGCAGGAAAACCGCTTCTCCCCCTTCCGCCAGGTGCTTGTGAATGACCAGGTTCCGTTGGTCACTGGAGAAATAGACGATCGGGACTCTGACCCGCGGTACCGCCAGAGTGGTATTGGGGTCATCGGCGTTGAGCACAGCTCGCCCCTGGGGGGCGACGGCCTCCAATACCAGCGACTTGATCAGGACCAGGTCCTCCAGATCTTGTACCCCATCCTGCCCCAGGTGATCCTCAGAGACATTCAGAAGAACCCCGACATCGCAGCAGTCAAAGGCCAGTCCGCCCCGCAAAAGACCCCCGCGCGCCGTCTCGAGGACCGCTGCCTGCACTCGGGGATGGGTGAGAAGAAGCCGTGCACTTTGCGGGCCAGTGGTATCACCGGACATGAGCCTTTCCTGACCAAGGAAGACCCCTTCGGTAGTGGTCATTCCTACCGCCAGTCCCGCCTGTTGCAAGATGCGGCCAACCATTCGGACCGTGGTGGTCTTGCCATTGGTTCCAGTAACAGCCACCAGGGGGACCCTTCCACTGGACCCCGGTGGAAAGAGATGGTCAACGATGGCCTCCGCTACCGGTCGCGCCTGCCCCCTGGTTGGATATAGGTGCATGCGTAAGCCGGGGGCGGCATTCACCTCGATGGTGGCTCCCCCCGCGTCGCCGCCGGGAATGGCGATATGGGGTACGACCAGATCGACCCCGGCGACGTCCAGGCCAATGGTCTCGGCCGCTCGCCTGGCCCACTCGGCATTTTCCGGATGGACCTCCTCCGTAACGTCGATGGCCGTTCCACCTGTGCTCAGATTGGCGTTCTCTCTCAGGTAAACGATTTCGCCCTCCCCCACCACGTCGGTCAGACGGCGTCCCTGCCTGGCCAAAACCATGAGGACGATGGGGTCAATCTTGATCCTGGTCAACGGTTTCTCGTGCCCCTCCCCCCGCCTGGGGTCGGCGTTGACCATTTCCACCAATCTCTGGATGGTGCTCACGCCATCCCCCACCACCCGGGCCGGGATCCGCTCCGAGGCCGCCACCACCCGGCCCCCCACTACCAGCAGGCGATAGTGGCGACCGAAAATATACTTCTCCACAATCACCTGGTGGGAATAGGTCCGGGCCAGCTTGAAGGCCTCCCTAACCTCGGGGGGAGTCTTCAGGTTGAGAGACACCCCCTTGCCCTGGTTCCCATTATAGGGCTTCACCACCACCGGATAGCCGATCTCCTCAGCAACCTCCAAGGCCTCTTCCTCGTTAGTGGCCACCCCACCTCGTGGCACCGGTAAACCGGCCTCGGCTAAGAGCCGCTTGGCCAGGGCCTTGTCCGAGGCAATGTCGACCCCAATGACCCCCGTCTGGCTGGTAATGGAAGCCTGGATTCGTCGCTGCTGACAGCCATACCCCAATTGGACCAGGCTTTCGTCGGAAAGACGCAAGTGGGGAATCCCCCTCCCGGTCGCCGCCGCCACAATGGCTGCGGTACTGGGACCCAAGGTCTTTTGGATAATGCTCTCTTTTAGTTTCTGGAGAATGGTCTGAACATCGAAATCACGACCATCCAGCAGGGTCTGCACCAGCTTGATAGCCTGCTGCCCGGCCAGAATTCCCGCCTCCCGGACGGTAAACTCATAGACCACCCGGTAGATCCCGGGCGAATCGGTGGCGCGGGTCTTGCCGTAGACCACGTCTGCCCCCGCCGCCGCCTGTAGCTCCAGGGCTACATGCTCAATGACGTGGCCGAAAAGGGTCCCCTCCCGCAAGCGTTCGGTGAAGCCGCCCGGACGACCTCGCGAACAGTAATGCTCCCGCAGTCCCGGCAAGATCTCGAGCAACCTGGAGGTGAATTCCGGGCGGCTATTGGTGGTGCGGTCCCCCATATCCTCCAGATTGACGTGAAGTTCTATGACCGGGTAATGACTATAGATGTTCCGACCTTCCATCACCCGGATCTTCTCTATCTGCATGCCACGGCCCCCTAACCAGGAGTTCCCAGACACGTTTCTTATTTTTTCCCTATTAACCAGAGGCCTATACGAGCAATTGCGGGATTGGTTCAGCCTGGTAACACCGGCCGGCGTTCTTTCAGATCAAAGCCATAACCGGAGGGAAGGATGTGGATGAGGACACCCGTTAAGGCCAGAGGTCGGTCCGGTTCCTGCTCGGAGGCGTTGGTGTGCTGGACGTTCCGGGCGTCGACCACCGTCACCGTCTGGCTGCCGATAACGCGAAACCGAGCGTCCCGATCGACCAGGATGGCGGTATCCTCGTCAATGCCCACCCCCAAGAAGTAGGGATTTTGGGCCACAGCCGAAAGAAGCCGCCCGATTCGGCCGCGCTGGGCAAAGTGCTGGTCGATGACCACCTCTTCCAGCAAACCCATTCCAGGCGCCATCTGGACCGTGTTTTTCTTCGGGGAGTCGTCGCCACCGCCAGAGATGATCATCGTATCGCTCATGGCTGAGGCCCCCGCACTGGTCCCGGCAATCACCACTCCGGCCTCGTAGGCCTCTTGCAGAGCGCGATAGAGGGGTGTTCCCCCGAGCAGACTGGTAATCCGGAGCTGATCCCCCCCGGTAAAGAAAATCGCGGTGGCCTCCTCGAGCAGGCGCAGGTTCTCTGAGCGAAAAGCCTCTTCGCGCTCATCGACGTTCAGGAGGGAAACTCCCTTCGCCCCCAACTCCAGAAATATCCTCCGGTAAAGGGCCCCCGTTTCCCTTTGCCTGGCAGCGGCGGCGGTGACAATTACCACCTGAGCCCCCTCGCTTCCGGAGAATCGTAGAAACTCACGTAGGACGGTCCTTTCCCCGTCCTTATCCTCCCCTCCGCCTATAATCACCAGGGTCCCGCGCACCTTGTCCCCCAAGCCTGGTCTCCTTTCCAGCCTTCTACTTTCACTCCTGCCCTTATATAGTGTTGCCTTAATTTGGACAAAAAATAACACACCGGCCAGAACTGATGATGTGGCCGGTGTGTTCAAACTCATCGTGGAACTACCTTCGCCGGATGCGGTGCCCGGCTCGGTGAAAGCGCTCCGCCGCCATCCGCCCGCCCGTCGCCACCCTGCTGCTGTTTCATTACTTTATGGTGCCGCCGAAGGCGGCATGGGAATCTACAAAGAAATCCTCAGAAGATCAAGGACGTTTTGGATCCTGCCGCAGATGGTGGCACTGTCCGAGCCGGCCGCCAGAAGACCAACAGCCTTCATATCCTCCGTCAAGACCAAGGACCCGCTGTCGCCTGGTTGCCCCATGGGGCTGGTGACAAACTGATCACTGAAGAGGGCAAAGCCCACATCCCCCATGAGGACCTTGATGGAGGCCTTGAGGACGCGGATTTCGCCACTGGTCACCCCGGAAGTGCGGCCGCTCTTGAGTACTTTCATCCCCACCTGGGGCTCGGTTATCCCCTGCACGCGCCCCAATTCCATTATCTCCTCACTGATCGAGGCGCCATCTGTAGGACGGGCTACTGCCGCGTCCACCAGATTTTCTGCATCGGCCTTCTTGAAAAAACGAATCTCGTAATCGGGTTTTATTTTTCTCAACCAAAAGTTAAAAGACCTCTCTACCGCTTGAGCATAAGCACAAGTAATAGGGCTCCAATCGTGGTAAATTGGCACAAACCTCTCCAGACGAGCAATGGTATCCTCACTGGTGCCGCCGTCGTATTTACCGGGCTGGTAAACCGGATCCCCGATTTGGGCGCGTCCGTCTTTGCCGTTGGTGATATTGGCCAGGACATGATTGTTGGAAAGAATCAAAGGTTGACCTGTCTTCTTGTCCTTAACCACTGCCCCAAAGGTTCCCGCCGTGATCCGGTAGTGCCCAATGCTCATCCCGGGCTGGGCTGGTCGAAGGCGGTCGAGCCGGCTGAGAAGAGTGACCTCCCCGATCTCGATTACATCAGTGACAGTACCACTTAGCATTTGGGGGACACAGTGAGTGCTATTCAGACGCTGCGGTGCCACCTTTTTTTTGACCAGGACCGTCACCGCCAGCTGTTCCGTTTTCTTTCCGCCGGTCTCTTTATATCCGACCCCCACTCCCACGACGTTTTCCAAAGAAAGCAGGTTATGTCGGTGTACGTTGAGGGCCTTAAATACCTTTTCCACTGTTCTCCCTCCCTTCCGCCCGTGAGCAGAATGCTCCTTCTGTTCACCATGTTATGCAAACTGAGGGAGAGAGGTGACTCCAAAGAACCAAGGCCCCGGCGGTTTTCCCACCGGGGCCCTGATCGACACCAAAACTGAGACACCTGGGCCCTTGACCCAGGTGTTTATCGCAGCGAAGCCTCTATCTTTCTATCTCCTTTTTCACCTCTCACGATGAGCTGGACACTGTCGGTGAGGACATCGGTATAACTGAAGGACAGCCGTCTATTCCTATTGTCCGCTTCTTCAAACTTGATGACAAAGATGCTGGGATAGGTCCTCTCCAGGATTCCTTCCTGCTCCAGGAATTTCCGTCTCCCCCGGTTGGCTCTGACCTTGATCCTTTCCCCCACATGGGGTTCCAGATCGTTCCTGATGTCCAGAAGGATATTCTTCGGAGCCATCTGCATCACCTCTTCGTCCAACTACGGTTTCCAACAACGTGATTTTATCACAAATACCCCCCCTCGTCAAGCAAACTAGTAATTTTATCAGTGGGACTGGCCCAGTGTCAAGAACCAATTTGCTGGAGCGATTGCAGAAAACTCACCAAAGAAAAAGGCGATTGGCTCCAAAACTGACCAACCGCCCTCTGACTCAACCCATTAAGAACCCATTAAGAATTAAGGCCGTTGCAAATCGACCCGGACGCCCGCTGAAGCGACGTTTTCATTCTTGTGCCGCCGAAGGCGGCATGGAGATCTCCTGGGGCTGGCTTGGCAGAGCCCACTCCCCAGCTCCATCAGTCCAATTTCCCCATCCTTCGCAGCCAAACTTGTATTTTACGTCAAAGGGAAGCCGAAGGCGTGGTGTGAAGGAGGTGTAGGCTCATCCTTCTCAGCCAAACTTGTACATTACGCCAAACCCACCCCGGGGATGAGACCAATCGATGTTGTCATAGGGGCAACCAATCCAGCAGGTCCCGCATTCCAGGCACCCCTCGTAGGCCGTTTGAATACGTTCTTCGGTGTCATGCCATTCGTAAACCTTGGCCGGACAGAAGAAGGTGCAAGGTTTCTCCTTGCATTGCTTTAGGCAAATGTCCCCTTCGACAATGTGGAGATGGGACGTTTTGTCCGGCTGAAACCGGACCAAAAAGAGTTTATCTTCCAGCTTCACAAAATCTCCCCCCTAAAGAGTGGATGCGCCCAGGAGGCCGCTGGGAAAAGCCCATCGATTGGGTTGATTTTTCGGCCGGCCCCGGCTTACCCCAACACCCGCCAGGCCCGGAAAAGGTCGCCACCGATGGATAGAAGGGAACGCTTACCTTTAATCATCTCCATGATCTTGCGCTGCTTTTCCCGTTTGGGTACCCCATCCACCTTGAAGAACTCATAAGCGGCCTGACCGGCCAGCTCGGGATACAGGTTGAAGAAGTGCGGATTCTCCTCAAAGAACTCCGCCACGTTACGGTATTGTTTAAGATCCTTCAGGACAAAGGACTCTTCCAACTTCCTCCGGTACAAAGACAGGGTCCCGGCGGAGAAGTCCCCCCGCTTCTTAGCCTCAATGACCGTCTCTCCCGCCAATTTACCGGAGATGGTGGCCAGGTTGGAGCCCTCACCTCGCAGAGAGTTTACAAACATGGCCGCATCACCCACCAGGAGAAGCCCGTCCCGGTAGAGCTTGGGCATGGCCTTGTAGCCTCCCTCCGGGATCAGATGGGCCATGTATTCTTTGGTTTCTCCCCCGGCTATCAGGGGCTTGACCATGGGATGCTGCTTGAAGGCATCCAAAAGATCGTAGGGGGCGAATTTCCTCTCAATCAGGTGAGAGAGGATGACCCCCAACCCGATGGAAATAGACTCCTTATTGGTATAGACAAAGGCCGTCCCAAAGATGCCGCGAGTGGACTCCCCCACCATCTCAATAGCTGCTCCCTGGCCCTCTTCCAGGTTGAAGCGGTCCTCGATCTTTTCCTTGGGCAAAGAGATGAGTTCCTTCACCGCCACGGCCACGTGTTCCGGAGGGATATCACCACGCAAGCCGGCCTTGCGGGAAAGAAGGGCATTGGCGCCTTCGGCCAGCACCACCACATCAGCCCTGACCTCGCCGTCCTCCCGTTCCACCTTGACCCCCACGATCCGGTCATCCTCATAAAGGAAATCCCCCACTACGGTCTCGGTGATGAGGGTGGCCCCGGCCTCCACCGCCTTTTGGGCAAACCACCGGTCAAACTTGGCTCGCAGGACGGTGAAGCTGTTGGGTTCGTCAAAATAACGCCTGGTCTTAAAACCGGCGGTGATAGCCGAATCCCCGGTCAAAAGCCACATCCGCTTGTCGGTGATCGGCCTCTCCAGAGGTGCCTCCTTCCAGAATCCCGGCACAAACTCTTCCGTCGCATGACGGTAAAGGATACCGCCCATAACGTTCTTGGCCCCGGGAAACTCCCCTTTTTCCAAAAGAAGGACCTTCAAACCGGCCCTGGCCATGGTCGTGGCCGCCGCCGTTCCGGACGGTCCGGCCCCCACCACAATGGCGTCAAATCTCTCGTTAACCACTCTTGGTCCCTCCTCAAGCCCCGGTAGTGCCCAGGCGCTTCTTGAACTCCCTGGTCAAGGCCGGAACGATTTTCATCAGGTCGCCGACGATACCGTAGGTCGCCACTTTGAAAATGGCCGCATCCGGGTCCTTGTTGATGGCCACAATGACATCAGAGGTCTGCATCCCTACCAGGTGCTGGATGGCTCCCGAAATCCCAATGGCAAAATAGATCTTGGGCCGGACGGTGGTGCCCGTCTGACCTACCTGGTGGTCAGCAGAAATCCATCCGGCTTCTACGGCAGCACGGGAGGCGCCCACAGTACCTCCCAAGGCCTGAGCCAATTCCTCTATCAAGGCAAAGTTCGCCTTCTCGCCCAGACCACGGCCACCCGAGACTATGATCTCGGCCTTATCCAGGTAGACGGCTTTCCCTGGCTCCTTGACCAACTCCAACACCTTGGTCAGGACATCTTCTTCCTGGACCCCCAGTTCTTCCTTCACCAGCCGTCCGGTACGGCCCGAGATTCGGGCAGGCATAGGCATGACCCGGGGCCGGACCGTGGCCATCTGGGGACGACGGTCCTTGGTCAGGATAGTGGCCATAATGTTGCCCCCAAAGGCCGGGCGAGTCTGCTTTAGGAGTTTCTTCTCCGGATCGATTTCCAGCATGGTGCAGTCGGCCGTTAGTCCAGTCTCCAGTTCCGTGGCTACGACGCCCGAGAGATCCCGGCCCAAAGTCGTGGCGCCCATCAGGACGATTTCCGGCCGGTGCTTCCGAATAAGATTGATCATTCCCCTGGCATAGGGGTCAGTACGGTAGTTTTTCAGGATCGGGTCATCCATCAAATAGACGATGTCTGCTCCGTGGGCAAAGGCTTCCTGCGCCAGGTGTTCCACGCCGTATCCCAGGAGGGCTCCGCCCAATTCCACCCCCAGATCCTGGGCCAGTTTTCGCCCTACCCCCAATAGCTCCCAGGAGACGGGGGCTGCCTCCCCGCCGACCTGTTCCAGGAAAACCCATACCCCTTTGTAGGCGGATAGATCCAGAACCTCTTTTGTAACTTCTGGCATGCTTGTTCCCTCCGTCTTCCAACCCATCCGTGGTTCTCCCTCTAAGGGCAGGCTAGCCTAAAGCTTGCCGCCGGGCCCGCCCCCTGGGCCTAAAACTGCCTCGTATGTTATTTTGGAGTACCAGCCGGCTTCCCTACCGGTCCGCGATGAGGTTTCGTTTTATTAGCAGATCGGCTAAGAGGGCCGCCACCTGATCGGGATTGTCGTCGCCACCGGGCAATTTCTCCCCGCCTTCTCGGGGCGGCGGCGGGAAAATCCTCCCAACGGTGGTAGGAGAGCCCTTCAAGCCGATCTTGCCGGGATCCACCGCTAACTGATCCTTGCCCCACATGGTAACCTCGTAACGGGCGGCTCGCAGCAAGTTAGGAAAGGTCGCGTAGCGAAGTTCGTTGATGCCCTTTTCCACAGTCAGGAGAACGGGCAGTCTTGCTTTGACGATCTCCTTGCCCCCTTCCAACTTCCTTTCTACGACGATCTCCCGTTTATCCGGATCAACGGAAATGATGTTCATAACATAGGTTAACTGCGGCCAGCCCATCCTGGTCGCGATGCCTGGCCCCACTTGGGCCGTATCCCCATCGATAGCCTGCTTCCCGGCAAGAACAATGTCCACCGGCTCTTGTTCGGCCACCTTACGTAAGGCTTGGCTCAGGATATAGCTGGTGGCCAGGGTGTCGGACCCACCAAAAGCGCGGTCGGTGACCAGGACTCCAACATCAGCGCCAAAAGAGATGGAGCGCTTCAAGACCTCCCTGGCCTGCGGCGGCCCCATGCTGATGACAGTGACCTTCCCACCGAACCGCTCTTTAAGCCGAACGGCTTCCTCAACGGCATGGGCATCGTAGGGATTGATGATGGATGGGACGCCTTCCCGCATGAGAGTGTTGGTACGTGGGTCAATCCTGACCTCGGTGGAGTCGGGTACCTGCTTCACAAAAACAACGGCGTGCAAAACCTGATCCCCCCTGTAGAACCAAAGTAGATGTTGGAGGTTATTGAGACCGAAAACCGGTCTGAGGTACGTTACCCATATCACAAGTAGTATAACGCAGGGTTGGCTAATCTTGCAATAGGGTTTTATAATTTAAATCTTACTTAAATAAATCCCCTATTTTTAAGGGAAGTTGGGATAGATTTGGTGCAGACCTATTTGGAATGTTTATCCGCTACCGTACTGGCTCCGAAAGACTCCGGCTTGATCTTGGCGTCGAAACCACTACCCACAACCATTCCGACGATCTCTCGAATCATTTCCTTGGTGGGTCCTTCCGTACCCACGTCCAGATGAATCTCGACTCCCATCCTGGCCGGTCCATGAGTGGCGATTTTCTCGGCCAGCCGGCTAGCCAGACTCAGGCTGAGGGAGGTCTCATAGAAGATCTTCTGACGGAGGCTGGCCATTTTGCGGTCGTACTTTTTGGCATAAAAATAGCGCGCCCCTTTTCCAACGCGGTGGATGACCACGGCAGTGACAAAGCAAACCTCATCCCTGGTCTGCGAGTCAGTCCCAACAATGAGCTTATAGCTGGCCCCGACATCCTCGGCAATATAATCCAGGATATCTTGAAACATCTTCTCAAAGGTCAGCCGGCCCTTGGTTGGACTGAAGAAAAACACTGATCTCAACACTCCCTACCCTGAAGCAAACCACCTACTACCAAGGCTCCGCTCAAGCGTTGCCATCATCGCTTGCGGTCGCCTGCGCCGGCCCCATCGCGTCTCCGCGAAATCGCTCGGTTAGGAGACAGCTGACGAACTGCGTTTTGAGTGGTTTACCCGATAGTGGAACCGCGAGGGCGAGACCGCTCAAAAATGCCCAGATGCTAGGAGCGACAAGGCTCCGAGGCGAGGCGTACTAGGTGGTGCGTTGAGCGAGGAGCCGCCGGAGCGACAATCTGCGATAGTAATGCCCCTTTAACAAAAAGGTTCTTTCTTGCAGATTGCGCCACACCGCAGATGGGTGTTTTTAGGTCTCTGGCCGCAAACCTTTAAAAATCGCGAAATAGTGCGATATAGCGGTCTCCTAACAATCGCCCGCCCGTCGCCACCCTGCCGCTTCATTCCTTTATGGTGCCGCCGCAGGCGGCATGGGGATCTTGTAAGAGATGTGGTTTAGGCTTACGGGTCACGCGTTATCTTTCAAGTAAATCCTCCAGGGCCCCGGTCAGGGAGACAAACTCCTCCCTGGAAAGAGTCTCTCCCCGCCTCTTCCAGTCTATTCCCACCCGAAGTAAGCGCTCCTCCAGAAGGGGCTTGTCCAAACCGAGCCCACCAGCCAGCGCCCGCGCCAGGGTCTTACGGCGCTGGGCAAAGGCCGCCCGGACCACCCGGGAAAACAGGCTCGCGTCAACACCCGCCGGAGGAGGAAGGGTCTTGAGAAGGATGGCCGCCGAGTCTACCTCGGGCTGAGGGAAGAAAGCCGTCCGGGGGACCCGAGTTACCAGCGACGGATGAGTGGAAAAGTTAACGAACACCGTCAGTGCCCCGTATTCCGAGGTCCCCGGTCTGGCTATTAACCGCTGGGCCACTTCCCATTGGACCATGATGAGGATGCGGTCCAGGTCTAACCTGGGCTCCAGCAGTCTGGTAATCACAGGAGTAGTGATGTAGTAGGGCAGGTTGGCCACTGCTTTGCGCTTAGGGGCCGACTTCAAAGAGGAACCAGGAGGACCACCCTTTTCAACAGCGACCGCGTCACCACCCTGCTCTTGGGAAGCCAGGACCTTTTCCTCCTGATCCAATATCTCGTCGAGTTGGAGTTTGAGGACGTCCCCAAAAATAATCTTGAGATTGGAGGCGTCCCCCAGGGTCTCTCTCAGGACCGGGCAGAGCCTGCGGTCCAATTCTATCGCCACCAACCGGCCCGCCCGCGGCAGGAGCGCCTGGGTCAAGGTCCCAAAACCGGGACCCACCTCAAGGACCAGGTCCCGGGGGCCGAGCTCGGCGGCCGTCGCGATCTTTTGCAGAAGATTATGGTCGACAAGGAAGTTCTGGCCCAACCTGCGGTCGAAACGAAAACCGTGTCTGGCCATCAGTCCCTTGATGACGGAAGGGGAGGTAAGACGTCCTTCAAACATTGGCCAACCTCGGCAGACCTTCTGAGAGACTACTGACAAACTGCGCAAGAAGCTCCAAGTGAGAGGAGCACAAGGCTTGACGCGCAGGCGTATAAAGAAAGACGGCGACAGGGACATGCTTCAATCCAAGACATAGACTTTGACCCGTTGCCGTCCCCAATCCAGGGCCTCCTGGACCGAGTCGTAGCATAGGTCAATCCGGTTGCCCTTGATGGCCCCGCCGGTATCCTCGGCCACGGCGAAGCCATACCCGTCAACATAAAGACGGGAATGAAGCGGAATGATCCGGGGGTCGACGGCCACAATTCCGTAGGTGGCCCTGACTCCGGTACTGGTATAACCTGTGGCGTAGGGTCCAGTGCTCTCGGGCCCAGCGGTATAGGCGGTGGCTACCATATCGATAACTTTTTTGAATCTGATGGTCCGGCCACCACGGGAAATGGTCCCCGCCGTTCCATAGGCTACGATCTCTGTTATCGGTTCTTTGATGACCCTTTCGCCCTGGATCTCGCTTTTGATCTTCTTGCCGTCTTCATATATGGTATGGTAGATAACCTCTTTTAGCCCTGCCTCCCCTTTTTGCAGCAGGCGGATCTGCCCAGCATCCAACGTCGTATCCTCGTGACGTTCCAGCCGGTAGGGCAACTCGACCTGCTGGGTGGCAACCTCCTCCCTAACCCGGACCACCCGGATCCTCATCCCGGGCAGCAAGGCCGTCTCCAGAGCAGGAGCAATCCGGTCCGCCTGACCCAGGGTCACCCCGGTCTCCGCCAGTACGTCCTTGACAGTACCGCCAGCCGATAAAATGACCTGGCCGAAGCCATCAGCTTCCAGGCTAACCGAGACGGCGCGGTTAACCCGGATGGCCATCTGGTTGGCCAGCCGCCGTGACACATCCGGCTCAACCACGTCTTTGGGACCTAACTTAATCCCCGCCTGTTTCAAAGTCTCGGTCACTGTCCCGACCCGGGTCTTGAGGGTGATCTCCCGCCCATCCGCCAGAATACTGATGGTTTTGAGGGTCAAAACCAACCAGAGAGCGATAAGACTCAGCAACCCAAGGAACAGAAACCCCAGGGTATAGGACCGTTTTGCCCGAAACACGGCCAAGGGAAGGCGCAAGGCCTGACCGTTACTATCGGAGGTCAGCATGCTCTAGATACCCCCTCTATGTTTATCCTCCCTCACTATACTCTATCTCTATTATCTGAGTAGGAGACCGTTGAAAAACACCCTCTTGCGGTGTTGCTCCGGCGGCTCCTCGCTCAACGTACCACTTAGTACGCCTCGCTTCGGAGCCTGGTCGCTCCTAGCATCTGGGCTG
>JAMCWA010000058.1:1483-18025 GCA_023475165.1 Bacillota bacterium | reverse complement strand
TCCTTACGCCGGGTCTCGTCGTGGTGACGGGAGTAGCCTTTCTGGTCTTGCAGACCCTGATGGGCCTGACCAGTCTGGTCCTGCTCCTAACCGGAGGTCTAAAGTTGCTGTTGAGCTAAGGACCCCCTGGTGACTCACTTTTAAGAGCCAGTGTCCCGTTAAACGCGAGGGGCAAAGGAAAGGCTTCAGGCATCAGGGAATGAGCTTTTGAATAACCCTTCCGGCGCGGTGGCAGGCGCCGGAGTTAAAGTGGCAGTAGTCGCAGGGGCACAAGCCCGGGTTTGGACCCGGGCTTGTGCCTTTCTGCGGACAGTGGCGAGCGGCCCGATCCGGAAGATGATTTCGGGGAAGGCTTAGGCCATATTTCTGAAAAACTTTCTGAAGTCAGCAGGAGAATCCTTAGTGACGTCGAAGTAGACATTAGTGCAAACGGTTGCGGAAAGCGGTTGCAAATCAAGCCTATGACGCTGACGGAAGGGAATGTTTGGGTGTATGAGACCACGGCCATCGATGAGGCGACGTCCTTCGAGTTTAAACCTTTGAGAAATGGTACCGACTGGTCCTTAGGCAACAATTATTGGAGTCGCGGGGGCGAGACAATCGAGGTGTACCCAGGCTTTTGAGGAGGGGGGAAGGGAGAGGAAGTCTGCCGTGAGGTTTCTCAGAAGTTACTCTTGAGCGAGTCCGTGGTTTCGGAGATGTAAGAAAAAAGGAGGTTGCAAGGAAATGTTCCTTCGTCAGTGGCGCTCATTGTGGGTTCTGATTCTGGTCCTTTTTGTAGTGCTGGCAGGGTGCGCCTCGAACACTGCCCAACCTACTCCACAGCCAAAGCAGGAGGCAAAGGCCGTCACTCCGGTGGAGATCGAGTTCTGGAATTATTGGGACGGGAACAACGGAAAGGTCATCAGTGCCTTGGTGGAGCAGTTCAATCAGTCTCATCCGAACATCAAGGTCAAGAATGTCTTCCTGCCCTGGGGTGAGCTCCTATCGAAACTACAGGCAAGTATTGCCGGTAAGAATCCACCGGCGGTAGCAGCTGGTGACCTCGCATGGATGGCCAAGCTGAATCGCTCCGGTGCGCTCATTGATTTGACTGACGCAGCGAAAAAGGCTAACCTTGATCTTGGCGATTTCTACCCGGCGTTGCTGGAATACGACCGCTATCAAGGGAAGCTGCAGGGGCTACCCATCAGCACCAACAACTTGGCTCTTTTCTACAACAAGGATCTTTTTAAGAAAGCCGGCTTAGACCCTGAAAAGCCACCAAAAACGTGGGATGAACTTCGTGCCTACGCCAAGAAGATAACTGCACTTGGTGGGGGTATTAAAGGTTTCGAGATTTACACTGTAGCTGGCGACAGCGGGGAGGGTGTAACCTGGCAATTCCAGCCATACCTCTGGCAGGCCGGCGGTGAATACCTGGCCGATAATTATACCAAACCAGGCTTCAACAATGCGGCCGGAGAGAAAGCCCTCAAGTTTCTCGTCGACCTAATCCGAGTTGATAAGGTGGCCGAGGCTGGCAAGTGGGGGGCATTTGACAAGGGTCAAGCGGGTATGCGAATTGATGGTTCCTGGATGGTAGGCATTTGGGCCGGGCAGACGCCTTTTGACTTCGGCACGGCGATGATCCCGATTCCCGAGGGTGGTACACGGGCCACAAATATGGGCGGCGAACACATCTTCGTTTTCCAAACCACACCAGAGAAACAGGCTGCCGCCACTGAGTTTGCCCTATGGTTTGCCAGTACACCTGTTCAAGTAGATTGGGATATGCGGACTGGGTTCATGCCGGTAAGGGAGTCAGTATCTAATGATGCTAAATACCGAGAGTGGCTGAAGAAAGAACCGCGCTTGCTTCCCTTTGTGGAACAGCAACAGTATGCCCATGCTCGACCGCCCATTCCTGAGTATCCGGATACCTCTTTGGCCTTTGCCAAGGAGTTAGAAAAGGCGTTCTACGGAAAAGTAACCGTAAAGGAAGCGCTAGCTAACGCCGAAAAAGCGGTTACAGCCGCATTAAAGAAGTAAACGTCAGTAACATGTAACAACAGGAGGCCGTTTAGCCACTCATTGCCGGACGGTCTCCTGTATTCAAGTGCGGAGATAGATGGAGGTAGTACAGCCAGTGACTGAGAGACGGACCATGGCCCGGAATAGGGAAGAGACGGTAACTGCTCTAATTTGCCTGCTGCCGGCCCTCTTGGTTTTTGGATTATTTAATATCTACCCAGCTCTCTATGCAGCTTGGCTGAGCCTCGTTAAGTGGGATGGTCTCAGCACTGTCCAAATCTTCGTAGGCTTTACCAATTATCGCACACTCTTGGCTGACCCGGAGTTCTGGAATTCAGCACGGGTAACCTTGCTCTACACGATAGGAGTTACCGTGCTAGGGTTGGCCGCGGGACTGACCGTGGCTTTGGTTTTAAACCAGCGTTTGTTCGGTCGTACGCTCTACCGTGCTATATACTTCACGCCAGTAATTACCGCCTCGGTAGCCGCGGGCGTCGTCTGGTCTTTACTTTTCGACCCGATTAGTGGAATGGTAAACCTGACGTTGAAGGTAATAGGACTACAGGGACCGGATTGGTTAGGCGATCCAAAATGGGCCCTTCCAGCAGTTACTTTGGTGGGAATATGGAAACGGCTGGGGTTTAACATGGTTATCTATCTGGCAGGGCTACAGGCTATACCAAGAGAATATGACGACGCAGCGAAGGTTGATGGTGCCAGTTCTTGGCAGCGTTTCCGGCACATCACTTGGCCGCTACTTATGCCAACCACCGTTCTCTTAGCAATTATGTCTGTGATTGACGCCTTCCAGGCTTTTGATCACATCTTCGTTATGACCTTCGGTGGTCCTATGGGCGCAACTGACGTCCTGCCTCTCTACCTTTACCGTCAAGGATTCCGTCTATTTCATCTGGGTTATGCGTCAGCTGTTGGCTGGGTTATCTTTCTGTTGGTTTTCATAACTACGCTCTTGCAGTGGCGTTTCTCAAGATTCGGGGGGTGGCAGCGGGCGTGAAACAGCGAAACTGGGCGAGTATTTGTCGGCGGACGAATCGACTGGCACTGCACGGTGTTTTGCTCATGGGGGCCTGGGTTGTAGTCTTGCCGTATTTATGGATGATTACAACGTCTCTTAAGCCGCTCAAGCTGACCTTTTCACCACCGTACCTGCTACCGGTGTGGTTCCAATGGGAGAACTATCGTGCTGCCTGGGAGGCGGCACCTTTTGCCCGGTACTATCTGAACAGCGCCATCATGGCCGCAGCTATAGCCATTGGGCAGGTATTGGGTGGTGCCATGGCGGCCTATGCTTTTGATCGGCTGAACTTCCGCTTTAAGGAGCCTCTCTTTTTACTTTTCTTGGGTACGTTGATGATTCCCTTTCACTTACAAGTCATCCCTTCCTATCTTATCATTCAACGACTTGGCTGGCTCAACACATATGCGGGCTTGATCATTCCCAGGCTGATAAGTGCCTTCGGTGTATTCTTGATGCGGCAGTTCTTTCGAACTATCCCTCGCGAGCTGGATGAGGCCGCAATGATAGACGGTTGCGGGAGATTATGTATTCTCTTTAGAATACTTCTGCCGGTAGCTCGCCCGGCCGTCACCGCGCTTGGACTTTTTGCCTTTCTCTTTGGCTGGAACGACTTCCTGTGGCCGCTTATCGTAACTACTGACCCAAACATGCAAACAATCCAAGTTGGTCTCGCCACCTTTTATGGCAAGTACGGGACCCAATGGGTTTACTTGATGGCAGGTACTGTCACCTCTACCCTACCGGTATTAGGGCTTTTCATCCTGGCGCAGCGATGGATCATCGAAGGCGTCACCATGGGCAGCCTCAAGGAGTGATATTATGACGGGCCCTCCCGCTTGGGTGGAAGATGCAGTCTTCTATGAGATAATGCCAGATCGATTTGACAATGGTGACCCCAGTAACGACCCACGCGGTACACGTCCGTGGGGTGCTCGACCAACCCGAAGGAGTTTTTTCGGTGGCGATTTGGAGGGCATACGCAAACGCTTAGATTATCTGGATGGCTTGGGTGTCACCGCGCTCTATTTGACCCCAGTCTTTAAGGCTCCGTCAAATCATAAGTATGATACTACCGACTATCTTCAGGTAGATCCTCACCTTGGCGGAAATGGAGCGCTCAAACGCTTGGTTTTAGAGGCCCATCAAAGGGGAATGAGGGTTGTCCTGGATGGAGTGTTTAATCATACTGGTGATAGTTTTTGGGCTTTTCGGGACGTTCTGCGGCGTGGAGCCAACTCACCATATAAGGACTGGTATTATTTCGATTCCTTCCCGGTGAGGAGAAGGCCCCCGAACTATCGCGCGTGCGGAGGGGCCCATTTTCTACCGAAATTAAACGTTTCAAACCCTGCGGTAAGGGAATATCTGCTTAACGTGGCCCGATATTGGATCCAAGAGGCAGATATTGACGGCTGGCGATTGGATGTGCCGTGGGAAGTACCCCATGAATTCTGGCGCGAGTTTCGTTCGGCGGTCAAGGAAGTGCGACCGGACGCTTATCTTATCGGAGAAGCCTGGGGAGATCCCGGCCCTTGGCTTCAGGGAGACGAGTTCGATGGGGCCACTCATTACCGGCTTCGCGAGCTATTATTACGTTTTATAGTACAACAGGCCATCGACGCCGCTACCTTTGATCGAGAATTAGCCGCCCTACGGAATAGTTGCCCAGGCTCCTTTCGGCGGAGCATGCTTACCCTGTTAGGTAGCCATGATACACCACGTGTTATGACTATGGCTGATCGGCGGTCTGCTCCGGTACAAGCCCTATTCGCTTTCCTTTTTGCCTTTGAGGGCGTCCCACTAATCTATTATGGTGATGAGATTGGCTTAGAAGGCGGACGGGATCCGGATTGCAGGCGCTGCATGCTGTGGGAGGAAAGCACCTGGGATCGTGACTTAGCTAAACTTGTTCAGACGCTTAGCCGTTTGCGTAAAGAACACCCTGCTTTACGCAAGGGAGGCTTTTCCGCCGTCCTCACCCAGGAGCGCGCGTACGCTTTCTTGCGTATATATGGAAATGATAGGGTTCTGGTAGCCATCAACGCCGGATTCCAGCCGGAGTCACTTTTCCTAAATGAACCCTCTGGTGAGAACATGTGGTACGATGAGCTGAGCCATAGGTATTATCATTCCGATCAACAAAATCTACTGACGATAAAACTACCGCCCTCGGGGGTGGCCATACTTACTCCTGGCGGTTCTAGGGGCTTGACATTGTCTGTTGGTTAGAGGCACGTTGAGTACTTGCGGGTAATCGAAAGAGTCTATATGGAGCACTGCCAGAAGGACGAAGCTGTTATTTAGGTGGGAGGTTTGTTTCTTGGCCATTACCATTAAGGAAGTAGCCAGGGCCGCCGGCGTATCTCCATCAACCGTTTCCAGGGTCATTAGCGGAAACCCAGCCATCAGTGTGGAAACCCAGGAACGCGTTCGTCAGATCATGAAGGAATTGGGGTACTTTCCCAACGCCATCGCGCGCAGCCTGGCTCGCAAGACCAGTCTGACCTTGGGCTTCAGTATCTCCCGTTCGGCCGAGCAGGCCTTCGCCAATCCCTTTTTCGCGGAAGCGATCCGGGGTGCGGCCACAGTTGCCCAGGAGAAGGGCTACCATATCCTGCTTTCCACGGCTACTGATCGGAAGGCGGAAAGGGAAAGGATTTTGGATCTTTCCCGACAACGACGGGTGGATGGCTTCATCCTTTCTTCCTCCCACATTCACGATCGGCTGGTCGCTGATTTGCGGCGGGAAGGGATACCTTTTGTAATAATTGGCCGGCCCGCCGGGCCGATGCGCGGCCTGCATTGGGTCAACAATGACAACGTGGCTGATGCCAGGAAGGCCACCGAGCATCTCATTAACCTGGGCCACCAAAGGATCGGCTTTGTTTCCGGTCCCAGGGACCAGGTCGTGAGCCTGGACCGGCAGGAGGGATACCGCCAGGCCATGAAGGAGAGAGGACTGCAGATAGAGGCGAGGTTGCTGGTCGAGGCCACTTTCACCGAGGAGGGAGGGTATCAGGGGACAAAACATCTCCTGGTCCAGGCTCCCGAGATAACGGCTCTCCTGGTGGCAGATGACCTAATGGCCACCGGTGCCTTGCGCTATTTAGAAGAGACTGGCCGGGACGTCCCGGGAACAATCAGTCTGATCACCTTTAATGATACCCCGCTGGCTCAGTTTGCCAGACCCTCTTTGACTACGGTCCGCATACCGATTTATCAGTTGGGGGCGGCAGCTACGCGAATGCTGGTGGACCTCATCGAAGGCCGTGACGTGCCGGGGCATGAACTCTTAACTGCGGAACTGGTTATACGGAAGTCTTGCGAGGCCGTCCGCGGGACGGGGATGATAGGCGAACCCTAGGAAAATTGCCTTGCGTCTTGCTTATCAAAAGCAGCAGCGCCCGCCCTGCCCCAGGGGAAAGAGAATGCTCGCGGTAGCGACACTGGGCCCTGGAAGTGGGCAGACGACTTGCAGTGTTGCCCCAGGGGAAAGAGAATGCTGGCGGTAGCGAGTCATCAGAGACGTTCTTTACATCGGTTGAGGAGTCGAGTATGAGATTAAGCAGGAATCACCGTCCCGGTCCCGTTGCCGGAGTCGTTGGCAACTCAAAGCTCTTGGCCACCATCAGTTCAACTGGCGAAATCCTGCGGATCTTTTGGCCCCGGCCCGATGCCGGGCAGCATGTCCGCCACCTGCGCCAGGGCCTGTATTTGGAGGAGGTCCAGTTACAGCCCTTTTGGCTGGACCGGGAGCCCTGGACCATCCGGCAAGCCTACCGGGAAGACAGCAACATTCTTGTCACGCTGCTCCGGTCGCGGAAGCTGGGCCTGGAGGTCGAGATCAGGGACGCGGTCTTACCGGGCCAAGACCTCCTCCTGCGGTCCTTCACCTTTCGCAACAACGGGACCTCCTCCAGAAGAATTCGCTTCCTCACCTATGCTGCCATCCGCTTTGAGGAGTCGCCCCTTTATAATACCGCTTTTTTTGATGCGGATACAGAAGCTATGGTTTTTTACCGACGCGGTCAGTACCTCGCCCTGGCCGGTGACCGTGCCGTGACGGGGTTCGGCTGCGATAAGCCGGAGTCCCTTTGGCAAGAGCTGCAGAACGGCGAGCTGAAAGCCCGCGAGATTCATATGGGTGATACGGCGGGGGCCCTGATTTGGGACTTGGAGACTCTGTTGCCCCGACAGGAGACCGGTCTGACCCTTTACCTCAGCCTGGAACAAGATAGGCACGGGGCGATGAGTAAAATCCAGGCGGCCCGGTCTGAGAGTTTGCCGTCTCACCTGGCCAGGGTTAATGGTTTTTGGAAGAGCTACCTGGACATGGCTACCCCCTTGCCTGACTTGCCGGAGGATATCGCCCGGGTTTACAGGCGGTCTCTCCTAACCATAAGACTCATGACCGGCCGCGAGGGTGGGGTCATTGCCGCTCCCGAATTTGACCCGGAATACCGGTATTGTGGTGGTTATGCCTATGTTTGGGGGAGAGATGCCGCCTACATCGCTCTGGCTCTGGACCGGGCCGGCTATCCCGCGGCGGCGGCGGCCATCTTTCGTTGGGCCGCCCGGACCCAGGAACCGGAGGGCTTCTGGGCCCAGCGGCACGATTTGGCGGGGAACTGGGGCACCTCCTGGGGATTAATCCAAATAGATGAGACGGGGAGCATCCTCTTTGGAATCTGGCAGCATTACCTTTTCACCCGAGAAGATAGCTTCTTGCAGGAGATGTGGGGAACCATCCGGCGGGCGGCGCGATTTCTGCTGACTTACCGGGACGGCGAAACTGGCCTTTGTCGACCCACGGTGGATCTATGGGAGGAGAATAGCGGCGAGTTTGCCTATTCCGCTACGGCCGTCTTTGCCGGCCTTCAGGCGGCCTCCCTGGCCGCGCGGCAACTGGGACATGGGGCGGAAGGGGCCATTTGGTCACAAGCGGCCGGCGAGATGAGAGAGAAGATCCTGGCTGAACTTTGGGACGCAGGCTTGGGGCGCTTTTTGCGGGCCCGGAAAATCACCGTCGAGTCCGGGACTTATGAAGGCCTGGCTGCCCAAGGGGTCGTCGTGGGCACGGAGCTGCCCTGGCCGACTGGAAGGCCGGGAGGAAACACTGAAGGGAGAGGCTCCCACAGCCAAGATGCGGGCGCTGAGGGGGCGACCGCTTCAATCCTCGGCGGGAGTACACCGGTTGGGGATACTCAAGTTGAGCCCCCCGGCGATAAAAAGCTCCGCGCTGCTTTGACGTCTCAGCCCCTTAACCGAGAACCGCCGGCTGGCGGTCCGCCCTGGCGCCGGCGGCGTCACTTCCGATACAGCGACCCAACGGTGGACTGCAGCCTCCTTGGCCTGAGTTACCCCTTCTTGCTCCTAAATCCGGGCGATCCTCGGATGGTGTCCACGGCGCGGGCCATAGAGGAATACCTGAGCGCGCCCGGGGTGGGCGGAATCCGGCGTTACCAAAGCGACCGGTACCGCGGAGGAAACCCCTGGATCATCTGTACCCTGTGGTTGGGACTTTACCAGGCCCAGCTGGGCCGGCTGGGGGACGCGGCCCAGGCCCTCCAGTGGGCCATGCAAAATCGTAACCACCTTGATCTATTGCCCGAGCAGGTGGACCGAGAAAAGGGCGGACCGGCCTGGGTGGTACCCCTAACCTGGTCCCACGCCATGTTCGTGCTCCTGGTCCGGGAGCTGCAGGAAAGAGGATACTTTGGCTGCAAAGGATAATATGGATAAAGAACGGCCCTTTCTTGACAGTATCGTCCGGGCCCACATCGGAGCCATAAGAGTTCAGGCAATCAACAAATTACGCCCCGCCGGCTTTTTGCGGGAAGTCCTCAGTCAACCAGAGACCAGAGAATACGAAGTTTGAGGCGTTCTTTACATCAACGGTGCAAAATGGTGCTGCTCAAACCACCGCCGGCTCCTTGACCAACTCGCCCCGGGCAAAGCGCCCCAGATCCAGGACCCGGTGGACGGGGATGGCCGGCTCCTCCTCGACGATGAGGTCGGCCATCAGCTGACCGATAATGGGCCCCAGCATAAAACCGTGACCGCTGAAGCCGACAATGTTGTAAAAGCCTTTGATCCCAGGCGCCTCACCCAGGATGGGCTGCGAGTCCGGCGTAATATCATAGAGGCCGGCCCACTGCCGTACCAGGCGGACCTTTTTCAGCACCGGCAGAAGGTTAGTTACCTTCGCACTAACTTCCTGGAGAAACTGCCAACTGGAATGGACACCAAACCCCTTCAGCTCCTCCGGGTCTCCCACCCCCATGACGATGCCCCCGTGCGGTTCCTGCTTGCAGTAGGTACCGTAGTCAAATGAAATGATCATCGGACGAAGGAGGGGCTCCACCGGCTCGGTGACCAGGATCTGATGGCGCTCCGCCGTGATCGGGAGTTCTAGCCCCACCATCCGGCCAATGAGGAGGCCGTGGGCGCCGGCCACATTAACCACCGTCCGGGTGGCGATGTTACCACTGGGCGTTACTACTTCCATGACCTCCCGGGGCCGGTCACCGAGGCGAGGCAGGTCGCCATTACGGATATATCCCGCCCAGCCGCCATCCCCGGCCTGGATTCCTTTCTTTCGGGGGGAATCGGCTACGACAGCAGTGTCCTTTTCCCCGCCCCGCAGCTTTATCCCGGTGACCTCGGTGTAGGTGAAGATCTTGACCCCCCGCCGAGCCGCCGCCTCAGCGTAGGCAAAGGTCACGTGAAAAGGGTTAGCATGGCCGTCCTTCTCGTAGAAGGAGGCCCCCCGGACCCCAGCCAGATTCATGGCTGGAACGATCGCGCGGATCTCCTCGGGCGAGACGTAGCGTGAGGTAATGCCCAGGGAATTCTGCAGGGCAATGTTCTTTTTCAGCTGGGTCCCCTGG
Source organism: Bacillota bacterium (assembly GCA_023475165.1). Classification (GTDB taxonomy): domain Bacteria; phylum Bacillota; class Sulfobacillia; order JAMCWA01; family JAMCWA01; genus JAMCWA01. Next base: position 8,083 of record JAMCWA010000058.1, on the reverse strand, counting down.
GACTCAGTGTAGGCCACCATCAGGTAGCCGCCTTGCCGTAGTTCCAGGTCACCGGGATAACCGGTCTCCTCCTGCAATCCCTCCAGCAGCCTGATGCTGGCTGTGGAAAGACGTATGTTGATCTCGGTGCCGAATTGGTGCCGGATCCCGGCGGCCGACCGGCCCGTTCCCCCGCTGGCCAGGTAACCCTTTTCCAGGAGGACGACGTTACGAACCCCCTTTTTGGCCAGGTGATAGGCCAGGGAACAGCCGTTGACCCCGCCGCCAATGATGACCACCTCGGCGGTTCTTGGGAGAGGCTCTCTAGAGGTAAACATGATCACCCGCTACCTCCTATACGCGCGGTTGCTCACTAGGAGACCGCTGAAAAACGCCCATCTGCGTTGGCGTAACCCGCCGAAGAACTTCCCTTAAAAATGGGACGGGACTGTCGCGGATTGTGGGGCAACCCGCCGAAAAACTTTCCCTAAAATGGGGAGCAACTATAGGCGATTGTGTCGCTCCGGCGGCTTCTCGCTCAACGTGCCACCCAGCCCCGGCAAGCTGGGAGCAACTGGCCGTTTTCCATACTAGTTACAAACAAAGTCAAATCCCTGCCGTCTTGCCGGGTCTCTCAGGCCTTGTTTTTTCCTTGCGCCAGGAGTGCCCCTCCGATGACCAGCATCCCCCCCAGGACCTGCCAATGGGACAAGCCTTCTCCCAGAAAGATCATGGCAAAGACGGTGGCGGCCACGGGTTCCAGGGTGGCGACGATGCTGGCCCGCCCCGCTTCCACTAGTTGCAGGGCCCGGGTGTAGGCCCAAAAAGAAAGAAGGGTGGGGACGGTCCCCACACCTACCAGAAGTACCCAGCCTTGAGGGGCCAGGTGCAAGGTCAAAAGACGGCTGGGCCCCAGGAACATCGCCAGGAACAGGCTGCCGAAACCCAGGGTGTAAACGAGAATGGTCATCGGGTGATAGCGGACCAGGGCTTTCTTGCCGAAGATACTGTAGAGGCCGTAGGTGACGGCTGAGGCGAGGCCGCCGGCCAGGGAGAGCCAATTGAAGCGCCAGGGGTTCCCGGCGGGTGTCCGGATGATGAGGAAAACCCCCAATACGGCCAGGGCCAGAGCCTGGAGCTTGCCGGCGGTCATCCTTTCGCCCAAGAAGGCCCAGGCCATGAGATTGACGAAGATGGGAGCTGTATAAAGAAGGATGGTGGCGACAGCCACCGGGGTGATCTTCAAGGTAAAAAAATAGACGGTATAAAAGAGGCTGATGCTGACAAAGCCGTACAGGGCGAAAAAGGGAAGATCGGCCGCGGCTACCCGGAAGAGCCCTTTATCCAGCAGCAGAACCCAAATCAGAAACCCGCCGAAGGCAATGGCAGCTCGAAAGAAAACTACCACCTGCGGCTCGTAACCCAGGCGGTAAAGATACCGGGCGAAAATACCCAGGGTGCCCCAGAGGACGGCGGCCAGGGCCACTAGGAGGTATCCTTTCAAGACAGGAGCGGTCTTAAACCGACCGGAATTCATAAATCCTCTTCATCTCCCCCTGGACCGTATCCAGGTGTTCGCAGACGGCCTTTTCCGCTGCCAGCGCGTCCTTGGCCTTTTCAATCTCATGGCCAGGTAAATGCGGTAGTGCTGCTCGGCATAGATTCTGGCCTTATCCGGGTCGGCCAGGAGTTTGGCCCGGGTGGGACCATAGGCCTCCCGCATGAGCCCCGACAGCATGGACATGACCTCAATCAGGACCGGGTTGTGCGCCGCCTGCACGATACTCTGGTGAAACTCCGTATCCGACTCATCGGCGAAGCCTTTGGACATATCCCTCTCCGCGATGAGGGCGTTCTCCCGCAGGCGCAAGAGATCGCGGGAGGAAGCCCGGGCCGTGGCCAATCTCGCCCCCTGGCTCTCCAGGATCCGCCGGACTTCCAGGAGATGAAAGACATCCTCTTCTCCGGTCATCATAATCGCAGCCAGGGGCTCCACCAAGCTGTCCAGGCTGGCCTTGCGAACGTAGGCTCCCCCGCCGGGACGCACCTCAATCAGACCGAGGGAAGTCAGGGCGGTCAAGGCCTCGCGCAACGCGGGGCGACTCACTCCCAGGGCTTCGGCCAGTTGCCGCTCCGGAAGGAGCTGGTCACCGGGGCCCAGCCGGCCATCCCGGATCATTTGCCGGATCTGGCCAACCACACGTTTATAAAGGGGGGTCCGCTGGCGCCGCTTCAAACTTGTTGCCGCCCTAAGCTGTGGCTTCCCGGAACCTCCATTAGCGCATCCCTGGCTCACAGTTGCCTCCCTATCGTGGAAAGTGCTCAGCTGCTGCGTTGCCGGCCGGCAACCCCGCTACGTTCACCGGCACTCGCTCATTAGCTTCAGCGCCAGCTTGGGTCGCAAAATGGTACAGACGTCCAGGGTTCGCCGACTGGATCGGCAGCAACAGATATTGGTGGTGCCAGCCGGAAAGTCAAAACGGCCAACCCCTTTTCTTAATGGCGTTGCCCGGCGCAATCGCGCACCGGAGTTTACTTCTCTCCCAAATAGGCCTTTCGCACCCGCTCGTCGGATAAGAGTTGAGCGGCGGTGCCCCCCAGGGCAATGTGGCCTGTCTCCAGGACCAGGGCGCGGTGGGCGATCTTCAGGGCGACCCGGGCATTTTGTTCTACCAGCAGAGTGGTTACCCCCTGGGCGTTGATCTCCCGGATGGTCCGAAAGATGTCGCGCACCAGCAAAGGAGCCAGCCCCAGGGAGGGCTCATCCAGGAGCAGGAGACGGGGTTTGGCCATCAAGGCCCGCCCGATACTCAGCATCTGTTGTTCGCCTCCGGAAAGAGTGCCGGCCAATTGGCGACGACGTTCCTTGAGGCGGGGGAAAAGGTGAAAGATCATCTCTTTCCCCTGGGCCATACCGGCCGCATCACGACGACGAGTGTAGGCCCCCAGGTTGAGGTTTTCCTCCACGGTAAGGGTGGCAAAGATCTTTCGCCCCTCGGGGGCCTGGGAAATCCCCAACTCGACGATTTGATGGGCCGGCAGACGATCAATGGGCTGGCCGCCGAAGAGAACCTGGCCTCGGCGGGGTCGGATCAGGCCGGAAATGACCCGTAAGGTGGTGGACTTACCGGCCCCATTGGCGCCCAGAACGGTGAGGACTTCCCCCTCCTCTATCGCCAGGTTGATCCCTTTCAGGGCGTGAACGTGGCCATAGTAAACATGCAGGTCGTGGATTTCCAGGAGTGCCATCAGATCTCGTCCTCTTCCCTTCCAAGATAGGCCTCGATGACCCGGGGATTAGACTGGACTTCCAGGGGGGTACCTTCGGCGATTTTCTCGCCATTCTCCAGCACCACCACCCGGTCGGAAATGCTCATAACCACGTTCATGTCGTGCTCAATTAAGAAGATGGTTATGCTCATGTCCCTGATCCTGGCAATGAGGGCCATCAGGTCGGCGCTCTCTTTCTCGTTTAGCCCTCCGGCCGGCTCATCGAGGATCAGGAGGCGAGGGTTGGTGGCCAGGGCCCGGGCGATTTCCAGGAGCCGCTGCTCCCCGTAGGGAAGGTTCCTGGCCAGTTCGTCCCGTAGTTCCCATAAACCCACCAGGCGCAGTCTGGTCTCGGCCTCTCCCTGGATCGCCTTTTCTTCCTGCCTCTGAGAGCGGGTCTGGAGCAGGGCGTCCAAAACCCCGGCCCGGGTGCGGCCGTGTTGTCCGGACATGACATTTTCCAGGACCGTCATATTCTTAAAGAGCCGGAGGTTCTGAAAGGTGCGGGCGATCCCCAGCGCAGTGATGGCATGGGGTCGTAAGCCAATCAAGGGGCGGCCGTCGAAGGTGATTTGCCCTTCCTCAGGGCGGTAGATACCGGTAATGAGGTTAAAGACAGTGGTCTTGCCGGCCCCGTTGGGGCCGATCAGCCCCACTATCTCGCCCTGGACAATATCGAAGGAAAGGCGCGAGACCGCCATTAACCCGCCGAACCTTTTGCTTACCTCTTCGACCTGCAAAAGAGCTGACATCAGAGTCTCACTCTCCCCTGGCTGTGCCGCCGGCTAAACCGGCTTTCTCCCCTGACCCTGGACCAGGAGGGGCCTTTTCTTCTTCTTCCGCCACCGCCCGACGCCAGTGCTGGCTGGGCCAGAGGCCTTCCGGACGAAAGATCATCATGGCCATCATGGCCGCCCCAAAGACCAGCATCCTGGCCTGGGCGAACTGGCGGAAGAGCTCCGGTAAAACGAACATCCCCAGTGTCCCCACAAAAACCCCCGGGATGGATCCTGGGCCACCCAGAACGATGATGGAGAACATGACCACCGACTCCCAGAAGGTGAAGCTTTCCGGGGCTATTACCGTCATACTGGTAGCATATAGATTACCCGCTACGCCGGCCAGGGCTGCCCCCAGGACGAAGGCCAGGAGCTTCAGACTGGTGGTGTTAATGCCCATGGCCTCAGCGGCCAGATCGTCCTCGCGGATGTAATTCCAGGCCCGGCCAATGCGGGAGGTCTCAAGCCGTCTTAAGGCCAGGATGGTCAAAAGGACGAGGGTCCAGATCAAAAAGTAATAATGCCAAGGTTGCCGGAGGATGAAACCAAATACGACCGGACGGCCGATGCCGAAGATACCGTTGGGGCCCCCGGTGAGCTCCAGCGGATTGTTGTTCAGGGCGATCCGCACGATCTCCCCAAAACCGATCGTGACGATAGCCAGGTAGTCGCCGCGCAGGTGCAGGATGGGCCGGGTTATGACATAGGCGAAAACGGCGGCCATCAGGGCGCTTACCGGCAGCAGCAGGAGAATGGGGAGATGAACCCGGGTATTCAAAATGGCCGTGGTGTAGGCCCCCACGGCGTAAAAGGCGGCGTGGCCAAGGTTAAAGAGCCCGGCGTACCCGACGATGATATTAAGGCTCAGGCCGAGGAGGCTATAGATCCCAAAGAAGTTGGCCACCGTTACCCAATAGTCGTTGGCGGCAAAGGGAAAGATGAGGGCGGTAGCCCCCAGGATTCCCAGCCAGAGGGGTGAGTTTGGCCACAGTTTGTTACGCACAAAAATCTATCCCTTCTCCTAGGAGACCGCTGGAAAACACCCATCTGCGGTGTGGCGCAATCTGCAAGAAGGAACCTTTTTGTTAAAGGGGCGTTACTGTTGCAGATTGTCGCTCCGGCGGCTCCTCGCTCAACGTACCACCGAGTACGCCTCGCCTCGGAGCCTTGTCGCTCCTAGCATCTGGGCATTTTTGAGCGGTCTCGCCCTTACGATTTCCCAGGCGGGTTAACCACGCAAAAAGCAGTTCGTCAGCACTCTCCTACACCTTCTCCGCCACCCGTTCGCCCAACAGACCCGTCGGGCGCAGGATGAGGATCAAGATCAAAATGAAAAAGGTGATGGCGTCTTTCCAGGCGGCCGAGATATAACCCGCCGCCAGGCTCTCGAAAAGTCCCAGGAGGAGGCCACCCACCATAGCCCCCGGAATGTTGCCGATGCCACCCAGGATGGCCGCGGTGAAAGCCCTAAGACCATAGGCCCAGCCCATGGTGAAATTAATCTGGCGGTAGTAGAGGCCGACCATGATGCCGGCGGCAGCACCCAGAGCGGGGCCGATGATGAAGACCAGGGTGACGATCTTGTCCACGTCAATCCCCATTAGCCGGGCGGTATCGTGATCCAGGGCGCTGGCCCGGATGGCGGCTCCCAGCTGGGTCTTTTGTACCAGGAAGTAGAGGAGGGCCATCAGGAAAAGGGAAAGACCCAGGATCAGGAGCCGGATCAGACTGATCTCCACCCCACCCAGGGTCCAGGTCACATTGGGCACCAGGTTATCGGGATAGACCTTGTACCCGGTTCCATAGATCAACATGATGGCGTTTTGCAAAAAAATGGAGGCCCCTAAGGCCGATACCAGCGGGGCCAGGCGGGAAGAGCGGCGCAGGGGGCGGTAGGCCACCCGTTCCACCAGAGCCCCGATCAGGGCCGCCAGACCGGCGACCAGGAAAAAGACGATTATGAGGCCGAGGACCGGCGAGCTTACGGCCGCAGCCAGCCCAAATGCGGCTACGAGGGAGAGACCAAGATAGCCCCCGATCATAAACAGTTCACCGTGGGCGAAATTGATCATTTTCAGGATTCCGTAGACCATGGTATAGCCCAGGGCCACCAGGGAATACACTGAGCCTATGGTGAGGCCGTTGACGATCTGCTGGAGAAACTCTTGCATAAAAAACCTCCTGCTCAGGAGCCCCCCCTGCCGCTTGCGGCACCATAAAGGACGAGAAGGCCGCGGTTACAATGAGCGGCGGGTGGCTTGGTGCCAGCGGAGCCCTTTCACCGAGCCGGGTCCTGCTCCCGGCGAAAGCAGGCCCGAGAGGCCGGAAGGACCGGGTGGGTGACCGGCCGAACTGAGACCGCTGAAACCGCAGTCTGTCAGCAGTCTCCCGGGCGGGTCACCCACCGAACGAACCAGGTTATTTCTTGTAGGGCACAAAATTCCCCTTCTCGTCAATGATGTAGGCCTTGTGGATGGTCCCCTTGCGGTCACCCTTTTCATCAAAGCTGATGGATCCGGTGATCCCCGGGAAGTCCTTCATCTTCGTATGAAGGTAGTCGGCCAGTTGGCGA
>JAMCWA010000058.1:0-1421 GCA_023475165.1 Bacillota bacterium | reverse complement strand
CAGTTTGGCTGGATCGGTGGACTGGGTCTGCTTGATGGCCTCGACAACCACCCGGAAGGCATCGGCGGCCGAGACCGACCAGATGCTGGGGGGATCTTCTTTGTACTTGGCCTTGTAGTCCTCCATGAATTTCTTGGCTTCCGGATAGGGCAGGTCGTTGGGGACTGGCTCGCTAGTGATGAAGACACCCTTGGCCGCGTCCAACCCGGCATTCTTGACGAAATCGGGATTGTTATTGGCGTTACCGGCCACAAAGGCGATGTTAATCTTCAGCTGTTTGGCTTGGCGGACCAGGAGCCCACCCTCAGAGAAATAGCCGGTGAAGTACAGGGCTTCCGGCTTGGCGGCTTTCATCTTGGTCAAGGTTGGGCTGAAGTCTTTTTCGCCCGGGGTAATGGCATCAAAGAAAACCACCTTGCCCCCTTTGTCCTCGGCGTATTTTTTGGTCCATTCGGCCAGGCCCTTGGCGTAGGTGGTATTGTCGTGGATGATGGCGATGTTCTTCTTGCCCAGGGTGTTGATGATGAAATCGGCGGCAAAGAGTCCCTGGCGGTCATCCAGGAAGCAGGTCCGGAAGAAACGTTTATAACCCTTGGTGGTGAGGACGGTCGCGGTGGAGGACGGGGTAACATGCAGGATCCCGGCCTCATTGTAGATGCCGGAAGCGGGCTCAGTGGCGCCCGAGTTGTAGGCGCCGATCACCGCCGTCACCTTCCCGGCTACCATCTTTTGGGCCACCAGGGCGGCTTCCTTGGGATCACCCTTGTCGTCCCCCGGCACGATCTCGATCTTGCGACCCAGAAGACCGCCGGAATTGTTAATCTGATCGGCCAGCAAGGTCACGGCCTTGACGAAGCCCTGCCCCTCCAGCGCCCATTGGCCGGAAATGGGGCCCTCGACCCCGATCTTGATGGGTTCCTTGGCCGCTTCACTGGTCTTGGCTGGGGTGGGCTGGCTCTGGCTGCCGCAGCCAGCCAGGATGGCCATGATCAGCACCAGGCTGACGACCAACACCTTCTTCAACATGTTTCTCTTTCCTCCCCTCAATGTGTTCTGGCTCTGGTAAGCCCTGGCCGGGGCCAGGCGACCCTCTTCCAGTCCCCCTCGTTAGCAGTCTCCTGGCCCTCTGGCCATGGTTTGACATTGGTCTTACCAGACTGGAAGACTGTATTCTACGAGGGGGGGCTATTTTCCTCTGTGGAAAGGGCTTTTCACAAAAATTCTTGTATGAATAAACAATACCACCGTGGGGCAGTAGGGGAGTGCAGCCGCTCCCACCAAAAAAGGAGAGCGGCCTTTGGCCGCTCCACAGACTAGAAGACCGCTGAAAAACACCCATCTGCGGTGTGGCGCCTGCGGCTAGGTGCTCAACGTATTTCTCTATACGCCTCCGCGCCAAGCCTTGTCGCTCCTAGCATCTG
>JAMCWA010000083.1 GCA_023475165.1 Bacillota bacterium | reverse complement strand
CCGTGTGGGGGGGGGCGGAAGAGGTCAGCGAGCAGATCCTACTGGAGAGAACTATTCCGGTCGAGGCCATCAAAGTTAAGAGCATCGGCACGGAGTTAGTGGATGTTACCTATGAGGTGCTTCCAGATCTGGTAATGGTCGCGGGGGTTGTCCATAAACAGATCTATCTGGTGGGGCCTGATAACATCGTCCGGATGGTGGAGGAGGACATGCCCTTCAGCCACACCCTTTCTTTGCCCGGGGTTAAGCCCGGCGACTTCGTGCAGGTGGAAGTGGCGGTGGAGTTTGTCATACCGGAACTTAACGTCGTCGCAGGGACCCTGCGACAAAAGGTGGTCTTAAGGATTACGGTAACCGCCATCACTCCCGCGGTGTATGTCGTGGTGGTAACCGATGTCATCGGTCCGGGGATAGTTACTACCAAGGTCAAGATCAGGGTGGACAGTACCATCCTTTCTGTAGTCACCGACGTTAGTGGCCCGGGGGTGAAAAACGTGATTAAGCAGACCATCTATGTCGACGTGGTAGATGATGGGAACCCCAACCTGGTGCCTCTGGTGGTGGTGACGGATCTGACCATCGACCCCTAGGAGACCGCTGAAAAACACCCATCTGCGGTGTGGCGCAATCTGCAAGAAAGAACCTTTTTTGTTAAAGGGGCGTTACTATTGCAGATTGTCGCTCCGGCGGCTCCTCGCTCAACGTACCACCTAGTACGCCTCGCCTCGGAGCCTTGTCGTTCCTAGCATCTGGGCTGATTTGAGGTCTCGCCCCAACGGTATCTCGGGCGCGTCAACCGCTGAAACCGCAGTTCGTCAGCACTCTCCCCGGAGACCGCTGAAAAACACCGTTCCCACCATCATTTTTGGTCTGTAACACCCCTTTTTTCCACAGCATATATTACTATAGACCGTCACCCTGTTACGTCACCTACCCTTTTTGCCTGTGGAACCGGAAAGACTTGGGAAGGGGGTGAAGCCTGGTGGGTCTGGAGTCGATAAGGACCAGGATTTCCGCCTACATCTGGAGTCTTCGACGGAAGAACTATGCCATCCAGGGCGATGTGGCTATCTCCCGGGTTAGCCTGGGTGAGGCGGGGAGGCTTCCCCAGCCCGCTCTGGGAGCTCGGCCGGTAACCATCACCTATCAGGGGGGCAGTATTTTCGGCGACCCGCCCAAGACTGCCAGCCGATCCCAAGTCTCTCAGCCTAAGGTTGAAGGGGAAACGGAACGGTTGCTCCGGAAAGACACCAAGCTTGCGCCAGAAGGCGATAACCTGTTAACAGAAGAACAGGAGGCATCGCCGGGTCAGGGGAGGGAAGTATCTTCTGTCCCGGGAGGGAAGGCGGGAGGACCTCAGGATATCCTCGAACCGGTGCCTGAAGTCACAACCACCGACTTGACCGGGACGCCAGGAAGGGTGGTTCCCCCGGTACCGTTGGAAGAGGCGGGACAGAGGACGGCCGTGGCTCCCTTGGGAGAGCCAGAGGGAGCACACACCGCAGTTTCATCCGCAGAAGTCTCTGGGCCAGTCCCTTCAGTTGCAGCCAGAGAAGCGGAGGAAGGCAAGACCCCGGAACCGCAGGGAGAAAGAGATAACGCATTGGACGCCGCTTTCTCAGATGAGCCCGACAATGCTGCCCCGCCGGTGCCCGGGGAAGAGGGAGGATGCCGGGAACTGACCGTCCCGGCAGAGAAGGGAAGTGGTCTTGTCACCACGGACTCAGAGGAACAGGATGGTGGTGCGCCGGGCTTTGTTCGGGCCGAAGGAGTCGTCAGGGCCTCCCTCTCAAGTTCAGAGGAGGAACTGGCCAGCTTGCCCCTGGCCGAAGCGACAAAAGACGTGGTTGGCGAGGACGAGGCAGCAGTAGTAGAACAACCTGGGGAATCGGAATTCTGGTTACCTGGGGACCGCCCATGGTTTCGCGGCGTCAGGGGATTGCTGGGGAGAGGCAGGGGGCAAGCCGTGAAGCCATGGAGCAAGACCATGGCGGTGGGGCCAGGACCCGATGGTCAGCCCCTCTTTCGCAGTCTCTCCCGGGAGTCGGGAGGTAACTGGTCGGGAAAGGAGAGGGCGCAGGCCGAAGAGGGGAAGCCATCCTTTCTCGGGGGAAGGAGCGGCAATAGGGAAGGAGGGACGAGGATGTATTGGGCTAGTCAAGGCGATGAAAAGGTACTGATCAAGACCGAGCGAGTGGTCGGGCACGGTTCCAAACAAAAGCTCATCGAGGAGACCAAGACTATTGATGGCATCAAGATTGTGGACATCGTGGGCAGCTTGATCAATATCCGTTCCATCGTCAAAGACGGTAAGGTCATTGTTCAGGGAACTTTACACAAGCAGGTCTTCTACATTGGGACCGACGGGCTGGAACATCACCTGGCCGAGGATATCGAGTGGAGCGATCTGGTGGACATCGTCCCCATCAATCCGGCCAATCCGGTACGACCGGGGATGAACCAGCAGGATCACTCCATAATTGAAAACCTGATCTTTGACCTCAACCCGGACACCGGACAGTTGACCCAGAAGGTGATTATCCTCTTGGATGTCAAGGTTACCGAGACGGTGGAACTGAACGTCTTGCTGGGCACGATGGGACCGTACATCAAGACGCAAAAGGTAATCGGCCGGGGTACAAAGCAGAAACTGATCCGTGAGGAAAAAACTGTCCCCGGGATCAAGATCGTGGAGATCGTTCCCTCTCTGGTCAACGTTCATTCTCACGTCAAGAATGGGAAGGTGATCCTACAGGGGACCCTTCACAAGCAGATCTACTACGTCGGAACCGACAATATCGTCCACCACCTGGCTGAGGACATTCCCTGGAGCGATCTGGTGGAAGTCACCGGAGCCTTGGAAGGGATGAACGAGCAGGACCATTCCAGTGTTGAGAATCTGGTCTTTGAATTTGACCCGGCCACCGGTCGTCTGATCCAAAAAGTCATTCTGAAACTGGATGTGGTGGTAACTGAAACTGCCCAGATTCCGGTGGTCATTGATCCCTATGGGACGTTGATCAAAACCCCGGTAGTCATCGGCCAGGGCACCAAGCAAAAGCTCATCGAGGAGACCAAGCCCCTGGAAGCCATCAAGATCGTAGATATCGTTCCTTCTCTCAGGGACATCACTTCGGTGGTCAAGGACGGTAAGGTGATTGTTCAGGGTACCCTACACAAGCAGGTCTACTACGTCGGGCTTGATGGTCTGGTTCACCACGTGGCCGAAGACATTGACTGGAGCGAACTCGTGGAAGTCCCGCCTCTTGACCCGGATGTGCCGGTTGAAGAAGGGATGGATCAACAGGATCACTCATTCATTGAGAATCTGATTTTTGACTTTGACCCCACCACCGGCCTCTTGACCCAAAAGGTGATCATTGGGATCGATGTGGTGGTTACCTCCACAGAACAGATCTATGTGGCTGATCCTTAAGCCGAAAACCGGATGGTGATAGGCTGGGGCAGGTATCCCGTGGATACCTGCTTTTTGTTGGCCTGCGGCGATGGTTGTCCGCTTGGCGGCGAGAGCCGAGGAGTGGTACGGAAGAGTGGCTGAGTTGACCATGTGCGGCATATAAATGATGTGAAACGACAAGATAGGGTTAGCCTGCCGTCTTTGGCGGCGCCGCAGGTGATGAAAAGGGAGCATGGTGGCGACAGGCGGGCGATTGCCGGAGGAGCGATTTGAGCGAACCGAGAACCGCACCCGGCGAAGCCAGGTCCGAGAGGCCGGCCGGCAACGCCAGAGCGGAGTTCCGGAAGTAGCTGATTTGTTTCAGGGCAGGAGGGAATAGATGAAGGTATTACTGCTGGCCAGAAGAGATCTGCTCGTCTTTCCAGCCGGCGACACCATACAGATTCAAAGGACGGAAGAGGTGCTGAAAGACCTGGGGGTTACGGCGAAGATCTCCCTAGGTCCGCCGCAGGATCTGGAGGAGTGGGACCTTGTCCACCTTTTTAACCTGATGAGGATCGACGAAGTCAGGCAACTGGCCGGGATGGAGCCTTTCCTCTGGGCGAGGCGACCGCTGGTGGTAACACCCTTTTATTGGAACCGTCAGGGCGAAGCCGGCTATGACGAGAGAATCTGGCTGCAGCAGAACAGCTGGAGGAGATTTCTCTTGCAGGAGGCCAGAGCCATTCTGGTATCAGGTTGGAAGGAAAAGGAACTCCTGGAAAGAGATTTTGGCAACAGCGCCAAGATCCACATCGTACCCGTTGGAGTGCAGGCCGGTTTCTTTTTGCCCGACCCGGCCCCTTTCTACCGGGCCCACGGGTTGGAGGGGTTTGTCTTCATGGCGGCCAGGATCAGCCGGGAAAAGAACCAACTGGCTTTGCTTCGGGCCATGCGGGGAATCCCCTTACCTCTGGTCCTGGCCGGCCCGATCAATGATCCTTTCTATCTTGAACAATGTTTTCGGGAAGGGCAGAGCAAAGTCTTCTACCTGGGGCACCTTCCGCTGGCAGAGTTGGCGGGTGCTTATGCGGCGGCCAGGGTCCACGCCTTGCCTTCCCGATATGAGATTCCTGGGCTTACCAGCCTGGAAGCGGCGGCCGCCGGCTGCAATGTCATCTCCACGCGGGAAGGCACGGCCTGGGAGTACCTGGGGGATGAGGCCTGGTATTGCGAACCCGGCAACCTAGAAAGTATCCGCGCAGCCCTGGAAAAAGCCCTGGCTGCCCCGAAGAGTCAAAGCTTGGCCGAACGGGTGCATAGAGAGTTTACCTGGGCGGAGGCCGGCACCAGGACCCTGGACGTTTACCACAGGGTTCTCGGAGACTGCTGACGAACTGCGTTTTGAGCGGTTAACCCGTCCGGGACACGTCAGGACGAGACCTCAAATGGCTCAGAGGCGAGGAGCGACAAGGTTTTGTACACAAGTTGGAGGTTGAATCTGGAAGCTGTAACTTAGGCTTCCAGCTTTCTGCTTCCAACTTCTGCCTTCCGACTTCCTACTTCCGTCGTTAGCGACAAAGCAGATGGGGTTTTTCAGCGGTCTCCTGGGGCAGGGAGGTTATATGATACAGGCGGATAAGGGAACCCTCCCGAGGGTCACAGAAAGAGACATCAACTTACGGGAGCCGGACTTCCGGGAGCCGGGTTTGGGGACGATCTTTTTCCCCGTGGTCTGGGAGGAAAGCCTTAAGCTCGACCTTGCCACGGAGGTTACCCTGGATCGTCCTTACGCCGCCACCATCAAGGGAGTGCAACCTTTTCTTGAGATCCACCGGGCCCACCAGGTCAACGGTCAATTCTGGCTCAAAGGTGAAATGAGGTGGGAGATCCTCTATGTGGGGACTGACGGGCGCATCTATCTGAAAGAGACCGCGTCCAGCTTTCAACGCGCTTATGTCACTGGGTTCCGGAGCGGTGCCGGAACCGAAGGACTCCGGACAGAAGAAGGTTCCTCTGTACCTCACCTTCTGGTTGGGGTTGATCCCGGTCCGCCTCTGGTGAGTTACCAACTGGAGCACTTCCTTGGGCTCAGGTATGGTCGCCGAGCGAAGCTGCAAACTGAGGTACTCCTTCGGGTATCCATCTGGCGGGAGACGGGGCCGGCGAGCCTGTCTCCCTTCACCCTCAGCAAGAGGACCATTCGGGTTGACCAGTTAATTGGGGAAGCCACCAAGGAAATCATGGTGGAGAGTCAGGTGGAACTGGAACATTCCTCTGAGGCGATCATTCAAATTCACTGTCGAAGACCTCAGGTGACGCCCACCCTGGCCGAAGATCACGTGATGGTGGAAGGGGTGGTGACACAACAGGTCTACTATACGGGGAAGGGTCTAGTCTACAGCCAGCGCACTGATGTACCGTTCAGCGCCCTGATTGACCTACCAGGGGTTAATGAGCTGATGACTCCGGCCGTCTCAGTGACGGTTCAGGGGTTGGAGACGGAGCTTGAGCCTGGTAGCCGTCGACTGTTGGAAAGGGTCATTCTTTCCTTTCGGGTTAAGGTCACTCAATCCCTTGAGGTAGAGGTAGTGACGGACCTGGATTGGCCAGGCCGAGAACTCAATGTCAGCCGGGCCCAGCTTAAGGCCAAGGTTGTGGTAGGGCAGGGGATGGCTGAGGTGATGCTGGAAGATGAAAGACCCCTGCTCGTTCCAGTAGACGGGGTCTTGCGAGGCACTTTCCTCCCACCGGGGGAAATCAAGACTGATGTACTGGAAAACCAGGTTATCCTGGAAGGGAACATCTTGGGAGAATTAACCTTAGCAGCAAAGGATGGTCTGCAATATCAGGAGTCCCTCAGTCTTCCCTTTTCGGAAATGTTGAGTTTGGCCGGAGCCAGACCAGGCATGATGGCTCTGCCTCGGGTGAAGGTAACGGACACCCAGTGGGAAACCGATGCAAAAGGAGAGAAAACCCACCTCAACGTTACCCTCCAGATGGAAGCGACGGTGGTGGAGGAGACGGGTTTGGAGGTCTTGACCGAGGTGCTGGGACCGGGCCTAAATGTGGAGAAAAGGCATCTCCTGGTGGAAAGGGTGGTGGCTGAGGAAACCAGCCAGTTCTTGCAGGAGAGGCGGCTTAACCTGGAACGAGACTGGGCCCAGGTTACCGAGATCGTGGGTGAGGTGGGGGAGACTCAGTGGGAGGCTTTCCCAGACGGTATCTTAATCAGGGGACTCGTGGAAGAGCAAATCATCTATTTTGACGTCGCGAGGATGGCACGTTTTTCTTCCCGGGAGTATCCCTTCTCACATTTGGTCCGGATTCCGGGGATCAGCCAGGGAATGACGGTCCAGGTGCGGGCCCGGGTTGACCATATTAGCTTCACCTTGACCGGTCGCCGGGAAATCGAGGAGAGGGTGGTTTTGGGGGTGGAGGTGCAGGTTACGGAAAGGTCCCAATTGGATCTGGTAACCGGGGTTGTGCCGGAACCCTGGCCAGGGATGCCGGCGGAAGGACCGCGGTTGGTGGGAGAGAAAAGGGTGGTCAGATCGGCCAGGGTTCCTTTGGGTCCGCAACCGGCCAAGAGAATTCTGGATTCGGCGGCCTCGGTTCATCGACTGGAGGTTTGGGTGGAGGGAGGCGACTATCGGGTGGGAGGCGAAATCATCTTTGAGTTCCATTATGTAGGCCGTGATCAGTCCCTGAGGCACCGGGAGGAGAGGTTGCCCTTTGTGGAAAGGGTGGCGAGCCTGGCCGTAGACCCAGGGCCAATGGCGGCCTTGTTGAAGAATCAGGAGGCACCGGTTCGAGTCGGACATCTCCTGACCCTCCCTCCTGGACAGGAGCTGGGACAGGAAGTCTTGCTGGAAGCTGAATTCGACCTTTTCTTGTTAGCTGATGGTAAAAAGCACGGGGGGAAGGGTCCATGACGGCGGCTCAAGGCACCTGGAGAATTGCCCTGGATCAGACCCTGCTCGAGGAACGACTGACCGGAATCGGCTATTATTCCCAAAACCTGATCCAAAGTCTCTCCCGGCAGGATACAGAGAATCTCTATTTTCTTTTTGGCCGGATGGCCGGTTGGGATGTGGTGAAGCAGGCTAATTTTTCTTTTTGTCTCTTTGAATCCCTGACCATGATCAATCTTTTCCACTTCCCGGGATTCTACTCGAACTATCTCAAGTACCTGGCTGGCGACAATGGTCTGTACCGTTCTAAATCCTTCCCGGGGTGCAAAATAGTGGTGACGGTCCACGACTGTATTTTTGAGTTGAGACCTCGCGACTATAATCCCAGCAGTCTGCGACGCTTTAAGGAGATGATGCAATACACATTGACTATCGCCGACCGCATCATTGTACCATCGCAGGCCACCGGGCAGGATCTAAAAAAGTTCTTCTCTTACCCGGCCGAGAAGACAACGGTAATACCTCTGGCCCCAGCCGACCGGTTCACCGCTCCCCTTGACCGGAACAGGCTTCCTTTGGTCCAAAAGCAATATGGTCTTCCCGACCGCTACTTCCTCTTTGTTGGCTCCACCTTTGAAAGGAAGAACCTTTCCGGTGTATTTAAGGCTTTGGCCTATTTGAAACGACGGTCATTGTCCCTTTCTCTGCTGCTGGTCGGTGCTCATTACTCCCAGTCTCGCTTGGCAGAGTTGTTCCACAAAGCACCTGACCTTTCCGAAAGCGAGGTGATCCTGGCGGGATACGTGCCGGAAACGGATTTGCCTTACCTCTATGCCGGAGCCCTGGCTCTGGTCTACCCTTCTTTTTACGAAGGCTTCGGACTTCCCCCCCTGGAGGCCATGTCCGTTGGTACTCCCGTCATTACGTCCATTACCTCGGCGTTGCCGGAGGTGGTAGGAGAGGCCGCCCTATTGGTGGACCCGACCCAACCCGACGAGATCGCGGAAGCCATGGAGGCTGTTGTGAAGGATAACCAATTGCGTCGCGATTTGAGTAAGAAGGGTCGCAAATGGGTTGCTAATTTCTCCTGGGAAAAGACGGGCCAGAGGACTCTGGAGGTCTACCGTGATCTTTTGAAAAGATAGGATGAGAAGTGGCAGATTTTAATAGTCCTTTTGGGCACGAACTATGTTATAATGAACACACAAGTTCCTTTTCATAAATCAGTTGCTGGAGTGGCATTGCCTTTGGATGAGTTAGAAATCCTGGAAAAGATCATTAATCCTTATAAAGCCAATCTTGATCAGGTCCGCTGCCTGAACATGCGCCACAAGGCCATGACCTGTCAGGCATGTGTACAGGCCTGCCCCAGCCGGGCTCTAACGCCAGGCAATCCGGTCAAGATCATACCCGAGAGATGTGCCGGATGTGGGCTCTGTGTTCCGTCCTGCCCAACGGGGGCCCTCTCCTTGAGCCAGCTTTCCTATGCTCGGGTTCTGGGACGGCTCAAGCCGGAAGGGAAGGTTGCCTTGGCCTGCGCTGAGACTAGCGGGGGACCGGACGCCATCACCGTCCCCTGCCTGGCCTTTCTCAGTCCAGAGGTTCTGGCGGCCGGAGTGCTAAAGAACCAGGCTCTGATAGTTGATTTTGATGAGGCAAGGTGCCGGACCTGTGAACTGAAAGCAGGAGAACGAGTCAAATCATCTTTAGCCCGTACCCGGGATCTTCTCGAGGCTTCGGGGGGAGGAGAACTCGTCATCAGCCCCGGGGCTGCGGCGCAGGAGAGGACCCTTTCGCGGCGGGAGTTCTTTGGTTTCTTTAAGAAGCGTGCTGCGCAAAAGGTCACCGAGATCCTGCCAGAAGAAGAACTCCCGCCCCACCATCTTCGGGACAAGTTTCTCCCGGAAGGGAAGGCTTTGTTTTTCCACCGGGTGCGGGAGGCCCGGGGCAAGGGGCTAACGGGGGGAAAGGGTGAGAGGACGGTGCCGGGCCTTCACCTTGATTATGTTTGGATAGGGGAGGCCTGTAATCTATGCGGCGACTGCAGCCTCTTTTGTCCGACAGGGGCTTTGGAGCGTCGGGAGACGAAAACAACCTTTCAACTCCTTTTTGACCCGCAACGTTGCCTGGGCTGTGGTCTGTGCCATCTGGTCTGCCGAAAGCAGGCCGTCACCCTGATGAAAGAGGAGGTGGCCTGGGAGGAGTTGCTTTCCGGCGGAGGGATCCTCTTGCTTGAGAAAGAACACCGTTTGTGCCAGATCTGCGAACGGAAGTTCGTTCCGGAGAAGGATGAGGAGCTTTGCCCGGATTGCCAACGAAAAACCGCTCGCGAGAACCTCTGGTTAGAATTGGCCCGGCTACCGGAGAAGAAGGCCGAACTAAAGGGGCCTCCACAAGAGATAACTCAATGAAGGGAGTGAATTCCCGGTTGCTGGGAGACCGCTGCGAACCGCGGTTTCAGTGCTAGAGGCGGCGCCAGCCCACGGCCGGGGGGAAAGGATGCCACATTTGGGGATTCCCGAGCTCATTCTCATTCTGGTGATTGCCTTGTTTATCTTTGGCCCAGGTAAGCTACCTGACATTGGCCGGGCCTTGGGGCGGGGGATCAAGGAGTTCCGCGGCGCCACCCGGGAGGTTGCCAACGAGGTCGAGAAGGTCAAGGAAGATGCCGGCCTGGGGGCGAGGAAAGAGGAAGGCAAGGCTTAGGAGAGTGCTGACGAACCGCATTTTGACTGGTTAACGCATCCGAGAAAACCGCGAGGCCAAGACCGTTAAAAAATGCCCAAATGCTAGGAGCGACCAGGCTCCGAGGCAAGGCGTACTAGGTGGTACGTTGAGCGAGGAGCCGCCGGAGCGACAATCTGCAATAGTAACGCCCCTTTAATAAAAAGGTTCTTTCTTGCAGATTGCGCCACACCGCCGATGGGTGTTTGAAGGAGGGGACCGGAATAGCCGGCCCCCTTTTTTGGTTCTCAAGAGGGATGAGCTTTTTTTGGGTCTTCGACGATCAGGCCAGGTCTAAAATCCGATCAAAGAGCGTAATTGTGAAGGCGGGAGAGTCCTGGAAGATATCCAGGCTGCCTTTCTCAAAACGCAGGCAGCAACCTACCCAGAAACAAACCAGCTGCTCTTGGGGTGCCGCTCGGCCTCGCTCCCTTGGATGCGGCACCCGGCTTGGTGAAAGCGCTCGGCCGGCAATTCGCCCCCGTCGCCGCTCTGCTGCTGTTTCATCGCTTTATGGCACGGCTACAGACGGTACGGGAAATTCCTAGGGGGATCAGGTCTCGCCCCCGAGTCTGGGACATTTGCGTAGCGGTACCTTTCGGAAAGGAACGAAGGGTTGATGGAGCCGTTACCTCCGGACCGAAAAATCAGGCTCCTGGGTTTTGGCGCTTTGCTTCTGGCTCTAGGGCCGGGACTCCTGACCGTTGCCCTGGCCTTTATGGTGAGTCAAAGTCCCCCCTGGCCCCACATCTTCTGGGGGTTGGGAGGGTGGGGGCTGGGTCTGCTTACTGGGCTGGTAACCGGGTTGTCCCGCTACCAGGGAATCTCCCGCGAGTTCCTGGGTTTTCTCAGCGGTGCTTTGATCGGACCATTGCTGGCGGCCATCAGCATCTTCGCCGGTCTTCTGGGGCGGAATAGTTCTTCCGCTTTCTTGCTGGAAAAGACCACGGAAAAGACCACCGTGGACGGGAACACGACCTACCACTGGCTGGAACGTCAGACCACTGCCCCCGAACAGCCCCTCCCCACCGACTTGACGCCTTTTACCTTCTCTGGGCTCTTTCTCTTCGCCTACACTTCGGGGGCAATTGTTGGGATCATGACCGGTGCCTACCTGCGGATCTTCTATCCCGGTGGCGGGATAAACATTGAGGAGGACACCACCGATCAAGGGAAGACCCCGACCGAAACCGCTGAAAAGCATCCATCTGCAGTGTGGCGCAATCCGCCGAAGAACTTTCCCTAAAATGGGGCGTAATAGCGGATTGTGTCACCCCTGCGGCTCCTCGCTCAACGCAGCACCTAGTAAGCCCCGTTCCGAAGCCTTGTCGCTCCTAGCATCTGGGCTGATTTGAGATCTTGGCCTGGCGGTTTCTCGGGTGGGTTTACCACTGAAAACCGTGGTTCTTAAGCAGTATCCCTGCATTAATCCTCCTCTGACGCCCCTTCCTTCTTGCCGCGATCCAGGAACTTGATCCGGTCTGCCTTGACCCAGGGGAAGCTCTTATATCCCTCCTCACTGTTCCAGGAATCGATGTGCATGGAACCGGAAACAGCCAGGAGCCTACCCTTAGAGAGATAAGGAACCAGCTTCTCCGCTCCGCCGCCGAATAAGGTTACCGGAAAGAAGTCGGCTGTCGACTCCCCGGAACCATTCTGATAGTCCCGGTCCACGGCCAGGCGAAAGGAACCCTTTTTGGTCTGGCGGTCATTGGGGAGGGTCTCCAGGGTGGCATCGCGGACCACCCTGCCGATAAGGACAACGTGATTCACTGGCGAAACCTCCTTTTCATAGAATTACTTAATCTATTCGACCAATAACAGGAAACTCCTGCCAAGTAAGGAAAATTATTGTGAGGCGGCCCTGATCCAGCCGGGAAGGTCGGCAGAGCGTCGTTTGCAGGGATTATCGTTTTAATGTCGAAATACTGGACAGTAGTTTGCCGGGGTGTAATCATCAGCGCCCATCCCGCGCCCTTGCGGAGTTGGCTGATGGAGAAACCCAGACCGGGCAGTCGAATAGGATTTAATAAAGCGACGGAAAGAAGGGATCCTTGTGGCGCTAAGGAAGAGTCGGTTGGCCAAAGAGCCGGAACCTTCGGGAGAGATAAAACAAGCGGCAACAATGTGGTTGAAGAAGCGAGGTGTCGAATTAAATGAGATTGCCAACCTAGTTTATGAGATTCAGAAGGGCTACATTCCCGACCTGGAGACTAAAGACTGCCTGGAAAGCGTGGAAAGGGTTTTGGAAAAGAGGGAAGTTCAATACGCGATTTTGACCGGGCTTTCTCTGGACACCCTGGCCGAAAAAGGTCTGATCGAGGAACCTCTCCTCAGCACGCTTTGGCGTGATGATGGTCTTTTTGGCATTGATGAGATCCTGGCCCTGAGTGTCGTCAACGTGTACGGCTCAATCGGCCTGACCAATTTTGGTTATCTCGATAAGTTAAAACCTGGGGTAATCGGTGAGCTAAATCGAAACAAAGGGGAGCGGGTCAATACCTTCCTCGATGACCTGGTGGCCGCCATAGCCGCGGCCGCGGCCGGTCGGATCGCTCACCGCCACCGTGATGGCACCTTGCGCCAGAGGCCATGTTAAGCGATGTCCATCCTGCCCCAGATGGGATCGGTGGCTTCTAGGAGACCGCTGAAAAACCCCCATCTGCATGTCAGGCGGGCTCCCGGCCGCCTCCGCTAGAGGGGCACGCCTCTCTTCGGCGGCACCCGCGGTGCCTGAGCACTCCCTAAGGCTTGGGAGAGGCCCTCCCCCAGACCCCCCGGCGGCTCTTCGCTCAACGTAGCACTTAGTACGCCTGGCTTCGGAGCCTTGTCGCTCCTAGCATCTGGGCTGATTTGAGGTCTTGGCCTGGCGGTATCTCGGGCGGGTTGACCACTCAGAACGCAGTTCGTCAGCACTCTTCCAGGCTTCTCCGGCCCTGCCGTCCCTCATGTATGGCTAAATCGAATAGGGCCGCTCGTGGATTTGACTCCGGACGCGCGGTGATGAGGAAGTGCCTGCTTGGCATCAAGCGCCGGGCAGAGACCGGAATCTCTTAGGCCGTCATTCAAAACCCAATGTCTGAGCCTGCCGGCTCCGGGCCGTTCTGGCCGCGACTCCGGCGTCGTGGGCCACATAGATGAAGTTGAAGACCCCGTGTCCTGGCCCCGGAAACTTTCATATTCCGAGGTCAGGGCTAATATATTTTTACGGGGGTTTTGGATGCGGGTCTGGCCTGGGGAGGGGGTAAAGAGATGGATTGGCGGAGGTTATTCAGTCGTTGGCGTATTGCCGGTAGGGACTGGCAGTGGTGGCTGGGAGATCGGCTGGCCGGCGCCGGTATGCAGTTAAGACAGATTGGCTCCTCCCGGGTCTTTCGGCAGACCACCGTTTCTTTAGTTATCCTGGGTTTGGTGCTGGCTCTTCAGGCCCTTCCCTTTACCTTTGCCAGGAACTTGGAGAAAACGGTAGCCTCGGTCGTCACCCGAGACTATGATTTTGTCAGCCTTTTCCGGCAGGTTCCCTCCTTGGAAACCATGAAATTCCAGGAGCTGCCCCTGATTGGTCAGTTTTTTAGAAAGGAGACCGTTCAGGTCGCATCTCGCGAGAAGATGGTTTGGCCGGTGGCCGGGAAAGTGACCTCCGCCTATGGTTGGCGTCTTGATCCCGCCACCAAACAGGAGAAGCTCCACGAAGGTTTGGATATTGAGGCCCCGCAGGGGACATCCATCAAGGCGGCCCTGAGTGGGAGCGTTCTCCTCGTCCGCGATAATGAATTCTATGGCCGGACGGTCATTTTGGATCACGGGAACGGGCTGCAGACCCTTTATGCCCATTGTGCGGAGATTTTGGTCCGGGAAAAGGAAAAGGTTCGGCAGGGGGATGTCATCGCCCGCGTAGGGAAGACCGGCAACGCCACTTCCTTTCATCTGCATTTTGAGGTCAGGGAAGGCGGTAAATCCATCGATCCGCGTCCCCTCCTGCCCGCTCTAGGTCAATAGCAGGCAACGAACCTCACCATTTCCACGGCCAAAGTTAGATCTCACCGCAGTGCATCTCCGTTCAAATCGGCCCTCCCTTTGCTGATGCCATCGCCGCTATCCCAACTGAGCACCCCCGGGCCACCTATCCCCCGGGGAATTGTTTTTCAGCAAGGAGACCGCTGAAAAACCCCCATCTGTGGTGTGGCGCAATCGGCAAGAAAGAACCTTTTTGTTAAAAGGGCGTTATTATTGCAGATTGTCGCTCCGGCGGCTCCTCGCTCAACGTACCGCCCAGTACGCCTCGCTTCGAAGCCTTGTCGCTCCTAGCCTCCGGGCTGATTTGAGGTCTTGGCCTAACGGTATCTCGGGCGCGCTAACCACGCAAAACGTAGTTCGTCAGCACTCTCCTAGCAGGAGGGTCCGCCGGTGGGTCTGGGTCATGTCTTCGGCATCAAACTGATCTTGAACCCCCTCTTCCTCTTCCTCCTGGGGCTTTATGTCTGGCTGGGAATGAGCCAGTACCTTTCGGCGGTCCTCCTTAGCCTGGTGGCCCACGAGATGGCTCACCTGGTAATGGCCCGGGGCTATGGGCTGAGGGTAAACGAGGTGGAGCTATTACCCTTCGGAGGAGTGGCCAGGATTGAGGACCTGGCGGAGAGCGATGCCTATGTTGAGTCCGCCGTCGCCGTTGCGGGACCCCTCTCCAACTTCTTCCTGGCCGGCCTGGCCTATTTCCTGGGAAATAACGGCTGGCTGGGCCCAGAATCCTCAACTCTCTTCCTAGAGACGAACCTGGGCTTGGCCCTCTTCAACCTTCTGCCAGCCTTGCCCCTTGATGGCGGACGCTTGCTACGGGCCTATCTGGCCCGGAAGGTCGGTTTCCGCCGGGCCAGCGAGGACCTGGCTCTGGTGGGACGATTGCTGGCTTTACTCCTATTATCGGTAGGTCTCCTGGCACTTCTTGTGGGATATTTGTTCCCGAGCCTCCTTATTCTGGCCGGCTTTCTCCTCTTTTCGGCGGGTCGCGAGAAGAAAGAGGCCATGTTTGTCTTATTGCGCCATCTGATGAGCAAAAGGGAGCTGCTCCTATCGGAGGGAGTCTTGCCGGCAGCAGAACTGGTGGTTTTGGAGAGCGTCTCCTTAGGAGAGGTCCTGCGACGTTTTCTGCCTCACAAGTATCACCTCGTCTTGCTGTTAGACCAGGAGTTGCGGCCGAAAGGTTCTTTGGAAGAAAGGGAACTCCTGGAGGCTCTCTTGCATCACGGACCCGAGGTGACGATGAAAGAGATACGGCAGGGGAGATAGAATATCGATGGTAAAGATTGAGAGCACAGACGAAAACCTCAACGGCTCCCCCTTATCCCATCACTTCTTCCAGCACCCGCAGGAAATTACCCCCCAGGATCTTGCGGACGTCCTCTTCGCCAAAGCCCCTCTTCCAGAGCCCTTCAGTGATGGCTGGAAGCCTGGTCACATCCTCAAGGCCGGCGGCCACCTTCCGGGTACCGTCAAAGTCTGAACCCAGACCGACGTGGTCCGGTCCCACCAGCGAAACCACATGCTCGACATGGTCCAGGACCCGGGCCAGGGTTGCTTTTTTCTCCTCCTCGTCGACGAAGCCGGCGGCAAAGGTAATCCCCATCACCCCCCCTTTTTCCGCCAGGGCTTGAATCTGCTCGTCCTTCAAATTACGCCGGTGCGGGCACAGGGCATAGCTATTGGCGTGAGAGGCGACGAAAGGCTTCTCGGATACGTCGCAAACATCCCAAAACCCGGCTTCAGAGAGGTGGGCGACGTCGACCAGCAGGCCCAGCCGATTCATCTCCTGGACCACCTTAACCCCGAATTCCGTCAAACCGCCCCGGGTGCGGGCTTCTCCCACCCCATCGGCGATGTCATTTCTTTGATTCCAGGTCAGACCGAGGCTGCGAACCCCCAGGCGATAAAGCATCCGTAATACCCCCAGATCACCCTGGATAGCTTCTCCTCCTTCAACGGCCAGGATTGCCGCCACTTGCCCGGCGGCCACGGCGGTTTTGATTTCAGCCATGTTGGTGGCCGGGGTAATGGCCTGAGGGGCTTCCCTAATCTGTTCAAAAAAGACGTCGAAGAGCTGAATCGCCCTTTTTAGGGCTCGATCTGGTTTATAGTCCGCTTCTACATAAGCCGCAAAGAACTGGACCTTCACCCCTCCTTCCTGCAGGCGAGGCAAGTCAATGTGTCCCGCTTCGGAGCGTTGGGTCAAGGTCTTTTGACCACGGACCAGGGGCAAAAGGGTGTCACAGTGGGCATCGACGACGATGGCCCGTTGATGCCAGGACAGCGGTTCAGAGGCAACGGTCATGAGTTAATCTCCCCTTCTTAGTGACATAATAATTGGGGCGGCTTGGGAGACTGCTTGGAAATTGCGGTCTCATTGTCTTCTCAGCTTAATTCAGATTCGGCGGGGAAGCAGTCTTCTCCTGCCACTTCTTTGACGTGGCACCGGTGGCCTACAAGATCCGGACCGTTAGGAATTGTTTGCTTCCCGTTATTTGGTTATAATTAAATGGCGACAATCATAGGAGGTCAAAATTGAACGCCATAGCCAAACGCAAACTTCTCCTCTCGGTCTCCAAACCGACGCGTTACCTGGGGACGGAGTGGAACTCCATCCACAAGGAGCATCGAACTACTCCTATCAAGTTCGCCTGGGCCTTTCCCGACGTCTACGAGGTGGGAATGTCCCATTTGGGCAGCAAGATCATGTACCACGAGATGAACCGGCGGCAAGACACCCTGGTGGAGCGGGTCTTTGCCCCCTGGGTGGACATGGAGGCCAAAATGAGGGCCGAGGGGTTACTTCTCTGGGCCCTGGAGAGTTGGCGCCCGGTGCGGGAGTTTGACTTCCTGGGGTTTACCCTGCAGTACGAGATGACCTTCACCAACATCTTGAATATGTTAGATCTGGCTGGGATACCCCTGACCAATGAGGCCCGGGGTTCTGAGCACCCCCTGATCATGGCCGGTGGCCCCTGTGCCTTCAACCCCGAACCACTGGCCCCTTTCCTGGACCTGGTAGTCTTGGGAGAAGGGGAGGAAATCATTCATGAGATTCTGGACCTTTACAGTCAATGGAAGTTGAACGAAGGAAAAAGGGGTGGACGAAGGGAATTTCTACGGCGGGCGGCGGGGATCCCGGGGGTCTATGTTCCTTCTTTTTACTCCGTCCGCTATCGGGAGGATGGACGGGTGGCCGGGACTGAACCCGTCTTGCCAGGGGTTCCCGCCCGGGTAAGGAAACGACTGGTAGCCGACCTGGAGCATCTGGACTATCCCGTCCGGCCCATTGTCCCCTTTATGGACGTGGTGCACGACCGGGTCATGACGGAGCTCTTTCGCGGTTGCACCAGGGGTTGTCGCTTCTGTAGCGCCGGGATGATCTACCGTCCGGTCCGGGAACGGTCGCCGGAAAGGGTTCTCACCCTGACCCGGGAGGCGATTAAAGGCACGGGGCACAACGAAGTCTCCTTAACCTCTCTCAGTAGCAGCGACTATACCCAGATTGGCTCGGTGGCCCGCCGGGTAACGGCGGGGTTGGCCGAAGAGGGGGTGGGGATATCCCTCCCCTCCCTGCGGGTCGACTCCTTTTCGGTGGATTTGGCCCGGGAGGTACAGAGAGTCAGAAAAGCCGGCCTGACCTTTGCCCCTGAGGCCGGCACTCAGCCCTGCGGGATGCCATCAACAAGGGGGGTGACCGAGGAAGACATTCTGGAAACGGCCCGGGCCGCCTTTTCTGCCGGGTGGGATGAGCTAAAGCTCTATTTCATGATCGGGTTACCTACGGAGACAAGGGAAGACGTGGAGGGAATCGCCACGCTAGCCCGGGAGATCCTCAAAGTCTGGACCGCGGTGGGGCGACGGGGGCGACCACACCTGGTGGTCAGCACCTCCTCCTTTGTTCCCAAGCCCCATACCCCTTTCCAATGGGAGCCGCAGTTAGCCCTTTCCGACTTGCGGGAGCGCCAGGGGCTCCTGCGCCACCTGCTGAAGGATCGCCGGATCGAATACAACTGGCATGATCCGGAGTTGAGCCTCTTGGAAGCCGTCTTTTCCCGGGGGGACCGGCGCCTGGCAGCGGTCCTCTTACAGGCGTGGCAATTAGGAGCCAGGTTTGATTCCTGGACGGACCAATTCCGTTTTGACCTATGGCTCCAGGCCTTTGACCAGGTGGGACTCGATCCATCCTTTTATGCTCACCGGCAAAGGGAAAAGGAAGAGGTTTTCCCCTGGGAGCACCTTGACCCCGGGGTGAGCCGGCGCTTTCTATGGCAGGAGAGGGAAAGGGCCTGCCGGGCCGAGCTTACCCCAGAGTGTCGTCTGGGGAACTGTACCGGTTGCGCCGTTTGCGGGAACCTCAAGGTGGAGATCCGCCTGGCGGGAGAGTTTGGCCGGACAGAATGAGACTGCCGACGAAGCGCGTTTTGAGCAGTCAAGGTTATGAAAGCGAGCCGGACTCTGCTAGCCGGCAGAGATGGCAACCGAAAGGAAAGGACCAAGTTCATGCTGCAAACCCCGGTTCCCCCAGCCCAGAGGGAAAATACAAGCACTGCCCTATGTCGCCTGAGGACTCGTTTTCATAAGACAGGCGATGCCATTTTTCTTTCTCATCTAGACCTTTCCCGGCTCATGGAGCGAGCCCTGCGTCGAGCC
>JAMCWA010000092.1 GCA_023475165.1 Bacillota bacterium | reverse complement strand
ATGATACGGTGGCCCTGTTTCTTTGGGACGAAGAGGGACAGGCCTTGAAACTGGCCGAGATCCGCCATCCCACTGCGGAAATGGTGAAAGGTGTTACCTATGCCCCCGGGGAAGGGATTGTGGGGGTGGTGGCGCAAAACAGGCAGGCGGAGCTGATCGCCGATGCCCGCAATGACCATCGCCTCAAATCTGTCCCGGGTGATGAATACGTCCCCCGCTCCCTCATTGTGATCCCCCTTTTGGTGGAGGACCAGTTGATAGGGGTTCTGAGCGTCGGGAAGGTGGAACCGGGAGAATATGAAGCGGAACACCTGCGTCTCTTGACGATCCTGGGCAATCAGGCCGCCGTTAGTCTGGAAAATGCCATCCTTTACCGAAGAACGGAGGAATTGGCTATTACCGACCCCATGACTGGCCTGTACAACTACCGCTACTTCTATTTGAGGCTGGGTGAAGAGTTACGCCGCTCTAAGATGACCAGTCTCCCTTTATCCCTCATTTATCTCGACATTGACGATTTCAAGAGATATAATGACCTGCATGGCGGTCATCTTTTTGGCGATTCCATCTTAAAGAAGTTTTCCGAAATCCTTAAGGCCGGGGTGCGCGAATCCGACATCCCGGCCAGGTATGCCGGTGACGAATTCGTGGTCATGCTTCCCGGCACCGGGCCCGAGGAGGCCCTCCGAGTGGCGGAAAGGCTGGAGAGGGCGGTGGAAGAGAGCGACTTCGCCGCTCAGGGCAGCCCGGGGCCCCTCCGGGTTGGGGTTAGCCTGGGGGTATCCTCCTACCCAGTCGATGGCGAAAGTGAGAGCATCCTCATCCACGCCGCCGATCAGGCCATGTACCGGGAAAAGGGAAAAAGCAAGGCCTGGCGGCCGGAGGCGATCACCGGGTAGCCCTCAGGAGACTGCTTGGAAGCTGCGGTTTGACTGGTAACCCCGCGACGGGTCACTTCGCTGGGGAGGGCGGAGCTTGTGGCGCTTCTCGAGGGTTTCCTTGAGCTTTTATTTGCGGACCGCCGGTGCCTCTTCTGCCAGGCCCGGGTTGCCCCCGGACAGTACTGGTGCCCGGCCTGTTGGGAGGAGACAAAGACGGCCCCCTTCCCCTTCTCCCCGGAAGGAATCTCGAGTGCTGATACCGGCCTTTCGGGGAGCGGAATTGAGATTTACTCCGTGGGCCTCTATGAGGGCAAGCTGCGACGGGCCCTTCTGGCCCTCAAGTACAGTGGCCGCGAGTACCTGGCTCGTGGGCTAGGGGAGATGCTCTTCCTCTTCGCCCGGGAAGCCGATTTGACCGCTGACCTGGTGCTACCGGTACCCCTTCATCCGCGGCGCCAGCGCCAGCGGGGTTTCAACCAGGCCGAGGCCTTGGCCCGGGTCGTCGCTGGTGGCCTGGGGGTGGAACTTGGTCGCGGTCTCTTGCGACGCCGCCGGGAAACCCTTCCGCAGAGCAGTTTGGGAAAGAGCGAACGGCTGCGGAACGTCCAAGGGGCCTTTTTTGTTACAGGTGGGGTGGAGTTGGACCTAAAAAGGATACTGCTGGTCGACGATATTTTTACTACTGGGGCTACCCTGCAGGAATGTGCCAACGTCCTTGGGCAGGCTGGGGCGGGTCAGGTAGAGGCCTTGACCGTAGCCAGGGGACGGTGACGGAGACCACTTTTTTTTGAGGAGAAAGCGCTAATGGCTCTGAGAAATTGTCCCAATTGTGGCCGCGTTTTCACCTTTTTGGGAAAGGACCTCTGCCCGATCTGTCTTCAGGAGGAGGAAGAGAAGTTTGATCGGGTCCGCCTTTACCTGAAAGAAAACCCGGAGACCAGCATCGAGGAACTGGCGGAGCGCACCGGCGTGCCGGTGAAAAGTATCCTCAAACATTTGCGTGAAGGACGGCTGCTGATGTCTCCCCAGAAGAGCCAACTGACCTGTGAAATCTGCGGTCAGCCCATCTCCACTGGTCGTTTTTGCCGGCGCTGTACCAGTCAGATGGCCAGTGAACTGCGTGGTGTCACTACCAGCGCTAATAGAGCCGGGCGATTTCACATTGCCGACCATTTCAAAGGAAAGGACCCAAAATAATAATGGGAGTAATACGGAGAGAATCAGCCTTGCAGGGGCGTTAGTCGGACTTTGTCGGTGCTAGGGGGCCGATTTTGCCGGGAAAGTAACCTCTGAGAATGTAATTAATCTGCGCAGAGGTTCGATACCAGATATGACCTCTAAAGAACCGATGGCGAACCGCTCTTCTTAGCGGCCAGCCCGAAAGCGGATGGGTTTTTCAGCGGTCTTCTAGGCAGGGGGTATGCCCGATGATCATCTCCAACAACCAGGTCCAAAAGGTGATTAACGCTTACCTGGGAAAAACGGAGAGCGTCAAGAAAAACGAAGCCGGCGAGTCCAAAGACACACGGGGCAATTCCCTGTCCGATCAGGTATCTTTGAGCCTGCAGGCCAGGGAAATCGAGAGGATCAGAAAAGGGATCCTTTCCTTGCCTGAAGTTAGGGAAGATCGGGTCAAGGAAGTCCAGGAAAAGATCAAGTCAGGCAATTATCAAATCGAGGCGGCTGACGTCGCCGCTAAAATCCTGGCCAGAAATCTCGCCGACCGGCTGAGTTAAGATTACCGGGGAGTCACCGCTGGTCCCATACTGCGTACGAAAGTGGATCGCCAATAACTGAGAGCGATCCCTTTTTCTCTGATTCAGGTAGTGGGGTGAGGCCATGGAGGCGCCTTTGGCGAGCCTGACGGAGACCCTGGAAATGGAAGCCCAGGTCTATCAGGGGCTCATCAAGCTGGCTCTGGAGAAAAGGAACGCTTTAAAGAAGGGTGACCTCAACCACCTGGAGAGCATTACCGGGGCGGAGAACCTGCTTTTGCGCCGCGCGGCCGCCTTGAGCCGCCAACGGGAAGGGTTGTCCGCCGATGCCTCCGAGAAGCAGAAACCTGATAGTGTCAGCGCCGAAGAATCGCCGGAGGCTGAGACGGGACGAAAGGGTGCGCTTCCTGGGAACCAAAACCGTGGTACTGCCGCCGATCAGATGCCTTGGGCAGAGGCCGACCCGCCCTCAGCGGACGCGATGGCCCGGCTGGCCCGCCTCGCCGAAGAGTTGCGACAGATCAATCAGTTGAATGGGGAGATGATCCGCCACCTCTTGGACTATGTCAATTTTTCTCTCGGACTGGCTTTGGGAGAAACCTCGGCGGAGGGATACTATCGGACAGGGAAGTCGTCCGGGCTGAAGGTTGGCCGAAAGCTCAACCGGTGGCTATAGGAGAATACCAGACAAGGGGGGCTAAGTTTGCGCGGTGCCGGCCGGAGGGCGGAAGCTTTACCGCGGTGCGGTCGGTGCAGGTGACCGAAAGCGAGGACGGCAACGCGTGAGCGGCGCCCTGGAGGCATCTACTGTTTCAGCTAGGGGGACTCTCATTGGTACAAAGTTATCCACAGAGGGAGCCCCTGATTTAGCTATTATCAACAGGGTTATCCACACTATCCACAGATCAACTTCCCCCCTTGAACATTTACCCCAAATGGCATCCTGCCGTCAATAGAAAGTACTACCCAACCCACCTCTGTTAACTGCGATTGGGCGGCCGCCACTCAATTGGAAAAAGTTTTCCTTGGACAACTTTTGGGGAAGGAATTTCCTCTGGCTCCCTCGAATTATACTGGCGGAAGGAATTATCCAAAAAAAGGGGGCAGGTCCATGAGGAAGCAGCGGTTCCTGGTTTTCCTGTTGCTCGTAATGTTCATCTTCAGCCTCTTTTTGGGTGGGTGTGCATCTTCGACCACGGAAAAGAAGGCGGAAACTCCGGCTCCGCAACCGGTCAAGAAACTCGCCGTCGAATTGCTCAGCTATCCCAATCCCCGCCCTTATAACCCGGTGGGTGGCGACCGCCTGGCTCAGGCCATCCAAGCTGACCTGGCCAAGGTGGGCATCGAGGTCAAGATCGTCTCCCAGGCCTGGAAGGAGCACTTAAAGTCAGTGGATGAGGGCAAGGGTGACGCCTTTCTCCTCGGTTGGATCGGTGACAACGGCGACCCGGACAACTTTCTCTACATGCTCCTGCATTCCAGCCAAATCGAGACGACCATGAATGCCGCCCATTACAAAAACCCCGATGTGGATAGACTCCTGTCCGATGCCCAAAAGATTGCCGACCCGGCCAAACGCTATGACCTGTACAAAAAGGCTCAGGAAGTCATCGTCAAGGACGCCCCCTGGGTCTTCTTTAATCACGGCGTGGACATGGTGGCCATGCGCAAGAACATCACCGGTTACCAACTCCATCCTACCGGATGGGTGAACCTGCAGCCCGTGGATAAGGAAGGCGCCAAGGGGGAGAAGGTTCTCATTTACGCGCGAGGAGCCGACTCTGTTAAGCTCGACCCGGCCTTGCCCACTGATGGCGAATCGGCCAAGGTTATGAACAACATCTATGATAACCTGGTCCGCTATAAACCCGGGAGCACTGATGTGGAACCGGCCCTGGCGGAGAGCTGGAAGGTTTCTGATGACGGAAAGGTCTGGACCTTCAATCTCCGCAAGAATGTCAAGTTCCACGACGGGACCCCCTTTAACGCTGAGGCCGTCAAGTTTAACATCGAGCGGCAGCTTCCACCCAAGGTCACCAAGGAGATGGCCTATGCTGACTTCACCTACGGCATGATTGAGAAGGTGGAGGCCGTTGATGCCAATACTGTCAAGATAACCCTGAAGTCTCCCTATGCCCCCTTCCTGGCCAACCTGGCCATGGGCCTGGCAGCCCCCATGATCAGCCCGACGGCAGCCAAGAAATACGGCGAAAACTTCAGCCAGAACCCGGTAGGGACGGGGCCCTTCATCTTTGTCAAGTGGGATAAGGAACAGCAAATCGTCTTGAAGGCCAACAAGGCCTACTGGGGCGGCGCCCCCAAAGTCGACCGGGTTATCTTCAAAGTAGTTAAAGAGAACGCGGTCCGAGCCAACGAACTACTGACCGGATCTGCGGACATTATCGACGGCGTGGATCCCAACGACGTGCCGCGGTTGCAGCAAGACAGCAATGTGAGGCTACTGACGGCACCCGGCATGAACATCAACTATCTGGGGATCCGGACTGATAAGAAGCCCTTTGATGACCCGCGGATACGGCAGGCCATCAGTATGGCCATCAACCGGGAGGCCATCGTCAAGTCCCTTTACCAGGACAAGGCCATCCTGGCCAATGGGCCGCTTCCGCCCAACCTATTCGGCTACTATAAGGACCTGAAGCCCTATTCCTACGACCCGGAAAAGGCCAAGGCTTTGCTCAAGGAAGCCGGCTATTAACGCATTCAATCTTGCTCGTATCCCGGGGGGCTGAGGGCCCAGGAGACTGCTCAGCCCCCTGCTATGAACGAAGGAGCAAAAAGGCCAGTCTCCCTTGGCGCAGGCAAACCCTTTCAGCTCGACGCTGGCCATGAAACAAAGGCGGCTAGATCATGCTCCAGTATACGATCAGACGGGCGTTGCTGTTGGTACCGGTACTCCTGGGGGTGACCCTGGTGGTCTTTTTGGTCAGCCAGTTAACGGCCGATCCCACCAAGGTTATCCTGGGTCAGCATGCCACGGCTCAGCAGATGGAGGCCCTGCGTCACGAACTCGGTTTGGACAAACCAATCTACCAGCAATATGGTCTTTATGTCCTGCGCCTTCTGCGGGGTGACCTGGGACGTTCCTGGCTCACCGATGCCCCGGTGGCGGAGGAGATCAGGGTCAGGTTCCCCCATACGATCGAATTGACCCTGGTCAGTATCATCCTCGCCGTCTTCTTTGGCGTCCTCGTGGGTGTTATCTCTGCCGTTAAACAATACTCCCTATTTGATCACCTCAGCATGCTGGGAGCCTTGCTGGGGGTTTCCATGCCCATCTTTTGGCTGGGCCTCATGCTGATGAACCTTTTCTCCGTCCGCCTGGGCTGGTTCCCCATCTCAGGCCGGATCGACCTGCAACTGGAGTTTGACTTCAAAACCCAGTTCTATCTCCTGGAAAGCCTGCTGCGGGGAAATTGGTCCATCTTCAAGAGCCTGTTGGAGCATATTGCCCTGCCGGCAGTGGCTCTGGCCGCCAGTTCCACCGCCCTCATTGCCCGGATGACCAGGTCCTCCGTCCTGGAGGTAATCCGGCAGGACTACATCCGGACGGCCCGGGCCAAGGGGTTGGCCGAGAGGATGGTCATCTATAAACATGCCCTGAAGAACGCCCTCATCCCGGTGGTTACCGTTATCGGCTTACAGTTTGGCTCCCTTTTGAGCGGGGCGGTGCTTACGGAGACGGTCTTCTCCTGGCCTGGCATCGGGAGCCTGGCTGTGGCCGCCATTCAAAACGCCGACACGCCCCTGGTTCAGGGTACCGTCCTCCTCGTGGCCGCCGTCTTTGTTCTGGTTAATCTGGTGGTGGATATCCTTTATGCCTATCTTGACCCGCGCATCCACTATACCTGAGGAAGATACTTCCTCAGGGTACCACCATGGCGTGTGGATCAGAAGTACCCCGTCAGCGCCGGATCAGTTTTCCCTGGGGGCCTTACCAACCGTTACGAGCCGGCACCACCAGACGGCCATTGAGCGAAAGACCTGGGCAAGCCCCTGGCTCTAGCCGTGGGGAGGTTTGAACCAGGTTCAGACGAGGATGTGGTGAAATGTCCATCGGAACAAAGACTGGGCCAGGCGCGAACCAATTACGGGACAATGGCCAGACGCTGTCCAACGAGCTGTATACCATCTTCCGCCGGCTGCGACGGCATCGCCCGGCCATTCTTGGCGGCGCCGTTTTTGTCCTATTGCTTCTGGCGGCCCTTTTGGCGCCATGGATCAGCCCATACCCTCCCAATGAACCAAACTACGCCGCCGCCCTTAAGGCTCCTTCGCCGGAGCACCTCCTGGGTGCCGATGAATTAGGCCGCGACGTTTTGAGCCGGATCATCTATGGAGCGCGCGTTTCCCTTCAGGTCGGGTTGATTTCCGTAGGGATTGCCCTGACTTTGGGCTTGCTGTTGGGGGCTACGGCGGGCTATTATGGCGGGCGCCTGGATGACCTAATCATGCGGATCATGGATATCCTTTTGGCCTTTCCTGGGGTTTTGCTGGCCATTGCCATTATGGCCGTTTTGGGACCGGGGATCCGGAATGCCATGATCGCCATTGGTATTGTTTCCATACCGCAGTACGCCCGAATCGTACGGGGTTCGGTCCTGAGCCTCAAGGAAAACGAGTACATTGAGGCGGCCAGGGCCCTGGGAACCAGCACGGGCCGGCTTGTGGGAAGGCATATCCTGCCCAACATCCTAGCGCCTCTAATCGTCCGGGCCACCCTCGGTACCTCGGAGGCCATTTTGGAAGCGG
The DNA here is from genome assembly GCA_023475165.1 of Bacillota bacterium. Classification (GTDB taxonomy): domain Bacteria; phylum Bacillota; class Sulfobacillia; order JAMCWA01; family JAMCWA01; genus JAMCWA01. The sequence goes on along the minus strand of JAMCWA010000092.1, from coordinate 11,471 downwards.
CGGCGCTGGGGTTTCTAGGTTTGGGCGTTCAACCCCCTACGGCTGAATGGGGGGCGATGCTGAGCGGCGGGCGAAATTACCTTTACAATGCTCCCCATATTGCTACCTTTCCGGGGGTGGCCATCACAATCACCGTCCTAGCCATGAATCTCTTCGGTGACGGGCTAAGGGACGCTCTGGACCCCAGGTTGAAGCTCTAGAAGGGAGAGAGGTGACCAAGGCGGTGACTAGGGGGGATCGCCCGGTACCTAAATGCGATCCAATTCACATGTTTTTGGGACCACGGCAGCACCTGTCCAGCCTTCTAATGTTCAGTGTCGCGATAGTCATTATCGTCATCATGACCATGAGCTTTCTCTGGACGCGGGAGCAGGAAAAACGGCAGGTGGCGGCCGATTTTTTGGCCCGCGCCCGTCTGGTGACCAACCAGTTTTTATCGATCCGTAACTTTTTGGCGGTGGGGCAGGGAGGGCTTTTTACCAGACATGTGGACCCTCTTTCGGCTCAGCAAGGGATCGACCGGGTTTTGCCAGATCGCTCCTGGCGGATTAAAGAGGTCTGGTGGGATTGCTCACGACAGGAAAACTGCCCTGATTTTTTTGAGGCCGAGGTCATGGAACTATTCTCCAGAGAAAAGGCCCTTTCAGAGGTATTCCGGATCGAGCGACAGGGAGACCGAAGTTTCTTCCGGTATGCTGTACCCATTCGCGTGGAACCGGCCTGCCTCAACTGCCACGGCGGCTCAAGCGGGGCTGGGAAAGACTGGCCTCCTCCCCTTTTTCAGCCCGGAGAGTTGCGGGGAGCCATTACCTTACAGGTGCCGACGGATTTCTTCTCTTCTGCTACACGCGCTGCCATTGGACAGCAACTGGCTTTCACCGCGGTCCTCTTGTTTTTGGCCCTGGGCATCATCTATTTTCTCACCTGTTATTTTATAACTACCCCTTTGCGACGGATCACCGAACTGGCCGGGGCGGTGGCCGGAGGAAACCTGCAGATCGCCGACCGAAAGCCCGTGGCCTATGGGGAAATGGGCCTGCTCTGGCAAGAATTTCAGATCATGACCAGGCGTCTGGAGGAATCCTACCAAGGGTTAGAGGAACTGGTCAAAGAGCGGACGGCAGAGCTCAACCGGCAAAAGGAGGAACTGAAGAGGGCTAACGAAGAACTCGCCAGAAACTACCACTTGAAATCAACCTTCCTCACCACCATGAGCCACGAACTACGCACACCACTCACCGCCATCATTGCTCCGGCCGAGTTGATGCTGGAGGAGATCGGTGGGCCGCTGACCGAAAAACAGCGGGGTTATCTCCTGGCCATCCGCGAGAATGGTTGGCAGCTGCTAAAGCTTATCAACGACATTCTGGACCTGGCCAAGTTGGAGTCTGGCCGGATGGAACTGAAGATCAGTACCTTTGATCTGGCGGAAGCCGTGGACACGACGGTAGAACGCCTTCAACCGCTAGCCGCCAAAAAGGAAATTGCCCTCGCGGCCTTAAGCCAGGCGGACCTCCCAACCGCTTTGGGCGACCGGGAGAAGATCGAACAGGTCCTTTCTAACCTACTCAGCAATGCCATCAAGTTCACCCCGAACGGTGGACGGGTGGAGGTCAAGGCCCGACTGAACCCAGGTGAGCAAGAATTTCTGGTGAGCGTGAGTGACACTGGTATCGGGATTCGCCCGGAAGATCAGGAGGCGATTTTTGAGGCTTTTCGCCAACTTCAAATGCTATCTACCCGGGAGTTTCGCGGTACTGGCCTTGGCTTGAGCCTGGCCCGCGGCCTCTTGGCCAGACACGGGGGCCGCATTTGGGTGCAGAGTAAGCCCGGGGAAGGCAGCACTTTTTACTTTACCCTCCCCCTGGGGGGTCCAGCAGCGCCACCACAACGCCGGTAAGGAGGCGAATGACCTTGGTGCCGCGCATCTTGATCGTCGACGATGAACCGGTGATCCTCGCCGTGCTCAAAGACCGGTTAGTCGCCGAAGGTTTTGAAGTTTTTCTGGCGGCAGACGGTGAGGAGGCGTTGCGTTTAGAGGCCAGCCAACCCCTGGACTTGATCATCCTGGACTTGATGCTGCCGAAGGTGGACGGTTATGAGGTCTGCCGGCGGATTAAAGACCATTCCACCGTTCCCATCGTCATCCTTTCGGCGCGGGGGGATGAACTGGATAAAGTGGTGGGGTTTCGAATGGGTGTGGACGACTATCTGACCAAGCCCTTCAGCCCATCGGAACTGGTCTGGCGCGTACGAGCCATCCTGAGGCGTTGGCAGAAACAGGAGGGCCAGCCTGAGCGTAAAAGAGGGCCGTTGGTGGTGGGAGATATTTTTATCGATCCAGGGAAAAGGTTGGTAACGATCCGCGGGCAATCCGTCTATTTGACGGCGCGAGAGTTTGAGGTCCTTTTTCATTTGGCGGCTCACCCAGGGATGGTTTTCACCCGGGAACAGATCCTGGCCGTTTTGGGCGAGGAAGCTGGCGGCGACGAACGGAAAAACATTACCTCCCTGATGAGCCGGTTACGAGAAAAGATCGAGGCCGACCCGGCCCGCCCAGCCTATTTGAAGACGGTCTGGGGGGTGGGCTATAAGCTCGATCCAGAAGGGTAGCTGAGCCAGGCCTGGGCTTGAACCTCCCCATGGTCTTGGGGGCATTTCTATTGCGGCTCTGCCAAGGCAAAGTGTCTCTTCTCCCCGTCGACAGGTCTGTTCGCAACAGGCTTCCCTGGTTAGGGAAGCTCTGCCAAGGCGGACCGCTCTTTTCCTCGTTGGCCGCTCGCCGCCAAGGCTTCATCGCTATAAACCTCCAACTTCCTGTACCGGCCGCTCGTGACCGCCGCAAGCGGAACTTCGGCGCGTGGGGAGGGGCGTTAAGGTCTGAAGGCATCCCGCGCTCTGTCTCCCATGGAAAAGGGTCTTCGTGAGAAACGTTGCGGTCTTAAGCTGGTCCCTTTGGCTCATCGGCTCTCCGGCCTGGTCTGAACGACCAGGCTTTTTTGTTATCTGGCGGTCAGCTTTGTAACCATTCTGAAAGGAAAATCGGGCAAAGGCGCAAGACTTTTGAAAGCTGCCAGCGATAACCTTTCATTATTATTGCATTGGAATGAAAGGGAAAGGGGGTGAGAAACATGTTCCGAAGGAACCTGGCTCTGATCGTGAACCCGGCGGCGCAAAGAGCAACTCCGAAAACGCAGGATATCTTTCGAGGGAGCCGGAAGAGCAGTCTCTACTTGGTGCCCCGCGTAAAGCCGATCAAAGCCCTGCCGGGCGGAAGGATCCTGATCTGGTTGGCCATCGGCAGCTTTGTTCTCTTGACCGTTGGCCAGGCGGCAGTGGCTTTGGGTATCCTAGCTGTCCCGGTATTGGGCTGGCTTGGCCTTCTCTGACTGGACACAAATTTGGTTCGGCTGGACTTGTGAAAGGAGGCGCGTTCCTGAGCAGTGCACAAGTTGAAGATCCTTGTAGCCGATGGAAGCGCCAATCATCGCGGAGTAATTAGTGAAAGGCTTAACGAGCTTGATTACGAAGTCGTAACTACCTCTAACGGACGAGAGGCTTTGGAACTTGTGACCAGGCGCGGGTTCGATCTGGTTTTGGTAGATGCTCTACTACCAGGGTTGGACGGCTATGAAATTTGCCAGAGGATAAAAAAGGTCTCCAACCTGCCGACCATCATCATCGGCGGACAGGGGGACGAAGCCAGCCGCATTTACGCTTTTCGCCTGGGGGCCGACGATTACCTGCCCAAGCCCCTCTCGGTAACGGAAATGGTCCTGCGAGTACGTGCCATTCTGAGTCGCGTGGTCCCAGAGGCGAGATGGCGGCAACCCTGGACCGAGAGCATCCTCTGTGTGGGAGACCTCGAGATGAACGGGCGTCGCTTCCAAACCACGGTCGGCGGACGCCAAGTCCCGCTGAGCTTGAAGGAATTCAAACTCCTCTGGCTCTTAGCCTCTCATCCTGGGGTGGTCTATACCCGCTCGGAACTCTTCCAACACCTCTACGGAAACGACTGCGAGAACGACTACGACTGTATCACCGTCTTGATCAGCCGATTGCGCCGGAAGATCGACGGTGATTCAACTGAGCGACGGATTCAAACCTTGCGCGGAGCGGGTTATAAATTCGAGGCAATTCGCCGCGAGGAAGCAGTGCCGACCCGGGGAGGAGAACCCGGCCGGGAAGGGATTGGGGACTACCCCATTGTCCAGGGGGACGAGGGATAGAGGCCTGGGGGAACGTTGCGGCACCAATGGTCGAGGAGGGAAAAAGCGATGAAATTGACCCGACGTGACCTCATCAAAAAAGGAGTCGTTGGGTTTTTAGCCGCTGCCGTGGCGGAACTGGCTGGCGATCTGGCCGCCGTTGAGGCGCGAGACGAAAAAAAGGGTGCGGATGACGACTGGGGTTTGCTCATTGACATTTCCCGGTGTATGGGCTGTTCCCGGTGCGTGGCGGCCTGCAGTGCTGCCAACCCCGACCACACGGGAAAGGTTCTGGAACTGAGTGACATTCGGCTGTTGAAAGGTCTGTCCAGCAAGAACCTGAGTTATGTCCGACGGGTAAAACTCAAACGGGACGGCAGAACCGCTTACTCTTTCGTAAAAACCCAGTGCCTGCATTGCCTGGATCCGGCCTGCGTCTCGGCCTGCCCCGTAGGGGCGCTGCGGAAATCCGAACGAGGGCCGGTGACCTATGATGCCAGTCGCTGCATCGGCTGCCGTTACTGTCAAATGGCCTGTCCCTTTGGAGTTCCCACTTACGAATGGGATAGCACCTATCCGCAGGTTCGGAAATGCCAGCTTTGTTGGTCAAGATTAGAGCAGGGCGCAAGACCGGCCTGTGTTGAAGCCTGCCCGGTGCAGGCGGTGATCTTCGGGAAACGCTCGGAACTCCTGGCCGAAGCGTCCAAGCGTCTGCAGAGCGGCAAATACGTCCAGGAGATTTTCGGCCTCCGGCAGGTTGGAGGAACGTCCGTCCTTTACCTCTCGGACGTCCCCTTTGCCGATCTAGGGTTCCCCGTTCACATGGGTGAGGAGCCCCTGCCGCCGCTCACCTGGAATGTCTTGAATAAGGTTCCGGTCATGGCGACGACGGTGGCCGCGGCTATGGCGGGCGTGGCCCTTTATACCAACCGCCTTCACCCTGGCCAACAGACAGGCGCCGACGAGGAGAAGAACGAGGAGGAAAGGGAGTGAAGAAGTTGCGCTGGCCGATTTCCCGCGGGAGGATGATCCTCCTGATCCTGGTGGCCCAAGGGGTTTTCAGCATGGTTTATCGCTTTGCCTTCGGCCTGGGTTCCTGCACCGCTTTAACCGACCGCTTTCCTTGGGGCTTGTGGATTGCTTTCGATGTCATGGCCGGGGTGGCCCTGGCGGCCGGCGGTTTTGTGCTGGCGGGAACCTATTATATTTTCAACCTGAAACAATTCCGGCCTTTGGTCAAACCGGCTGTGCTAACGGCTTTTTTGGGGTACCTCATGGTCGTCTTCGGACTGCTGTGCGATTTGGGGCGCCCCCTGGTCATTTGGCATCCCCTCGTCTTTTGGCAAGAGCATTCGGCCATGTTTGAGCTTTCCATCTGCGTGTCCATGTACACGACGGTCCTTTTTCTCGAATTCAGCCCCATCCTGCTGGAGGGTTTAGGGAAGAGGGCCTGGGCGGAAAAAATGCACCGGGCCATAATTCCCTTGGCCATCCTCGGGATCGTCCTTTCGACCATGCACCAGTCGTCGCTGGGAACCCTCTTTGTCCTGATGCCCTATTGGTTGCATCACCTGTGGTATACCCCCCTCTTACCCTGGTTTTTCCTGCTGACGGCCTTGGCGGTCGGGCCGGCCATGGTTACGGTGGAAAGTTATCTTTGCGCCCGCAGCTTGCGCCGGCCTTTCGAGCTCACCCTCCTGGGACGCCTGAGCCGCTTTACACGCTGGGTGCTGGCCCTTTACCTGGGGGTGCGCTGCTTTGATCTTTGGCAACGGGGAAGCCTGGCCTTGGCCCTCGTGCCGAGCCTGGAGAGCGTCGCCTTCTATCTGGAATTGACCGCCGGAGTCATTGTACCGTTGTTCCTGTTCTTCTGGCCGACGACCAAGCAGAACACAGGGCAACTGGTCACCGCCAACGCTCTGGTCGTCCTCGGGGTGATTTTGAACCGGGCCAACGTGGCGGTTACTGGACTCATCAGGACCAAGGGTGATATTTATGTGCCCAGCCTTTCGGAGTTCAGCGTGACCATTGGCCTGGTAGCCCTGGCCATCTTAGGCTACAGCCTGGCTATGGAATACCTCCCCGTCCTGCAAGCGCTTCCTGCTGCCCCGGCTCAAGCTCGGGCGGCGGCCAAAGCTTACCCCTGGCGCGAAGAGCCACTGCCGTCACGGAGTGGCAGCAGTTCTTAAGAATGGGCCAAATATCGCGCGGCTAGCGGTGAGCTCAAGAACGTGCGCGTCTAGGTGAGACCGGTCCTGCGGGACCGGTTTTTTCCACCTTTTCTAAGTTAGGCACGACTTGACAGCAACCGGCGTTAACAGTAAAGTTGAAAACAGACTGATAAGAAAAGCGGGGGACGCGGGTGGATCCATTAGAAGAAGTTGGGTGCCTGCAAAAGGAGCGGTCTGAGTTGGAGAGCCGCTTGCTGCAGTTAGGTCCCTTTGTGCCGGGTTCACTCATCAAACGCTATACAACTTGCGGACGGGCCAATTGCCGTTGTCAGCAGGGGGAGAAGCACGGTCCGTTCTGGTACCTTTCGCGGCGCTTCGGGGGCCGGACACGCTTAACCTACGTTCGCGAGGAAAAGCTGGAAGAAGTCCAATTGCTGGTCGAACGTTATCGCGATTTTCAAAGAACCCGCCAGAGACTACGCGAAATTTTCCGTGAATTGGAACGATTGTTTGACGGTTCTGAAAGAGAGCGCGCTGTGAAGTTTGATTCTTGAGGATGACGTGTCATATTTTTGCCAACTGAGTGGAAAAATGAATTCGACGAAGGCAGAGGAAAGGAGGAAGGTCCGCCTTTTGGACCGCCGAAAATGTCGCACTTACATGTTCCTGACGGCGTTTTGCCGCCAGCCTGGATCATAAGCGGCTTAATTGTCACGATCTTCTTTTTGTATCTCGTTGCCAACCGGGTCAAACGGCAGGGCCAGTCCATCGCCCTCCTCGGTGTGGTCAGCGCCTTCTTGCTATTAGTGATGTCGGTGCCTCTGGGGATTATTCCTTATCACCTCAGTTTAGCCAGCCTGGCTGGTATTCTTCTGGGGAGCGAACTCGGGTTTATCGCCGTTTTTCTGGTGACCTTCATGCTGGCCCTCCTCGGACACGGGGGCGTCACGGTGATCGGTCTGAACACCTTGACCATGGCCGGCCAGACGGTTCTAGCTTCGTATCTTTACCGCCTTTTGAAAAAGAAGCTGCCCGTACCGTGGGCGGTGGCCGTCACCACGGCGGTGGGCATCGCTGTTTCTACCCTTTTGGTAATCGGGATCATCTGGGGATCGCAGGTCAACCCCGCTCTCTTTTTGCACCACGGTCACGAACACGAGGTGGCGGAAACGGTGGAGGCAGTTCCTCAAATCTCCATGGTCCGCTTCTTGGCCCTCACCCTTCCGGTGGCCACCGCCGGGGGGTTGATTGAAAGTGTCTTTGTCTTTTTGCTGGCGCTATATCTTTACCGGCTGCGCCCCAACCTCTTTGAGCAAGAGAGTAAGAGCTAACGCGGGTCGGCGGGGGCCACTGTTTGAAAAAACTTGCCCGGCAGTGAGGGAGTAACACCTTGGACCTGGCTTACATCGATAATTTGGCCTATAGCGGAACGGGACCACTGCACCGGGCTAACGCCAAGAGCAAAGCCGCCTTTGTTTTGGTTACCCTGGCGGGAGCCATCGTCAATCGCCATCCCCTTTATCTCGGTTTGGTCGGCCTGGGCGTATTGGGGTTGAGCTTTTTGGAAGGTCTCCCCTGGCGGCGGTTTTTGTCCCTGTCCCTTTATCCGGCTTTTCTTGCCCTCCTTTTCGGCCTGGCCTTCAGCCAACCGGAGTGGAGATGGATCGTCCTCCTGCGGGCCCTGGCCAGTTCCCTGACCGTCTTACTCTTTTTGGCGACGACGCCGTATACCGAGATTTTCTATCTCCTGCGCCGGTTATTACCGCCTACCGTCATCGACGGACTCTTTTTGACCTATCGCTCTATCTTTCTCTTGTTGGAGGGGTGGGAGAAGGCCCTTGTAGCCTTGAGATTGAAGGGAGCGGACCGTGATCCCCGGGCCATCGTATCTGCTTTGGGCCTAACGGCGCTGCGAGCAGTGGACATGGCTGGGCGGTTGGAGAAGATTATGGTTTTACGCGGTTATGAAGCTGGTAGTTTCCTCCGCACTTCCGATCAGGGGTGGCACGGCGAAGACTACTGGCTTTGGGGTTTTTCGCTGGTTCTGGCGGTACTAACCTTCCTCTCGTTTGGCTGAAGGCGAGAGACTGAAGAGATAAAAAATAGGATGAAGCGTAGTGGCGAGACGCCAGAAGGGTCGTCGGGCTATGGAGAAGAGTCGGGCAAAAGAGATCGGAACCGAAGGGATTGACCCGGAAGAGATTCAGGTAAGAGAAATCGCCCGGGTTGATTGCCTGACCCACCTCTATCCTGATCAGACCAGGGTGGAGATTTGTGGGCTCAGCTTTGTTCTGAGGCCGGGAGAGAAGGCCGTTATTGTAGGTCCCAACGGTTCCGGCAAAACCACCTTGCTTTGGCACCTAATCGGTCTTTTAACTCCGGTTCAGGGAGAGGTGCGGGTTTTTGGTTTGAACCCGGCGCAAAACTTGCGGCGCTTGGTCCGGCGGTTGGGGGTTGTCTTGCAGAATGTCGACGAACAGATCATTGGGCCGACGGTACGCGATGATGTAGCCATCGCTCTAAGAAGCTTGGGCTGGCCGCGGTCGGAAGTGGAGAAGAGGGTCCTGGCCGTTTTGCAAAGCATGGGCATTGCCCATCTTGCCGACAGAATCCCCCATTATCTCAGCGGCGGCGAAAGGAAGAAGGTAGCCCTGGCCGGTGCCTTGGTAACTGAACCGGAATTGCTGATATTGGATGAACCTTATGCCGGCCTTGATCCGGCTGCCCGCGTCGAGATCACCCAGATCCTTTCAGAATACAATCGCATGCACGGGTCAGCCATTGTAATGGCCACCCACGAATTGGAGCTGGTCCCGCAGTTGGCCGACACGATTTACGTCATGAGTGAAGGGCGAATTCTGGCCCGGGGACGACCCGAGGATATCCTGCAACAGGATGGACTTCTCCAGTCGATTCAGCTCCGCAATGAATGGATTCCGCGCCGGGTGACTGTCCATTGAGGCCGCGCTTTATGGGGCTTTCATCCCACCCTAGTTCCGAGGAAGAGAAGCTTTTCGAGCTCCATTTTTGTTTGATCCCAAACTCCTGCCAGGTTATCCAGCCAAGGCTTCCATCTGGCGCGATAGCTCCTGATACCGGTTTTCTCCCTTGGGTTTAGTTTGCTCCACATTAGCGGCAATTAGCTCAAAAATCCTTTCCAGCCCCGAATAAGAGCTGTGAAGACTAAAAGCTACGCCATCAAGGCAAAAGATTATCGCCGGCCAGACACCACCGGCGAGGCTTTGCGCCTTGACTTTTCCTTTGTCCAGCAATTATAATATTAAATAACTCCATCCGGACCAAAGCAAGGAAAGGGAGAGTAAGCGCTTTTTTTGACCAGGGGACAGAGAGGGGCCGGCCTGGCTGAAACCGACCCCAGGGCCAAAGAAGGGCTGAAATGCACCCTGGAGCAGCGAACCGAAAGAATACCGGCATGCGAAAAGCCCGACCACGGGTGGTATTTGAGTAGGCTATCGCCGGCCGCCACCGTTATCCGGCCGGGGCATCAACGGTACTTGGCCCTCTGGGCGGGGGTTCAATCTACTGGGCGTGCCTGTTGAGAGGAGCCTGGACTTTTGGAAATCCCGGGCTCAAACAGAGTGGAACCACGGAAACCTCCGTCTCTGCAGAGAGGGAGGTTTTTTTAATTTGGCCGGGAGCCCTTAAGAAAGCCGGATCGTGCCTTGCCGTTAAACCTTTTCACTGTCAGCAACGCTCGGCCCCGGGTACGTTAAGAAAGTGCAAAAGAGGCTTTTCAGTCTCAAGAGCTGGCGAAGGAGGGAAATGTATGCTCAGTACCATAAGACGGGAGGTCAGAGCCGTTTTTGAACGGGATCCGGCGGCCAAGAGCCTCCTAGAGGTGCTTCTCTGTTATCCCGGCCTGCACGCCATCCTTTGGCACCGTCTGGCTCATTTTTGTTACCAGCGCCAGTGGTTCTTGCTGGCCAGAATTCTCTCGCATCTGGGTCGGTTTTTCACGGGGATCGAGATCCATCCCGGAGCCCGGCTGGGCCGGGGCGTCTTCATTGACCACGGCCTGGGGGTAGTCATCGGTGAGACCGCCGAAGTCGGGGATAACGTGACCATCTATCAGGGAGTCACCCTTGGGGGGACCGGGAAAGAAAAGGGGAAAAGGCACCCCACTATCGGTAACGATGTGGTCCTGGGGGTGGGGGCGAAGGTTCTGGGGGCCATCACTGTAGGGAACGGGGCCAGGGTTGGGGCGGGAGCGGTGGTAATAAAGCCAGTTCCTCCCGGGTGCACGGTGGTAGGCGTCCCGGGCCGGATTGTGGCCCAGAACGGCCAAAGAGTCGAGTCGGCGTTGGAACATGGCAACCTGCCCGACCCAGTCAACGAGGCCTTGCTCGTTCTCGCCCAGAGAATTGGTCAGCTGGAAGAGAGGCTGGCCTTCCTGGAAAGTGGGGAGGCCAGGGATAGCGCCTGAGAGGTCCTGGAGGCACCATGAGCGACCCGGGAGGGATGAAGATGTCGATCAGTGTCTACAATACACTATCCGGGGAAAAGGAGGATTTCGTACCGCGCGAACCAGGAAAGGTGGGAATCTATGTTTGCGGGGTTACTCCCTATGATGAGGATCACCTCGGCCATGCCCGGCCCAGCATCTTCTGGGATGTGGTAAGGCGGTTTTTCCGCTCCCGTGGCTACGATGTTCGTTTCATCCAGAATTTCACCGATGTCGACGATAAGATCATCAACCGGGCTCAGACCCTGGGTGAACCGGCCCTGGAGCTGGCCCGCCGTTATTCCGAGGAGTACCTCGCCCACCTGCGGGCCCTCGGGGTCGAACCAGGCCAGGTCTACCCGCGGGTGAGCGAGCATATTCCCCAGATCATCGCCCTGATTCAGAGGCTGGTGGAGAAGGGTCATGCCTATGCCGCCGAGGGAAACGTCTACTTCAGCGTCAAGACCTTTCCGGAGTACGGCAAGCTCTCCGGGCGCACCCCGGAGGAGTTAATGGTGGGGGCGCGGGTGGAACCGGGGGCGGACAAGCGAGACCCGCTGGATTTTGCCCTCTGGAAGAAGGCCAAACCCGGCGAGCCTTCCTGGGATAGTCCCTGGGGACCCGGCCGGC
>JAMCWA010000048.1 GCA_023475165.1 Bacillota bacterium | reverse complement strand
CTTGGCCTCACCTTTCAGGATGGCCTTGAGCGTTTGTTTTGTTCCGACACTTCTTTTTTTGGCCATCTTTAATTGGTCGCAGGACATGAAAAAACTCCCCGTGCTATTTTTGCCAGACACTATGATATTTTATCACCAGGGTTTCTCACTGTCAACGAGAAAATTGGAGCGGGCCTGGTTTCGCCGGGAGCGGTGCCGGGCTCGGTCAAAATGGGCTCGCACGGCAGCGACCCAGGCCCGCTGAAGCAACATTTTTATCCTTTCTGGTGCCGCCCAGGCAGCATGGCGATCTACTCGACGGCAGCCTCGGCCTCATCCTCGGTCAAGACCTTGATGTTGCGATAGCGGGACATTCCCGTTCCGGCCGGGATCAGTTTTCCGATAATGACGTTTTCTTTCAGGCCCAGGAGGGGATCGCTCCGCCCCTTGATGGCCGCCTCGGTCAAAACCCGCGTCGTTTCCTGGAAGGAAGCCGCCGACAGGAAGGAATCGGTGGCCAAAGAAGCCTTGGTAATCCCCAGGAGGACGGCTTTAGCCACGGCCGGTTGGCCGCCCTCAGCAATGACCCGCTCGTTTTCCGCCTCGAACTCAAAGATATCCACCAACCCGCCCGGGAGAAGATCGGTGTCACCGGGGTCATCAACCTTGACCTTACGCATCATCTGGCGCACCATGATCTCGATGTGCTTGTCATTAATATCGACACCCTGCAGGCGGTAGACCCTTTGGACCTCATGGAGAAGGTACATCTGAACGTCCACCACCCCCTTGACCCTGAGTAAGTCGTGGGGATTAATGGAGCCTTCCGTCAATTCGTCACCGGCTTCCACATACTGGCCATCCTTGACCTTCAACCTGGCTCCGTAAGGGATGGCATAGGTGGTCACCTCGCCAGTATCGGCGGTGATCTCAATCTCCCGGCGATTGCGGCCCTCGGTGATCCGGGTGGTCCCCTCCACCTCGGAGATGATGGCCTGCCCCTTGGGTTTACGGGCTTCAAAGAGCTCCTCTACCCTGGGGAGACCCTGGGTGATATCATCGCCGGCCACACCGCCGGTATGGAAGGTACGCATGGTCAACTGGGTCCCCGGCTCCCCGATGGATTGAGCGGCGATGATCCCAACCGCTTCGCCCACATCCACCGCGGTGCCCGTGGCCAAATTACGACCATAACACTTGGCACAGACGCCGTAGCGGGTCCGGCAGGTCAGTACGGACCGGATGGCGACCTCAGTAATCCCCGCGGCGATGATCTTTTCGGCGATCTCCTCCGTAATCTCCTCATCCTGCTCCACAAAGACCTCGCCCGTCTGGGGATCGGCCACCGGATTCAGGGCATAGCGTCCAATGATGCGATCCGCCAGGCTTTCGATGACCTCATTTCCGTCCCGCACCTCGGTAACGATGATACCCGTTCCAGTACCGCAGTCATCCTCACGGACGATAACGTCTTGCGCCACATCCACCAGACGTCGGGTCAGATAGCCAGAGTCCGCTGTCCGTAGCGCCGTGTCGGCCAACCCCTTGCGGGCACCATGGGTCGAAGTGAAGTACTCCAGCACGGAGAGGCCTTCGCGGAAATTGGCCTTCACCGGTAATTCGATGATCCGACCCGACGGGTCGGCCATCATCCCGCGCATCCCGGCCAACTGGGTCAACTGACCGACGTTACCGCGCGCCCCCGAGGTGGCCATCATGTAAACGGGGTTAAACCGATCCAGGGAATCCATCAGAGCGGTGGTCACCGTGTCCTTGGCCCCATTCCACACCTCGATAATGCGCTGGTACCTCTCGTCCCAAGTAATCAGTCCCCGTTTATACTGGTTTTCGATCTGCTCGACTCGATCTTCCGCCGTCTTTAAGATAGCCGGCTTCTCTTTGGGAATCTCAATATCCGTCACCCCAATGGTGGTGCCGGCCCGGGTGGCGAAGGTGAAACCCAGTTCCTTGATCCCGTCCAGAACGCGAGCAGTGGTGGACATGCCAAACTGGCGGTAGCATTGGGCGACGAGATTGCCCAGGGCCTTCCGGTCTACGACCCGATTGATGAAACGCATTTCTTCCGGCAACCGTTGGTTAAATAAGATACGTCCCACTGTGGTCTGGACCCGCTGGCCATTGGTGCGGACCTGAACCCGGGCGTGAAGGCTTACCGCTCTAGTCTGGTAAGCCATTATAGCCTCTTCCGGGTCCTGGAAGACCATTCCCTCCCCCTTATCCCCGGCCCTTTCCAGGGTCAAGAAGAAGCAGCCCAGTACCATGTCCTGGGTCGGAGTGACCACCGGCCGGCCGTCCTTGGGGTTGAGCATGTTGTGGGTCGATAACATCAGGATCCTGGCCTCAGCCTGCGCCTCGGCCGAGAGAGGAACGTGGACGGCCATCTGGTCGCCGTCAAAGTCGGCATTGTAGGCCGTACAAACCAGTGGGTGAATCTGGATAGCTCGGCCTTCCACCAAAACGGGTTCAAAGGCCTGAATACCCAAACGGTGCAGGGTGGGAGCCCGGTTCAAAAGGACGGGATGCTCCTTGATGATCTCCTCCAGGATATCCCAGACCTCGCCCTTGACCCGCTCCACCATGCGTTTGGCGCTCTTGATATTATGGGCGATGCCGTCCTTGACCAATTTCTTCATTACGAAGGGCTTAAAGAGCTCCAAGGCCATCTCTTTGGGGAGACCGCACTGGTGAAGATTAAGCTTGGGGCCGACCACGATCACGGAACGTCCCGAATAGTCCACCCGTTTACCGAGGAGGTTTTGCCGGAAACGTCCCTGTTTACCTTTGAGCATGTCGCTCAGGGATTTTAGAGGTCGATTCCCCGGTCCCGTCACGGCCCGGCCCCGGCGTCCGTTGTCGATGAGGGCATCCACGGCCTCCTGGAGCATGCGCTTTTCGTTCCGGACGATGATGTCGGGAGCGCCCAGGTCCAGGAGCCGCTTTAGACGGTTGTTGCGATTGATGACCCGCCGGTAAAGATCGTTCAGGTCCGAGGTGGCGAAACGGCCCCCGTCGAGCTGGACCATGGGGCGAAGCTCCGGGGGAATTACCGGGATGACGTCCAGGATCATCCATTCTGGGCGGTTACCGGACTTGCGGAAGGCCTCCACCACCTCCAGGCGGCGGAGGGCCCTGACCTTGCGTTGGCCGCTGACCTGCCCAAGCTCGGTCTTGAGTTCTCCGGCCAATGCCTCCAGGTCGATTTGCTCCAGCAGGGTCTTGATGGCCTCGGCCCCCATGGCCGCCTTGAAGGAAGACCCGTACTTATCCCGCGCCTCCCGGTACTCGTTCTCCGTGAGGAGTTGCTTCTCCATGAGCGGGGCCGTACCCGGATCGATGACGATGTAGTTGGCGAAGTAGAGAACCTTCTCCAGGGCGCGGGGCGACATGTCCAGGAGGAGTCCCATCCGGCTGGGAATGCCCTTGAAGTACCAGATGTGGGAGACCGGGGCGGCCAGTTCGATGTGCCCCATCCGCTCTCGCCGGACCTTAGCACGAGTGACTTCCACCCCGCAGCGATCGCAGACGACGCCCTTGTAGCGTACCCGCTTGTATTTGCCGCAATGGCACTCCCAGTCCTTGGTCGGGCCGAAGATGCGCTCGCAAAAGAGGCCGTCGCGTTCCGGTTTCAGGGTACGATAGTTGATGGTCTCGGGTTTTTTGACCTCTCCGCGTGACCATTCCCGGACCTGTTCCGGGGAAGCTAGGCCGATCCTGATGGAGTCAAAGAAGTTAACATCCAGCAAGTTTTCTCACCCTTTAATCGCTCCAGGCCGACGCCCGCCAGGGAGGTCAGAAAAGCCCTCCTCTGTCAAGAGATGCCTTTTCCTCCCTCTCCCTGCCACATGAGTCACCACCACGGCGCGCAACGTCGCACCCTTTCGCGAAAGTATCTGACCTTATC
>JAMCWA010000045.1 GCA_023475165.1 Bacillota bacterium | reverse complement strand
ACCTATCCAGGAGCCTGCGAGTAAGCCGGACCAGGTAATAGACGTTGTGAATGCTGAGGAGACGGTGCGCCAGCAGCTCGTCGGCTTTGACCAGGTGGCGCAGATAGGCCCGGCTGTAGTGACGGCAGGTGTAACAGCTGCAAGCCTGATCAAGGGGACGAAAATCCCGCGCGTATTGCAGATTGCGAAGGTTCAGGCGACCCCAGGGGACCAGGGCCGATCCGTGCCGGGCCAGCCGCGTGGGAAGGACGCAGTCGAACATGTCCACCCCGCGCGCCACCCCCTCGATCAGATCCTCCGGTGCCCCCACCCCCATCAGGTAACGGGGACGGTCGACCGGCAAAATGGGGATGACGTACTCCAGCATTTCATACATGACGGGCTTGGGCTCCCCCACGCTGAGTCCGCCGATGCCATACCCAGGAAAACCCATCTCCGCCAGAGAACGGGCGCTATGCTCGCGCAGGTCCCGGTAGACTCCCCCCTGGACGATCCCAAAGACGGCCTGGCCCTCAGAATGATGGGCGGCCTGGCACCGTTTGGCCCAGCGGAGGGTCCGTTCCCCCGATTCCCGGATGTATTGGTAATCGGCCGGATAAGGAGGGCATTCATCCAAGGCCATGGCGATATCGGAACCCAGGGTCTGCTCGATCTCCATCACCTTTTCCGGGCTGAAGAAATGCCGGGAGCCGTCTAGGTGGGAGCGGAACTCCACCCCCTCCTCGCTGATGGTACGTAAGGGAGATAGGCTGAAGACCTGGTAACCACCGCTGTCGGTCAAAATGCTGCGCTCCCAATGCATGAAGGGATGCAGCCCCCCCGCTTCCCCTACGATCTCGGGACCGGGACGCAGATAGAGGTGATAGGTATTGGAGAGGAGGATGGCCACACCGATCTCTTGTAGTTCCTCCGGGGCCAGGGCCTTAACGGTGGCCTGGGTGCCCACCGGCATGAAAACCGGCGTCTCAACGGTACCGTGAGCGGTCTCTAAGAGACCAAGACGCGCCCAACTGGTCGCGTCGGACTTAACCAGGTTAAACCTGATAGACAAGTCTTCACCACCTACCCTGAAACAGACCAGCTACTTCCAGGGCGCTGCGCGGGCTTGCTGTCCTCGCTTTCGGTCACTTACGCCGACCGCATCGCGGTAAAGCTTCAGTCCCCCGACCGGCACCGCGCTAACTCGCCGTCCCTGGGGGGCGAGCGCCGTTTTGCCAAATATCTTAGGCGCAAGTCTTAAGAAGTAAGGCACTCGCCCCTCCGCTAGGGGGATTTCACCCCCCTTCGGCGCCACCTTCGGTGGCTGAGCACCCCCCAGAGTCCGGGGGAGTTTCTCCCCCAGACTCTGGGCGCGTCTTCAAGCTAAGACTTCAACGCGGAAAGATACCCAACGCCGCGCCGTTTGCGCCGGGCGGCATCCGTGCCGCCGTCTGGCTTCTCGGGCCCCGCTTCGCCGGAGGCGGTGCCCGGCTCGATGAAAGCCCTCCGTCCGCCATCGCCCGCCCGTCGCCCCGCTGCTGTTTCATTACTTTATGGCGCCGCCAAAGGCGGCACTGGGACCTAAAAGATCAGCATGGCATCGCCGAAACTGAAAAAACGATAGCGCCGGTCAATCGCCTCCTGGTAGGCTTCCCGGACGAGATCAGTCCCGGCGAAGGCCGCCACCAACATTAGCAGGGTTGATTTCGGCAGGTGGAAATTGGTAAGCAAGGCATCAAGGGTCTTAAAGCGATAGCCGGGATAAATGAAGATCTCCGTCCACCCGCGCCCCGGCTGTACCGTCCCATCCTCCCCGGCCAGGCTTTCCAGGGTACGGGCAACCGTAGTCCCGACACCGATGATTCTCCCACCCGCTGCCCTGGCCCGGTTGATCTTGGCAGCTTCTTCCGACGTCACCTCATAGAACTCCTGGTGCATCCGATGTTCCTCAACCTTCTCCACCTTGACCGGACGGAAGGTCCCCAGGCCTACATGGAGGGTGATGAAGACCGTCTGGACGTTGCGGCCCCGTATTTCTTCCAGTAGCAGAGGCGTAAAGTGAAGGCCTGCGGTGGGAGCGGCCGCCGAACCTTCTTCTTGGGCATAGACCGTCTGGTAGCGTTCCCCCTCCTTTAATTCCCGGGTTATGTAGGGAGGTAGGGGAACCCTTCCCAGGCGTTCCAGGTGGGACTGGAAGTCCCCCTGGAAATCGAACCTGACCACTCGGGTCCCTTCCGTTCCTACCTCCAGGACGGTGGCCAGGAGCTCCCCCTCCCCAAAGGAAACCCGGGCTCCCTTTTTCAATCGTTTACCGGGGCGTACCAGCACCTCCCAGTGGGATTGCCCCAGATCTCTCAGCAGGAGGAACTCCACCCGCGCCCCGGCCGGGGGGCCCCCCGGTTCCCGCTCCCCCACCTTCTGTCCTAGGAGGCGAGCCAAAAGTACCCTGGTGTCGTTAAAGACCAGACAATCGCCGGCCCGCAGGTGTCCTAGGATGCCGCGGAAAGTTTCGTGTTTTATAGCTCCCGTTTTACGGTCAACGACCAGGAGCCGCGAGCTATCCCGCGGCTCCAAGGGTTCTTGCGCAATGAGATCCGGCGGAAGGTAATAGTCAAAATCGGAAACCTGCATGTCCATTCCTTTTCAGTTGCCGCCCCGCCTCAGGCCTCGCTTCGGCGGCATGGTGCCGCAGGCTTGAGCGGGCGTGCCGCCTACGTCATTTCGCTTCAATGTTGACTCCCTGGTAGTAATATTTCAGGATTGTCTGGAAGTTATTCCCCTTTTCGGCCATGGCTCTGGCTCCCCACTGGGATAGGCCCACCCCATGGCCCCAACCATGTCCCTCCAGCCGTATTCCCGTCGGGACCATTTCCCTTCCTGCGGTAACTACTCCCGCCGCCCCCCTCCCATCAGCGAGAGCCACGGGCCGGGACGACCCCCCAGCCAGGACGGTAACCATACCCACCGGTTTCGCCACCCTCCTGCCATCACCCCCCAGGAGTACCACCGAATCCGTGGAAACATAGGTTTTCAACCGGTCTTGCCAGCCTTCGGTCTGCTGAATGATCCGAAAAAGGGTGCTCTTCAAGTTCAAAACCCGGCGCAGTTCGGTAGCCTTCATGATTTCGTCGCCCTTGCTTCCCTCTAGCTTCAAGGTGGTCCACCGCCCCGAAACCCCAGGCTGGCCTGCCGGCATCAGGTTATAGAATCGGCCCAGATCGTAACCTTCCCGGGACAAGGCGTCCTGGATCTCTTGCGGCGTGAAAAAGGCGGTCCAGGAAAAATGAGGAGAAGCCTGGTCAAAATCTGGTACCCCTCTCAGGTATGGAAGGGCTTCCCCCCAGACGTTCTCGCTATTCTCCGTGTAACCGCCACCGGAAGCGTGGAAGAAGGCTGAGATGAGCTGCCCGTTGTAAGTCAGCACCAACCCCCTGGTGGCATCGACGGCCTGACTGGCGGCGGGTTTTTCCGCGTTAACCCCCAGGTAGACCTGACAGTATTTAGTAGCGCAGATATCGAAGCCTTGCCCCGGCTGGGAGATCCCCAGCCGCTGCCGGGCATAGGTCCGGGCGGCCACAGCCTGGGCCTTCAAGGCCTCCAGGGGCCAATCCGACGGCATCTCCGCCGGTACGACACCGTAAAGGTATTCCTCCAGGGGTAGGACATTCACCAGCGACAACAACCCATCGGTTCCCCGGTAGACCTCCAGGATGCCACGGTAGCGGGCTCCGTCCACCCTGACGAAATTACCCTGTCCTACCGGGGCCAGAGGCCTGACAACAATGGGCCCAGTGAAAACCCCCAGGGTTTTTCCCTGGCTGGCCACGGCCACCCCCTGAGGACTAAGGCTGAAAGACCAGACCTGATTGGCCTGCCCGGTGGCAATTAGCGCGCCCGTGGCCAGATTGACCACCTGATGGGGTCCCTCGGCCGATGCCGTCACCTGTGGTTGAGAGAGTCTTAGTCCGACCCGCAGGTTGGGAAG